>JANNDY010000015.1:0-22134 GCA_031378345.1 Emticicia sp. | reverse complement strand
GCAGGGCGAAAAATTTGGACCAATCATTATTACTTTTACAATTGTAGGTACTTTATCAACAATTTCGATGCCAACAATGCCTACTCAAAACCTCTGTGCAGGAAGTAATATTGATGTGTCATTTACTACTTTTGGAAATTTCAACGCACTCAATGAGTTTAAAGTACAGTTATCGGATGCTAATGGTACTTTCCAAAATCCAATCAATATTGGTTCTGCAAATGCTGCAGGAACTGTTTCTTGCACTATTCCCCAGAACACTGTAGAAAGCTCAAAATATTTGATTCGAGTTGCTTCCTCAACCCAAATAACGATTGGCAATCCAACGATGAGTTTTATAACAATCAATCCTTTGTATGGAAATATTTCGCAAACAATTGATGCAGGAGTGACTACAAGAAAGGCAGTTCGGACAATTTCTGCTACAAATAATATCATTTCTCCTGCCAAAGTAACGTATCAAGCAGGAAATGCTATCATGCTTAATGCTGGTTTCTCGGCAGGAAATGGAAGTGTATTTAAGGCAGAAATTGCAGGATGCTCTAATTGACTTCGAATGAAAACTAAACACATCTCTCTAAATCATTAAACTTAAACAACTGATAGTCAGTAGTTTAGACTTAAAATAAATCAAATTTTAATAGGAAATCTCATTTAATATTATCAACTTCGTATGCAAAAAAAATAGTGATTAATACTCACTTGTAATTAGTTAGTTTTTTTTAGAAAAAACGATTTATTTCTGTGATTTTAAGAGTGAAAAAACTCATTAAATCTTAATGAAATGAAATCATTATATACTTTTCAGAGCAGTAAAATGCCAAAAAACGAAGTAAAATCAATACATTCGTTTTTCTTCATTCTATTTTGTTTATCCTCTTTCATAGCAAATGCTACCACCCGTTATGTAAAACCTACTGCCACAGGCACGGGTGATGGAAGTTCTTGGGCAAATGCCTCTGCCAATTTGCAGGCAATGATAGATGCCGCCGCCGCCAACGATGAAGTTTGGGTAATGGCAGGAACTTACAAACCATCAGCAAATCCAACAAGTTGTGTTGGCTGCTCATCTACTCGTGATTATGGTTTTTTGCTTAAAAACCAAGTGAAAATTTATGGAAGTTTTGTAGGAACTGAAACTTTATTAAGCCAAAGAACTGCTACCGTAATTTCAGCTAACCCAACTATATTGAGTGGAGATATTGGCACAATTGGTGTTACTACTGACAATGTTTATCATGTGATACTTTCTTTAAATGACGATAACACGACCGTTTTTGATGGCTTTACAATAACCAAAGGAAATGCTGACGGAAGTGGAAGTACGACAATTGAAACTTTTGATGTGGCAAGGTATCAGGGTGGAGGAATGTATAATGGATATTCTTCTTCTTCAATCTTCAACAATTGTAATTTTATTTCAAATAATTCATCTTTTGAAGGTGGAGGAATGCTCATTCAGAACAATCTTTCAGCTTTTATAAATTGCAATTTTTCGGGAAATACCGCAAGCAAGGGTGGTGCAATAATGGGAACGCACGCTTCGCCTACTATGACAAATTGTACTTTTTCTAATAATGTAGCAAGTGCTGCTGGCGGAATTTATAATTACGATGGCTCTTCACCGATTTATATAAATTGCTCTTTTTCAAATAATACTGCAACAGGTAGTGCTGGAGCGATTTATAACTTAGATTTTTTTGTTTGGGGGCAATCTAATCCAACGATAAAGAATTGTATTTTTTGGGGAAACAAAGTTGGAGCAGCGGTGAGCAGCATAGAAGGAAATACAGCAACGGTAAGTTATTCTGACGTTGAAGGGGGCTACGCAGGTGCAACAAATATTAATCAAAACCCTTTGTTTGTCAATGCCGCTGACCCCGATGGTGCAGATAATACTTTCTCTACGACAGATGATGGTTTGGCTTTAGAAAGTGCCTCACCCACTATCAATGCTAGCGACCCAACAATCACAACACCCACAAAAGACATCACAGGTTTTACTCGAATAGGTGTATTTGACATGGGGGCGTACGAGCTTAATTCGTGCATTATATATGTGAATGACAATGCAGCAGGTAATAATAATGGCACAAGTTGGGCAAATGCCTACACGAGTTTAGAGTCTGCTTTAAGTGCCGCCCGAAGTCCAAATTGTCCAAGTATACAGATTTGGGTAGCAGCAGGAACTTACAAACCAAGTGCTTATGCACAAAATATAACGATAGATGGTTTTACTCCTCCACTTAGCAATAGAGATTTTACATTTGATATTGTCAATGGTGTAAAAATGTACGGGAGTTTTGTAGGAACAGAAACTTCATTAAGTCAAAGAACAAATGCAGTAATTGCTGCAAATCCAAGTATTTTGAGTGGAGATATCGGAGTTCCAAATGATATTATTGATAATTCTTATCATGTTGTTCTGTCAATTAGTAATAATAATACAACAATATTTGATGGATTTACAATTACAAAAGGAAATGCCAATGGTGATTATTTCTTCAATATTGCACTTATACAATTCCCACAATATTATGGAGGTGGAATGACCTTGCTTTCATCTTCACCAACAATTACAAATTGTATATTTACAGGCAATACCTCTCAAAATGGAGGCGGATTATCAATTGATAGTTCTTCGCCAATAATAAGCAACTGTAGTTTTTATGCGAATAATTCAAATCAGCTTGGAGGTGGTTTAATAAATATAAGTGATGCTTCTCCAATTATTTCCAATTGCAGTTTTTCTTCAAATACAGCTCGTGGAGGTGGGGGAATTTGTAATGCATTTTGTTCCTTTTCAACTATCAATATTACAAATTGTAGTTTTTCTGCCAATAATGTAATTGTTCAGGAGTTTTTTGATGGTGGCGGTGGAATTATGAATCTGGATTCCTCGCCAATTATTACAAATTGTAGCTTTTTTGGCAATAATTCAAGTGGAAGTGGTGGTGGGATTTTTAATTATAATTTAACTTCAAATACAGTTATCAAAAATAGCATTTTTTCGGGAAATCTAAAAGGTGGAAATTCAGTCTTAGCGGGTGCAGATATTCAGAATGAGGGAACGGCTCTAATATCTTATTCAGCCTTGCAATTAGCTAATAATATTACAAATTACCCCGTGAGCATTACACTCGGAACTGGTAATATTTTTGCCACAAACCCACTATTCGTCAATGTAGCCGACCCCGACGGTGCAGATAATATTTTTGGCACAGCCGATGATGGTTTGGCTTTACAAAATTGTAGTCCTGCAATCAATTCAGGTAATAATGCCGATAATTTAACTGTAACAGATATAACTGGTGCTGCAAGAATCAGCAATACAACAATTGACATGGGTGCTTATGAACGTGCCAATGGCATAGCTGCCGTGGCAATATTGTATGTAAAAGCTAACGCAACTGGAGGAAATAATGGCTCAAATTGGGCAAATGCTTATGTCAATTTACAGGATGCCTTAGCCTATACTTGTACAAATAATGAAATTTGGGTAGCCGCAGGCACTTACAAACCTACTGCTTATCCAATTAGTTGCACAAATTGTTCTTCCTCACGTGATTATGCCTTTTTACTCAAAAACCAAGCGAAACTTTATGGAAGTTTTGCAGGAACTGAAACTTCTTTAAGCCAGAGAACCACAGCAGTAATTACGGCAAATCCAAGTATTTTGAGCGGTGATATTGGTACTCTTAATGTAACAACTGATAATGTTTATCACGTCATTATTTCGCTAAGTGATGACAACACTACGATACTCGATGGTTTTACGATTACCAAAGGAAATGCCAATGGAAATGGAAGCACCACAATTGAAACTTTTGACGTTGCCAGAATTCAAGGAGGAGGAATGTACAACGGTTATTATTCATCTTCAATCTTCAATAATTGTAATTTTATTGCCAATAACTCATCTTTTGAAGGTGGAGGAATGCTCATTCAACATAATCTTTCATCTTTTACGAACTGTAACTTTTCGGGAAATACATCAAATCGTGGTGGTGCGGTTTTTGGTACTCATGCTTCTCCAATTTATACAAATTGCACATTTTCAAATAATATTGCAACGTCTGCTGGGGCTATGTACAATTGGGATGGTTCATCTCCAACCCTTACTAATTGTAGTTTTTCCAACAATTCAGCAAATAATGCTTCGGGAGGAGTTTACAATTTAGGAAATAATGAATATGGTGATTCTAACCCAACCGTTAAGAATGGCGTTTTTTGGGGAAATAGAAGAGCAACTACAACCGTCAGTAGTATAGATGGAAGTGCAGCTACCGTCAGCTATACAGATGTAGAAGGTGGCTATGCTGGTGCAAATAATATAAATCAAGACCCATTGTTTGTAAATGCCAATGACCCCGATGGCACAGATAATGTTTTTGCAACAACTGATGATGGCTTGGCGTTACAAAGTACCTCGCCAGTAATTAATCTTGGCGACCCAGCAAGTTTTTCTCCTATCAAAGACATTACAGACTTTGTACGAACAATTCCTTTTGATATGGGTGCTTATGAATATCGTACTTGCTCAAATAATGTCATACTTTTTAGTACAGTTTATGATTATTCGTCAGGAACTTTCCTGAATACTGCTTCAAGTGCCGTAGGAAAAATAACAGCCACAAACAAAATAACAGGCACGGCAAAAGTGATTTACAATGCCAAATCCATCGAACTAAATGCAGGTTTCAAAGCTGATAGCGGGGCAGTTTTTTTAGCTATGGTTGGGGGATGTAATTGATATTTATCTGAGCTTCGGTGGCTGAGCGAAGTCGAGGTTCGCTCGGGCAACGGAAATATAAAAACCCTTCATTTCGGTAAGAAATGAAGGGTTTTTGTTGTTTTTACTGACAAAACGCCATTACCGCTCAATAAAATAATTGGTGTTTTTCATTTTTTATGGTTAATAACATTTATTTTTACAATAACTTAAAACCCATCTCCCATGAAAAGAATCTCTACTTTGTTTATTTTTCTTTTTATCTCAATCAATATTTTTGGACAAAAAGAAACACCCAAAATCATTGATAGCAAAGAGCCAATGCCTGTTGATAATACGGAGGTAAGCACCATCTACCATTGGCATTAAAACCAAAGCCCAGCATTTCACCAAAGGCGATTACGGCATTTTCAAGCTCAATGACTTTTTTGCCAAATGAAATTGAACCAAACGGCACGGCAGCGACTGCCACGCCACTCAATTCGATTGATGTAAAAATACGAGGAAATATTGTCCCAAATGCCGACATTGATTTTTATTCATTTCAGGCATTGGCAGGTGATAAAGTGTATGCCGCCACCATGACAGCATTTTCTTCAAATATTTCTTCTGATAGCCGATTATGGTTAATTGGCTCGGACGGAACTACTATTATCGAATTTGATGATGAAAATGGTTCAGTGGGAGGACTTTCATCATCTATTGCAGGAGCGACTATTCCTACAACGGGCTTATATTTTTTGAAAGTTACACACTTTTCAGCTACGAATCAGTTGCGTTCTTATGATTTGTACCTAAAAGTACAAAGAGGCAGTCCAACCGCCGAAGTTGAACCCAATGATTTTCCGGGAAGTGCTACTCCTTTGCCTGCTAATGGTTGGATAAGTGGAGCCAGAAACCCCTCTGGTGCCGCAGAAAAAGATTGGTTTCCAGTTGATTTGACTGCAGGCGAAACACTTTTTATGAGCCTTGACTTAGACCCAGAGCGTGATGGAACAACTTGGAACGGAAGATTGGGTTTAGCTTTCTTTGGCGATGCAGAAAATCAATTAATTACTGTTGATGATGGGGGAGCGGTTGAAACCCCTACAACCATACCATCGGAAGCTCTTTTTTTTACAGTAAAAACCACAGGTACTTATTATGTCTATGTAGATTCGGCAACTGAAGCTACTGGAGGACCAACAGCAACCTACCATTTATCTGTTTCAAAACTCAATGCTCCAACTGGATACACAACTTATACTTCGACCGATGTACCAAAAACAATCGGACCAAATCCAACTGACCCTTTGGCTACTTCGACCATTTCGATTCCAGATACTAAGGTAATTAAGGATTTAAGGGTAAAAGTAGTGCTAAACCATGCTTTGATGGCAGATATTGATGCCATCTTGACCACGCCAGAAGGAAATAAAATAGCATTATTTACTGATATTGGAGTTGGGGCAACGGGCGGACAAGAATCTATGAATGTTACTTTTGGTGATTTCAATGCCATTCCGCCCTCGTTTACGGTGCTGAGCGGCGTGGCATGGATGCCCGAATTAGGCTCAAAATTTGACCAATTGAAAGGAATGAGAACCAATGGGGTTTGGACTTTGGAATTATATGATGATGTTGCAAATGCTTCGGGCGGTACACTCACCTCGTGGGCAATAGATATTTTGGAAGAGCCACTCGCTACACAAATTGCAAGCTATACTACCATCTATAATGCAACCTTTGAAGCTGATGACAATGGCTTCACGCATACAGGTACTGGCGACCAGTGGGCAAGAGGTACACCTGCAACTGTGGCTACGACTTCCGCAAATCCAGTGGCGGCATTTTTGACTGCCAATGGTGGCTTAAATTGTTGGAAAACGAACTTAACTGGTACTTATGCTAGCAATACTATTCAGACACTAAAATCTCCAACTATTTCCCTTAGTTCAGTATCGGGAAATATGATTTTGAGTTGGGCAATGAAATACCAAATGGAAAGTGCCAGTTTTGACCATTTAAAAGTAATTGTGCAGGAAGTTGGTGGAGCAAACCCAAAAGAAGTTTTTGTTTGGCTTGGTACAACTCAAACTACCATTGCTGGTAATCCAAATCTAGCGATAAATACACCTATGTCATCTGGTTGGGGAACATACTATGCCGATGTTTCTGAATATAAAGGTAAAAACATTGAGTTTGTAGTCATGTTTGACTCAGATAATTCTATAAATTTTGGCGGAGTTGCCATTGATGACGTGAGTATAAAATTGAGTTGCTCTACTCCAATTGGCACAGCAAACGCAAACATTTGTAGTGGTACAACTGCCTCATTATCAGCAACTTGCCCAGCTGGAAGTTTAGTTTGGTATAATGCCCAATCGGGTGGAAGTATATTGAGTACAGCAAACCCTTTAGTTACTCCCACACTTTCAAGTCCAGCCACCTATTTTGTTGAATGCCGAACATTAGGATTGGAGAATGTTAGTGAGGTATTCAGTTTTACGGGAGGAGTGCAAACATTTACTGTACCTGCGGGAGTAACTTCTCTCACCTTCGAAGCATTAGGTGCTGGTGGTGGTACGGGTGCTACTGGTGGAAACGTTGCTACTGGTGGTGTTGGTGGAAAAGGCTCAAGAGCAACAGGTACATTGGCTGTAACTCCCGGTCAAGTCCTCACTATTTTTGTAGGTGGACAAGGTGGAACTCCAACATCCGGATTTAATGGTGGAGGAACTGGTGGTAATCAAAATAGCGGTGGCGGTGGTGGAGCAAGTGATATTCGTTTCCCGGGAGCTGCAAATGCAGATAGGATTATAGTTGCTGGTGGCGGCGGCGGCGGCGGTCGTGCTGGTTGCATAGCAAATACTGTAGCTGGTGGTGCTGGAGGAAATGGTGATGGCAATGGATTTAATGGCACTAATGCTCCAACTATTGGCGGTGCTGCTGGTGGTGGTGCTGGTGCTATTGGTTTTAATGCCGGAGCTGCGGGTGTTGGTTGTGGAGGATTTCTTGGTTTAACAGGTCTCAATGGATTTGGTCCAGCTGGTGGTAATGGTGGTGCTGGACAAACTTGCTGTTGCAACGGGGCTGGAAGTATCCCTGGTGGCGGTGGTGGCGGCGGCGGTTTCTTAGGCGGCGGTGGTGGCGGCGGTGGTTCGGCTGGAACTGTTGGTTGCTCAGGAAACGACAAAGGTGCAGGTGGTGGAGGTGCTGGTGGTACTTCATATACTGGTGGAGTTAGTGCAGGTGTTGTAACTACTAATATTCAAACTGGAAATGGGCAAATAACAATCAATTATATACGTAATGTAGTCCTCTGCGAGTCAGGTAGAATACCTGTTTCGGTAGCAATTATTGGTTCAAATCTAAATTTGACTACTAATATTTCGGGAATAAGTGTACAGGCATCATCCAATACAATTACAGCCACAAATAGTATTCTCACATTGGCAAACGTAAAGTATTTAGCCAATAACAGTATCACGCTAAATCCACAAAGCGGGGGCGGTTTTAAGGTAGAAAATGGGGCTGTTTTTGAGGCAAAAATACAGCCTGTGGCGGGGTGTAATTGAAATTTGGATGAATGAAATTATAACAAAAAAGTCCTCTATTTGAAATTCAAATAGAGGACTTTTTTTGTTGAAAATATATCATTTATCTTGCTGCCATAAAAGCTCCACCGATGATTGCAAAAACAAAAATAAGAGCATAAATTCCAAGCACAATTGCCATCATGATTCCCATAAATTTGAACATTGACTTATGGTTTAATAAGGCTTCTGTCAAAATTTCAGCATCGTCATTTTGCAAAGCTAATTTTGTTTTTGTAGAAAAATTATACAAATAATAACATGGAAAAATGTAAATCAGAGCAATTACAATGTAGATAACCGAAATTAAAGTTCCCGGAATGCCACCAAATGGTGAAGGTGAACCTTGGGGCATTGCCGAAGTAAGCGTTCCTAAGATTGTACCCATAAAAATGCCTAAAATAACTAATAAACCTGTCATTACAAAGCCAACAATTGCCAAAAACTTGCCCCATTTGGCAGTTTCATTCAAATACGATTTAGCTTCTTTTGTAACAACCAATGCGTCGAAATTATCAAGTGAATCCATAAAATAAAAAAAAGTTTAGGTGAATAAAACCCAAACATATTGCTTTTTTGGGAGAAAACAATATTTGTTTAACTTTACATCTATTTCGAAATTTTCGTTGACATTTGTGAGTTTCAGATTCACTTTTAAATATTTTAATGGAACTCCGACAATTACGCTATTTTTTGATGCTTGCCAATGAGTTGCACTTCAAACGTGCCGCCGAAAAACTCTTTATTGTGCAACCTGCCCTCACCAAACAAATTCAAGATTTGGAGGCAGAGTTAGGCATTATTCTTTTTGATAGAAACAAACGAAACGTAAAGCTTTCGGTGGCTGGTGAGTTTTTTAGAAATGAAGTTTCAAAAGTGTTTGAAGGCTTAGAAAAAGCTAAAAATGAAGTAAAACAGGTAGAAACAGGCAAAAAAGGAGAAGTAAAGATTGGCTATGTGGGTTCGTGTATCCATACTTTTTTACCTGATTTATTGGCAAAATTGAACGAGAATTTTCCTGAAATACATACTTATTTATCGGAAATGACTTCGGCTTCACAGCTTTTAGCTATCCAAAAAGGAGAATTAGATGTAGCTTTTTTGCGAAATCCACCTTTGAACAAACGGTTTAATCAAAGATTGGTTTTTCAAGAAAACTTTGCTTTGGTTTTACCCAAGGATCATTTTTTGAATGAAACTAATTTTGAGTCTATGTCACAGGTAGCTAACGAGAAATTTATTTTACCAACCAAAAGCGACGGCGAGATTTATCATCAATTACAGTGGAGTATTTGTGAAGATGCAGGTTTTTTGCCTCAAATTGCCCATGAAACTGTTCATGGTCACACTACGCTCAAACTCGTTGAAAGTGGTTTAGGTATTTCGTTGATTCCCATTTCGTTCAGCACTGTTACGAATGCTGCAATCAAATTTATAGAATTGAAAAATATTCTCCAAAAAGCCGAAATTACCGCCCTTTGGAATCCTCAAAATCCAAATCCGAGTTTGAGGAGGTTTTTGGAGATGATTTGAGGATAGCTAAGAAAGAAAGATTCGCAGATTTATATAAAACCTACGAATCTTTCAAACACCAAATCATTACTCCAACGGATGCTCCAAAAGTAGTTTTGAAACATTATAAATATCTTTCTGCTTAACAACCGAAGCCCTTACAACCTTCACTTTTTCGGGCGAAATTGCCGAGGCTTTATTACCAAACGAATTTCTTACATATGTCAATACTGCGGCTACTTCTTTATCATTAAGCAAACCTTCAAAAGGTGTCATAGGTACTTGTCCGGGATACGTTTTTCCATTTACATCAATTTGTCCCAGTAATCCTTTCAATACAATTTTTATTGCTCGGTCTTCATTGCCATTTACCCATTTTGTGCCTGATAAAGGTGGAAAACCCGAAGCCGAAAGTCCACCCCCATCTGATTGATGACATGTAGTACAATAGCCTTCTTTTGCATAAATAGTTTTGCCTAATTTGAAAAGAGCTAACTCTTCTCCTTTTAATACAGATACCACTTCTGCTTCTTTTTTCTTCATGACAGATTCACCTTTTAGATGTGCCACTACTGTTTCATAAGCACGAATCATCCACTCATCTAAAGGTTTCTTTTTAGCTTCTGCCAATATTGGCAATCCTTTTTCTTTACCAATCCACGAAGTCGCTACAATGGCATCTAATCTTACTCGACTGTTTTCATCTCGCACAGCTTGCATCAATAAAGCCGCTTGGTCTGGCACTTGATGCCCCACAAAACGTAAAACCTCAACTGCCGCAGCTCTTGCATGATAGTCTTTTGCATTGAGCATTTGGCGTAGCAATTTTTGGTCAACTTTATTTAAGCCCCAACTTACCCAAAGAGCTTCTAATACATTATGCTCGTATCTTGCATCATTTTTGTCTAAACCAGCAACCCATTTGGTGATTTTTGGTAAAACCTCAGCGGCACTTCTACCTCTCAATTCACGACGAGTGCGGTAACGAGTACGGTATTCGGGCAGTTTCAAGTTATCTAATAGAGTTTCTATACTTGCCCCATCAATCTTTGCTGGAGTTAGTAGTGGTCGTGATGGATACGTAACACGGTACACACGTCCATGCACGTGGTCACGCAATGGGTCACGGGCATTGTGCTGCATGTGTCCGATTAGAATATTATGCCAGTCAATGACATACAATGAACCATCGGGAGCAATTTCCATATCAACTGGACGGAAATTTCGGTCTTCGCTCACTATCAAATCTTGGCGATGTTTGGTTTTATAACCAGTGCCATCGTCCGAAACTGAATGTTGTTTTGTACCTAAAAAACCGATTGTATTATTGATGAGCATATCGCCTTGAACTTCATCAGGGAAGTGACGACTCCATAAAAATTCAAGTCCCGAAGTTGGACGAACCATGTGGTCTTTTTCTATCAATTGCACGCCTTTGTGCGTTGCTTCACCGTAACGTGGAAGCACCGTTCCTGGCATCATCCAACGCACATCGGGGCTTGATGTTTCGGCAAAAAATGGTTGTCCCCAATCATCAAAGGCAATTCCCCAAGGGTTCGGTATTGATAATTGAGCGGTACGCTCAAGTTTGTGCAATTGCGGAGAATATCTATAAAAACCGCCATTGGTAGCACGCACAGTTCCGTAAGGAGTTTCGACGTTTGTGTGCAAGAAAACGCCTTCACCACCATAAATTGCCCCCGATGGGTCGGCACAGAAGGCACTGTTATTGTGGTGCGTATCGTGGTCATCGAAGCCACTAAGTAGGATTTCTACTTTATCGGCTTTGTCATCGCCATTGGTATCGGTGAAAAGTTTAAGATTTGTTCCTTGCGAAACATACACGCCTTCGGGTGCAATTTCAAAGCCCAACGGCAAATGTAAACCTTCAACAAAAATAGTTTGTTTGTCGGCTTTGCCATCATTATTGGTATCTTCCAAAATCAAAATTTTATCATTTGGTTTGGCATCACCCGGTTTGTAGTGCGGATAACTCGGCATCGTGGCTACCCACAAACGCCCTTTGTTATCAAACGACATTTGCACTGGATTTGCCAAATCGTCAAACTCTTTTTCAGAAGCAAAAAGCTCGATTTTGTAGCCCGCTGGGACTTTTAGTTTGTTTAAAGCATCTTGTCCGTAGAGGTATTCGAGACTACCATTTTTCTCTGGATTAAAATTGGTTGTTACTGGCGGAAGCGTTCGAGTATTTTTATCAGCCGCAGCCACATCCATTTTTTCACCTTTTGCAGCAGTCAACCAAATAGCCTTATCACGAATGTCGGTCATTTGTCGAATTTTCTCAATTTCAGCAGGATAATTATCTGGACCAAAAGGATTATAGCGACGACCGTACACATGAACACCATTTGGAACCTTGATGTCGTTGTGCCACATCCAATTTTTTTCCATCACGGCGGCATAAATCAATGCTCGGTTTGCCTCAGCTTTGGCAGGGGTTTTACCAAAAATTTTATCAGAAAGTAAAAGACCGAGTTTTTTATAACCTTCATCATTGAGTTGCGAGCCATCAATGGTCAAAGGTTCGGCAGTACTTGCGTACCACGTTTTTGAGGGCGTAAATGCATCGACAAAAAGTATTTTGTTCTGAGCAGCCACTTCTCGCATAGCATTGGTATAAAGCAACAAATTTTCGTTTTCTTTTACACCATTTGGCAAATCATATTTGCTGGTCAAATCTTCAAAAGCAATAGGTGAAACAATTGCCAATTGAGGAGCAGATACTCCATTGTATTTTTGACTTAAGGTATATTTGATAAAAGCATCCAATTCGGCTTTGAAATTTGCCAAACCTGCTTTGCCTTGGAACGATTCGCTATAACCAAAAAATGCAATAATTACATCGGTTTTCAAGCGAGTAAGCCATTGGTCAGGATAATCAAAATGACCTTCACTATTTGAATTTTTAGCATATTCCGTCTGAAATTTTTCTGCTCCAGGAAAAGCCCACGGCAAATTTCGACTTGCATGTGGTCTAAATCCTGGGGTATCACCGCCATCGCACATGTTGCGAATAAATAAAGAATTATCTGGGTATCTCACGTGCATTTCTGTCTCGAAATGGTCGTAGTTCATCATCCGTGAGCCAAGATTCCCGCCAATAAGAGAAATATGACTTCCCTTTTCGATTTTTAAGCTATTGAGAGGAATAGTTTGAAATGAACTGATGGTAAAAATCATCAGCAAAAATGAGGCAAGTAATATTTTGATGTTTATTTTCATGAGTTTTAAGGTTTTTGTAGCTTCGATTATTTTAATTCGTAATTCAAAAATCGTCATTTCATTTTACCATTCCTCTGTAAGGAACATTTATATCAATTTTACCTTTCCAGCGTTTCGGTACTTTTTTGCCCAATTCCCAATGAATGGCATTGATAATTAAGTGTTGAAATGCTTCGACACTAAAATCTTCTGGGTGTCCTAAAGTTGTTGTAAAAACCTTTGCCCCAAAAGAATTTGTACCAGCCCAAGCCACAGGGTTTTCGATAGCTGCTTTATCTGGATTAACAGATTTTCCCATCAAAAGCCACTCCGAGCCTTTAGTCGGATAATCTGGTAAAACTCGATACAACCATGACCTTGCATGAAAATTTGGAGCAACGCCAGTCAAAATCGGATGTTTTTTTGCAGCAAGAATGACCGAAACATCGGTACTGCTTTCGTGTCCATAATGTGTATGAGCAGCTTTTCCTCCCCAACCTGGGGGTGCATTAAGGGCAAATTCGCCAAAGGCATTCCATTTTTCGGACTCATGTCCTTTCGGAAAATTGAACGAATGTGTGGAGGTACGAAAACCCATAACAGGTTTTCCTGATTTCAAGTATTTATCAATATGTTCGAGCTGGTCGGGAGGCAAAAGTCGCCAACGTAAGTAGAAAACCACCAAGTCGGCTTCCTGCAAAATCTCTAAACCAGGAATATCTTTTTCGGCATTTTGATTGGGAGAAGACTTCAAAACTTTGGTACGAAAACCATAGTTTTTTTCGAGTTCGGCAGCAATAAGTGGGAGTGTAAATTCGCCACTATATTCATGGTCGCCACAAACAAAAACTACGAGAGGTTTTTGTTTTGTTTGAGCAAAAATTTTGCTTTCAAAGGAATTTACAAGCAAAAAACAAAACAGGATTAAGGATTTGTACATCTTTTAAGTTTATTGATTTAAGGTTGAATTTTTCTTCCCATAAAAATAAACTATAATTTTAATAAAATATATCTTTTGAAAGAAATTATTGAAAAAACAAGAATATAAGAAATGGAATTTACGTTTGTTTCAATGTACTGACTATTTTTATGATGAAAAAAAACGCTGTGACAAACCGTTTAATTTTTACCCATCTTTTCACTTTATTGATTACCATTCAATCATGTTCTCAAGCACCTGAACAAACAATCAGCGAAATACTTTTACAACAGTCGGTTTTAGATTATGTAAATCAGTATCGAAAAAGTAAAAGATTAGCTCCGCTTCAAATGCTGCCCCTCATTACGGCAGAAGCATTGCGTCATAGCAAAAATATAGCCGATGAAAAAATAGCTTTCGGCCACAATGGTTTTGACGGTCGGGCTGATAGACTGATGAGCCAAATAAAACAATCAAATGCCATTGCCGAAAACGTGGCTTATGGTAAATTTTCGGCACAAGAAGTAGTCAATAGATGGCTTCAAAGTCCTGGACATCGAAAAAATATTGAAGGCAAATATACGCTTACAGGTGTTGGTATTGTCCGTAGAAATGATGGGTATTTGTATTTTACGCAGATATTTATCAATAAGTAAGTACCGTAAAACACAAATAACCTTACTTATAATAACTTCCAGCCATAAAAACCTTCCCGCCATTTTCGCTTGCCGTAACCGAATAACTAAAACCTGGATTTATTGAAAAAGCTCCATATTCGCCTTGCTTGTTGATGGCAATAAAACCTACTTGAAAATCTTTGGCTTTTGCTGGATTTATTTTTACCAAACGCTCAATCGCAATCTTGCAAGCCTCTTCTGGAGTTTTCCCCAAACGCATCATTTCTACCACTAAATGTGTCCCTGCAATACGAATCACTTCCTCGCCTTGTCCCGATGAAACGGCTGCACCAATTTCGTTATCAACAAAAAGCCCCGCACCGATAATTGGAGAATCGCCCAACCTTCCTTTCATTTTGAAACCCATTCCGCTGGTTGTGCAAGCTCCCGAAAGGTTTCCTGCATTATCCAATGCAATTGTTCCCATTGTGTCATGATTGAACGAGCCATCTTCCAAGAAATTAGGAGCAAAAGGCCCATGCCCTTCTTTTTTTTGTCCTTTGGTTTGTTGTTGCTCAATATTCATAACTGGCTTATATTCAGACTTTTGCAGCCAATTTTTATAAGATTTTTCAGCATCGGACGAAAGTTTATCTGGTTCTCTTTTGAAGCCATTTGCTAAGGCAAATTGCAAAGCACCATCGCCCACCAAAAACACATGAGGCGTACTTTCCATCACTTTTCGAGCGACCGAAATTGGGTGTTTGATGTGCTGCAAATATGCCACTGCTCCACAGTTAGCAAACTCGTCCATGATGCAAGCATCCAAAGTTACTTTTCCATCACGGTCAGGATTTCCTCCCAAACCGACACAACAATTAATGGTATCTTCAATTGACCTTGCACCAGCTTCGACGGCATCTAAAGCTCTACCTTTTGGTTCTTTCAAAACCTTCCATGCAACGGCATTTACGGGCAGCCCGCTATCCCAAGTCGAAACAACGATGGGTTTTTGAACTAAATTGCTTTTTGCAAATACTTTGCTAACTGATAAAAAAGGAAGGCTTAAGGCCGACCAATGTAAAAAATTCCTTCTTGATTGCATAGTTTGTTGATTTGTTATTGGGAAACTGCGGGGCCGCCCGTGCGGTTACTGGAAAACTGGTTATTGGTTACTGGGAAATTGCTTATTGGGAAACTGGTTATTTGTTAATTTGCTTATAGTCAAATGTTTATACTTGAAAATATTTACTGTTTTCCCAGTAACCAATTTCCCAGTAACCAATAACTAATTAAGTTGATTTTAAAAGATTTTCCACGACATAGGCATGAACGCCGTAAATTTTGGCATTGTCGCCGAGTTGAGAAATCTCAATACTTAAATCTTCCTTGAAATCGGCTAAACAGTATTTATTAATGGCGTGTTCGATTGGATTGACAATTAATTTTTGGGCTTTTGAAAGAACACCATCAATAATAATTATCTGAGGATTAAATAAATGCACCGCAATAGACAAACCTTTGCCCAATTCGAGCCCAATATTATGAATAATGTCAATCGAAAAAGCATCGCCTTGTTGAGCTGCGTCAATCACCATTTCGAGATTGATGTCTTCCAAATGGTCTTTGTATTCACCTAATTTTGAGATTTGCCCATTTCGCAAACCTTCTTTGATGTTTTTCAATAATGAAGATGCCGAAGTGATGGTATCCAAACATCCAACTTTTCCGCAATAACACAACGCACCTTCTGGATTTACCTGAATATGCCCAAGTTCACCTGCAAAACCTGATGCTCCGTCGAATATCTCTCCATTAATTACAATTCCCAATCCAACACCCCAATCAACATTGATTGATAGTACGTGAGATTTGCCTTTTGCCAAACCAAAGCGATATTCACCAAAGGCGGTTGCTTTTGAATCATTTACTACACTAACAGGCAAATTGAAGTGTTCTTCTATGAATTTTCCCAAAGATTTATCTTTGCTATTGAGACTATTATAAGTAAAATTAATACCCGTGTTTTTATTGACAAGCCCAGGAATAGAAACGCCTAAGGCAATAATTTCTTTTCCTTTCGACATTTTCTGCTCCATGATAGTATCAACCAAGCTAAACAAAGTGTCCAAAAAAGAAGGATTGTTTTTCAATTGAAGGTCGAATATTTGGCTGAAAATAATTTCATTTTTCAGATTTAGCATCGAAATTTTAGTGTCGTGCGTGTTGATATCAAGCACCAGAACAAATTTCTCGGCAGGATTAATCTCATAAATAGCAGGTCTTCGTCCTTGTTTCGAGATAGCAAAACCAGTTTCTACAATCCAATTTTCATCAACAAGTTCTTCAATCAAAGCAGTAATCGAAGGAATACTTATGTGTAGTGTGTGTGCCAGTTCGGCAATGGTATTCATGTTATTGAAGTACAATTCGCTAAGAATACCTTTTTTTTGCCTATTTTTTTTGATGTCGATAACAGATTCTTTAACATTTTGTTCTATTTCAGAATCAATCATGGTTTCAATCATTTGTTTTTTTATAGTTAAATAGGTTAGATAAGTGCCTATAGATAGTAAGATTTCTTGGTTTTTTATTTTTTTGTTTAAATATCGTTATATTTCATGGAAATATAATTAACTTTAATAAATTTTATTAAAGTAATGTTAATTAATAAAATTTATTTATAACATCACCATCTATCCTTCAAAACATTTAGAAACCAATGAAAAATATAGCTATAAATGCTAAATCATATATTTTTCTGATGCTCGCTGCTGCGAGTTTAGCATCAATTTCGTGGAATTGTACCAGTTCATCTGCAGAAACAGGAGCAATTCCTGACGAAATAGACTATAACTTTCATATAAGACCAATTTTGTCGGACAGATGCTTCAAATGTCATGGACCAGACATCAATAAACGAGAAGCAAATTTGCGTTTGGATACACCCGAAGGTGCTTATGCTGCCCTAAAAGAAAATCCAAAAGCTCATGCCATTGTTGCAGGAAGTTTGAAAGATTCGGAAGTGTATAAACGTATTATTTCAAAAGACACTACTATTCAAATGCCTCCACCTGAGTCAAACTTGAAATTGACGCAGCACGAAATCGAACTCATTGGCAAATGGATAAAACAAGGAGCAAAATACAAACCTCACTGGGCATTTATTGCACCACAAAAATCAAAATTGCCAGAAGCCGACGAAGATTGGGTAAAAAATGAAATTGATAATTTCGTTTATGCCAAAATGGACGAAAAAGGACTAAAACCCAACGAAGAAGCTGACAAAGAACATTTGCTAAAACGAGTAAGTTTCGACCTTATCGGTTTGCCACCAAGCATTGAAATGCAAGAACGTTTCTTGAAAGATGATTCGCCAAATGCTTACGAAAAAATTGTTGATGAATTATTGAAAAACAAGCATTATGGCGAAAAAATGGCAGTTTCTTGGCTTGATGTAGCTCGTTATGCCGACTCGCACGGTTATCAAGATGATGGACTTCGCACCATGTGGCCGTGGCGAGATTGGGTGATTCATGCCTTCAATGACAATTATCCGTATAGTAAATTCTTGACTTGGCAATTGGCAGGTGATTTATTGCCGAATCCGAGTAAAGAAATGTTGTTGGCAACGGGTTTTAACAGGAATCATAAAATCACGCAAGAAGGTGGCGTAATTGACGAAGAATATCGCATCGAATATGTAACCGACCGAACCAATACTTTTGGGAAGTCTTTCTTGGCATTAACTTTTGAGTGTGCCCATTGCCACGACCATAAATACGACCCTATTTCGCAGAAAGATTATTATCGAACTTTTGCTTTCTTTAATCAAGTGCCAGAAAAAGGACTTTTCGGCACAATTGATGCCTCATTTGCCGACCCACCAAACATGAAAATTACGACCGAAGACGTAAATTCTTTGTTGAAATTTATCAATAAAAAAGATACGGCGAAAGTTATGGTGATGGTTATGAAAGATACCTCGAAAGTGCGTCCGACATATATTCTGAATCGTGGAAATTATGACTCACACGGAGAAGTTGTGGGTGTCGGAATTCCGAAAGCTATTTTGCCGTTTGACACAACAAAATATGACAAAAATCGCTTGGGGCTAACAAAATGGATGTTGAGTGATAAAAACCCACTGACTTCAAGAGTTTATGTCAATCGCATTTGGGGACAGTTTTTTGGGCGAGGAATCATCAAAACTTTGGGTGATTTTGGCATGCAAGGCGAGTTGCCCTCTCATCCCCAATTGCTCGATTGGCTGGCGGTAGATTTCAAAGAAAATGGCTGGAATGTGAAGCGATTAGTAAAGCAAATCGTGATGTCGGCAACTTATCGACAGTCTTCAAATATTACGGAAAAACATTTAAAAACTGACCCTGATAATGTCTTTTTGGCTCGTTCAACTCGGATGCGTTTTCCTGCCGAAAATGTACGTGATCATATTTTGGCAAGTAGCGGGGTGCTGAATGAAGAAATTGGCGGTCCAAGTGTGAAACCTTATCAACCAAAAGGGCTTTGGGAAGTAGCAACTTCGGGACGAGGAACATTATCAAAATATGTGCAAGACCATGAATCAGAATTATATCGCCGAGGAATGTATGTTTTCATCAAGCGAACTGTTCCGCCACCTTCAATGCTGATTTTTGATGCCAGTAACCGTGACCAATGTGAGGTGCAACGGAGCAGAACCAACACACCTTTACAGGCATTGGTAATGATGAACGACCCTCAGACAATGGAAGGCTCAAGGGTTTTGGCAGAGAATCTTATGACTGAGAATATTCCTTTAGAAACTAAACTCGAAAAGGCTTTCCGAAAAATTATTTGCCGAAAGCCTAAAGCCAAAGAATTAGAGATTTTGACACAATATTTTGAATCTGAAAGCGAATTTTTCAAGAAAAACACCAAAAAAGCTGATATGATGCTCAAAATTGGAGAATTTAAGCAAAAAGAAACAAAAAATAAAAATGCAACCGCCGCTCTCATGCAAACCATCCAAATGATTTTTAACATGGAAGAAGCGATTGTGCGGGGGTGAGGTTTTGTTATATGAAAAAATAATTATGAAACGGGAATTGGATTGGTTGATTTATCGGTATAAAAATACACACATTAATGATTTTGCAGGAACAATTTTAATAAATATTATTGAAACTGTATTTTTAAGTTCTCGTAATGATGCGTTTGAATATTTAAAAGAAATAGATGATAAGGAGGATATGTGGATAATATCAAATCATTTTGGACGATTTTCTGGAAAATATCAAGACAAAGAGTTTATTGATTTAATTAAAGGCGTTGTAAAAAAGTTTGAGAATAAAGTAGAATACCTATACTTTGAAAAATATATCGATTGTGTAAATGAGGCTATAAATGCAATGGATAGCGATGAACAAATTGAGTGGGACAAATATGTAGAACAAATACTTCAAAAAAATACAACTCAAATAATTGATATTATTGAAGCATCAAATAATGAAAAGCTGTTGAAAATAGTTTTCGCTTACTCTCCTGAACTTACAACAAGATTTCAAAGTCAAAAATTAATTGACGTATTTGAAAAGAATTTTTTCAAAATCAATGATGAATCTGAAGTCCGTTTTTTGAAGTTACAATTAATTGATGCAAAAAATATTTTAAGTCTTCGTTAGTCCGCATCTGCGATGTTGAATATTTAAAGTTTTTAACGAGAATGATTTTTTAAGTTTAACCCCATTCGGGGTTAGGAGTTTGTTCAAAATCTTTTTATTCCGTAGGTTTCACCTACGGCTATTTAAGTTAAAGCCCTTTGGGCTTTTTGCGAGAATTATTGGCGAGTCAAACAACCACGAAGTGGATAAATTCGAATAGCCACGATTGAAAATCGTGGAAAAATGCAAATAAATGAAAACTGACCCTGAAAGGGTCAAACATCAGAGAAATGGGAACATTTACACAAACACTCTATCAAATAGTTTTCAGTACAAAATACCGAAAAAAGACACTTTCAAAAGATGACCGACCTGAATTATTCAAATCTATTTGGGGTATTTTGAAAAATAATAAGTGTCATTTGTATAGAATTAATGGCGTTGAAGACCATATTCATATCATAACAAGTCTTCATCCGTCGGTAGCATTGGCAAATTTGGTGAAGGACATAAAATTAGGTAGTACGAGCTTTATCAAAGAGAAAAAGATTTTTCCAGATTTCGCAGGTTGGCAAGATGGGTATTCGGCTTTTACCTATTCAATTGAGGCAAAAGATAATTTGATTGAATATGTAAAAAATCAAGAGGAACATCATAAAAATAAGACTTTCAAAGAAGAATTGATAGAATTATTGAAAGAACATGGAATTGAGTTTGATGAAAAATATTTGGATTGAAGTCTTTGAGTTCAACCCCGTTGGGGTTAGGAACTCATGTCAAATTTATATTCCGTAGGTTGCACCTACGGGTACTGGATTATTAATTTATGTATAGTATATTTGTCCTATGAAAATAGATTTTGACAAATATAGAGCGTTACAATATTGTGATAACGAAAATTGTAAATATCATAACCAAATTGGTATTGGCAACATTTGCGTATTAAGTCGTCCCAATAATCAAGTTTACTGCAATGGTTGTAAAAATCGTTGGGTTCTAACAAAAGGGACTTTTTTTTATGACCTTCGGCATGACATTTCACTAATCATAAGTGTACTTAAAGACCTATCAGAAGGGAAAGGACAGCGTGCTATTCAGCGAACTCATGGCGTAAGCTTAATTACACAAAGAGAATGGATAGTCAAAGTTGCAGGCCATGTCTCGCTAATAAGTGATTACTTAGAACAAGATATGCACTTAGAGCGTGTACAAATTGACGAATTTTGGTCATTCATTTTAAAAAAAAGAGAAGTGTACCTTATCAGAAAAGCAGGAAAACTCCCCTGATTTAGGCGACAGGTGGACTTTTGCTGGTGTTATCCCCGAAAGCAGTTATGTCCATACTGTTCACAGTGGTCAAAGAACCCAGCAAGAGGCACAAGTATTTGTCGAAAAAATCAAGGAAAATAGTGATGGAGAAGCCCCTTTTTTTGAAAGTGACGGATGGTTTTATGAGGAGGTTTTAACCATAGTTTATGGATTTTACATGGAAACCGCCTATAAAGGTATAGGGCGAAAACCCTTACCAAAATTGATAGCCGACCCTCAGCTAAAATATGCACAAGTTGTCAAAGAGCGTGAAAATGGTACTATTGTTAATATTTCAACCCGAATTGTTTTGGGTGATGAATTAGAAATTTTAAAAATATTAGAGAATTCTAAACGTTCTAACACTATTTCAACCTCTTTTGTTGAAAGTAGAAATGGTGCTTTTCGTAAAGATAATAAACGATTAACTCGTAAAACGAAATGTCATTCAAAGAAAATAGAACCGCATGATGCTCATATAATTTTCTTAAAAGCTGTTTATAATATTACAAAAGAAAACGAAAAATTTAAAATCCTTATTAATCCTGATGCAAAACGCTTTGAAACTAAATATAAGAAAGTCTCTCCTGCGATGAAACAAGGGCTT
>JANNDY010000084.1:0-6855 GCA_031378345.1 Emticicia sp. | reverse complement strand
ATTGTAAGAAACATTTACGAAAAGCAATCAGACAAATCACTTTCAAAAGGAAAAATTCTGCAATACACTTTTGATTCGTTAGACGAGTTGAGACAAACAGAACAAGGAAAAAGTTTTTATGCCTTTTGGACTTTCTTACTTGATGATTTAAGCCAAGAAGAATTAAAGATGCTTGTAAACGATGTTTACAAAATACTTGATGATAGAGGAATTGAATACAGCGAAAAGTTTTTGCGAAAAGCAAAAACTGTTTTGCACTTGTCGGGCAGGAAAGTTTTTGATTCAAACAATTTGCTTGCGGACAAATTAACAAGAGTAATTGCAGAGAAGAATTTAGAAGAAAGAAAAAAAGCCAAGGAAACAATAAACACTATTCGCAATCTTGCATTGCAGTTGATTGGCAAAAAAACTTCTCTTGAATCCTACATTACAATTGAAGGTGATGCAATAATTAATTTGCCAATGGAAAAAAAGTTAGGCGAAGAGCAAATCATTTCACAGTTTGACGAACAACCGAAAGCGGCAAGCAATGAACTTGACATTAATGCTTTGAGTAAATTGATTGACACAAGGCACATCAACAAGAAAGAGCTATTGAACAATGTGGAAACATTGCTCAATGAAAAAAGCCAAGTTGCTTTGAGTGAAGTATTGAATGAATATCCAATAAGTAAAGGACTTGCAGAAGTGTTAGGATATATTTCATTAGTTCAAACAACCGACAAGTTTTACATTAACGAAAAAGAAACCGAGTATTTGAAATTTGATTTTGAGAACGAAAAATATTTGAAAGCACCACAAGTAATATTCAGTAAATAATGGCAACACCCAAACACGAACCGTATGCTACTTTAATAGTGAAACTATTAAATGGAACTCTCTACTCCGAAAATGAAAAAGTTTGGAATGACTTGTTGCAATATCAAATTCCGATTACTCAATACTTTGAAAAAATTGCTATTGATTTAATCGTTGAAAAGAAAGACGGATATGCTTACTTAAAACAAATTGAAATTGACGAAGAGAAAAATACAATCGGACTTGTTAGAAGAGTTCCGTTAAACTATGAAACATCTTTGATTTGTGTTTTCCTTCGTGAGATGTTAGACGATTTTGAAATAAATAATGTTGACCAACAAAATCTTTACATAACTCAAAAGCAGTTGAAAGATACCATAGAGTTATTTTTTAAAGAGAAAGCAAACAAAGTAAAGATGCTTTCAAAGTTTGATGATTATATTCAATCTATTGTAAAAATCGGTTTCTTAAAAGACCTTCCAGGAACATACAATTCAAAGGATGAAACACGATATCAAGTAAGAAGAATTATCAAAGCGAAAATTACCAATGATGTTTTAGAGGATTTTAAAAAGAAACTTGAACAAGATGCAGTATAGTGCTTTCACAACTAAATCATCCGAAGCTGGTTATCGCCTTGAATATTACGAGGCTTATAACTGGGGAACTTTTGATAAAGAAATTTTTCCAATTTCTCCAAAGGGAAACACTACTCTAATTACCGGTGCAAACGGTTCAGGGAAAACTACTTTCATTCAGGGCTTACTTACTTTAATTGTTCCAGAGAAACGATTAAGATTTTACGAACATCAGAGAACAGAAGAAAGTTATGTACTGGGAGAATACGGGGATATTGAAACCGAAACAGGCAGACAAATTCAAAGGTTAAGAGACGACAAGTCTAAAGCGTTTTCTATTTTACTTGCGACTTTTAAAAACGAGGAAAAATATGTAACACTCATTCAGGTAAGATGGTTTTCAGGAAGTGAAATGAAACGCAAATACATAATAGCTTTCAAGAAGTTAAATATTGAAGACGATATAAAACCATTTGACCCAACAGGTATTTGGCTGAAACGGTTGCACAAAAAATATCCAAAGCAAGGAACAAAGGAAATCATTTTACCTTTTGATGGACCTTCAAAATATGCTGATGCTTTACTTAAAGTGTTTGGTATGCGTTCACCAAAGGCACTGACATTGTTTGACCAAACAATGCGATTAAAAGTTTTGGGGAGTTTAGACCAATTCGTAAGAGAAAATATGTTGGAGGAAAGTAAAATTGAAGATGACTTTCAAAACTTACGAAGCAACTTTCATAAACTTTTGGATGCTCACAGAGAAATGCAAAAGGCGGAAAAGCAATTAGAACTTTTGAAACCAGTAAAAGCAAAATCGGAGGAGTTGGAGAAAACGAAAGAAGAATTGAAACAACTTTCTAACTTGAAAGAAACGGATCCAGTTTACTTCTTTCAGCACAAAGCTGATTTTCTTATCAGTGAAATTGAAAAGCAATCACTTGAACTAAAAAAAATAACCGATAGAGAATATGAATTAAAAAATGAAATTGAAGCCGAGAGGGAAACTGAAAAGAGTCTGGATTCTGACATTCGTAATGATGCAACAGGAAAGCAAATTCAAGAACTTGAAAAAGAAATAAATAGGAAGAATACAGAGAAAACAAAACGAAGTGAGAAGCTTTCTAAATACAACAAAGCAGCAGTCAAAATAAATTTTGAAGAAAGCCCTAATGAAGAATTATTCTTTGAACAGATAACAAAAGCTACAAAGAAACATTCAGAAATTGATATTGAACTAAAGGACAAAGAAAATGGAATTCAAAAAAAATTGAGAGTTCTTGAAAATGAAAAAGAGAGCACTGAAAAACTGTATGAAAAAAAGGCGAATGAACTTGATGAACTTTCAAAGCAGAAAAATAATATCACAGGAAGGGTTTCGGGAATAAGACAGGAGATTCTTCTTCACACAGGAGCAACGGAACAAGAAATCCCTTTCATCGGAGAGTTGATTCAGGTTTTGCCAAAAGAAAAGGATTGGGAAATAGCAATTGAAAAAGTGTTACATAGTTTTGCGTTACGCTTAATTGTTCCCGAAGAATATTACAAAGCAGTAAATGAGTATGTGAATGAAAACAACTTGAGAGGTAAAATAATTTATGAAAGATTCAACGGAGAAACTTTTGTGAATTCAATGTTTTCAAAGGAAAAGGAAAGCATTCTTTCAAAAATTGAAATCAAAAGACAATCTGAATATTCTGATTGGATAGAAAACCAAATCAGAACGAACTTCAATTACATCTGTACAACAAAAGCTGAGTTACCGACTTATCATAAAGCAGTAACGATAACTGGGTTAAAGAAGAATGGAACATATCATGAAAAGGACGACAGAGCAGAAACATTTAAAAGGGAGAATTATGTTTTGGGTTGGGACAATAAGGAGAAAGTAAAAATCACCCGTGAAGCTCTCAAACAATTTGAAACAATAATCAAAACCAAAAGAGATGAAATTGCCAAACTTGAGAAGCGGCAAACAAGATTGGAGGAAGAAAAAGAAGAAATCGCAAAGTTCAGTCAGTTTGATACTTATTCAGAAATTGATTGGCAAACAATTTCATTAGAGGTTCAAGACCTGACTAAGAAGAAAGAAGCACTAGAGAAAAGCAATGACAGAATTAAAGTATTGAAAGAACAATTAAAAGAACTGCAAACAAGCATTAAAAAGAAAGAGAATGATAAGGAGCAATTGATAAAAGACGGAACAACTAAAAATACTTTGGTTGAATCTCTGCAAACTCAACAATCAGAATGCACCTCTTTCTTGAATGAGTTCACCGAAATTGACTTCACTGAAATGTTCGTTGCGTTTGAAGAAAAATTTAAGAAGGAATTAAAGGGATTGAGTTTTGATAATCTTGAAATCAAAAGAAAGGATATTTTAGAAGCGATAATTAGTGGCAGTCAGGAAGAGACAAAAAAACAAAGAACTATTGAATTAGCGTTGCAATCTGCAATGAAAAATTTTAAGCGACCTGATGATACGGTAATGCTTGAATTTAAAGATTGGACTTCTGACACACATAAACTTGGAGAAGAAATAATGTATGTTGACGATTATATTGAGATTCACGACAGGATTGAAAGAGATGAATTAATTGAACTGAAAGCCAAATTCAAAAAATATTTGAATGAGGATATGATTAGCAAAATGGCTGATTTCAAAACTTTACTCGACAGCCAAGAAGAACAAATCCGAGATAGCATTGATGCTTTGAACGAATCATTGAAGAACATTGACTTCAAGAAAAACCCGAAAACTTTTATTCAACTTTTTGGAGTTAGAAATAGTAATGATGAGTTAGACAAATTCAGAACAAGTTTGATTGATTGGAAACCTGACATTTCAGAATACGAAAAAACAAAAGACGACCAAATTTTAGAAACGAGTTTCTACAAAATCAAAGACCTAATTGATAACCTAACTGCAAAAGAGGATTGGAGAAAGTATGTAACTGATGTAAGAAACTGGTTGCGATTTTTAGCCAAGGAATTTTACAGAGAAGATTTAAAACGACCACCGAAAATTTACGACAACACAGGAAAACTTTCATCAGGTGAGCAAGCACAAATCACATACACAATTATGGGTGCTGCGATTGCATACCAGTATGGAATTTTGAAAGATGGAATGAATACAAATTCCTTCCGTTTCATTTGCGTTGACGAGGCATTTGCAAAACAGGATGAAGAAAAAGCAGATTATTTAATGGACTTAACCAAGAAACTAAACCTACAAATGTTGTTGGTTACGCCTGACGATAAAATTCAAATAGCAGAGCCGTACATTTCAGGAGTTCACATTGTTCACCGAGTAAACAACCGAAATTCTAGAATTTTTGATACAACTATTGAACAAGCGAAAAAGATTATTGCAGAAAATAAATTTGGCAACCAATGATTACTGTAGCTGAAATAAAAAAGAAGTCAGAGAACCTTTATTCTGAATATCTGAAATCAATTATTTCGGGAGAACCTTTTTTTCCTAAAACCATTCGTTCAGACAAATCTGTTTCTAATGACTTTAATGAAATGAGAAGTGAGTTAGCGGAAGTTATTGAACATTCAAAGGACAGGAAGAACTTTGGTTACACGATTACATACAAACAGGTGAACACACGGAAACATGGCGTTCAGAGTTTGCCAGAAGAAATAAGTTTTCAATCTGAAAGCGACTTCTTAAAGTTTCTGCATAAGGAACGAGAAGCTGAATCTTTTAAAGCAAACGCTTACGAAATCCTTTCGGTTTTTCCTGACTTGACGGACTTGATAAAAAAATACCCAAGGAAAGTAATTGACAACAGTTCAAATTGGAAATCACTTTTAGATGTTTGTCTTTACTTCAAACAAAATCCAAAACCAAATCTTTACATCAGAGAACTACCAGTCAATGTTCACACAAAATTTATTGAGCATAACAAAGGGATTTTGCTTGACTTGCTGAATATTGTTTTGCCAAGTGTAAGCATCAACGAAGAATTTACAACAACAAAATATTTTGAAAAACGCTTTGGGCTTAAATTGAATCAGAGCCAAATCAGAGTTAGAGTTTTAGACAAAAATATTTCCGACAAACATCTTTCAGGACTTACAGACCTTGTAATTACAGAAGAAGAGTTTTGCGGACTTCAAATTCCATGTGAAAAAGTTTTCATTTTTGAGAACAAAACCAATTTTTCAAACTTGATGAACTTCTTGTCACTTCCACAGATGGAAAACACAATTGGAATTTTCGGAAGTGGTTTTAGTGTGAGCAAATTGAAAAATGCTTTGTGGCTTGCGGACAAAGAAATATTTTATTGGGGAGACATTGACACACATGGTTTGAAAATCCTTTCCCAAATCAGAGGTTACTTCTCAAACACAAAATCAATCATGATGGACTTTGAAACGCTAAACACTTTTAAAGATGATTGGGACAAAGGCGAACCGATACACGAAAGCAGTTTACCGAATCTTAAGTCAGATGAACAAGAACTTTTTCAATTTGTAAGAGCCGACAACATAAACACAATCCGACTGGAGCAGGAGAAAATTAATCACAAGTATGTTTTAAAAGCGTTAAATAAAATTTATGAAGCTATCTAAAAATAAATACAACCAGTTACTTGATAACATTGGTTCTACCCTTCAAAAAGCAAGAGAAAATGCTATCAAAGCAATCAATACTGAATTAGTGAAAGCTAACTGGGAAATTGGCAGACACATTGTTGAATTTGAACAGCATGGGCAAGAAAGAGCAGAGTACGGAAGTGAACTACTGACAAGGCTTTCCAAAGATTTAAGGCAACGATATGGCAAAGGATTTGGCAGACGCAATATTTTGGATATGCGTAGGTTTTACCTTGCCTATCAAAAATGGCAGACAGTGTCTGCCAAATTGAGTTGGAGCCATTACATTGCATTGGTGGCAGTTTCCGACGACACAGCAAGGAAGTTTTATGAAAAGCATACGCTTAATGAAAACCTATCTGTTAGAGAACTTGAAAGGCAAATTGATTCTTCTTTATTTGAAAGGCTTGCATTGAGTAAGGACAAAAAAGGTGTTTTACAACTTTCGGAAAAAGGGCATATTGTATCCCATCCAACAGAAGCAGTTAAAGACCCTTATGTTTTGGACTTTCTGAAAATTCCGCAAAGTCATAAAATGACGGAGAAAGACCTTGAACAAAAAATTATTGACAACCTGCAAATGTTCTTACTTGAATTAGGTAAAGGCTTTGCATTTGTAGCAAGACAATACAGAATTTCACTTCGTAACAAACACTACTCGATTGACCTTGTATTTTATCATCGGATTTTAAAATGCTTTGTACTGATAGATTTGTTATGTTGTGCACAACTTTCAATTCATATGTTGCCAATTCAGTTATGTGTTGTTGAGTCATTATATTATTATTCTGCCAGCAATTTCTTCAAAGCAAGATAACATAAGTAAAGGATATTTACTGTCGTGATTAGTAGCTTAAATATTATCTAA
>JANNDY010000033.1:0-2539 GCA_031378345.1 Emticicia sp. | reverse complement strand
TGTGTCCAACCACGCCCTAAATAGTTTGGATAAATCTGATTGGGTAATTCTGTGGTGTATGAATTATAACTATGGGCAAAAATCAAAGGCACAACACCATCCATTGCAAAACTGGTTTTGGTATAATGATTAAAGTTTCCTCTGTCTGTTCCTATGCCAACGCCCAAATTATCGGGGCGATATTGCCCAGGCGTGAAAAATCCTGCATTGATTTGGGTGAGCGTTGGTTTTGTGATGCTTGCGTTTGTTAATAATCTGTAAGTCATCAAAAAAGCATCTTCACGAGTACAACCGATGTCTGGTCTAAAAAGCCCTCCTGAACCTATAATGATTCCTAATTCATGTGCCTTTTTGATATAATTATATAGGGGATGAGTAATTGCAACATCTGTAAAGGGTGAAGCTCCGCTCGCTGTTGTTTCATCAATATTCCATGTTTCCAACAAAACCTTTAAAACAGTGGCTCTCGTAATGGTGTCAGAGGGGTTAAAATTGACTCTATTTCTATCAAATGGCGAACGACTATCACCATATTCAAGATATGAAAGCACTTTTGCATATTTGAAATAAGTGGTGTCTGTGGCATTATCAGCCTGTAAATCAAGAAAAGGTACTGGATAGTTTTGTGCATTAGTTACGGCAGTTCGCCCGACCAAACCCAAGTAATCAATCTTAGCCAAATCTCCTCTTATAATTTTCACCTTTGGGTTAGTTTGGGCTGTGTTGATGATGTTTTGTGAGCAAAGGCTTTGTGCAGCACAATAATGGTCATTTGATGTGAAAGAAGATGCTGTGATTCCTGTGATGCAGTTGGGACATAATACGCCCCCCTCGCTTATGTAAATATTGGTAATTTCCGTATCTGATAAGGCACGATTGTACATTCTTACATCATCAATTGAGCCACTAAAATATCCGTTCCAAGTCTCAGAAAAACCGATATAAAGAGGTGAAGTATTAGTCACATTGCCAATAACTCCTATATTTACAGTTTTATCCAATGCTCCATTTTTATAAATATTTACGTTGCCAGTTGTTGAGTTGTAAACCATTGACCAAAATTCCCATTGATTAATAATTACATCACTATTAGAAGGATTATAATTACTAGCTGAGGTGCCTCCCATTCTAAAATTAATTTTACTTTGATAAAACCCGTCTTTATAAAAAACATATCCAGCGGAACCATCATTGGGTTTTTTACTTATAATTCCTCTTGAGATATTACTAGCTTCCGCCCATACATTCATCTTTGTCCAAAAAGTTGAAGTAAATGAAGATGAAAAATTTAAGGAAGCATGATTATTTACACTAATTTTATCATCCACCCCATCAAAACTCGCTGCTTTACCAGCATTACCAAATCTATCCGTACCAAAGGTTACACCATTTAGGGCTGTGCCGTGGTTGCTATTTCCAGAGGCATCATTGGCATTTCCATCAAATGGATAATAACCAACCAAGCCATTTGTTGGTGCTTGGGCAAAAGTAAAATTGCAAGACGAGATAAGAATCAATAAAAGTGTAAATTTCTTCATCGTTATAATAGGTTTTAGCTCAAAAGTAGTTTTGGGAACATGGGAACTTAATGTTAATGCAGGAAAATTAACTCCATAAAAGTAGAAAAAACAAAACACAAAAACCTAAGCAGAGCGTTCAGCAGCCTTAGCAGGAAGTTTAGCAGAGAGCTAAGTTGCTGATTATCAGGCATTTAGTAGCCGTCTTTGTTGAGCGGTATTTTTTCAAAGTCATCAAACAAAATTACTTTGTTGGTGTAGCTATTGCTCAGACGTACATTGTCGTACATGGCAGAGCCTTTTGAACCCAAAGAAAGTGTCCTTAATTGAGCATCTTTAATTTCGTAAGGTGAATCGGTAAGTAATTCATCATTTATCCAAATTTTTACATGATGATTTTTAAACTCAATTTTTACCTTCGCCCACTCATAAAACAATTTTGAAAGATATAAACTATAAGCAGCAGAGTTATCATAATAGGGTGTGGCATTTCTTGGAGTAAACTCATGGCAGCCTTCTCTGCTAAAACTTACTTCAAAGTTTTGACCATTATTAATATAAAATATAGCAATGTGGTCATAACAACTGATAGCAAAATCATCGGGAGAGTATTTTATATCATATTCAAGTTTTGTACTATCCAAATCAATAGCAAATTCGTCAGAAAGCATCGTATTTACGAAATAATTATTCTTGTGCGAAGTGTTTTTGATTTTATCGGGGTGTAAAAATAAAACCCCTTGTGTGTAGAAATTTTGATATGAAAAATTTGTATTTGTCCATTCAGGCGAAGTAGAAGTGTACCAACAAGCCCAGCCGTGAGATTTCAGAAATACTGGAATGATTTTCAGCAGTTGGTTTTGGTGATATAACGTAATATTATGTACGCCCGGTTTGTAAAAACTAAAGGATAAATTTCCTTTCGGCATTTTCAAAATTTGAAATTTTTCCTCTGCATTACCTCTATTGCTACCAAAATCTACCTTCAAACTATCTAATTTCAGTTTGCTAAAATCATAATC
>JANNDY010000139.1:0-27442 GCA_031378345.1 Emticicia sp. | reverse complement strand
AGGAAACTTTAATCATTATACCAAAACCAGTTTTGCAATGGATGGTGTTGTGCCTTTGATTTTTGCCCATAGTTATAATTCATACACCACAGAATTACCCAATCAGATTTATCCAAACTATTTAGGGCGTGGTTGGACACACTCATTTAATTGCTACATTACCGTTATTGGCACTTCTCCCAATCTAAAATTAGTAGTTCATTATCCCGATGGAAAACTACATTTCTATAAAACGCAAGGAGGCGTATTTGTCCCAGAAACAATTGGTGTTTTTGACGAAGTAACTACCGCTGGCACTCCTATCAATTCAGTTACTATCACTACGCCAAGTAAAGTAGTGTATGTGTTTGAAAAAATGGCTGGGCAAACCAATAATGCCTATTGGTTAATAAAAAGCATCAAAGACCGAAATATGAACACGCTAACTTTTACAAATGAATTAGGGATTTCGGGCGTTCCAAGAGTGGCTTCGGTAGCTGACCAAGCTGGAAGGAGTTTAAATTTCACGTATCTAACGGGGCAAACTTACAATTATCTTTCACAAGTAACCTTGGCGGGTGTAGGTGCTTCCTTCAATGGTCGAAATGTGCAATTTACTTATCACCCTCTCGTACTTGATGGTGATGGAATTAGAGATATAGCTACCTACAAAGAATATGATTTAACGGGTGCTTTAAAAACCACATCTTATGCCTACTACAACACCGAAGGCTCAGAACATTTACTCAAAACCATTACTCTTCCCAAAGGAAATGTAATTGATAATACTTACGAAAAACGTAAATTGAGAAGTAGCCAAACGCTAAACGGTGCAACGGTTGTGCAACAAATGAATACTAATTGGCAACCCAATTATAATATAACATCACAATCAAGCACGGGGTCGGTTTCTGTTACTACCAGTAGTGTTACCAAAACCACTAATTATACGCATAATTCAAACGGATTGGCTCAAACAATTAATTCAATTGGGACAAATCCTGTGAATTTGAGAATGGAATATGGATTAAATCAAGACCCGACTTCTGTTTCTAAAATATTTCAGAAAACAAGTCCATCGGATTCAACGGGGGTAAGAATTGAGTATTACTCTACTGCTCCGTATAATGTAAAATTGGTAAAAACTGCAAAAGCTGTGGGAGATAGTATTACTCAATCTTACACCTATAATTCATTCAATGATATTTTAATTTTCACGAATGGAAGAGGCAATACTACCACTTTTGGCTACAATGCTACTGGCAATTTAACTTCTATTACGCACCCACTTGGACAGCCTACTACCATGCTGAGAAATGCCAATGGAACTATTTCAAAAGTTACTACTCCTGCGGGTATTGTTACCGATTTTACCTATAATACTTACGGTAACTTACTGACTACCAGCACACCCAATGGTTCAAACCCTGCCATTACTACATCTGCCACTTATGATGCTTTGAGTAGAGTTACATCAAAAACGGATGCCAGAAACCAAACTGTTACTTACGATTATTACGCCAATGATTTATTGAAGAAAATGAACGCCCCTTTGAGTTATTATGTAGAATATAATTACGATGCAAACGATAATAATACTACCGTAACCAATGCCAAAGGCAATGCAACGACCAATGTTTTTGATGCTCAAACCGACCAATTAACAAGTCGTTCGTTTGGTACTAAAACAGAGTCTTTTACTTATTATGAAGATGGTTCGCTCAAAACCTTTACTAATGGGCGAAACCAAATATTTACATTTACTTATGACCCATCGGGCAGGATTACAGATGATAGTTATGCTACTTATACCTATAAACCCGAAGGTACGCTCAACACTGTTACTCATACCCAAAGCACGAAAACATATACTTTAGCGTACGATTATGATTTACTGAGAAGGCTCAACAAAACAACCTGTGATGGTTTTGCGGTACAATATCGCTACGACAATAACAATAATCTGGACTTATTAACTTACCCAGATGGCAAGACTGTTACCTACACTTACGACAATAAAGACCGTTTAAGCACCGTAACCGATTGGGCAGGAAGAATAACGACTTATGTATATGATGATGATGGTAAAATATTGAGTTATACGCTCCCAAATGGCACAAAGGCAATTTATAGCTACGATGCCGCAGGAAGACCAACGGGCATAAGCCACCAAAAATCTACTAATATAGTCATTTGTTCTTCTTCGTTTGTGCTTGACCAAGGCGGAAACCATTTAGAAGAAAATATCATAGAACCCTATACAACTACCCCCACACTCACGGCAGGCACGACTACTTACACCACCAATGCCCGTAACGAAACTACACAAGTAGGTGGTGCAACCAATACTTTTGATGGAAACGGTGCAACAACAAGTCAAGCAGGCCAAACTCTTACGTGGGACACAAAAGACAATTTATTAACAGCCTACACCAAAACGTTTTATTACGATGGCAACGAAACACGCCGTGCCAAAACAGGCAAACGCTATGTAATAAATGAATTGAGCAATAGCGTAATAGCTGAAACCAATGATGCAGGCACATATATTTATTATTATGTATATGGACCAACGGGCTTGATTTACCGCCAAAATGCCAGTACGAATGCAGTTGAATATTACCACTACGATTTTAGAGGTAGCACCATAGCAACGACCGATGCCAGCCAAAACACAGTACGCCAATACCAATACGATGCCTACGGAAAAATATTACAACAAACCCCAGCCGTAGCCACCGATGACAACCCTTTTAGATATGTAGGGCAACAAGGTGTACAATATGAAGAACCAACCCTCTACTTTATGCGTGCCAGATATTATGACCCAACAACAGGTAAATTCCTAAGCGAAGACCCTATTTGGAGTACGAATTTATTTGCATATGGAGACGATAATCCTGTGATGATGATTGATGCAAGTGGATTTTCAACTACTATTTCAAATCCAAATAATTCGAATAATTCAAATGAAAATGTTTTTCTTAATTGGGATAACTATCACGATTACGTTATAACCTTCGGTCAAACCGCATATGAGAAAACTTTTGACTATTACAAATACTACTCATTTGGAGCAGAAAAGCACTTATGGAATGAAGCTGGAAAATATTTAAATTCAATCGGTTATATATACAGTGCAGGAAGTGCTTTATACGCTTATACTGATTTATCAAAAAGTGAATATGAAAGAAACAATGAATTAATATGTGCTGGTGGAACAATCTATTTTTTTGGTGTTGGTGGAGACGTCGCAAATCAAGGTTGTTTAGATGTATTGAAAAATCTTGATGGTGAAAAGACTAATTCATGGTTCGGTCAAGGTCTTGAAATTATAGGTAACAATATTACATTTATTGCTAAAAATACCAAAACAGGAAAAAGTGTAAGAGTTTGGTTAAGAAGACAATTAAATATGCCTAAAGAATAACCTAAGGTTATGAATCAATTTATGTAAAAAAAGGAATCAGTTTATGAAAAAATATATAATTCTAATCATGCTAATTTTGGGTTGTTGGGTCGGTATTTACGCCCAAACGCCACAAAAAATGACCTACGTGTATGATGCCCTCAATCGGCTTACGGAGGTTACTTACCCCAATGGCTCAAAAATTACTTATAATTATGATGTATTGGGTAATCGCACGAGTGTGGTCATTATGGGCGGTTGCAGTGTGGCAACGGCTACAATTAGTGGCACTTCAACTATTTCAGCAGGGCAATTTGCCACTATTGCCGTTACGCTTACAGGTGCTTCGCCGTGGTCTATTGTATTCAATGGTGTAACTTATGCTGCTATTGCCTCACCTTTCAATATTTCAGTAAGTCCAACAACCACAACAACTTATACACTTACAAGCGTAAATAATAGTTGTGGTGATGGCACAATTAGTGGTAATTTTGTGGTTAATTTTGATAACTGCCCAGCGTCGGTTAATTACACCAATACTCAAACTGCAGGAGTTTACCAAGCTGCTCAAACTATTACAAGTCAAGCTAATGTAACAACTGGCACAAGTTATTTTGCAGGTAATAGTATTTTGCTTTCAACAGGTTTTAGTGCAGGTCCAAATGAAGTATTTTTAGCCAAAATACAAGGCTGTGCAACTGCACCTACCAATGGGCAAACAAGATTGGTAAAACCTTTCTAATAAATCAGTATTTTCAACTTTATCAATCAGTTGATGAAATTTATTACGAACTGCCAAAACTTCCATAAAGTTTGATATTTTATAAAACAAATTTATGTTCTAATCTATCATAAAGCAAACTTAAAAGGAAATAGTATTTTTTTTCTTGCAAAATGTTTCTGGTTGACTCAATTTGAATTCGCATTTATAACTTAATTCGCTCTTTTCCCTACATCCACCATTTGTTTTCCTACCAAAAAAACCTTATTTTTGTACCAAATTTAGCAAAAAAGCACCTTCACATTGATTTAAAAGATATAATTGATAATTGATAACTGATAATTGTAAAAATGGCACAAGATATTTTTGATAAAGCTCTCAATAATTTAGGTCCAATCGGAACACAGGCAAAACTCCTTAATTCGCATCATTATTATTCATTTCCAAAACTTTCTGGCGAACTCGGTCCGCACATGATGTTTAATGGAAAACGTATGCTTAACTGGTCGTTGAATAACTATTTAGGTCTGGCAAATCATCCAGAAGTTCGTCAGGCAGATGCCGAAGCTGCTGCCGCTTATGGCTTGGCTTACCCAATGGGTGCAAGAATGATGACTGGAAATACCGACCTTCACGAGCAATTTGAGAAGCAATTGGCAGAATATGTAGGCAAAAAAGACGCCTTTCTGTTGAATTATGGCTATCAAGGCGTAATGTCGGTCATCGAATGTATTGTTGATAGAAAAGACGTGATTGTGTTTGATGCCGAATGTCATGCTTGCTTGATAGATGGCATTCGTTTGCACAAAGCAAAGGGTGGTCAATACTACCAATATGCTCATAATGACATGGAAAGTTTGGAAAAAAACTTGGTAAGAGCAACCAAACTTGCCGACGAACAAGGCGGTGGAATTTTGGTAATTACCGAAGGTGTTTTCGGAATGTCGGGAAAAGTAGGAAGTTTAGATGAAATTGTTGCTTTCAAACAAAAATATAATTTCCGTCTTTTGGTTGATGATGCTCATGGTTTTGGTACAATGGGTGCAACTGGTGCGGGCGTACCTGAGCATTTTGGCGTACAAGACCAAGTAGATTTAATTTTCTGCACATTTGCCAAGTCAATGGCAGCTATTGGGGCATTTATTGCCGCATCTCCAGAAGTGGTTATGTTTTTGAAATATAATATGCGTTCACAAACTTATGCCAAAGCCTTGCCGATGCCTTATGTGTTGGGTGGCATGAAGCGTTTGGAATTAATAAAAAACAATCCACAACTCAAAGACGACCTTTGGAAAATCTCTACTGCTTTGCAAGAAGGTTTCCGTAGTCGTGGCTTCGATATTGGCGAAACAACATCGCCAGTAACGCCAGTGTTTCTGCACGGAAATTATGACCTCCCAACAGTTACAAATCTCATTCGTGATATGCGTGAAAACATGGGCATTTTTTGTTCGGTAATTATTTATCCAGTAGTGCCAAAAGGTGTAATCATGCTCCGAATTATCCCTACTGCCGTGCATACACTCGAAGATGTTGCATATACTATGGATTGTTTTGAGCAGGTTCAAGCCAAATTACAAGCAGGTGAATATGCACCGATGGAGTTGGTTTAATTCAATTTTAAGATTTATTTAAGTAAAAATGTCTGATTTTCTATTTTTATAATAAATAATAGCACTTTTTGTAGCTTTTTTATGTTAAAAATTTGTTAAAACTATCAATTTAGCTAAATTGCAGTCGGTTTTTACCATACTTACGTATAATCAAAAATTCAAAATAATTTTATTCATCAAACCCTTTAATACAAATCATGGATAAGTACAAAGAATTAACAGACCTCGTTGCCTCAATGGCAGGTGATTTCGACAAATTTTATGACAAAGGCAACAATGCCGCTGGTACTCGTGTAAGAGCAGGCATGGCTTCTTTGGCTGGTTGGGCAAAAGCTACAAGAGCTGAAGTTCAAGCTAAGAAAAATGCTGGTAAAGCATAATTAAGAAAGTTTGCCAAGGAATTTTTATGTTAGTAAATTTCTAAATTTCCTGTTATTATCAGATTTTTTTAGAAATTATGCTTCCCTAAGATTTAAACATGTACTACCTTATTATTAAGAAAGTCTCGAAGCATTTCGAGACTTTTTGTTTTTTAGGAGTTGTTTAGGGCTTATCAAGACAAGGTTTTTTTATGAAATCTCATTTTTTTATAAAAAATAATTTTTAAAACCACAAAATTCTGCAATTTTGCAAAATGGCACAAAAACAAAAATTTTATACCGTTTGGGAAGGTCGAAAAGCTGGCGTTTATGATTCGTGGGATGAATGCAAGAAGCAAGTAGATGGTGTGGCAGGAGCAAAATATAAAGCTTTTGAATCTAAAAATGAAGCACAAAAGGCTCTGGGAGAAAACTATTGGAAACACACCCAAAAAGTAGAACAAAAGCAATTGAAAATTTCAAAATCAGCCTTTCCGCCACCAAATGTTGAATCGGTGGTGGTTGATGCCGCTTGGAATTCGGTGAAAAAAGACATGGAGTATCAAGGTTTTTATTTGAAAACCAAGCAATTGCTTTTTCATAAAGGTCCTTTTCCACAGGCTACAAACAATATTGGTGAGTTTTTGGCAATTGTTCATGCCTTGGCTTATCTGAAAAAACAAAATTCTTCTTTGCCGATTTATTCTGATTCTCGAACTGCCATAAGTTGGGTGAAAAATAAAAAAGCTAATACAAAACTGGAAGAAGTGGCAGGAAACGAAGTAGTTTTTGATTTATTGGAACGTGCCGTAAAATGGCTGCAAGAAAACACTTACCCAAATAAAGTCCTAAAATGGGAAACCGATTATTGGGGCGAAAATCCCGCTGATTTTGGGAGAAAATAATTTTTTAAGAAATTAGACAAGAGATACGAGACAATAGAAAATGTTTTCAGCTAAATCTTTTGTCTCTTGTCTATTTAAAAAAATGCCAAAAAACTCATTTACATTCAAACATTTTACGATTCACCAAGACCGCTGTGCAATGAAAGTTTGCACCGATGCCTGTATTTTGGGTGCTTCGACCGATGTTGAAAATGCTAAGAAAATTTTGGATATTGGCACAGGAACAGGACTTTTAGCATTGATGCTCGCCCAAAGAACGGATGCCAAAATTGATGCTGTAGAAATTGAAGAAAATGCTTATAGTCAGGCACTTAACAATGTTTCGAAAAGTAGATTTAAAGATAAAATAACAGTTTATCACCAAGATATTAAGTTGTATTATGTTACAAATGGTTATGATTTAATTATTTCAAATCCACCTTTCTACCAAAAATCTTTAAAATCGCCAGATAGCCAAACAAATAAGGCTTTGCACGCAGTTGAACTGACTTTTGATGAATTGATTGCGTCAGTAAAACGCTTGTTGAAACTCAATGGTAGATTTGTGGTGCTTATGCCTCCTTTCGAGGTAGAAAAATTGATAGACATTGCACAAAAAAAAGAATTATATTTGTCAAAAAAAATATTAATTCGACATGACAAATCAAAGCCTGTTTTTAGAATAATTGCTATATTTCAAAATACGCAAATACCTGATATTCAAGAAGATGCGTTAGTAATTCACGAAAAAGATAGCAAAACATACTCGGATAAATTCAGATCATTATTGAAAGATTATTATTTAATTTTTTAGTAAAAAGTGCTTTCCTATGAAACAATCGCTTCAAATATCAATTGTTGTGCCTCTTTACAACGAAGCTGAGTCGCTGCCCGAACTCCACGATTGGATTGTGAGAGTAATGAACACGCACCAATTTTCCTACGAAATATTGTTTGTCGATGATGGAAGTAATGATGATTCTTGGGAAGTAATAAAAACCTTATCAGCTAATAATCAAGCAGTTAGGGGCTTTAAGTTTATTCGCAATTACGGAAAAACGGCTGCTCTTCAAACTGCTTTCGTACACACAAAAGGCGACGTCGTGATTACGATGGATGCCGATTTGCAGGATAGTCCCGATGAAATTCCTGAGCTTTGTCGCATGATTACCGAAGACGGTTATGACTTGGTTTCGGGCTGGAAAAAGAAGCGATATGACCCATTGATGAAGACCATTCCGACTAAACTCTTCAATGGAATTTCTCGTTGGGTTTCGGGCGTGCAATTGCATGATTTTAACTGTGGATTGAAGGCGTATAAGTCAAGAGTTGTAAAAAGTATTACAATTTATGGCGAAATGCACCGCAACATTCCTATTATTGCAAAATGGAATGGTTTTAAGAAAATCGGTGAAAAAGTGGTGCAGCACCAAGCCCGCAAATATGGCACAACAAAATTTGGGTTGGAACGTTTTATTTATGGCTTTCTCGACTTACTAACTGTTGCTTTTGTCAATAAATTTGGTCGTCGTCCGATGCACTTTTTTGGTACAATGGGCGTACTTTCATTCTTGATAGGTAGCATTTTAGCAATGTATTTGCTTTTTGAAAAACTGTATAATATCAGCCAAGGCTTGCGTTATAGAAATGTAACCGATAATCCGCTTTATTTTTTGGCTTTGGTAGCAATTATCATTGGAACACAGTTGTTTTTGGCTGGTTTTATTGGTGAACTTTTTGTCAAACAAAATTTCAAGAAAGATGAATATTTGATTGAAGAGGAGGTTTAAAGAGTTCTGAGTGTAGACGGGGTCGCCCGTGCGATTCTGAATTCGGAGCGACCATCGCTCGGTTAAATATTATAGAACACACTTTTTTCAAATATAGTAAAGTCAAAAAAAAAAAATATTGGCAATGTAGATTAGCAGCGGCGAATAATTCTTAACTCTACATTCTTAATTGTGCTTTAACACCCAATTACCCAAATAAAAATGAAATTAACCCTTCCTGAATTAGAAAAAGGTAAATACCAAAATATCATTTCCAAAATATGGAAATATACCAAATATGGCTCAATTGCATTCATTATTTACTTGATTGCGGTCAATTTTAACTTTTTTTGGCTTTTTGGTAAAATGCCAAGTTTGGAAGATATTGAAAACCCCAAAAGTGATGTTGCTACTGAAATCATTTCTTCCGATGGTAAAGTTCTCGCTAAGTTTTTCTACGAAAACCGTAGTCCGATAGACTTTAATGAGCTTTCGCCTAATGTGGTTAATGCCCTTGTTGCGACCGAAGATGTACGTTTTACTGTACATTCGGGTATTGATGCACGTAGTACCTTGCGTGCGGTTACAGGCGTTTTGACTGGTCAAAGTAAAGGTGGAGGAAGTACGATTACACAGCAATTAGCCAAGAATTTATTCAAACTTCGTGAAACAGATTTCTATAAAGGCCCGCTTTATTATGTGCCAGGTATCAGGCAGTTGCTCATAAAAACCAAAGAGTGGATGACGGCAATTAAGTTGGAACGTCGCTATACGAAGCAGGAAATCATGGAAAAATATTTGAATACAGTTGAGTTTAGCAGCAATGCTTTGGGTATTAAGTCTGCAGCAAAGACCTATTTCAAAAAAGAACCAAATGAATTGAACCAAGAAGAGGCGGCGATGTTGGTCGGAATGTGTCAGAATCCATCAAGATTTAACCCAAAATTACACCCGCAAGCAGCAAAAAGTCGCCGAAATATTGTTTTTGACCAAATGGTGAAATACAATAAAATTTCGCTCGAACAAGGCGAAAGCCTTAAAAAGAAAGCTATCGTGCTTAATTATTCGCCCGAAAGTCATAATTCTGGTCCTGCTCCGTATTTCCGTCAGTTCTTGAAAGATTGGTTGAAAAAAGAAGGTTATACCGAAAGTGATATTAATACAAAAGGCTATAAAATTTACACGACCATCGACTCGCACATGCAGGCTTATGCCGAAGAATCTTTGCGAGAAAACATGAAAGACCAACAAAAGAAATTTTATGCTCACTGGAAAGGCAGAGGTCGTCCGTGGGTTTTGGAATCCAAGACAAAAGAGGGTAGATATATTGAAATACCCAATTTTATAGAAAATATTGCCAAAACTACCCCTCGTTACAAAGAATTGAAAGAGGCTTTTGATGGTGATGTTGATAAGGTTTGGAAAGCAATGAATAAGCCCACTAAAATGCGGGTTTTCACTTGGCAAGGAGAGAGAGATACCACGCTTTCATCAATGGATTCGATTCGTCATTACAAATATTTCTTACATTCGAGTTTCTTGGCAATGGACCCTCGCAATGGGCATATCAAGGCTTGGGCAGGTGGCATTAATTACAAATATTTCAAATACGACCATGTTTATCAAGGTAAGCGTCAACCAGGCTCAACTTTCAAGCCTTTTGTTTATGTTACTGCCATTGACAATGGTTTCTCGACTTGCGAACAAGTAACCGACCAACCTATTACGATTCCGATTCCCGGAGGTAGTTGGACTCCAAAAAACTCAGATGGTAAATATTCGTATCGTTCGCTCACACTTCGACAGGCTTTGGGGCAGTCTATCAATACTGTGAGTGCTTATCTGATTAATCAATTTAAAGCAGCCAATGTTATAAAATATGCTCATAGACTCGGAATTAAGAGCGAATTGCCCGAAGTGCCTGCAATATGTTTGGGTATTGGCGATGTGTCTTTATATGAACTAATGGCAGGATATTGTGTTTTTGCAAATCAAGGGAAATATACCGAACCGATTTTTGTAACCCGAATTGAAGATAAAAATGGCGAGATAATAAAAGACTATTACTCTGATAGTAAGGAAGTTATCAGTCAAGAAACAGCTTATAAAATGATTCACTTAATGCGTGGAGCAACGCAACCCGGTGGAACTGCCGCAGGTTTGGGGAGATATGGCGTTTTGGACGGCAACGAAATTGCCGCTAAAACGGGTACAACTTCAAACTTCTCGGATGGTTGGTTTATGGGAATCACGCCAACCCTCGTAGCGGGTGGCTGGACAGGTGGCGACGACCCAACGATTCACTTTAGAGATATTAATTTGGGGCAAGGTGCAAGGCTTTCGATGCCAACTTGGGGAGCATTTTTCCAGAAAGTATATGCCGATAAGACTTTAGAATACAAAAAAGGTATATTCTTAAAACCTTCAACAGTGTCGATTTCGGGTGATTGTGTTTATACAGCTGGCGAAGGAGCATACATTGATTCTTCTCAAAAATACACACCGCCAACAGCAAAACCTGCTGATGATGACCAGTTGTAGAGAATGGACATTAGCCAAAAACGCCCTTCTTATTTTCTCTTAGTGTTGGTTTTTGCACAATTTGCAGGAACTACACTTTGGCTGTCGGGTAATGCGGTAGCTGGGCAAATTGAAGCAGAATTAGGTGTAAAACTCGGTGGTTGGCTCACTTCGGCTGTGCAGTTTGGATTTATTATTGGGACATTGCTGAATGCTATTTTTGCTGTTCCTGAGCGAGTTTTGAGTTCGAGGCTTTTCCTGATTTCTGCTATTTTGGGGGCGTTGGCAAATCTAAGTGTCGCTTTTTTGCCATTAGATCCATTTTTTGTGCTTTCAAGTCGCTTTCTTACTGGACTTTTTTTAGCAGGAATTTACCCTATCGGAATGAAAATCGCTGCCGATTGGTATGGCAAAGATTTGGGTCGAGCAATGGGTTATTTGGTGGGAGCGTTGGTGCTTGGCAAATCGTTTCCTTATTTGCTCAAAGGCATTAGTTTTGAATTGCCGTGGAAAGAATTTTTGTTTTGGATAAGCCTCGTTTCGCTCATTGGAGGGCTTTTGTTTTGGTCGCTTTTACCTGATAAAACACTCCCTTCGCAACGAAATAAATTTTCAATAAAAGCCTTATTTGTACTTTTTAAATATCCCGAACTCCGTGCTGCTGCCTTTGGTTATTTTGGACACATGTGGGAATTATATACTTTTTGGGCATTTCTTCCTGCAATTTGGAAGATTTACGCACATTTTCACCCAGAATATAGCATTAATGTACCGATGGCAACTTTTGCAATTATCGTTGTCGGATTTTTAGGTTGTTGGGGTGGGGGAGTTCTTTCATTGAAATTTGGTAGTGGAAAAATTGCCTTGATTCAACTCTTAATTTCTGGAATTTGTTGCTTGATTTTACCTTTTAGCGTTGAATTTCCTTTGGTTTTATTTGCTACATTGATGCTTGTTTGGGGCATTACAGTTGTGGGTGATTCTCCTCAATTTTCTACTTTGGTTTCTCGTTTTGCTTTACCTGAGCGTCGTGGTAGTATCATTACTCTCGTTACGAGTATTGGTTTTGCTATTACAATAATTTCGATTCAGTTGATAGATTTTCTTTTGGTGAAATTTCCAGAAAATTTGGCTGTTTTTTGGGTATTGAGTCTTGGTTCTTTAGTTGGTTTATGGGCAAGTGCCAAGAGGATTTATCGACAATAAATAGTTTGTAGATATAAAAAATAACCAAATGGTTTTATGAAAAATGTCTTAAAAATACTACTTTTTCTACTTCCAAATCTTGCTTTTTCTCAAATAGATATCAATTATCAAAACACGCCTCCAAAAATTGATGGCGATGTAAGTGATTGGAAATCAGCGTTTTATAGTTTCAAACAAACTTCCCATTCAGTAAAATCTCGCAATATTTTGAGTTATGCTTTTGGCTACGATGAAGAGCATCTTTATGGCGTTTTTCAAGTAAAAGATAAGCACCTCAACGACCTCGCCAAAGACAAAAGTGGAAGTCCGAGAATCACATTCAATGACGCGATTGAGTTTTACATTGATACTCAAAATAATAGTAAAAATGTAATGGACGATGATGATTTTCAACTGATTTTGGATTTTATGGGCAACCTAACGGTTTTTCGTGGTGGCGATAAATATTTGATAAAAGTCGAAAAATATAAAGTGCCAAAAGATACAGTTACAAATCGCTTTGTGATGGATTATGCTACGAAATACGAAGGTACTATCAATAATAATGCAGATTTTGACATTGGTTATGCCATCGAATTTCAGATTTCGTGGGCGGCTTTAGGCATTCGTCCGAAGCAAAATGAGTCATTTAAAATAGATATTTGCCTCAATGATGCTGATGAATTTCTGGATATTCGTCCACTTTCCGACGATTCAATGATTCCTAATTATGCTTTTCAGAGTATCAATGAAGATTCAGATTTTGGCTTTCCGAATACTTGGACAAAAGCATCATTGACGGGGAGTACATCAACTTGGAAAAGTATAAAAATATTGTTTGGAAATTGGCTTCTAACGGTTGCTATTTTAGTTTTTATTTTATCTATATTCCTGATTATCTGGTTTTTAAGAAAAAGAAAAGAAGTCATTACGATTCAAGAAAAGGTTTTTCAGGTGGTTGGTGTAAAGGAAGAGTTAGAAATTTTTCAAGAAAAATGCAGAGAATTTATTTTGGAAAACCTCGAAAAAGAGATTTCTCCAACTGACCTTGCCGACAATTTGAATGTCAGTTTAAGGCAATTGCAAAGACAATTCAAAGAAGAAGCTGACGCAACTCCCACAGATTTTATCAGAAAAATAAAACTCGAAGAAGCGGCAAAACTTTTAGTAGCAGGTAAACAAAACATTGCCGAAATCGCCTATTCACTTGGCTTCACTGACCCAGCTTATTTTTCAAGAATCTTCAAAAAACATTTTGGTAAAACACCAACTGAATTTCAAGAATATGCCGAAAAAGCATAGTTTGGCGTAATAATACAAGCAATTGTCGTTTTTGTGAAAGGCTTTTATTAGTATGAAGCCCATCTTTGTAGTCATTAATTAAACCTAAAAATGACCATGAAAAAAAATATTTTTCTCTCACTTTTTGTTTCAAATCTACTTTTTGCTCAAAATTCTATTTTATCTGATGCCAATGGTACACAAGCTTTACAAAAAATTATAGGAATTGGCTCATCTACAATTTATAATGGTGTTTTTACTACAAAAAGCAGCCAATATATAACATCAGGCACTGTTTCTTCTGATATTGCTGTCGCTGCCGTCAATGTGGTTGCTACAAATTCTACCCACAGAAATACTGCTATTATGGGTATTTCTGGAGGGAATGGTGGTAGTGATAATTATGGTGTGATTGGTTTTACAAATAGTGTAGGTAGTGGAGAAAGTTATGGAGGCTTTTTTAATGTGGGTGGCGGTTCGACGGGAACTAAATATGGCATATCTGCAAGTATCACCAACATAGTTCCAAGTACTTATGCAGGGGTTGCTGGACATTTTACTAATATCGGAAATTCATCTGTCAATAATATGGGGATTTCTTCAAGCGTGGATAATCAAGGTCAAGGAGATGCGATTGCTGGTTATTTCAAATCCTTTAATGCCTTGAATAATAGTGGCTTTCGTTATGGAATCATAAGCGAAGCAACAGGGCCAGGTGTTAATTATGGACTAAAGACTGTTGCTGCTGGTGGAAATAAAAATATTGGCGGGTATTTTTTAAGTCATTCAGATCCACTAAATAATAGCTATCAACTGGTTTTGGAAGAAACTGCGGCAGATTTTGTAAGAATTAGTTTTGGAAACTCGAATGGACAAGGCTGGCACCAAGCAGTTTTTAGAGGAACAACTGCAAGCAACTCGCTTTTTAATTTTTATTATGCACCAAATGGTATTGATATTTTGTCTTTAATAGGTGATGGGAACGCTACTCTCGCAGGATTATTGACACAAAGTTCAGATATTCGTTTGAAGAAAAACATTCAAAAAATGAGTGATATTTCGCAAAAAATTAATCAAATAAGGGGTGTTTATTTTGATTGGAAAGACACGAATAGAAGTCAAAATCAACAAATTGGTTTCATAGCTCAAGAAATCGAAAAAGTCTTTCCGCAATTAGTTGAAACTGACGCAAAAGGCTATAAATCAGTCGCTTATGCCAATATGACAGCCGTTTTGCTGGAAGCTTTGAAAGAACAAAATAAGCGAATTGAGTATTTGGAAAAAGAAATATTAGCGATTAAAAATCTTTCTAATTTAATACAAGCACAAAAATAGCTATGAAAAACTTACTTTTTGCACTCATTTATTTCATACAAATATACTGTTATTGCCAAACGTTTCCCTCATTTCCTGGTGCGGAAGGTTTCGGAGCAAATGCCACAGGTGGGCGGGGCGGAAGTGTTTATTATGTTACAAATTTGAATTGTTCGGGGGCAGGTTCTTTGCAAAATGGACTAAATCAGTCGGGAACAAAATACATTTTATTCAAAGTAAGTGGCATTATTCCTTGTGCGGTAGAAGTTTTCAAAGGCGATGTAACGATTGCAGGACAAACTTCACCGGGCGGAATTATCGTCAGAGGAATTATTTTTGATGAAATTTATGAGCAAAATACCGTTTCTCGCAATGCGATTATTCGCCATTTACGCTCAAGACCAAAGCCTTCTCAGACTTTACCAAATCAAGGTTATGTTTTAGATGATGGCTTACGGCTTGATGGGGCAAGCAATGTCATTATTGACCATTGTTCCTTTGCCAATGCGATAGACGAAAGTGTACAAATTTCACATTCTCGCAATATTACGATCCAAAATTGTATGCTTTCCGAAACGCTCGGCAATCATTTTGACTTGGGTGGAATGTTACTCAATTACTCAACAGCCGCCCACCCGCAAGACAATATAAGTATCCATCACAATGTTTGGAATAGAATTGGAGGACGTTTTCCTGAAATTTCTTGCGAATCGCCTTATTGTAGTTCAGCTCCTTTAAATGTCGAAATAACCTCTAATCTTTTTTGGGATCAACAAATCGAAACTTGGTATAATCCCTGCACAACGGGTGGAAATGGCTGTACGAATTTTCGACTAAACATGAATTATACCAATAATTATTCGGTCGTTAGAAACTCGTATAATGGACCTTTGGCTTCGGCAGATTTTCTGAATAACGCCAATAATCGCTTGTTTGTAAGTGGTAATAAAATGAATCGTTATGCACAATATACTGACTATCAGTTGTTTTACTGTTGCAATGATTTTAATGTAAATGCTCCAAATACCAATTTGGGTTCTGCCCAAAAACTTACTACAAGAAACGTTTTTTCCTTGATTTCGCCTACTTTGGCAACAGATTTAAGAGATTATGCCATCAAAAACATTGGAGCGTTTCCAAGAGATGCCATGGATAGGCGTTTGATAAATCCTATCTTACTGAATATAATTTCGACACAAGCCATCAATGGAAATGATTTTTTTAATGACGCTTTTCTATTAGATTTTACGACACAACCGACGCCTCCAACCGACACAGATAATGACGGAATGCCAAACGATTGGGAAACTGCCAATGGCTTGAATCCAAGTGTTTCCGACCATAACGGCACGCAATTATCGAAGAAATTTACTGGAATTGAAGGTTATACAAACTTAGAATGTTATCTGAATGAGCTTTCAGACAAATTAGTAGGAAATAAAGGCGTAATCGTAACCCCACCAACTGGCACCACAATTACGAGTTTAGAATTAAATTCGACAGAAATAATTTCGGCAGTAATTAGTCCAAATCCTGCCGAATTGGGCATTACGATAAAAGTAAATGGGCAAACTGGCAATAGCTGGCGTTTTGAAATGTTAGATACTTTGGGCAGAATTTTGACAGAAGAAAACAATATTTCTACCTCCGAAAAAACCTTTCCATTGCCTCGATTGATTCAAAACGGTACTTATTTTATCAGAATTTACTTAGATAGTGAAACGATTGTGCAAAAAATAGTTGTTTTGAAATGAGTTTTGCACAAAAATGATTTCGTTATTTGCTTTTTTTAAATTGAACTTGTAATTTCAATAAAAAAAACAAATACCATGAAAGACCGCATCAAAAAAATCATCAAATGGATCAACACTATTTTCGGACTTTATAAAATTCAAAAAGACCGCGTTGAGTCCCAAATTAAAGAATTTGAATTAAATTCTTCAGGCAACTCAACAATAAACGCTATCTTAGATGAGATTAAAACGCTTGCCGAAAATGGTGAATTTGATAAGGCTTGGCAATATTTGCATCAAATAGATTTTCTAAAAGTTGATTCGGCGAGTGATGAATGGTTAGCAGCAAGAGCGATTAGTTTGAAAGAAGAAAGTGCTAAATTTGACGATAAACGTAAAAAAGCTGTTGCCGAATTATTGAAAACCCCCTCCCAAGAAAACATAAAAGAGGCGATTTTAACAAGAAATAAATTTTATGATACTCACTACCATAAAATAGCTATCAGAACCAAAAATTTAGGTATTCTGATTGTTTTGCTATTGCTTGCCATTGTTTTTATATTCGTCGAAAGCTCCATTTATAACTGCCCTCTTGAAACAGCAAGATTAGTACGAAGTGCTACTTATGGCTTGCTTGGAGCAGTTTTGAGTATGGCTTTGACACTTACAAGCAAACCTCTCGACGAAAAAATACCAGATTTAGTGATTGGTATTAGGGTTACTTGGCTTCGTCCGATTATCGGAATTGCGGCAGGAATTGTTTCCTTGATGGTAGTTGATACTGATGTTTTGAAAACCCTTTTTAGTGCTGAATTAGTAAAAAATGTAACAATAATTGCATTTATAGCAGGTTTTAGCGAACGATTTATTGTAAGTATCGTTGATATATTAGCTAAAAAGAGTTGATAACCCTAATACTTTTGAATGAAACCAAGCACTTCATTAAATACTTCATGGCGAAAAACTGCCTCAACAATTTACAAAAAACCTGTTGATTCTAAAATTTTTGGTTCGGTAGAAATTGATATTACAGATTTAGAAAAATACATCAACCAACAGCGTAAAGCAGGCGTAAAAATTACACTTACGCATTTTTTTCTATTGGCTACCGCTCGGGCAATTAAAGAGCAAGTTCCTGAACTCAACACTTATGTAAAGCGTGGCAATATTTACTCTTATGAACAAATTGATGCAACCGTAAGCGTACTGCTACAAAATGGAGAAATGGGTTCAGTAAAAATGCAAAACATTGATAAATTGACTTTGCAAGAATCCGCTATCAAATTGAAAGAAGAAATCAAAAAATCGTATCAAGGCGATGAAAACGCCACGATGCAAATGAAAGAAAAACTGGCTCGTATTCCATGGCCTTTTAGAAATTGGGTTTATCAATTGATAAAATACATTACCACAACTTTAGGCATTTCAATTCCACCTTTAGGGCTTTCTGCCAATAATTTTGGTTCATTTATTCTCTCAAATATCGGCAGCATTGGTCTTGATATTGGCTATCCTGCCTTGATGCCTTCGGCAAATATTGCGTTTGTGCTTATTCTGGGGAGCATTTCAAAAAAGCCTTGGGTTGTCAATGACCAAATCGTTCCTCGTACAATACTCACGCTCGGAGCTGCCCTCGACCATCGAGTGATTGATGCTTCTCATGGCGGAAAACTTTTCAGATATTTAAAGAAAGTTGTCAATAATCCTGAGTTGCTGGAAAAGGCTTAAATTGCAGAAATTTTCAAAACCTGCTAACAATTGATTCTACAAAACATGAAACTATTTCGAATAATAAGCTATTTCTCTTTTATCGGTTTGTTATTCACTTTGGGTTGTAATAAAAATGCCGAAGGCGAGAAATTGGCTCAAACTTACTGTGGGTCGTGCCATATTTTTCCAGAGCCTTCATTGCTTGATAAATCTACTTGGGAAAAGAATATTTTGCCAGTTATGGCAAAGCAGTTGGGACTACAAATTGTCAATGGCGAAGTGTATCCTGATATTCAATTAGATGCAAATAATAAGTATGAGAGCAAATCTGCTATTTCGGTGGAAGATTGGGAAAAAATAACGGCTTATTATAAAGAAAATTCTCCAGAAAAACTCCCAAAACAAGCAAGAGAGCCAATTTCGGCAATTTCAGACTTGTTTTCGGTAAAAACCATTTCGATTCCTAAAAGTACTTTTCCTTCAGTAACTTATCTAAAAATCGATGCAGGAAACCAGCAAATTTATGTGTCAAGCGATGCTCTTTTGAGCATTTTTGACAAAAACCTCTCCCCAATTTTATCTCAAAAAGTAAATGAAACCATTGTTGATATTGATTTTGAAAATGATTTAAAAAAAGCTGGCAATAGAAGTGGTTTCTTAACCAATATTGGCATTTTGAATCCAAATGACTTAAAAACTGGCACTTTACATCCTTTTGATTTTGCAGGAAAAGGTAGTTTTACACAAAAAAACGCCTTACTCGATAGTCTGCCACGACCCGTGCAGAGCAACGCTATTGATTTGGACAAAGATGGCTTGACCGACCAATTGACTTGTGGATATGGTAATAAAACTGGCAGTTTAACTTGGCACAAAAATTTAGGCAATAACAAATATAAAACACTTACAATCAGAGAATTCCCAGGAGCGATAAAGGCTTATATTGACGATGTAAACAAAGATGGTTTACCTGATATTTGGGTGCTTTTTGCCCAAGCACAAGAAGGCATTTTTCTTTTTACAAATAAAGGAAAAGATGCAGGGTTTGACGAGAAAGAGGTTTTAAGATTTTCGCCTGTGAATGGTTCAAGTTATTTTGAAATGACCGACTTAAATAATGATGGTTTCAAGGATATTCTCTATACCAGTGGCGATAATGCCGATTATAGCACGCATTTGCTCAAAAACTTTCACGGCGTTTATGGTTATTTGAATAATGGTCAAAACAACGGTTCGTTGCCACGATTCAAGCAAGCATTTTTCTTCCCTATTCATGGTTGTTTTAAAGCAATTGCAAGAGATTTTGATAAAGATGGAGATATTGATATTGCTACGATTTCATATTTTCCTGACACCAAAAATCAACCACAAGAAGCATTTGTTTATCTTGAAAACAAAGGAAATTTAAGTTTCAAACCATTCACAATCAAAGAAGCAAATGCAGGAAATTGGCTCGTAATGGATGCCGCAGATATTGATGCCGATGGCGATGAAGATATTGTACTGGGCAATTTCGACCGAGTAAAACGACAAAGTAGAAATAGTACGGCGAAAGATACTTCGGTTTTGGTTTTGGTGAATAGATTGAGGTAGTTCAATTTGATTACTTTTTTTTAATGTAGGTCTTATTACCATTCGAATTTATATAATAATGTCCATCTTTCGGTCCAGTCCTTATATTATGGCTATTAGTGCTTGAATTACTTACAGAAGGTGAATATGATGGTGTAGTTTGATAAGAATCTGTATCAATCTTTGCGGTAGCTTTTTTTACATTTTCTCTATGTTCTTTTATTTTAAGGATTTGACTTTTAACCTCTGGATAACTATCAAAACTTGTATCTAATAAATAACCTATTTTTCCATTGTGCTGTATTTTTATCCACTCACCTTTTACATAATCAAGCACTAATATTTCAGAATTTTCTGGTATCCAATACTCTATATTACTTGTTAATTCTGGTGCAAATTTGAGTGGAATTTGACTAACTGAAATAATTTTTGTACTCTGAAAAGTAGGATAAGGCAAGCCTTTTTTTAATGAAATAATTTCATTCTCATTGTTGACAATTTTCCAATTAAGTTCTTCTAATATAGAAGACAATTCTTGTCTTTGAATTTTTAAACTATCATTCTGCCTTTGAAGATTCTCTATTTTTTTAGGAAATGTGCTTGAAATAATTTTATTTTTTTCTGATTCCAAACTATCTAATTTTTTCTGTATATCAACAAGGTTTTGACAGAAAACTGTTGAAGTGTGAAATAATAAAAAAATAGAAAGAATGTAGTATTTCATAAGAAATCAAATTTAAAAATCAAAACACTGAAAGTGTTCAACTTGAGTAGCCCCCGATTTAATCGGGGGAATAGTAAAGCACTAAAATACAAACCAACCCTGAAGGGGTTGAACCCATTTAGGGTTCGTTTTCTCGGCATATCTTACACCGATTTTCAATCGGTGCTATTCAAGTTTGACACTTTCAGTGTCTTTTAACAAACTAAATACTAAAAATAGGAAAGTAACTCATATTTGATATACTTTCCTATTTTTTAATTTCTCCTTAAACCAATATATTCTTAGCAAATTCAATACATTTTGCTACTTCTTTCACGGCATCAGAGCCTTCTGGAACATCGTATTCCAACTCGATTGAAATTGGAAATTTGTATTTTTTGTTTTTTACCAACATCAAAATATCCTTGATTGGCGTGTCGCCTTTTCCCCATGCCAAATTACTTTTGCCATCTGCTGTGCGGTCTTTTAGGTGCATACTCGTAATGCGGTCGTGCTTGGCTTGAATCAATGCCAACAATGTTTCTTTGGTGTTTTTTCCACCAACGGCAATGTAATGTCCGCAATCAAGGTTCATCGAATTGTACGGCGATTGGTTCAATGCTTCGTCCCAAAGAGTGTCAGTTGCTTGTAAATGAGCATGATAACCTACATAAACCTTATGTTTTGCTCCTAAATCACCCAATCTTTTTGTTTGAGCTGAGTCAGTTGGTAGCTCCACAGTTACCGAACTTGCTCCCAAAGCTTTGGCAGCATTCATCGCATATTCTACTTCTACATCAGAGTTATTTGCTCCAAAAGCATTTGGTTTGAAAGCATAAATACTTACACCAGCATCATTGAATTTCTTACGAATTTCTTTGAATTTATCCATCGAAGCAGTTGCTCTCCACTCAGCAACTTGTTTGCCATAAGCTGCCATTTGAGCTTTTTGCTCATCGGTCATTTGAGGGCGTTGCGGAGGGCCAGCAGGTGCTGCACCAGCAGGACGTGGCTGTGGTCTAAATGGATTTGGATTTTTAGGTTTTCCTGCAAAATCTTCGGCAGGGTCGCCCATCATTTCGATAGCACTGACATTGGCATCAATACAAAACTTCAATAATTGGTCAATATCGTGCGGCATACTTCTGAACGAATAGGTAATTGCACCCATTTGTACACCACCAAATTTTGAATTTGGCTTGTCTAATCTAAAAAAATCAGGTTTTTTATTTAAAAATAAACCTACTGTCGCAAGCGGAGCAATGGTTATAAAACCACGGCGTGAAATTTCATTTTTCATAGTAAAATATTTGGTTGAATAAAAGGGCATTAAACTTAAAAAGTAATCAGTGATGTGGCTATTTCGTCGGGAAACCACTATTTCGCAATGTCTCAAAAAAAGTTTTTGTTTGTTCGATTTTAGTATTGCCATTCAAATCAAAATACCAAAAAGTTTCCAGTTCACCTTTGTGCATGGAAGCATCCATGTCGCCACTTTGGGTTTTATGACACGATTTTACCCAATCGGCCACAATCATATAACTATGATGCTTGTTTTCGCCAAAACCAAACGAGCGGTCGAAATAAAAAACAGGTGCTGTTGTTGAAATTTTGGTTTCTGGATAATTTTCTAACTGTGAAAACGTATAAGTATAATTTTTATTCAACGAACGACCGCCCAAAATAACTGGCTTTTTGTTGCCTTTCATTCGTTGCACCGCTCGCAATGCCAAAATCGAAGCCGTTTTGTGATGAGCATGTTGCTCGACACTCGGAATCAAACAAAAAACATAATCATACTGTCCATCTTGCAAGATTTTATCTAATTTTCTTTCACAGAAACCCAAATCCCATCTTTCTCCCGCCAGAAAAGGTATAGGGTCGAGTTGATAAAAATCATCTGTTTGGTCGAAAAAATGGAAATTTTTGATACCCATTACTTCGCCCGAACAAAACAATTCTTTCTTGCGTAACAATGGCAAATGCGTTCGTCCCGTTGCCGAATCTGTCAAGTTCATGCCATAATACAACGATGCCACCAAACCATTATACCCACCCGAACCGTCAGTAATCAAAGCTAAATCGGCAGTACCTTTTAGCTCGTGCGTGATTTTAAAAATCGTTACAGGAAACATTGTTTCGTCATCTGGGTGAGCAGTAACGATTAATACTTTCGGCCCCTGCGAAAAGGCTTGAATGGCAACAAAAATGAGTAATAATGAGAATATTCGTTTCATAATTTACTCTTTTTACTTCATATTTGCCAAAAACTCTACAACATCACGAATTTCTCTTTTCGAGAGCAAACTTCCCATGGCTGGCATACTTGATGGCATATTTTCTCGCTTCGCAATGCGTGCCACTGGAATCACCAAAGGCTCGGCATCGGAAGTTGTAATGACCAATTCATGTTCGTTTTCTTTTGCCAAAGTACCAATTACTTCTTGTCCATCTTTTAGTTTCAATGAAACTGTTCCGTAGCCTGGCGAAAGTCTTGCACTTGGCTCGATGAGAGCTTGCAAGATTTGCTCACGACTCAAGGTGCTGCCAATTTTTGCTAAATTTGGTCCAACTGAGCCACCTTCACCACCCATTGAATGGCAACGCACGCATTGGGCAGTTGAGTTATAGTTGAATGTATTGCGACCGTTCATTCGGTTTCCACCAAAAAGAGCTTCTAAATATTCATCCATTGGCGAAGCACCTGGCTTGATAGAAGCGATTTTTGCTTTCAAAGTTTCCGAACCAGAGGCATCAATTGCTTCTTTAAGTTCCAAAGAAAGACTTGGAGATAATTGTTTTTCTTTCAATTGGTCAATCAATCCATCTAAAATAGTTTGGGTTTTATCAAGGTCTAATTTACCCAAAACCATGAGTAATTGTTGCTCTTCTTTGATGCTTCCTTTGGCAAAAATACCTTTCACAATCGCAGGAAGATTTTCTTTAGAAATGTTGCTGTTATTCAATAAACCCAAAGCAACTGTTCTTACATTTTCGTCTTTATCTTCCATTCCTTTCTTGATAACCGACTCAATATCAGCATATTGCAATTTATTCAATGCTGGTAAAATGGCTGATTTCACCTTAACATTCTCAGTTTCGGTATAAATTTTAGCTAATTGAGCATTAGCAGTTGAGATGTTCAACTCTGCTAATAAACTTGCCGTAGCTATCAAAGTTTCAGCATTGGTTTCTTTCAAAAAGTCGGCAATGAATGGTTGAATTTTGGCTTTTACCAAAGCCCCATCTCTTTCTAATTTACCACGATAACGCCCATCAACTCTGTCCATCACCGAAGGATTTGCCCACGAACCCAAAGTTGCCAAAGCCTCTGCTTTTATTTCATCTTTGATGTCAGTTCTGTTCGAAAATGCAATCAATAAATCTAATTCTTTTTCAGTTCCTACTCGCAAAGCGGCATTGATTGCTCTTCTGAGTAATGGTTCGGCAGTAAATCTTTTGTCTTTCAAAGTAGCCGCCAAAGCAGGCAAAGCTGCTGGAATAGACAAATCATCGTTGATGCCACGAGCGGCTTCCGTTACAATATATTCGTCTTTGTCATTCAAGAAAATGGCAATATTTTCATTTTTCAATCTGCGTAAAACCAAAACTGCAGCTGTGCGTAATGCCTTGCTTGGGCTACTTGACAAAGCAATCATCGGCTCGGCTTTCCCGATTCTCGACAAAGCCAAAACTCCTGCATGACGGAGATACAAATCTTCATCATTATTGGCTTCCAACATTTCAATCAATGGAGCAACTGCATCTTGATAGGCAATACGACCGATTGCTTCGGCAGCATAAAACTTCACTCTTGGATTCTTGCTTTTCAACAAAGGCACGAGTTCGCTTCCAGTATTTTCTAATCGAATATCACCAATGATTTTGGCGGATTGGGTAATGATTTCTTCATCTTTGTCTTTCAATAAAGCTACGAAAGGCGAAGCATACATTTTGTTTTGTCGAGCCAATTGACCTGCTCCCCAAATACCATGCACACGTGCCAATTGATTTTCAGTTTGGTTAATTGCTTTTGTGAATTGTACAAAACCATTTTTACCTCTACCAGCCAACTCAAATTGTGCTTTTTGACGAACACGCATATCAACATTTGAAAGCAAAGAATAAAGCATTTCGTCGGTTTGAGTAGGATAATTTAGCTGAATCAAGCGTTTTGTTTCTTTTCTGAGTACTTCGTAGTCATTTTTATCTTTCGATACATCTAATTTCCAAACTCTGCCGTAGTTTTTTGTATCCCAACCATTTATCCAATCTGCGGCATACAATGCTCCATCTGGGCCGAATCTAATTCCAGTGGGCAAAATGCCACTTACTACGTCTTTTTCTCCATCTAAATCAAACGAAGCACCTTTGGGTTTTAAGCCAAACGACCAAATATGTGAGCGAGTTGGACTTCCAACAAATTCAACCAAGAAAAACTTCTTTTTCCATTCCGAACCCAAAGCTGTGCCAGGATTATAAAGCATACCCGTTGGTCCATTATGGAAATTCATAATTGGCGGAATAATGTATGCCGCTTGTCCTTCCCAACGAGGTTTGAAAAGTTTTTCACCCATCCAAACATTGTATTTATTGTTTTTTGGGTCGGTATATTTTCCATATTGCCAACTTGAACGCCAACCTGCATCTGAGCCTTCTACTACGTGAACCAAACGCTCGCTTTCGCCAGGATAATCACCATCATTGTCAGAAGAAATCAAATTGCCATAATCATCAAAAACAAACTCGTGGGTATTTCGTAAACCCGATGCAAAAATCTCAAAATCACTGCCATCAGGATTCGAGCGAGCAATAATTCCTGAGTTTGGATGTTCATGTTTTTTGCCTTCGGCAGTAGTAATATTTGCTCCAATATCGCCGATATTCCAGTAGATTCTTCCGTCAGGTCCTTCGGTCAAACCTGACATTCCATGTCCACCAAAGCCAATATGCACGCCGTATCCATGCGAAATTGAGGTTTTCTTGTCATAAACTCCATCGTTATTTGAGTCGGTCATACGCCAAACATCGGGAGCAATTGCCACAAACATATCTTTGGCTCTTACCAAAAGTCCACCTGCTACATCTGTAATTTCTTCCATGAAATCATTGACTACTCGCATAGATTTGTCGGCAATGCCATCATTATCAGTATCTTCCAAACGCCAAATTTCGTCTTTCTCTATTGCCAAATCGTGCCAATCGTGGCTACCATCTTCGTTTAGGTCTTTGAGCCATTCGTTCTCTTTGCTTTTTTCGGGAGCAAATGTTTTACGCAAAAAAGCCCGTCTATCTTCCACTGTTTGTAAGCCGATAGATTCGGTCATCCAATCACGGTGTCCACGAATATCGAATTCTGAATTTTTCTGGCGATTGGTACGAATCAAATAGATTCTTCCTTGGTCATCAACCGACATTGCCACAGGGTCAGGTGCAAGCGAATCAGATGCCCAAAGCGTCATTTGAAGTCCATCAATTACTTTTGCTGGTGTTTTTTCACGAATTTCTTTGGCTTTTGCTATTGCCTTTGCTGGGTCTTCATTGATGATTAGAATATCACTTTTAGGACTGCGTTTCATGCAGGAAACAACAAAAATTCCCGAAACTATTAAGAGTGGAAAGGCAATTTTTGTAGATTTTTTGAAGGTCATAGTTTTGAATGTATTAATAGGTTGAATAGAATACGAAAATTAGTGATTTTGAATGAAATTTGGTTTCATAGTAGCTGCTTTTTTCTTATTACTCGACAAAAGATGGATTTTAGGCGATATTGAATTGGGAATGTGGGAACAATGTAAATATATCTTGCAATTATGTAACACTTCTACTTCAAAAGGTGCTGACCTTTATATAAATAAAATTCGTACAAATCTTTGATTATCAGAAACAATGAAAAAGCTATTCTTTTGTTTAATAATGTTCACTACTTTGGGTTGCCAAGATTTAACTGATGCAATAAATCCTAAAGAAACTCCTACGCCAACTCCTACGCCAACTCCTACACCAACGCCTACGCCTATACCAACACCTACGCCAACCGATACAACTGCAATTGTAGTGGCAGATTATAGAACAGAATTAAATATTGCTTATGGTTCTGACCAACTACAAAATTTTGATGTTCATTTACCAAATCTATCATCTGGTAAGCAAGCATCTCTTGCTATTATTATGATTCATGGCGGCGGCTGGAGAGAAGGCGATAAAAGTCATATTAATCCAACAGTGGAAAAATTAAAAGCACAAAAAAAGAATATTGCAATTTTTAATATTAATCACCGACTTACTTTTTTTCAAGGCATTAGATTGAACGAACAATTGGCAGATATTGGTGCGGTTGTCAATTATATCAATTCAAATAAAGCAAAATATAATCTTTCGGGCAGCATCGTATTATTTGGTTATAGTTCTGGTGGGCATCTTGCCTTAATGTACGCTTACAAAAATACTTCTAACTCGAATATCAAAGCTGTAGTTGGCTTAGTTGCCCCTACTGACCTTACACAGCCCGATATACAAAAAAGTATTATAAATCAAAATGGAGAGAAGTTATACTTTAAACAGGGTAAAAACACACATTTTATTTGAGTAAAAAAGTGAGCAACTTTGATGCGACAAAACAATCAAAAAAATGCTCACTTTACAAATCAACAAAGCTGAAATTGCAGCACTAAGGTACGAAATGTATCA
>JANNDY010000138.1:0-32184 GCA_031378345.1 Emticicia sp. | reverse complement strand
ATAGTGATTCGTTGATTTGGCATAGCTTCTTTGATTGTTGATTTATCAATCATTTAAAGCTATCATTCAACGCTCTCTATTCCCAATTTTTACTGGTACACTTTCACGCCACTCGGTGGTACACTTTCATAGGATTATACACCAAGGTTAATTTTTCTTGGTATTGCTGATTGCAAAGAATTAATGTCTGCCTCTTTTTTAAACTTTTCTGTTTTAGAATAGTGGCAAATATAATTTGCTGAAAACCCTGATTTTATTTTTAATAATGCAAGACTCACATAGAAACTTGCATTAACCTCCCAATCAATTACCTTACAATCTCCTATTGAACCTATTCTTGTCATTAGAATATCACCCTTTTCAATTTTAAATGATTTTGTCAGAATTTTGTGTTCTTCCTCCGAAATAAATTTAGTATTATCAAAACTATTGTTTGTTACTGTTTCAACGCTGTAAAATGGAATGCCCGCTTCTACATACTTTGGGGTTTGATGAGTTCCGTCTCTAACTTCGGCAATATCTCCCAATTTTTTCACTTCCCAACCCTCTTTTGGCTGTAATAATTTTTCCATTGCCCCTTGCTTAACATTACGTTTTTTAGCAATGAGTTTTTCTAAACCGCTTATCAAGGCATCAGCATCAGATAGGGTTGTGGCAATGGTGATTTGTTCGGTGAGCGTGGGAACTGCGATAAGTGTTTTACCAAATTCCGTTTTATTTATCATTGGAACAGCTTGTTCACTTGCCCCTGATTTTATTTTAGGCGAAATAAAATTCAAATAATAAAATAGAAAATCACTTGAATAGTAATCGTTTGGAAAAACCGCATTTATTTGTTGATTTGATGTTAATTCTATCTTAGAAACGCCCGATTTTCCAATAGTTGAGCCAATACAAGTAAACAAAATGCTGTTTGTAGGATATTTCCTCGCAATACTAAATCCAAGTTTAGATAATTTTTTTTCAGTATCAATAATATATTTTCCTTTTCCTAAATCTGCTGGACTTACAAAAAGGAAATCTTCTCCATAGTTATTTTTATTGCTTGTTGGCGGAGTTGTTCCCGTGGCTATATCTCCAATATCTCCCAGCGTTTTCACTTCCCAATCTTCGGGAATAATGCCCACTTCCGTATTTTTATACCCTGCTCTTAGTTCCATTGTTTATCCTTTTAATTTGGTTAATACTTCGTTGGTGAGGGTATCCATTTTAGAGAAAGCAAACCATTTTTTGCCCAAATCTTTGAGCGAAGCTCCAATGTGGTAAAGTTCTTTTTGGTCAATAATCAGGAAACGGTCATGGCTTTCGGCAAGTATTTTTATCTCAATTTTAGGATATTGAGCATTGTGTTTGTCAAGGTCTAATTGCAATTGTTTGCTTATTTGTTTGGTATAAATGGTGGCAGTAACCTGTTTTTGGCGTTTTGCCAATAGTGTAAGCACGGTTTCGTCTATATAATTATCAATCAGTATAATATTGGTTTTTGCATTTTTTATAATATCAGCCACAAATACATAAGCATCAAATACCTGCCCCTCAAAGAAAATACCTTGATTGGGTAATTCTTGGGTTTTTAGTTGCAAGGAAATTTTATTTACTTCTTTTGATAGGCTTTCATAGTTGTTCTCTATTCTATCAATTCGTTGATTGATGGCATAACCTTTCAGCAAATAATCTCTTAAAACATTCGTAGCCCAAATGCGAAATTGTGTACCTTGTTTGGACTTAACACGGTAGCCTACTGATATGATAATATCAAGATTATAATATTCAATCCTCCGATTTACTTTTCTTTTGCCTTCTATTTGAGCTGTCAAGGAATCCTTGACAGTTGCCAATTTATCCAGTTCTCCATCTTTGAAACAATTATTGATATGCAAACTGACATTCTGCTTGGTTTGACCGAACAGTGCTGCCATTTGGGCTTGTGTAAGCCAAACGGTATCATCATCTAATCTTACCTCGATATGTTCAGGTAATTCATCTGATTGGTATAGGATTATCTCATTTTTCATATTTTTTATCTTTGCTTTATTAGAGATAAAAGCCCATTTCTTTAAGGTGAGCAATTACTTTATTTTCCAGTTCGGCTACATCGGTCGTTTGTTTTGGTAGTGGTGTTTCGTAGCGTTCTGCCAGTTCTTTTATGCGTTGGGTTAGGCGTTGGCTTATGCGTTCCATTTCAGTTTTTACGCTGCGTTCAATCCTTGCCATCCATTTATCATCTACTACCAATTGCTTTATTTCGTCTTCGGTCAATGTTTTGTAGCGTTCAAGCACCTTAATATCCAAAGCTATTGTAGCTATTTTAATCTTTTTATTGAGTTCTGCTTGGTCGTCTATCAGCTTCAAATAAGTCAATAACACCCTTATTTCTTCGGCATTTTCGGCTTTTAGTCGGGGTATATTAATAGCTTTTAGTCGCTTTTGGGCATTGGCTTTGTTTACTTTGTCCAATTCTGCAAAAAAACCATCTTCGGTGTTGTGTTCTTCTTCCAGCTCGGTTAATTGCGTGGCAATGGCTTCTTTTTCGGCTTCCAGTTTTTCAATAGCCTGTTTTTCGCTTAAAAAATAACGGTCAATGACTAATGTTTTTGGCACAAGATCACAATCCCAACCTTTATCGGTTGTTTTGTCTGTATTTTTATTTTTTACCAAAATCCGATACGGTTCAGCTTTCCAACCATCTACGGCTATTAAGTAGCAATCATCTTGCATAACATCGTGCCAATAATTGAGTAAATGCTGGTAAACATCGTATTTGTCCATCAGGGCTTTGCCTGTGTAGGTCGTTAGTACGTCTTCTGAAATGCGGGAAATGGTCTGTTTGGGTTTAATACCAATCGTTAATGCTTTTAATACTTTGGTGTTACGGGTTTTCCAATCGGCAAACAAAGCATCCATTTCTTGGCTAAAACTCACAAATTCGGGGTGGTCAAAAATAGTTTGCTTGATACTATCCTTGCTAATTTTCAACTGGCTGTAATTGGCTCTTGTGCTGGCTTCAAACAATTCGGCTTTCAATGTTTGATACACTTCCCAATATTGGCTTAGGGCTTCAATATCAACATTCGGAATATCGCCCAAAATATGGGCTTCAATGTCTTGAATATCTTCCGCTTCTTGGCTGTCAATATATCGGGGAATGTTTAGGTTAAAATCATTCTTCGGGTCGCTTATTTCTTCTACGCTTACCAAACGGCTATATTTTGGTAATTCGATTTGTTTGTTGAAAATATCTACAATTTTATGAATATCCTGTTCACGCAAACGGTTTTTATTGCCGTCTTTAATATAGCCTTTGCTGGCATCTACCATAAAAATATGCTTGCGTTCGTCTGCTCCTTCTTTATCCAATACAATGATACAAGCTGGAATACCCGTGCCGTAAAACAAGTTGGCAGGTAAACCAATAATGCCTTTTATATAGCCTCTTTCTATTAAACTCTTGCGAATTTCGGCTTCGGCATTACCACGAAACAATACACCATGTGGCAAAATACAAGCACCTTTACCCGTGCTTTTTAATGATTTGAGAATGTGCAAAAGAAAGGCATAATCGCCATTTTTATCGGGTGGCGTTTTGTAGGTCGCCTTGCCTGTTTTCAAACTTTCGGCTTCATCTTTTTCAAAGCGTCCGTAAAGGTCGTCTTGTGGATTAAAGCCCGTAGCCCAATTTTTAGAAGAAAATGGCGGGTTTGCTACTATAAAATCAAAGGTTTGTAAATGACCGTGTTTATCAGTAAAAGAGGGGTTTGATAAAGTGCTTTGTCCACGATGAATTGTATGTGTATCGTTTCCGTGCAAAATCATATTCATACGAGCTAATGCAGCGGTAGTAACATCTTTTTCTTGTCCGTAAATAGTGCCTTTGCCGTCGGCTTCGTCCAGTGCTTTCAGTAGCAACGCACCTGAACCACAGGTAGGGTCATGGAAAGTAGTTTTATTGGTAGCATTGTGAATATTAAGCACCTTAGCCATTACTCGGCTTACTTCGCTTGGCGTATAGAATTGCCCTTTGCTTTTACCGCTTTCGGTTGCAAAGTTCTTCATCAAATATTCAAAAGCATCGCCCAGAATATCATCACCCCCAGCACGGTTTTTACTAAAATCAAGGGCGGGGTTTTCAAAAATGGAAATCAGATTGGTGAGTTTATCCACCATTTCTTTGCCTTTGCCCAATTTATCGTCATCGGCAAAATCGGCAACATCAATCACACCTTTTAAGTCATTTTTACCAGCCAATACCCCAATAATGATATTAATTTGGTTGCCTATATCTTTGTTGCCCTTTAAGGCTTGCATATCTTTGAAGCCACCACCTTCGGGTATTTCAATAGTTGCATCAGCATCACCTGCATATTTATCTGATACATATTTTACGAATAACAATACAAGTATGTAGTCTTTGTATTGACTTGGATCCATTCCGCCCCTTAATTCGTCACAACTTGCCCAAAGGGAACTATATAACTCTGATTTTTTGATTGCCATTTTTTTCTTCTCTCAATATCTATGTGTTTCGACTATTTGGTATTGCACTGCCTTCCACCAATACAAAAGGCATCGGGATATTACTTTTTTAGGATTTTGTTTATCATTTTATTTTGAAATTACCTGCCAATATCCACTTTTTTTTGCCCCTATTCGCTCTAATTGTTGATTTTCTCTTAAAATTTTAATATTTCTTTCAACCGTCCGTTCGGTAAGGTCTAAGGCTATTGCTATTGCTGAAATAGTAATAGTTGGATTCTTGGCAATCATTTCAAGTATTTTTCCCGACATTTCTACTGACATTTTCACCGTACTTTTGCTCAACGAGAATTTCTAAATAAGGCAAATCGTTCTTGGAAAGTAGGTTTACACTCACCATTATTCCCAAAATATCACGTACTTTATTCGGAATATCTTCTAATAATTTTTCGGCATCTTCAATGCCACAAACAATGCCTTTAACATCAATACCTATATATAATGCTCTACCTTGTGCATTGGCAAAGCCACAAATCCATTTGGTATATTCGTCTCGCCACGATTCTTTCCACTCTGTATTTTGGTCTTCTTTTTGCATGAAAGTTGAGTTGATTTTTCAAAATGAAAACAAAAATAATTGATTTTATTGAGGCGTATTGACGTTACAAATTAGAGAAAAATGGCTATTTGTATTTAGAAAAACCTACTATTATTGAGTTGTTTCAATTTTCACCGCCTTCCACCAATACCAAAAGGCTTCGGGGTATGTTTTTTTCAATTTGTTTAATTTAGTGTTGTGAGGTTGTTCAATTATTAAATCTTTCACCGAACTTGCCTCTCCATAAGGTTGTATTTCTGTTTGATTTGTTGCAATTAATTTCGTCAAATAGGCAATTTTACCCGTCATTACTATCACTTTTTCATAACTAAAATTCTCTGAAAATATATAACGCTTCACCCGATTTATTCCTGTTATTAGTTCTTCAAAATTACCGAATCCGTCAGCCCCTCGCAATACTAAACACAAACAGGTTTGGTAAGTATCATTCAAAACATCTTCTGTGGTAATATCCATTTTTCGATAATTTGCTTCAATAATTGCCAAACGATTAAAGGTTTCTTTCACAATCGCCAAATCATTGTCAACATCAAATAAGTTTCCGATGTCATACAATTGTTTAATGATTTCCATACTTTTCGAACTATTCCCTTTGAAGTAGGGAATACCCGTTGTATTGGGAGCAAATGCAGTCAATTTATCGCCTAAAATATCTTCAAAAGAAGGTGTTTTAACTGTCAATACCTCTCCTATTTGTACTAAAAATGGTGTTTTGATAGGAGTATCTATCAGTTTTTGATAAGGATTTTCTTCATACAAAACATCTAACAAAATATACTCCTCTCGTTGATTTGTTAGATGTGTCGGCACATAAAAGAACTTAAAATGTTCCTTTGTTATAGCTATCGAGGTTTTTCTCACTTGTCCCTCAAATCTTATAAATCCTTGATTTTTAGCAATTTGTGCCAAAGTTTCTAATAAATTACTCGGAGTTTTTGGCAAAATAATGTCAATATCTATCGAAAGTCGTTTTGGGTTGTCTTGTTGCAAAAGCATCAATGCTGTACCACCTTTAAAAATAAAATTCAACTCACTTTTGGCAAGACCTTCCAATAAAATCAAGGCTCGTATTGTTTTCTCAACCAAAATCATGTCTGCACCATGATTTGCCTTTGAAAAATTTGTTATCCATTCAAGCGAATTTGTTTGCTGTATATCAATCATAAAACATTGTTAATTTCCTCAAAACATATTTTCAAAAATGCTTCAACTTTATCTTTTTTCCTTCTTCGGCTTGCGTAACGCAATAGTTTATCTTTATTGATAAGATACTTTTCAAAAGCCTCTCTGAAAATATAATTAAGCTCAGAGCCTTGAAATGATTCGTATAATTTGGGTTCTGAAATCAAGTCCACTAATAATTTTTCAAGCGTTATTGTTTTAATACCTTCGACCTCTTGCATCGGAGCTTCTGATGTCAAAGGAATTACAATAATTGTATCATTTTGATAAGCAATGTATCTATCCAACAACTCGTCTGATGGATTCAGATAAACATTAGAAAAATTATCTCTCAATAAATCAAAAACTGCATCTATTCCATCTCGTTCTATTTCAACCATTTGAGAAAATCGCCCCGCTTGATGCAACGTAAATTCATTGACACAAGATGTTCGCCAAACACAACATTCAAGGAGAGGCTTTTCTCTGTTAATTAAAGCAAAAATAGCTTTTGATTCATCATTAAAGGGGGGAGTATATAGTTTTCTATTGAGTCCAATACTATATTTTCCATGTCCTGTTCTTTCCAATACTCCCTTTTTTATCAATGTATTTAGCATATATTCGGTGCTATCACTCCCTGTTTTCAGTCGTAGATACTCCTCAATACCCCCTCTTTCCATTTCTTGTTTTTTTACAAAAAGCGGGCGTAAGTCTTCAATATGCAAAGATTGATTTTTCATTTTCTATCAACAAAATATTTATTTTGGTAAAGATAAGTATTTACTATTTCGGCAGCAAATTTATTTTAGTGCCAATAAATCAATTACAAGAAAGATTGAAGAATTTGTTTTTGTATTTATAAGAGAAAATATTAAACGAATTTGAGCTACAAAAATACGTAAATTATTGAGATTTTTGAGATAAAAATACAAGCTGAAGATTTGTTAATAATAGGGTGGGTAGCGTAGCCAAAAGGCATTGCCTGACCTAAATGTGCGGTTGAAAAAGCCTAATATCTGTGTGCGTTGCGGTTTGTTGCAGGAAGGAACGACCGCAATAAATGGCATCAGCCCTCGTGCAGAGCCTCCAACAGATTTTAGGCTGTGCGGAAAGGTATTTAGTGTTGGGCAAAGTCTTGTGCGGTTGGTGGGTGGGACTAATGATTCCTTATACTCGGTTGCATAAAATGCAACATCACACATGAAAACAATCAATCATATTTTCCTGTATAATGTCCATTTTCTTCTACTTCTTTGAAATATCCTTTTGATGATTTATTTGAGCTTCCTACAAAAATCCCTATGAAAAAGGCTAAAACCTTCATTGAAATAGCAAATACTATCAATAAAGCGTAAAAAACAAACTTGATGATTTTAAAAAAAGTATTCATAAAATTGACTGTTTTGAGTATAAATTTACGAAATTCTAAGCATTATTTTACAATCTTCGGCAATTATATTCATCATTTTTTCCATGTCAATCGGTTGATTAAAACTCGGTATTGGCTTACTATGGGTCTGAAATGAACCATCTTTTCTATACGCTCCATTCATTCCCTCAATAGTAGAAAATATCTCTCGAATAACTTTCATTTTGAAGGTCGGAATTACAGTCCCTGCTTTTATATCGCTTGGTTCGATGGCTCTAATGCCTACAATTTCGCCCGCTCGAAGGTTCAAAACATCTTGTGGTTTTACAGCACGTTTTTCAACTTCTGAAAAATTATCTCCGACTGAGTTATTTGTTGAATTTAGACCTTTTGAACTATGACTTTGATTCTCGCTTTTGGCAATTAATTTAGTTTCACCAATCATTTTGGAGATATACTCTGCCGTTGAAAATACAGTTGTACGAGTATAAAATTGATAGTTTAAATTAGCCAGCAAAGATTCAGCTTCGGGTTTACCATATTTATCTTCGATTTGAGTTAAATTTTGTGCCATAAAAACCACCGAAAGTTTGTTGCTTCGGCAAGTGGCTGGCACATTCGATAATCGAGGAATATTGATTTGAGCAGCTTCATCGAGTAAGCAAAAAGAATGATGTTTACTATGTTCATTCATTTGCTTGAGTGCCACCGAAAATATCAAAGAAATAATTGGGGAAAGTGCCGTCGCAATATGATTGTCAGTGCCTACGCAAAGTACTTTTGGATGCTTCGGGTCATTGATATTTAAATCAAAATCATCGCCCGATAATACGTAAGTTAAATTTGGGTCATTTAAAGAGGCAAAATCAATTTGTAAAGAACTCACTACGCCCGATAATTGATTTCCTGCTCTTTCGTCACGAGCTGTTAGTACCGAACGAATAATTTTGGCACATTCGTCGTCAGTTTCAAGCATTGCCATTGTATCTCTGTAAGAAAACCCTGTAATGATACTCACCAAATGCGGAATTGTACAAAATATTGGATGATGTTTTTTCAAAAACCAAATAATTGCTGTCAAAAAAGCAGTTGAAGATTTTACCCAAAAGTCAGATTTTTGATTAGATTCTGTATTAAAATTTACAACCAATGCCTTAGCAAATTCAGTTGCATATATTTGACTTTTCAGATATTTTGGATTCAAAGGATTGAAACGATGCGATTTTGTAATATCTGAAAAACTGACAACAAAAAAAGTAGACTGTAATTCACCTTCATCAATTTTTCTCTTGGCTGAAAAATGCAAATAGGCAATGTCTGATAAGGTAGGGAATTTATAATCATAAATGATTCCAGCATAATTTTTTTGTGAAAACTGCTCGATAAAAGGCTCGGCAGTTGAAACGGTTTTACCCCCACCATTTGAGCCAATGACCAAAATTCCACGAAATGGATTGGTAATATTTACCCATCTATTATTATCTCCTTTTAGGTGCAAAGAAAATTTAGTTTCATTCCTTTTTCTGTCCGTTTGTACTCGCTCAATTTCTTTTTCGGGGAAATAAGAGAACAAAAAGCCAAGTGTTGCAACCGTTATATAGACAGACAATGTTAGAAACGAGAATGGCAGATAAATAGCGAATAAGCCCAAAATTGCACAAAAAACGTAGGCAATAATCACAAATTTACGGTGTTTTTCATTCAAAATTTTTCTTGGATTAAAACCATATCTTTCGGCAAGTGATTGTTTTCTACTCGTATAAAAGAATAGCCAAAGTAGAGAAAACCCCAAAACTCGAACCCAAAAACCATAGTGATTATAGTAAGTTTCAAAGCGAATCAAGAACCATCGGGGAATATTTTCGACGGTTGCCCAATAGCGAACAAATGCTTCACCAAAGATAAGAATCAGTAAAATTGAAACAATAATCCATATCAGTAATTTTTCTTTTTTCATAATTTTTATTTTGAAATGAAAATATTTTGAGCAACGAAAACTATAAAGACATTTCTTGATTTAAGTTGCGTTTCTTTTTGCGTTTGTGTAACTCTTGGTTTTTGTTAAGTTCTTCTGAATTGAGGTTTTCAAAGAAATGTTGAAAACCTTTGAACTCAGCCATGAATGATTTGCTTGGTGGCAACTCTAAATCAATTTGATTTTTAAACCCAATTGAGTTTTCCAAAGATTTGATTTGTTCAGGTAAAATCAATGCTTCTTTTGGAGATTGAATTTTATTTTTAGCTCTAACTTCTTTCACAACTTCGCCCAAATTTTTCCGAAAATCAAAGCTATTGTTTTTACTTTTTGCAATGTTGCGTATTTCTGTAATTTGCTTGTCAGGAATGCCTAATTTTTCTAATATATGTAATTTTTTCTCAGTCCAAAGGATAAAATAGGCGGATTTATCTTTTGGTTTACGGATTTCGTTTGGGTCAGGTTTGAAATCAAATTGTTGATTGAATTGCCTTTGGTTACTCTCAAACCAAGTCGTCATTTTAAAGCGGAACGCCGCCCGACGACTTTTGTTAGGTGTATTTGGATTTAATGTTACCTTTTGCTCCTTATCTCGTGCCGACACTACCACATGAATATGCGTTTGTAAACCTTCTTTTAAATCGCCAGATTTCTTTTCACCGTTCAAAACTTCTGCATCAGTGCCTTTGTAGGCTCTGTTTTGGTGAATCGTGGCATACCAAACTAAGTCTCTTTCTGAAAGATTTTTACCTGCACCCAAATTAAAATTACCTGCATATTTTTCCATACAAGCGATAGTAAATGCTTTTATTTTTTCGGTATCATTACCAATATGTTCTAACTCTTTTGCCGATGGAGCAATAACCAACGAATGAAATTTATCATCTTTTTGGGTCAAGCCTTTTACATTATTATCAATGCTTTCGACTACTTGTTTTTTATTGAAAATCCCCTCAGAATTAAAGAAAATGTCCTTTTCTACTCCTTTCGACTGCTCTTTATCCAAGTAATTGCCCAAACGCAAGGCACTTTCTTTGTTAGTGAAAACAATGTTTCCATGTTTTATCGGATTAATTATTTTTGAATACATTTCTATTATTCTTCCAAATGTTTGAAGGCTTCTTTATAAAACAAATCAAGTCTTGCTTTGATGACTTCTATTTCTTCTTTATTCATGTCTAAAGTTTCAAAAAATAGGGTTGTGAATGATACCAAATAAGCTAAAGTTTGCTTTGAAATTTGCTTGTTTTCGTTGATTAGTTTATCTGTTTCACGCTTCTTCAATTCTGCCAAAACAGTATTGATGGGCATAATGTGTTGGCGTTCTTGAACCTGTAAAAATGAGAAAATCTGATTTCGCAAGCGTACCACTTGGTTCGCTATTGAATCATTATCATCAAAAAAACGAGGGTCAATTTTGTGTTTAATGAAATAGTTTAAAGCCGTTTCAGTAAACATTTTCATTGTCAGTTTTTCTACTTTTTGTGTTAGTCTGCCATTAACAAATGTATTTTTCAGATGAATTTTGTCTTTTTCAGAAAGCGTTGGAATGATAGCCTCACCATTGATTTTGTTTAAATTCTCAACGGTTTCCTTTACATTTTTGACAATACCTTCATCAATCTTTATTTTGGCTATTCGGGCTTCTTTCTCCATATTTTTGCTTATCGGGGTACTTTACACTGTTTTAATTCATTGATAATCAGCAACTTGCGTTTGCTTTGGGGTACTTTGTTTTTTATAATCATCTGATTATTAATGAATTAGCTCTGCTAATTCCCCCCTTCTTGCTAAACCCTTACACCTCATAATTAGAACGAATTAAGTTTAAAAATATTTTCAATTAAAATAAATATAAATATAAAATGAAATTATATATTTGTGCAGAAATACAGAAATACGAAAACTCAAAAATGCAGAATTACGAAAACTCGAAAACACAGAAATACAAAAACACAGAAACAAAGAAATACAAAAACACAGAAACACAAAAACACAGAAACACAGAAATACAAAAACACAGAAGTACAAAAATGCAGAAGTACAAAAATATAGAAACACAAAAATACAGAAACACAGAAGTACAGAATTACGAAAAAACAGAAACACAAAAATACAGATATACGGAAATACAGGAATACAAAAACACAGAAACACGAAAATACAGCAATAAAGCAATACAGCAATACAGCAATACAGAAACACAGAACATAGCAAACAATTTAAACAAAAATATCAAATGACAACACAAACAAAAAACAACGCCGCCCGAATTATTTCAGTAGCCAATCAAAAAGGTGGCGTTGGCAAAACAACCATTACAGCTCTCTTGGCTAATATTTTGGGCAGTACCTATCAAAAAAATGTATTGGTCATAGATGCGGATTTGCAAGCAACGATTGCAATGACAAGGGTTTCAGATTTTGAAAAGAAGGAAGAAAGTTTTGTTTTTCCCTATCAAATCATCAATGTAGAAGAAACTGACACCTTAAATGAACTGATACAAGAACAAATGGGGCTTGTAGATTTTATTTTTATTGATGCACCTCGATTCACCAACAAAGACGAAATCATACACGATGCTATCAATATTTTTGCCCCCTGCGATAGTATTTTGATACCAACTCAAAGTAGCAATTTTTCAACCGATTCTATGTTTCAATTTTTGCCTGTAATCAGAGAAATAGAAAAACAACGAGCCGATTTAGACTTAGATTTTTACTTTTATGCCTTCTTGAACCAATCTCGCCCAACCAATAATGACAAAGAAGTGCTTGAATTGATGAAACAAAATGAAGAAGTGCCATTTTTTGAAACACCACTGGCATTGCTGGAAATTTTTGTAATCAAAGATACTTTTACTTCAATTTTTGATAAAAAGGGCGGGCGAGAAAAGTTTGAGCCATTTTTCAAAGAATTTGTCGAAAAATTTAAAATTGAATTATGATGGAACAGACAAAAGCACCACTGACTATGGAGGAAAAGCAGCAATTAATGCGAGAACGCTTGGGCAGAAATGTTAGTAAAATGTACGAAAAGCCAATCGAAGCAAGCCCAATTCCAGTTGAATTATTGCAAGAAAAATCTCCAAAGAAAGTCGAAAAAGAAGAAAATAAAAAAGTGAAGGGGAAAGAAAAAGTTGCCGAACCAATCTCAAAATCTTGGCGAATAGAACTCAAAATTAAGTCTGTAAATCTGATTTATAAATTAGAGATTATTTCAAAAATGCAAGGAAAATCCAAGCAAAAGTATCTGTTAGACCTCATTGAGCGAGATTTAGTAAAAAATGCTGAGTTACTCAAAAAAATCTAAAAACTCATTGGGCGAAGCCCAAAAAATTTTAACAATAGCCTTTGTGAAAGCTACCGAATAGTTTTTTTTATTGGTATCATTTACTTTTTGAACTACAAAAACTCCATTGGGAGAAGCCCAAATTTTTTTTGAGAAAGAGGTTGCTGCTGTTTTAGTAGCAACCTCTTATTTTTCAAGCATACACCAACTCATTACAAAAATTATAGGCGGTTTGATTGAGTTCGTTTAATGAGCCAAACGGATTTCCAAAGGCATTGTTTTTGGAGTTTTTTATGTGTGTCGTGTAGTGCGTAATGCCATTAAAAAGTCCAAAAGCATTATTTCCTAAATCAGCACATTCCCTATCAATTGAATAGTTTAGTTTTGAAATAATATTGCTTTTTCGGGTTGAAATATCTGTACCTAATTTTTCTTCATCATTCATTTTTGTCAATCGCTCGACTAATGCTTTTTTGATAGAATCATCAATTTTGACCTCCGAAAATCGTACCATATTTTTAAATAATTGCTTTCGTTGATTCATAAACATATCAAAATATTGTACTAATCCATCAACTCTAAGGCTGTTATTTTTGGTATGATTTACTTGCATTTGTCGAAAATTCTTTGAAAAACGGTTTTTACAACGCACCATCACGGAACTATTTCCAATAAAAAAGCCTGTCGAACCATCAAAACTATTGCCAATCATCAGGTAATCATTAAACTCATGTCCGCAAACTTGTATTGATTCGGTGCATTTCAAAAATGCTAAAACCTTTTTTCCATCATCAACTGTATAATAATTTTGAATTGGAAAGCCTGTAATTTCGTGCAGTTTTTCTGTTATTTCGATAAATTTTGCATTGCGTGTGGGCGTGTAACTTGCTTTGGCAATGTTCAATAATTTGTCGTTATCGCTCCGATAAATGCCTTTGTAGCCTAATATTTTCTTGTTATTTGAAAAAATCGGCTTTTCTATAATATCCCATTCTAAAGTTTCCATTGAATTAAATTTTGAGGTTTAAGATTGATTTGAAGAAAGAAAGCCCAACCCTAAAATCGGGCTTTCAATACTTGTTAGATTTTGAAATTCACAATTTCATTTTCTAATGCTTTGAGGTGGGTTTTGCCTGTTTTTACCAAATTATTGATAAAATCCAAAATCATTGCCACATTCTGAATTTGAATGTTTTTTCCTGTTCCCACATTGGCAATGGTCATTATCAAGCCTTCATCACCGTAATCTTTTGAAAAATCCTCGAATTCGCCTACTCGTTCTTTGGCTTTGTTGAATTGCTCTTTCATTTTAAAGCCTTCATCTAATCGGTCAAAAACTGCATTTGCACTTTTTGATTCGACAATTTGAATTTGCGGTACAATTTCGACACTTGATTGGTCTGCACTCCGATGGTCCTGAAGTGGTGCATTTTCTGTTGTTGTAGCTACTTCTACTTTAGCTACTGCGGTTGATGTTCCGTTACTTTTTGCTGATGTGTTGTTTGTTAAATTTGCCATTTTTTTAAATATTTATTTGATTATTTGAGCCAATTAAAGGGGGCTTTTTCCCTTATATTATTGAAAAATTGAATTAGAATGGTAAATCGTCCTTGTCATTTTTTGATGCTTCAAAAGATGTTTCTGCTTTTTTTTCTTCGTTTGGTTTTCCTTTTTTAGTTGTGCTTTTGGCTTGTGCTTTTTCAGCTTCTTTTTCAACTTGTTCTCTGCGATTGCCTAACAATTCGATGCGTTCAACCCTAATTTTTATGGAAGTTTTTTTGTTTCCTTCACCGTCCTCCCACTTTTCAGTTTTGATTTTTCCTTCGATGCAAAGGCGGTCGCCCTTCTTGATAATTTCTTCTGCAACCTTCGCCAAACCGTTCCAAACTTCCAAGCGATGCCACTCTGTTAATTCTACTTTTTGTGGTTCGCCACCCGCACCGTCTTTTTTAGTGTATCTTTCAGTAGTTGCGATTGAAAAATTAGCTACTTTAACACCACTTTCGAGGGTGCGAACTTCGGGCATACTGCCAACATTTCCGATTAAAATTACTTTGTTCATTTTTGTACTTATTTAAGATTTAAAATTGTTTTATTTGAATATAAATAGCTGATTATAAGCCTTTTATCTCCTTGTTTGATAGTATAAAGATACGGCAGAAATGGTCTATTTTGAAGTAAATGAGATAGAATCGGCAAAGAACACCCATTCTTTTTTCCCCTTAACAAATTTGTTTTAGACATAAAAATGCCCTCCAAAAACTTAGCTTTGGAGGGCATAATTAAACACAATAAACTCTTTTTTACCTACTCATTTCCATCGTTTCAGGTTCTTGTTTTTGACTATAATAATTGTCTTTTTCGTCAGTAAATTTTTCTAACTCCATTTTTACCACCGAACTGTCTAATCTATCTTCGTTAATTTTTTCAAGGTCAAATTTTTCAATTTTTCGGACTGATATTTCACCATCTTTTTGCACTTCGACCGAATAATTAGCAATGGCAAGTATTTCTCCCTTTGTATCAGCAATCGTAATTTCTCCCAAATTCAAATCTTTTTTCAATAATTCCGCTTTACTTGAATTATCCATTTTTTCAATGTTTTGTTGATTACGCTCTACAAATTTTTCTCCTAAAAGTAGGCTTTCTTGTAAGGCAGGAATTGAAAGAAGTGTGTTACTATCATGGTTCGATACTTGTTTAAAAACAATAGAACATTTATCTGTTGACGCAGCATTAATTTTATCCATGAATTTAGTATCATTACTAACCATCGCTTGCAATGGTATTTTATCAACCGTCTGGAATCGACATTCCAAAGAATTATCCTCCCTGCGGTGCGTTGATACTAAAACCATTTCATTTTGTCTAAATGTTGTTTCTACAATGGAAATGGCTACTAATTTCTGTTTTTCTAAAGCCTGTTGCTCTTGATATTGTTGCTGACTGGTAGCAATATCTTTTTTGAAGACCTCATTTTTAAATTCAACATCCTTATTTTTAATTGTAGCAACAAATTCTGGAGCTTCATATTCTTGATAGGCTGTATATTTTTCAAGATGAATATTTACGGGCGGCGTTCTGTTGGGCGGCATTCCGTCTGGTTTCAACTGCTTTTCTCCTAACTTTTGAGCAAACTCCAACGCCTCTATTGGTCGAGCAAAGCGATTAATAGGTAGCTCAATTGATTTAGATTCTTTGGTAATTGCTACTTGTGTTACTACAAAAGGCTTATTTCTGCATATTTCCAAATTGTAATCCTTTTGCTTTGGGTGTTCTAAGGCTATGATGTTTTCCATGCCTTTCATTGCCACTAAACCTTTTTCCGCTTCGATTAGATAGTTTTTGTGATACGGGAATCTAATTTCTATGTGCTTATGATGCTCTGATTCAGATAAAATGCTGTACTTAATTTTATCCTCGCTCCCTTGATAAATTTTACTTTCCAAAGGCTTAATCAATTTATCGTCTAACCACTTTTGTTGAACTTCTTTATCATCGGCATTGATAATTGGAATGTGCAACCTCAAAACACCCTCCTTTTTATGCACACATGAAAAATCAGCTTTGATAAGCTCAGATGTTGGTGCTGTTGGGTGTGAAATCTGTCCAATAATATTCAAACTATGCCGATAACCGCCATTATCATTGTCAAAAGCAATGACAATTTTTTCGGGCTGAGTTTGGTTAATGACTTTTTGAAGTGTAGAATAGGCGGCATTAGCTGGCGTACCTGCGGTGGCAACATAAATATTCTGCTCATTTTTCTCCCGAATAGCTTTATGGTGCAATTCAAGATAAGAAAGTGTATCAATCGGACTTTCTGCAATGATAAGTCTATCAACCTTTTTTGATGGAAAAACTTCTAAATTAGAAATGTGCATTGCCCCTTCTCGTTCATTGGTTAGTCTATTCCACTGTTCTTTGCGATAACCATTTTGCTCATCACTTCGATTGATAGCACATACAAAGGCTTCGTCAGTTCGCAAAGGGAAACTGGTATTTTTCCAGCCATAAACCTTGCTATTGAATATTTGCCCTTGAAATTCGGGAGAATGAAAAGATTTTTCAGTCAATCCACGACTTTCCAAATATCGGGTATCTGTCAATGGATTCATGTTTAGATGAAAAGAATCTACCTGTTTTTGTAAATCCTTATCTGGTTTTGGTGGCGAAACTGGCAAATGAATAGGGTTTGCATTATCCAAAAAGCTATTCAAATGTGTAAATATTTTCCCCCAATCTTCTTTTTCAGTAATAGAGAAATTTTCTTTTTTCACTAAAAAATCTACAATCGTTCCTCTGTCCGATGGGTCGCCGTCAGTGATATAACGATAGCCTCTTTGGTCGTCTTTGCGAACCAAAATTGTTTCTACAGTTTGCTCCGCTTCCATTCGCTGAACGACCGTGCAGTTTTTATCACTTTTACTTTGGTTGATTTGCCAACCTTTCGATGCTGCATAAGTAGCGATGTTAATTTCTTGTCTAAAAATACCGATATTATTTTCCATAAGAATAGATAAAGTTTGTAAATGAAAATACAAATGTTGTGAAAATACTATTAAATATTTTCATTAAGTATAAATTATATTTGTTTATGAAAATATAAGTATTTAAGTTTGCACATGAAAGTTTTCTTAATTCATTTAAAAATGCTCGAATGGAAAGAATGGAGTCGTAAAGAAATTACCCTTTTACTCAAAGGAATTTGTCTTTTTTCAATTGGTGCTTTTCTTATGTGGTGGTTTGGAAACTTGGCAGTTTATTTTTGGTTAAATGATGTTTCAGCACATCAACCGAAAGAGTTTAGAGGTGCATTTTTAGGGCTTTTTTTATTCTTTTTGGGTGGTGCAATAGACTTTTGGGCGATATTCATTCTTGAAAAGATAATTAAGAAAATATGGATAAAACCAAGAAAGGCAATAGAAGCGGTAGAGTGGCAGCATTTTAAAGTTAGCCAAGAAATAGAGCCAATTAAAGTTACTAATTCGATTCCAGAAATTGTAGAAGTACTCAAAATTCCATCAAAACCCCAAATGCTCACAAGAGCTAATAAGGATATTATCAAAACCACTCAGCCAAACGCAGTATTGAATGAAGAAGACGTTGAAAAAATCAAAATCAGTTTAAATTTTACAAACACCAAATCAAAATTATGAAAACATTAAAACTCAATGTAACCAATCAAAACTTGCAAGTATTAGGCATCTACCTAATTCTGTGTACCATTCTTTCTATTCTGCCAAATGAAGTAATGGCACAAGGCGTTGTTGGTGGCTTGAAAAACATCAGTAAAACGGTGCAGCTTGTAGTAAATGTGGTTTTTACGATTGCAATTGTACTCGGACTTATCTCTGTCATTATTGGCTTCATCAGCGATAGTCCGAATAAAATCATGCGATTGGTTTATTTGATAGTGGCGGTTTTGCTTTGGTTCGGATTTACGTTTGTTTTTGAGCAAATCAAAACAGATGTGGGTGGACAAGGTGGCTTTAACGGTAATTGATATGAATATCAGAAAGTCATTAGAAAAACCAACCCTTATTGCAGGAGTCGAAATGGGAGATTTGGTACTATTTCTTATCACAGGTTTTGGGTTTGTAATTGTGCTAAGTATCATGCGTACATTTTTACCTATTCCGTCATGGGTCAATATCGTTTTATTGGGCGTATTGACGGCAGGGTTTATTGCATTGCGAAAAATGACTGCAAAAAAACACGCCACTTTCTTAAAGAGCCTAATCTTTTGGCATTTGTCTGCTCCAAAAAAAGTAGAAATGACACAACCAAAATTACTCAGAGAATTCAAGTCGAAGTGTCAAATCGTCGAATCGTCGAACCGCCAACGTTTAAAATCAAACCAATGATAGACCAGCACAGAAATTTTGAGCAAGTGTTTCCTTATTTTGCTTTTGAAGACAATCTATTGTTGATGTCTGACGGAAGGGTGGGAATTGGCTACTGTGTGCAAGGTGTTGAAATGGAACGACTAAGCACTGGCGAGTTTAACAAGATAGGTGAAAATGTTTCGCAAGCTTTGAAAAGTTTGGAAATTGGTGCTTGCGTTCAAATGATGGGTTTTTATTATTACGACAAACATAATCCTTCGGTGCGAGATAAAAACTATTATGAAGAACGCTTCATTCGTTCATTTGGTGAAAGACCTATTCAACGCCACGAACAATACTTGTTTATCAGTTTTGGGGAAGAAAAAGACAAGGACTATATACTTACCAATAATTGGTTTGGTCGGGGAGGTAAAGTATTAGAGAATACATTTAAGGAAGTTGCATCGTACAAAAGAAAAATAGAATCTATTGCCAATAGTTTTATTTCGATGGTCAGTATAGGCGATTTGAGCTACCAACGCCTAAGCGAAGACGATGTAATGAAGGTTCTTTGTAAGTATTTCAATCTGGACTTTACACCCGACCAATACCATATCTTCAAGACCTTCACGCCCGATAAAGAACGTTTGATTTTAGGAACGGATACCGTCAATATTATCAGTATGTCGGGGCAGCCTACGAATGTCAATAATGACATGGATAATGGCTATAATGTGTCTTCTCCACAGCTTTATGCTTTGACCAATTATTTAGAAATCCCTCATATTCTAAACATTACATTCAAGCCTTCGGATACCCAAAAGGCATATAGCAAAATTGAATTTGAAGCAAAGAATATTGCTCGTTTAGACTTTTTAATGTCGGAACAGCACCGTGCCAAAAGTAGAGATATGTTTGAGTTTCTAAACGAAGTTACAACCAGTGGCAATTCTTTGTTGAATGTGTCTGTGCAATGCTTGGTTTGGAAACCTTTTGGTCAAACAGAGGATAACATACAAAAAGTAATGAAAGCTTATAGAGAAATAGGGGCGGAATCATACTTGGAAAGTTTGGATACAACTAACCTTTTTGTAAGTAATGCTCCATGCAATGGGTATCAGAATTTTCGTTGGCTTTTGATGGATAATACGGTGGCAGCGTGCTATTTCAATACTACTTCTTTATTAAGAAGTGATAAGAAGGGCGATTTATTATGTGATAGAATGGGGAATCCATTATTGATTGATTTTTATGATACAGTAAGATTTGAAAACAATAATTCTTTAACAATCGGGGTGCCAGGTTCGGGGAAAAGTTTCACAATGGGAAACTTGATTTTGCAACGATTTTATAGAGGTGAAAGACAAATCATTATTGATGTGGGCGGCACTTACCTTTCTATTTTTTATGCCATTCCTCCTGACAAATGCCGCTATTACGAGTACGACCCTGAAAAGCCATTAAGGTATAACCCTTTCTTAGTAAACTATGATGAAATTTCTGGAGAATTCAGATTGACAGAAGCTAAAATGGAGTTTTTAATCAATTTGATAGCAACTATTTGGCGAGGAAATGCGAACCTCAATAATGCTGAAAGAAGTATTCTGAATAAGTTTTTGAATCAATATTATGTTGAGTATAACAAACAAAAAGGAGGTGGGCGGCACTACGCTGGGCGGCATTCCGCAGTACCATGTATTACAGGTTTTTACGATTTTCTGAAAAATTTTCAAACAGAAAATATAGAAAAAGACACTTATGTTAAGATTGAAAAGAATCTCAACTTGGACGAATTACTCATCACATTAGAACCATTTGCAGTAGGGAACTATAAAGACATACTCAATTCAGAGCATTTTAAAGACATTTCCGCTTACCCCCTTATCTGCTTCGATTTAGCCAAAATAAAGGCAAATCCTACTTTATATCCAGTTGTTGGTATGCTTATCATAGAGTTGTCATGTGATATTATTGATAAATATCCCAAAGTAATCAAACGCATTTATATTGACGAAGCATGGTCGATGTTAGATGGTTTGTTAGGTGGTTTTATCGAATATATGTATCGGACTGTACGAAAATGCGAAGGAACGATAAGCATTATTACACAAGGTATTTCAGAAATACAAAATTCTTCCATTGGTACAGTTGTAAAAGACTTGTCTTCAACGGTGATAATTCTTCGACACACTGATTCAAATATGATAGACAAGATTGTCAAGTTCTTTGGATTGAGCAATCAGGCAGAAGATTTATTGAAATCTTTACGAAAAGATGCCGCAGATAAATGGCGTGAAATATTTGTCAAAAGAGCTGATTTGATAAATGTCTATCGGGTAGAAGTGCCGTCAAAAATTATTCCGTTACTTACTTCTCGTGCAGAAGAACGCAACAAAATACGAGAAATGTCAGAAGGTGGAAAATACTTTGATTACGCCATTAATCGCTTTGTAGAAGATTGGGAAAAGGAAAATGAAATTTAAACTAAACTTGGTGAACAACGCCAAAAAATACACAAAATTATGATAAACACTATTTTACAGGTCGCCATTAGTGGTGATGCCTTATTTAAAACTGCTCAATTATTAGCCACCAAAGCCAAAGGAAATTGCTTAGAATTAGCAGGAATCATGCTATTTATTCATTTCGCCTATATGCTATTCAAGGTTTTGGTTTTCGGTGAATCTTACGGCACAAGTGTATTGAACCTCATTCGAGTAGTGGCATTGATGTTTCTGATTGGCTATTACAATGAATTGATGGGTTTAGTGGTTGGTGCAATCAATGAATTAGCCAATACATACACCAAAGTTGATGATATACTTGCTCAAATGAAAAAGGTATCGGGCGATGCCAATAACCCTTCCACAGAGGCAAGCGGTTGGGATTTACTGACAATGGATTTTGGAAAATTAATCAATGTCGTTCTGACCGCTATTCAGAATGGCTTATCCATGATTATTCGACTTTTGTTAGAAAACGTCAAAAATGTATTAGTTGCATTTACCTACTCGGTTGGCATTTTTGCCGCTGCTCTCAGTACTGTGCCAGGATTGGGTGGGACAATCACTCACTGGTTTCGCTCGATGCTCAATATTCTTTTTTGGACACTTACCCTTGCCGTTTTGGATAATTTGGTGGTCGGATTATCAACTACTATTCAAACCACTACACAAGGCGGTGATATTATCAATATGTTGGTTATCAACCTTGCTTTGATTTTAATGTATTTGGGAGTACCACTTTTAACCACACTTTATATTGGTTCTTCGGCGATTGGGGGCATTATAAGAAGTATTCAAGGGGCAACAGGTGGCATGGTGGCTGCTGGTGCAAGCGTTGCAGGAAAATCAGTTTGGGAAAAATCAGCGGGAACAAGAACCAAAGCATGGGAAGCAACCAAACAAGGTTTTTCTAATGCTTTTAGCACTAATCGCATAAAGCCATGATAGAAAAATCCAAAATAGCAATTCAGCATTTCTTTGCCGCTAACGATGTCAATAAATACATTGACAGGCTTTTTAACCTTTTGAAAGCGAGTATGGTTCTACTCCTTTTTTCAAATATTTTTTGGGGAACTTTGTTTTGGGATGCTACCAAAAATTCAGACCAAAAGGTATTTGTTCGTTCGGGCAAAGAAATGTTTGCTGCTTTATTAGCCGATAACGAAACCCGCAATATCGGACAAGCAAGAGGTTTGATAAACACATTTGCCAAACTGTTTTTTGAAAGTGATGCAAAATCGTTTAGTGAACGACTAAATGAAGGTTTTTGGCTACTAAACAAGCAAGATGCACAAGCCATTTACAAAAACTTCATTGACGAAAAAGTACAGGAAAACTACACCAAATTCAATGCTTATTCCAAGATAAAAATAGATAGTTTGGGCGTAGATATGTCGATAGTACCCTACAAATGCACCTTACTTTTCAAGCAAGCTATTTATTTCAACGAACAAGAAAAAATAAGCAATGTAGGAGCAATTTTTGAGTTACAACCAGTGCCTTACTCAGAAAAAAATCCCTACGGATTACAAATTCAAAACTTTAATTACATCGAGTATCAATCAAACGATACACCAACTAAACAATAATTTGATGAAAAAGCTCCGTTACTTTTTACCGTTCCTATTTGTCTCTTTTAGTGTCTTTTCTCAGAAAATAGATACCATTCATGTAAATTCATCTGCCACGACCTACTTGATTTTTGATGAAGCCATTACGCTTTTCAATTTAGGAAACACCGATTTTCAAGCCCAAACGGCTTCAACACTTCCCATGAGTTTGGGTTCGCAAGTTTTACTCTTAAAGGCAAAAATACCGAATGCCAAACCTACGACTTTATTATTGACCCACGGCAAACAAATCTATAAAGCCTACTTGTATTACCAAGAACCACTCAATCAATCTTTCTACGATTATCGTTCCGAAAATCAATCGATAGAATCATTCAAGGCAACGGACGAAAATCTACGATTAGAAGATAAATTTAAAAAGTTGGCGATTTCACTGATGAATGTGTCTTTCAAAAAAACACAATCGGGTATGTTGCTCCGTTGCGAAAATATCTATACCGATGCCAACGGGGTTTACCTCAAATTTTCATTGAGTAACGAAAGTTCGATTGCCTACGAGATTGATAATGTTTCGTTCTCCTACCAGTCAAAAATGAAGAAAAGAGCTATTAATCGCTTACAATCTTTGGGAATTGAAGAAGTAAATATTGTAAAAAGTATTGAACCAACAAAAATACTCACATCGCAAAAAAGCGAAAAATACTATTATTATATTCCTCTTTACGCCACTACCGAAAATGGTTTTTTGGAGGTAGTTTTTCGAGAAAAGAATGGTTTGCGAAATATCAAAATTGACATTCCTTTCAAAAAAATATTAAAAGCTGAAATGCTGTAAATTATGGAAACAGTAAATGAAAATACAGAACAACCCAAAACATTGACTCCTCCTGCAAAAAAGGCAAGCGGACGGCGTTCCGTTTTCGGTGAAAATATGTCGAGTTTATTCAGCAAAAACAAGCTCATATTCATTTTAGTAGTTTTGTTTTTACTACTCATTATTTTTTATGGTGTATCAAAATATATCCGTCAAGAGATTGTTAAAAACATGACTTTTTCCATGCCAAAGATTGATGTAAGTCAAGATAATGACAAAAATAGCAAGAAAAATAATGTAGGAGATATGATTGATGAAATTAAAAAATCAGTTGATGAAGATAAATCGACCTGTGATAAAAATACTTTGGGCGGCACTTCGTCGGGCGGCGTTCCGTTAAAAGTACAAGACAAAGGTTTGAAAAACTATGGTGTGGGCAATGTATTTAAAGAAAATCCAGCAGAATCTAATAATTCACCTGAAACGAAAGCTCCAAACCCTTCTTTGGCAACTGCTGTCATTGAACCTGTTACAGCTCCAAAAGTAAAAAGAGAAGGTTATGGGGAAAGAAAAAATAACAGCAAAGGAAAGCCTCGTGAACCCATCAAAGTAGCTACCGTAGAAAATCCATTTAATACGATTGTTTTGGAAAACCCTACCAATAAAGTTAGTAATACACAGAATCATACAAAAGAACTTATCAAAGCGGCTATTTATGGTACGCAAGTCGTGCGAAATAATTCATCTGTTAGAATACGATTATTAGAAGCATTGACGATTGAGGATACTATCATTCCTGCCAATGCTCTTTGTAGTGGCGTAGCCATGATGGGTGGAAATCGCTTGATTATTATGATAACCGCTATCAAATCGGGAACGGATTTTATTCCTACAAAAATGGTGGTTTATGATAGCAATGATATGTTGCCAGGAATTGCCTATTTGAGTGATGATACAAAAGGGCAAATCAAAAATCAAAATAATCAAGCGATTGATAATATTGACAATGCGGTTTATAACATTGGAAGTGCTGCAGGAGTAGTTGGACAAGTGGGGGCGGGTGTAGTAAGTGGCATTTCTCGTTCACTTCGTTATGGCGGAGTTCAGAAAAAAGCAGGAGAAATTGAGTTAAATGAAGGGTATAAAGTCTTTTTAAAGCAAAACTAAAACCAACGTGGCGACGGCGTGTTGACACACCAAACGCATAAAATGATGAAAAAGCTATTATTTATTTGTTTGTTGTGCATGAATCTCACAACTCAAGCACAAGTATCTATTGACCCAACGGCAATAGAGCGTTTAATTCAGTTGAAAAATTTGGTTGATAAAGCCAAAACTCAAATTGCCCAATTGAAAAATGCAACCAAACAAGGTGCTGCAACAAAATCGAATACGACTGGTATTCTGGAAACAGGCTCAAAAATTGAGGACATTTTGCGAAGCCCTGACGAATACCTGAAAATCGCTTATAATTCAATGATGTATAACGATGCAACCGCAATTATGAAATTGAACGCATCTTTGAAAGGCACTTTTTCTTCAAACCTCAATACGAGCTTCAAAATTAGCGATTTAACGCCTTATTTGGATAGCAAGACCTATTCAGATAAAAGTGGTTCAACTTTCTATGACTTGGTAACACAAGGAACAACCATAGACAATAAAAATGGTACAAGTACCTTTTCTGATTTTCTAAGCAGTCAAAAATCATTTATTAGTCGTCAATATGCCTTGCAAACGGCTTTGCAAAAAAAGAAGATGCAACAAGCCATGACCTATTATAAAATGGCAGATGAATTAGAGAAAAAGGCAATGGCTATAAATGATGGAGTAAAGAGTAGAAGCAATGGAACAGCCTTTCGCCTCAGTAATATAGGCGTTTTTGGTGATATTGGCGGAGATTTAGGCGGAGATTTATTTGGTGATTTGTTTTCTTCAAGTTCCGTGGAATTGCCTTCATTTTCAACCTTTGGACCAATTACCATCAATGGAAAAAACTTTGTCATTGATGCCACAGGAAAGGTTTATGATGCAAATGGCAATTTTATTACCCAAGATTTAGGTTTTGGTGCAAAAGAACAAGCATTGGCAGCATTTTTAAAAGATAATCCAGATTTAAAAACAACTTTGGGCAATGCGTTCAGTGAATTCATGTCTAATCCATTTGGTGCAATTGGTGTTATATTTAAAGGAGGTCCAAAAACGCCACAAGATTATTTGGACGAAATTATGAAACAAAGACTTACGACTTTGAAGCAAAACGAAGCCAATACCATTCAAAATGAGATTTATAATAACATTATGAAAAATGCTTTTGCTGGCAAAAATGAAAATTATTCATCTTTGGCCAATAGTTTTGATACAAGTCCCATCGGTAACTTATCAGGAATGTCAGCGGGACTACGAATGAATACTGGCGAACGAATGATGCTCAATAAAGCAAGTCTTGATTTACTGACCAAAGCCCAAGAATTGCGAGAGAAAGGCGATAAGTTGATGTTGGAAGCCTTAGACCGCACCGAAACTCAGAAGAAAATAGATGGTATTTGGTCAGCCCAATTATGGAGAAACACATTATCCAAAATCAAAATCTAATGAGGAAATACATCATTTTAGGCATTTGTGGAGTTATTATGTCTTGTCAAGAGTCAAAAAGTGTTTTGCCAGATAATCCGCAGGAAGCTGCCATTTATTATTGGCAATTAGCAAACGAGGGCATAAAGGGAGATACAGCAAAATATAGTTTGTATCGGCAAGGATATTTGCAAGATTCATTGACAAATAAAGACATTTTCAGAGGATTGCTAATATACAAAACGGCCAAAACCACTCATAAAGGAACGGTGAAAGCATTTAAAAATCTAAGAGAAAAAGTCATTAAAAGAGATTCCTTCGCACAATATTACGAAGTTGAAGAAACAATGCTTTTCACTTATGAAGATGGTTTGGCAGACACGATTGTAACAAGGCTCATTTTGGAAAATAAGGTTTGGAAATTAAAATGGCAAAAAGAATCTAATTCTTTGATGAAAAATATGCGGAGTGCCGCCCAGCGAAACGCCGCCCGATAAAAATTACGCTGTAAATTATATGTATATTTTCAAATTAAGTGATATATTTGTACTATTGAAAATATCGCATAAGCGATTATAATGCTACAAAATAAATGCTCTTAATTTATGAAGCGAGATAAAGCAGCCTATTTAGAAATGATTGATAAATATGCACAAATCATAGCAGATTTGCCTGATATGTTGGATAATAGTGCAGATACCATTTATGAAATTGCACAAAAAATAGAAATATCTTATTCAGCTTTGAGTAACAAAAAACATGGGCGTAGAGATTGGAAATATGAAGAAGTTGAAAACCTTATTTCTTTGCTTTGTACAGATAATCAAAAGGAAGTAGTCAAAAACTATATGTTAATAGTAAATGACATTTTACCAATCATTCAAGAAAATGGTATTCGCTTTGGCTTTGTTTTTGAGAAAGCAGGTCTGACAGTAGGGCAGTATCAAGTCAGAAATCGCTCCATCGCTGCATGGAATGTTTCGGAAGTTCGACGAATCATTGACGTTTTGAAGTTCTAAATTGCATATCCATCAAAGAAAAAGCCTGATAATTTTAGATTTGATGAATTCCAGAGACTTCATAACTTTGTCATTACTTCATCGGTAACTACTTCTCCATTAGATGCCGAAATAATTATTACTGAATTGCAGCATATTTGTAGTCAATTAAAGACGTTGGTAGTATTGATTGGGTGAAATAGGAGGGTGTAAATTAATTACACACTCTTATTTTCCCTAATTTTTCTCTAAACTTACGGCTTCTCAGCATTGTAAATTTGTAGAACTTCGGCATCATTTAAGGCTCGATAATAGATTCTGATTTCATCTAAAAGTCCATTTAGATAACCAGTCCATGTTTGAGAATAACCAAAGTATAGAGGAACATTATTTGACATATTTCCTGCACTCCCATTTGGATAACTTTTATCGAAAACCCCACTTCTAAATATTGTTGTCGTTCCAGCAATACTATTGTCCAGAACTCCCAAGTTCCTGTGGTAATTGAAGTATTTGAAGGCATATACCCATAATTTGTACTACCACTAAGTCTGAAATTTATTTTATTTGGGTGTAAGCCATCATTGTAAAATACATAACCCGCATAAGCGTCTCCTTGTTTTTTACTTATAATCCCAGAAGATGTACCATTTCTCCAAGCATTTATTTTAATCCAAAAAGAGGTTGAAAAAGAGGAAGAAAAATTTAGGCTTGAATTATCTACAACTCTAATTAAATCATTTATACCATCAAAACTATAAGCCTTATTTGCAATGCCAAACCTATCCGCAGTAAGTGTTGCCTCAGTAACTGTGCCATGATTGTTATTTCCGCTGGCATCATTAGCATTGCAAGATAAATGCAAAACTAAGACATTAATTGGTAGGTGCAGTTGTACAGCCTTGTATTTTGGCTAAAAATACTTCATTTGGACCTGCACTAAAACCTGGTGAAAGCAAAATACTATTACCTGCAAAATAACTCGTTCCAGTTGTTACGTTGGCTTGGCTTGTAATAGTTTGGGCAGCTTGGTAAACACCGCCAGCCTGACTGTTGGTGTAATTAACCGACGATGGGCAGTTATCAAAATTAACAACAAAATTGCCACTGATTGTGCCAGCACCACAACTATTGCTTACACTTGTGAGTGCATAAGTTGCTGTGGTAGTTGGACTTACCGTAATATTATAAGGTGAAGCATTAGCAACATAAGTTACGCCATTAAGTACAATTGACCAGGGAGAAGCACCTGTGAGGGTAACTGCAATTGTGGCAGATTGCCCTGCCGAAATTGTGGATGTACCACTAATTGTAGCCGTTGCCACACTGCAACCGCCAGAAATGACCACACTCGTGCGATTACCCAGCACATCATACGTATAAATTATTGAAGTACCATTAGGGTACGTAACCTCCGTAAGCCGATTGAGTGCATCGTACACATAGGTCATTTTTTGTGGCGTTTGGGCGTGGACACCGACCCAACAACCCAAACTCAGTATGATTAGAATTATATATTTTTTCATTTTTTGAATCTTATTTACAAGCAAAAGGGTTTATTTAATAATTTGAACATTTCCCTGTCCATTTGAACCTCCATTTATTAAAATGACTGGTTTTACAGGTCCTTTTGGTATAATTGAAATCGCATCACGAATCTGTAAGGCATATTTTGTCATATCTTTATTTTCATGTCCTTCACTCCATGAACATTCAAATCCACCTCCAACACCAAGGTAACCTTCAAGTTTTACCTTACGCTTTAAATCGGCCTCTGCGGTGCCACCTACTCCTAATCCCGCAATTAAACTACAATCCAAATCTACCCCTGCAATGTTAATTCCCACTCCAGCTGAACCTTCGATAATATTTGCCTTTAATTCGGCTTTTAGTGCTGTGGCAGAGACAGTCAATGCGGTTGATACACTTGCAACATTTAAATTCCCTTTTACTATTTCACCTGCTTTAAAACCGATACTGCCTAAATTTGCATTTGCGGATGTAGAAATACCATCTTTACCAACAGAGGTTTGAGCAGTGGCATTTGCAATTGAAGATTCGATTGTGCCAACACTATTATTAATTTCGGATTTTATCGCACTGATAGTACCATTAGGGTCAATTTTTAGCATCGGATTATTATCCCCATACGCAAACAAATTCGTACTCCAAATAGGGTCTTCGCTTAGGAATTTGCCTGTTGTTGGGTCGTAATATCTGGCACGCATAAAATAGAGGTTAGGCTCTTCGTATTGTACACCTTGTTGCCCTACATATCTAAATGGGTTGTCATCGGTGGCTATGGCTGGGGTTTGTTGCAGTATTTTTCCGTAAGCATCGTATTGGTATTGTTTTACAATTGTTTGGTTCAAATCGGTGGTGGCTATGGTGCTACCTCTAAAATCGTAGTGGTAATATTCAACAACGCCACTGGCACTTTGGCGGTAGAGTAAGCCCGTTGGTCCATATAAATAATAATAAAGATAATTTCCTGCATCGTCCATTTCGGCAATTACGCTATTGCTCAACTCATTTATTACGTAGCGTTTGCCCATTTTGGCACGGCGGGTTTCGTTGCCATCGTAAAAAAACGTTTTGCTGTAGGCAGTCAATAAATTATCTTTTGTGTCCCACGTGAGGGCTTGCCCTGCTTGGCTGGTTGTTGCTCCGTTTCCATCAAAAGTATTGGTGGCACTACCTACTTGGGTAGTTTCGTTGCGAGGATTGGTCGTATAAGTAGTTGTTCCAGCCGTGAGTGCAGGGGTGGTTATATAAGGCTCTATAATATTTTCTTCTAAATGATTTCCGCCTTGGTCAAGCACAAACGAAGAAGAACAAATCACTACATTCGTAGATTTTTGATGGCTTATGCCCGTTGGTCTTCCTGCGGCATCGTAACTATAAATTGCCTTTGAGCCATTTGGGAGCGTATAATTCAATATTTTACCATCATCATCATACACATAAGTCGTTACTCTTCCTGCCCAATCAGTTACGGAAGTTAAGCGGTCTTTGTTATCGTAAACATAGGTAACGGTCTTGCCATCTGGGTAGGTCAATAAGTCCAGATTGTTGTTATTATCGTAGCGATATTGCACCGCAAAACCATCACAGGTTGTTTTATTGAGCCTTCTCAATACGTCATAATCGTAGTCTAAGGTATAAGTTTTTGTTCCTTGTGTGTGCGTAACCGTATTGAGCGTTCCTTCGGGGTTGTAGGTATAAGCCGAATAACTGTCGTCAGTAATTCTGCCCGATGGGTCGTAGGTAAAAGTGAATACTTGGTTTCGACCATTGGTAAAAGTTTTGAGCGAACCATCTTCATAATAAGTAAATGATTCCGTTTTATTACCAAATGACCGACTCATTAATTGGTCGGTTTGTAAATCATAAACATTGGTAGTTGCATTGCCTTTGGCATTGGTAACGGTAGTATTATTATCGTTAAGGTCGTAATTATACTCTACGTAATAACTCAAAGGGGCGTTCATTTTCTTCAATAAATCATTGGCGTAATAATCGTAATTAACAGTTTGGTTTCTGGCATCCGTTTTTGATATTACCCTACTCAAATCATCGTAAGCAGCAGATGTTGTAATGGCAGGGTTTGAACCGTTGGGTGTACTGGTAGTTAATAAGTTACCGTAGGTATTGTAGGTAAAATCAGTAACAATACCCGCAGGAGTAGTAACTTTTGAAATAGTCCCATTGGTATTTCTCTGCATGGTTGTAGGCTGTCCAAGTGGGTGCGTAATGGAAGTTAAATTGCCAGCGGTGTAGCCAAATGTTGTAGTATTTCCACGACCATTTGTAAAGGTCAAAATATCATTGTAAGAATTATAAGTATAAGATTGCGTAATACTATCACCAACAGCTTTGGCAGTTTTTACCAATTTTACATTATATGGAGCAGTCGGATAATATTCAACTCTTACGCCTGTGGAGTCTGTATTACTTGTTTTCTGAAATATTTTAGAAACAGAAGTCGGGTCTTGACTTAATCCATATTCCATTCTCAAATTCACAGGATTTGTTCCAGTCGAATTCATTGTTTGAGCTAAACCATTAGAATTATGCTTATAATTAGTTGTTTTGGTAACGCTACTGGTAGTAACAGAAACCGACCCAGTGCTTGATTGAGAAGTTGTATTATAAGCAGGTTGCCAATTGGTATTCATTTGTTGAACAACTGTTGCCCCATCAAGCGTTTGGCTACTTTTTAGCTTACGTTTTTCATAAGTATTATCAATCACATTTCCTTTGGGGAGTGTGATAGTTTTCAATAGATGTTCAGAGCCTTCGGTGTTGTAATAGGCGTATGAGGTGGTTTTTAAAGCACCCGTTAAATCATATTCTTTGTAGGTAGCTATATCTCTAATTCCATCACCATCAAGTACGAGAGGGTGATATGTAAATTGCACATTTCGACCATTGAAAGCTCCCACACCATCCAAAGTAACTTGTGAAAGATAGTTATAAGTTTGCCCCGTTAAATAAGTAAAGTTTAAACTTCTACCAGCTTGGTCCGCCACAGAAGCCATTCTTGGAACGCCCGAAATCCCTATTTCATTAGTAAATGTGAGAGTATTGTTATTACGGTCTTTTATGGATTTTACTAACCAAAAGAGATTATTGGTTTGACCAGCCATTTTTTCAAATACATATTCTACTTTACTTGGCGTAGTAATAGTAACTGAATTGATAGGTGTACCAGCGGTGGTAACTTGGTCAAAAACACCAATTGTTTCTGGCACAAAAACTCCTCCTTGCGTTTTATAAAAATGTAGTTTTCCATCGGGATAATGAACTACTAATTTTAGATTGGGCGAAGTGCCAATAACAGTAATGTAGCAATTAAATGAATGTGTCCAACCACGCCCTAAATAGTTTGGATAAATCTGATTGGGTAATTCTGTGGTGTATGAATTATAACTATGGGCAAAAATCAAAGGCACAACACCATCCATTGCAAAACTGGTTTTGGTATAATGATTAAAGTTTCCT
>JANNDY010000129.1:0-25780 GCA_031378345.1 Emticicia sp. | reverse complement strand
AGTAACGTGTAAATAATAACTTGGTCATTTGATATGATTCTTTTGCCGCCATTTTTATCGACTTGTTCGTAAAGTAGCGGTGCTATTCGCCCGCTGCGGCGGACCGCTCAAAAGTCAATAAAACTAACAACAAAATAATTCACCTTAAATAGACCAACTTATTATTTACACGTTACTTATTTTAAAAATTCGTTTGTGAATGGCTTGTTTTTTTACATCTTTGAAAAATTCTTCCAAAATTCCGTAGCAAGGTAATAGTGATGTTAGATAAATAACCTTTGTTTTACCAAGAACAATTTTATTGTAACCACCACTAACCAATTTGTAATTTCTTGGATAATAAATGATGATTTTTTTAATTTCATCAAAGCTGATTTCTTGCGAAATATTCCCTTCGATAGTGATTTTTCTTAAAATAGGGTCAAAAGTGTAAGAATTCCCACCATTTTGCTGCCAATATTGGTATTTTATGTAGAAATAAAATGTCGGAATACACATTAACGCAAGTGAAAGGATACACATTATAGCAATAACTTTGAAGTCATTTTCTAAATTAAGACTAATAATGATGCCAAAAATCCCCATTAAAAACATTAATACCTGGAAAATATCGAAAAGAGAGAAGAATTTTGCGTGGTAAGTTCGAGGAATTTTCAGCATTGAATTTTCACCATGCCATTCGAGTGTTTTTCTATGGAAAAGATAGATTTCTAAAAAGAAATATAGAAAAAGTAGTCCAAAGATGATGAAATCTGCCATTTTTTTTCTCAAAAATCTAAAGTATCAAGCTCTTTAAAATGCCCATTCATGGCGATGCGTTCTTTGGTTCGCTCTACTTCGGCTACAATCGGAATTATCAATTCGAGATGCTCAATGAGTTTTTCTTGGCGTTCTTTTTCAGAAGACATTAGTAGTAATTCGTACTCTTCGGCAACCGAAACACCTATTTTATGCACAATTCTATAACTAAATGGGGCATATTCTGGCTGTGCGTAATCAACTTTTACTTTCAGTAAACGGTAAAGTTTTTCAACTAAACTCAATAAATAAGGGTTAATTTCTTCATTCAAATCTTCGTTTTCCACAAAAATTACTTCGCCACCTGCATACAATTTCACTTTGACTGGATTTTGAAAATCAACAATTCTGAAAATTCGTAAACCCTTAGTTTTGATGTCCATCCTGCCATCACCATAGCGTTTTGATAATTGGTTTATGTGTACCTCTGTACCGTAACCCAAAAGTTTGCCATTGACAAAGGCAGGAATTCCGAATGTTTTTTTTTCATCCAAACATTCGTTGACTAATTGTCGGTAACGAGGCTCAAAAATATGCAAGTTTAGGTCTTCGTGTGGGAAGACAACTAAATTTAGTGGAAAAAGTGGAAGAAAAGGCATGGGAGTTCTGAATTCTGAGTTCTACTTTTGAACCTATCATTTCAAACATCAAATTTATAGCTATTGTTTTGGTGGAAGGGGTTTTTCTACACTAATTCCTACCGACATAATATAAGGAAGTGGGTCTTGCCGCATGTATTGCTTGAGTTTGATGGTGTATTTTCCTTTTTTTGGAAACATATAATTTCTACTCGAAATAACTTTATGGTCAAAAATATCTCCCAAGCCATCGCCGAGAGGCCTGCCTGTTTTTTGGTCAAAAAGTATTACTTCTTCCAAGCGATTACTCAATACTTTTCCATCTGGGCCATAAATAAAACGTGAAATATACAAATTATTATAAGGATATTGAGAAGCATTTCTCACCAAAAAATAGATATTATAAGGTATCGTTTCGTCTTTTACTTCAAAGGTAAAAGTTGGTATGTTTTTGACATACCAATTGGTCTCTTTTAAGTCTTCGTAAGATTTATAAATAGCATTGCTTTCGCATGAAAGTAATGCTATTGAACCGTAAACCACTAATAGTAAGTATTTTACGTTTATTTTTTTTAAAAATATATTAAAAATCGGATTGATTTTTGCAAAAATAATTTTCATTTATGAAAGGCTTTTTGTAAATTATTTGTCGGGATTTGGGTTATTCGGCAAAGGTTTATTTCCTTGTTGAGGATTGTTGTTACCACCTTTTTTATGTTGATTATTTGGGTTCGGATTTCTATTTTGATTGGGATTATTTGGTCTATTTTGATTTTGTTGTTGTGGATTACCGCCTTGTTGCTTTGCATTTGGATTTCCACCTTGTTGTTGAGGACTTCCAGCCTGCTTATTTTGGTTTCCTTGATTGGGGTTGTTCTTCGGTTGATTATTTCCTTGATTTTGGGGTTTATTTCTTTGTTGATTACCATTATTTTGCTGTAATCTTTCTTGCTTACCACCTTCAATTGGAGCTACATTGCTGCCACGATTTACAGGGATAGTGCTTTGTTGAGGCGTATTAGGTCTATTTGGCTGATTTTTATTGTTGGTAAATTGTTTTTTTCTATCAGTATATTTTTTATCCAAACGGTCCAAATCAGAGTTTCTTGGAGCATTTTTATCAACAACTATCGAATCAATCAAATTCAAATCTTCAAGCGAATTTGGCAAAATACCTTGCTCGTTCATCTTCATAATTTCCACCACTTGCTGAATCGGAAGCGAATGCCAGTTGATGTCATTATTATATGAAAACCACATGATTCGACGGAAAATATCAGTTTTTTGCAAAACAGCATTTCCTTTTTCGGTTTTCAGAGGTTTTTCAACTGTTGGAATATCACTTAGGGCATCGAGATATGTTTCTAATTCGTAGTTTAGGCAACATTTCAAACGCCCACATTGTCCCGAAAGTTTGGCAGGATTCAACGAAAGATTTTGGTAACGTGCCGCCGAAGTAGGAATCGCACGAAAATCGGTAAGCCATGTTGAGCAGCAAAGTTCTCGTCCGCATGAGCCAATTCCGCCCACACGGGCTGCTTCTTGACGCAAAGAAATTTGCTTCATTTCAACCCTGATTTTGAACTCAGAAGCCAACAATTTAATCATTTCACGAAAATCTACTCGGTCGTCGGCAGAATAATAAAAAGTCGCTTTTGAATTATCAGACTGAAATTCTACGTCCGACATTTTCATTTGCAATTTCATTTCTTTGGCAATAATTCTTACCCGATACATCGTAGGCGTATCTCGTGCAATGGCTTGCTGGTGTTTTTCAATATCTCGCTCAGTAGAAACTCGAAGAATTTTCTTGATTTCGTCATTGTCTTTCAAGCCTTTTTTTATCATTTGCAAACGCACCAATTCGCCTTGCAACGAAACGCTTCCAATGTGGAAACCTGATGCCATTTCGCAAACTACAAAATCGCCCGTATAGAGGTCAAGGTTGTTTGCATTGCGGAAATATTCTTTTCGTCCGCCCTTAAATTTCACCTCAACGACATCATAACGCATCGAGCGAGGCACATCCATATTGGAAAGCCAGTCGAAAGCATTCATTTTATTACAACCTCCCGTAGAGCAGCCACCAGACGAGCAGCCTGCTACGGTTTTAGTATTCGATTTTTCGGTTTGGCCTATCGCTTTTACTGCTCCACAACCTCCCGATGAACATTGTCCACAGCCCATTTTCTATTTATTCTTTATCAGTTTGCAGTCTTAAAACTTGCATAAACTGCCGCTTCGGCGGTCCGATAATTATCAATAATCTATAATTTTTTTTCTTGATGAAATGAATTATCAAGAATTTGTTTTTTGACCGACCCAATTAATTATTTTTTCAGCATCTTCAAGACCTGCTTGTGCTACTTTTGCACTTGGATTTCCGTCATAAGCTAAAGAAAGATGCAAGGTATCATAAATGGCATCGAAAAGTGAGGTCATTTTTTTATCAACTTTTGTCAATTCAGACTTATACCACTCTACACTTTTGCGTCCTTTTGTTTTCTTACCTAAAAGTCCATCAAGGGCAAGTAATACGCCTGAGTAGGCAGTATGTCCTGCCATTTTTACATATTTTCGGTCTTGATACAAGCCATTTTCTTTGTTAGCTTTTTCGCTTAGGATTTGACGAGCATTGTCCAAATAACGATTTGCTTCTTGTACTGTTTCCATTTTATTAATTATGAATACACTATAAAAACTTCAATAAATCTTTTCCAATATCGTTTCGGAAATATTTTCCGTCAAAGATAATCTTTTTTGCCATCAACTGCGATTTTTTACGGGCAGAATTTAGCGTTCGTGCCATTCCTGTCAGCACAATCACTCGTCCGCCGTTTGTAACGACAGAATTGTTGGATGCTACTTTCGTGCCAGCATGAAAAACAAGCGTATCTTTTTCGGCTTCAGGAATTTGCATCAAATCGCCCTTTGGATAATCGCCTGGGTAGCCTTTTGCTACTACAACAGTCGCAATGGCTACTTTTGGATTAATAGAAAGTTTGATTTTGTCTAATTTTCCATCAGCAGTAGCTCGCATCAATTTCACCATGTCGGTTTTGATTCTTGGAAAAACCACTTCGGTTTCGGGGTCACCCATGCGAGCGTTATACTCAATTACGTAAGGTTCGCCGCCAACGTTCATTATTCCAACGAAAATAAAACCTACATATTTTATATTTTCAGCTTGTAAACCCGCCAAAGTTGGCTTTACGATTTGCTCTTCAACTTTGCTCAAAAATGCTTCATCGGCAAATGGCACGGGCGAAACTGCCCCCATTCCACCAGTATTTAGTCCTTTATCGTTTACGCCAATTCGCTTATAATCTTTGGCTTCTGGCAAAATTTTATAGTTTTTCCCATCGGTCAAAACAAAGACCGAAAGTTCGATTCCTGACAAAAATTGTTCAACCAAAACCTTGCTGCTGGCATCGCCAAATTTGGCTTCGGCAAGCATTTCGTGCAAGGCTTGTTTGGCTTCGGCTTTGGTTTCGGCAATGATTACACCTTTTCCTGCTGCCAATCCATCGGCTTTCAAAACAATCGGAAGTGTCTGATTATCAAGGTATTGCAAGCCTTCTTGTAGTGTGTCTTTCGTAAAAGTGATAGAATGTGCCGCAGGAATATTGTATTTTTGCATGAAGGCTTTCGAGAAGTCTTTGCTTCCTTCGAGCCTTGCTCCAGAGGCATCTGGACCTACGATTTTTACTTTTTTAAGCGTTTTATCTTTCTTGAAAAAATCAACAATTCCTCGCACCAAAGGTTCTTCGGGTCCAACAATTACCATTTCGATTTGATGCTCTTTTACGGCTTTTGCAATTTTTTCAAAGTCATTGACACCTATTTCTAAGTTAGTTGCGATTTGTGCTGTTCCTGCATTTCCGGGAGCGACAAAAAGATTGGTACAATATTTTGATTGTGAAAATTTCCAAGCAAAAGTATGCTCACGTCCACCCGAACCAAGTATTAAAATATTCATTAGGAATTAAATTCTTTGAGTTTTGAATCTGTAAAGTTCGGGAAGTTTTTCGGAAAAAATAAATTTTGAAGTCAATAGTCGAAGTTTGATGATTGATAATTTTTGTAAGTATTTGATTATAAGTAACTTAGCGTATTAAAAGCCTTTAAGGTTAATAAAAAAAAGTAATTTCACATCAAAGAAAAAATCGGAAGCATAGCCACCGATTTTTCTGATTTTTAACACCAATATGAATCAATTTAACTACCGAAGTAGTTGATTCAAGTCTCAGCCATAAGCTGATAATCTTTTAGTTATTCACTAATATTTTTAATGATTAGCACCGACCCATTCATTTGTTTTTTTGTCATAAACTAATGTAGAATCGGGCCATTCGATGTAATGTTTCATGGCTAAATACTTGTTGAGATTTCCTGTTTTTATTAATTCTTTGAACAAAAACTTTCCTCTTTCCTTCACTAATGCCTCTTCTAAATGAGGCGTATTGATTATTTCTTCAAAATCTGTTGGTATCAATGAGCCCGCAGCAACGGTCGCTTGTTTTAATTTGAATTTACCCAATACCCCACGACGGTATTTTAGTGTATTTCCTACGGGGCGAATCAAGAAAAAATAATGAGTGCTATCAGGAGCTATATAATAGTTTTCGAGCGAAAACTTTGGTAAACTTTCTACATAATATTTTCTAAATTGTGTTTGGAATCGTGTAGCATTGCTGGCATAAGTTGGTTTTACATAGATATATGTAATAATATTTGTTAATAAAGTATCTCGTTCACTTTCGTTAAAATACTTCGATATTTTATTAGAATTACTCTGGCAGGAAAAGCTAAACAATGGAATTAGTAAGAGAAAGACACTTTTTTTCATATTGGCGTAAGGTAGTTTGTTGTATTCTTGAATAAACTCTCCGAAAACTTTAAGCTTTCGGAGAGTTTAATATTTTAAGTGAGCATAATAAGTATTTTTCATTCACTCATTCTAACATTCACTCATTTTTACTTTATATAATTAATAGACTGTGGGTTGAATTCTGCCCAAGTTTTAGTCCAATCTGTATCTTTGAATGCACCTACGAAATCAGTTTTGTCAAAAAATGCTGGTAAAGTAGCTGGCAACGCTGCACCAATTAACGATTCAGTAGTACCAGTTGTCAATGTGAAAGTTGGTGTTCCTGTTCCCCAAAGTGTTGCACTTATACCAGTTTTGCTTGTATTTGCCAAGATTTTGTTTCCAGTCAAGGCACTAAACCAAGCTGTTGGTGTTTTTGTTCCAATCAAAATTGGAGTCAAAGCAGCAACTTGCTCAACGTCAGATACTGCAAAACCTCTTGGAAGGGTTGCAAATCCTTGTCCCCAACCATTTGTTCCCCAAGCATCAACACCTGCCAAAACAACATTTTCTAAAACGATTTCACCTTTATCGGCATTTACTTTTGCACTTCCTCTTTGGCTGTCAATATATATACCATTAGGGTAACCAGTAATAAATGTATTATAGATTTTCAATTTATTGTTTCTTCTCAATTGAGCACCATTTTGAAACTGAACGTTGATAGACGTTTCTGCTTTGCCTTTTGCACCAATGATTGACATATTAGCAAATGTTCCCGAAGTGAATGGTGTACTTGCCGAACCATTGGCATCATTATCAACTTCAAAACCATTTGAACCAGACTGGTCAGCTTGAGTAACTCCACGAATACCTATACCATATTGAACATTACCACTGAAACCATTATCCACATCAAAATCATCATCTAAGCCACGGTAAGCAATTAAATGTTTTGCATTTACTGTACCACCAAACCACTCAAATGAATCATCTAATCCATAAGATGCTTGTACGTAGTCAATTGTAGTGCCATTACCAACTGAACCAAAAGTTAATGAATTTACTTCTTGGTTTGGGTTAATTGGAATACCTGCATACTCAACACGTACATATTTCAATGAACCTGAATTATCAGCAGCATCTGTACCACCGTGGAACGCACCATAACCACCTTCCAACTCACGATTGGCTTTGTCATTTGGCAAGTTATTTGGAGCTTGACCACAAATTACTAAACCACCCCAGTCACCAGCTTCTTTCTCACCTGGATTTCTTTCTGAAGTCATTACAATTGGCTTGTCAACTGTTCCGTTTGCAATAATTTTGCTACCACGTTGCACAACTAAAGTGCCTTTTGTAGCACGGTCACCAATGATACGTGTACCAGCGGCAATAGTTAAAACACCAGTTTTTGTAATCGTTCCGAAAACATCTTCTTGACCAACACGTACAAAACCAACTAATTTATATATCTTGTCAGCTGTCCAGCTAACATTTCCTTCTAAATTGCCTTTTACTTCTACCACAGGAGTTGGCGGAACAGCAGTAACTGTTACAGGAATTGTAGTTAAGCCAGATGATTGATTGCTATTGTCTAATACTTGAATCGTAAAGTTTACGATTGTACCAGCAGCTAAAGTTTCAACTGTATATTCTTTTGTATAAGTAGCCGATGTTTCTCCAGCGAATGCTTTTGAATCAAAAGTTGCACCATTTTTCAAAACAGTTATAGACTTCAAACCACCGGGAGCAGAAATAGTTGCTGTAAGTGTAACTTTTGCACCAGGAATTCCTGAAAGGGCTGCACCAGCCGAAACTGTAGGAGCAGGAACAATCTCATCTTCTTTTTTACAAGCAGTGAAAATCAACGCCATAGAAAGCATTATCATCAAAGCTTTTGTAATTTTTGTTTGCATTAATTTCATTGTTTTTTTTGCGGTTCGTCGCCACGATTTTGTTATTTATTGGAGCTTTATTGGAAATTATTTCTTAAATGTATAAGCCACACCTAATGAGTAAACTCTGCCAGAGCGGTAAGATTGTATAATTTGGTCTTGGTTTATATCAAAAACTTTATCTTGATTACCATCTTGAAGCACCAAATTTTTTGCATTAAGAAGGTCAGTAACACCACCTTTCAGTAGTAAGTTTTTGCCAATTCCTTTCGAGAAAGTTACATCCACTACATTTCTTGGCATTTCGTACCAGTCTGGGTATTGGAAACCGTAGTTATTACCAACTGCATAAATACGCTTACCTATTACATTATACAATACGTTGATTTGCAATTGTTTTTTGTTATCATTATAACTTAAACCGCCATTAATCACATAAGGAGACTGCCCTTGTAAAGGGCGATTATCTGACTGATTTGCTGCAATCGAATTATTTAGTTTTACACGGCTATAAATAAATGCTGCATTGAAAGTTACACTTAGTTTGCTCAAAAACGCTGCACTTGTAATGCTTTCTAAAGATTTACGAGCTTCTAATTCGATACCTGTACTGTAGGCACTTTCGGCATTTTCAAAGCTCAAGTTAGGATTTGCACCACTTGCAAAAACTACTTCGATTGGATTAGTGAATTTCTTGTAAAAAGCCGCAATACTTAATACTTCAGCAGGCGTTGGATAAAACTCATAACGGAAATCTACATTTTGCACTTGAGCGTTTTTCAAGTTTGGATTTCCAGTAATGTTACGATTGTTTACAAAATCATAAAACGAAAACGGAGCAATTTCACGGAATTCAGGGCGGTTTAATGTCTGACCATAAGCCACACGAAGCAATGATTTTTCTGAGAAATTATAAGTGATATTTGCCGATGGCAATGCGTTAGTTTTTGAATTATTATAGTTGATTGGATTTTTGATTAAATCATAACTATCCAATTTCTGCGTATTGTTCTCCACTCTTACGCCTATGATTGCATTCAATTTTTTTGTCAAAGAATAATTACCTGACACATAAAATGCCATTAAGTTATTTTTAGCAGAATAGGAGTCATTCGGATTTGTTTGTTCGTCAATTTTTACTCCAGTTGTACTATTGATGTTTCCTGGAGCAAAGATTTGTTCGATTGGTAAGCTACCAATATTGAAATTAGCACTACTCGCCTGCACATAACCCAAGTTACGAGCATCGAATTGTCTGTCTTTCATTTCGTAATAAACACCTGCTTTCAATTCTAATTCTTTATTATCTTCTTTTTGAGCAGCTTTCTTCAATACAATTTTCTGCACTAAATTTACACCACCAGTAATCGCACTTTCTGTCATTTGGATATTTGTTCTACCCAAGTTGAACGTTTGTGCCGAACCTTGAGGTACAAATAAAACTGGCGTAGTTCCATCCAAATTATACTTAAAACGCTTATAATCAGGCTGGTTACGATACGAATTATTATACCCAACAACCCAATCTAAAGTTGTTTTGTCTTTTACCAAAGTATGTTTGCCTATTAACTGACCTGAATAAATACCACGATAAACTTGGTCAAATGAACGAATATTCCAATTATTCCCGCTATCAAAACCTGTACGGTTTACAAATTGACCATTACTCATTTGATTATACAAATTCTTTAACTCAATCGTATTGTTATCATTCAATCTGAATGCCCAGTTGTGCAATGCACCTAAGCGGACAGCGTGCGTATATTGTTTATCATCGAAATTGAAAACCTCGCCCGCTTCGCCATTTTTCTTGATTTGACTAAACTCATAGTCATTGCGTTGCATGTCAAAATTGGTGTAACTATTGCTATAATTGATAGCCGAGAAATTACCAATTCTCAACCCACCTCTTTGGAGTTTGAAACCACCCGTAAGCGATACACGTGTATCTGGCATAGCTTTCGACTGTAATGGTGTCCAGTTGTTTTTCAATGATTGTCCGATTTGAGCTAAACGGTCGGCACCCGCATTGATAATGTCTAACTTTGTTGCAGGAAAATATTTTGGTAAGTCGCTATAACCATCATTGAAACCTGTCCAATAGTTAGCACCATGTTGTGGCTCGAAGAAATCTTTGCTGGTTGTACCTTCACGATACGAACCGCCCAAATCAACTGTCAAGAAATTTTGGTCAGGAATACTTTTAGTAAAAATCTTTACAACACCGCCCGAAAACTCACCTGGCAATTCAGCAGCAGGACTTTTGAAAACCAAAATACGGTCGATTTGATTACTTGGAATGATGTCGAATGAAAATGAACGAACATCTGTTTCCATACTTGGCGTAAATACGTTGTTCAACATTACTGTATTATAACGCTCATTCAGACCTCTAATATTAATGAAGCGATTGCCAAAAATGGTAACGCCAGGAACTCTTTTTACTACTTCGGCAGCATTTCTATCGAGTGTTTTGCCAATTTGTGCAGAAGAAATACCACTTACAATCATTTGTGAAGCCTTGATTTCTGAAATAACCGAAATTTCTGTACCAGTAATTCTATTGGCAACAACTTTTACTTCTTGCAAAACCACTTTGTCTTCTTGAAGCGTAGTATTTATTTCTATTACTTTATCGGCTTCGGCTGTAATTTCAACTTCTTTTTGTTTGTAAGAAACATAAGAGATAACCACTTTTCTTTTTCCGACTGGAACTTTTGAAATTGAGAAAAAGCCATTAATATCTGTCATTGTACCAAGTGTAGTTCCATCAATTCTGATAGCAGCACCTATAATATCTTCGTCAGTTGCGGCATCTTTGATTGTACCACGAACGACACCTGTTTGAGCAAAAGAAATAATTGAGAGAATTGTAAAAAGGAAGGTAAGTGCAATTTTTGATTTGAAGTTCATAATTGTTATTGGTGTATTTTGATTTATGTTTCTTGGTGTTTTTAATTTCGAGTGCAAAGGTCGGAATCTAATGTTAAGTTAATGTTAAGAGAGTGTTAGGAATTGGTTATGTTTAGAGTTTGGCTGTCAAATCTCTAAGGTTGTTTTTTTTTAAGAATTCTATCAACTCTTGAGGTTTATCGGTTTGTAAAGCCTTGATACCCAAGCCAATAGCCCAATTCCAAGTTTCGATATTATCATCTTCACCTAATGTGTCTAACCAAATAGGAATATTTATCTCGGATAATTTTTGAATAATATTGACATCATAAATCTTAGGTTTACCGTCTAAAACAGAAACTGGAAATGCCAAAGTAAAGGCTTCAAATTCAAAAGGAGTTTTGACATTAAAAGCTGGAGAGGTAATAATGGGTATTGTTGGGGCAAGTTTTTTCCATTGAAAAATCATTGGTGTTTCACAGTAAATCACCACATTGTTTTTCATTTGGTATTTTTCCAGAAGAGTAATAATTTTTTCAGGGTCGGCTGATTTGATATCTAAGTATAGATTCACTTTTCCTCTTGCTTCCATCAAAAAAGCTGAAAGCGTAGGTGGATTTATGTTTGTACCTTTTATTTTCAAAACTCTAAAGTCAATTGTGGACATTTCGGCTACTTTGCCTTTTCCATCAGTTGTATGCTCAACAGTGGCATCGTGCATCACCACAGGCACGCCTTCGAGGGTCGTACGCACATCAACTTCTACATAATCTACGCCTATTTCGATTGCTTTTCGTAGAGATTCTAAGGTGTTTTCTGGCACTTCTGCATGAAAACCTCGATGAGCAATCACTGTAAATTTGTTTTTTGTTGTCGGAAAAACGACTTTTGATTGGCAAAATACAATGCTTGGAAAAAGCAAACACAAGAAGGTATGTTTATATAATTTCATAGTTTTTTTGGAGTTCTTTGGTTCTTGCAAAATTACTATGCGAGAAAATTGATAAACTTGTTTATGATATTATCAAATTATTAACTTTGAAAAAATTGTATCAAAAAAAGAAAAAAGTATATTATAAGGAGTTTCTTACAAATTGCTCAAACATTTTAGAAATCTAAGCCATAATAAAACATTTTGAATTAATTTTGAGCTAAAATTGAAATCTAAAAATATTTTTAAAAAGCAAAACCTGTGGAAATCATACACGAAAAAAACCTCGGTACAAAGCAAAAGGCTTTGCGTATTAATCTTAACAAACAGATTTATGGTTGTTTTGCCGAAATTGGTGCAGGGCAAGACGTTGCCGCCAATTTTTTCAAAGCAGGCGGGGCATCAAATACGATTGCCAAAACAATGTCGGCGTATGACATGACTTTTTCGGATGCCATTTATGGTGTCATGGAAAATGGTCGTTATGTGTGCGAGCCTCGCCTGATGAGTATGCTCGACCACGAATATGGTTTATTAATTGAACGTTTGAACGAAAAACGTGGCGATAATTCTACTTTCTTTGCTTTTTCTGATACCGTTGCGGCACTCAATTATCATAAAAATAACGATGCTCACGGTTGGATGGGCGTTCGTTTTCAGCTTACACCACATGGAGAGTACAACGATGTGATTCTGCACGTAAAAATGTTGGACAATGATAGCATTCTCCAACAGCAAGCACTCGGAATATTGGGCGTAAATCTCATGTATGGCTGCTATTTTTATCACCAAGACCCCGAAATATTGCTTTTGTCGTTAATGGACGACCTCCACAAAGACCGCATACAGATTGACATGATTCGCTTTGAAGGGCCTGATTTTCAGCATGTTGATAATCGAATCATGAGTTTGCATTTGGTCAAATATGGTTTTTCGGACATTGCTTTGTTTGGTGCAGATGGCGAAAACTTACAACCGTCGGAAGTCTTATTCCGCAAACACGCTTTGGTTTTGCGTGGTCGTTTCCGTCCTTTGGTAAATGTACATCTTGATATGCTCGCCAATGGTCGCAAACAATTCATGCGTGAACCCGATGTTGACAAAGACAAAGTAGTAGTGCTTTCGGAAATAACGCTGCAAGGCTTGCAACAAGCCGATGCCGAAATTGACGAAAAAGACTTTTTGGACAGAGTGGATATTCTCTGCTCAATGGGACAAATGGTGCTGATTTCTAACTACCAAGAATATTATAAATTGGTGGCTTATCTTTCAAAATTGACTAAGTTGAAAATGGGTTTAATCATCGGCTATCCAAACTTGGAATATATTTTTGAAGAAACCCATTACAAAGATTTGGCTGGCGGGATTTTGGAATCGTTTGCGACACTTTTTAGTCGAAACCTTAAACTTTTTGTTTATCCGACCTACCAAAACAACAATATCATGAACTGCATGAGGTTCAATCCTCCGATGCACTTGATTGATTTGTATCGCTATTTGATAGCCAATAATAAAATCGAAGACATTCATCATTATAATGAGGCAAACCTAAGTATTAACATCAATAAAACCCTCGCTCTCATCAAACAAGGCGAAGAAGGCTGGGAAGAAAACGTACCCGACGAGGTAATAAAAATGATAAAAGACCGTTGTTTGTTTGGTTTTCCGTGTGTAGTAGTGCCAGGCGTAAAAGGGCCGGCTAAAAATATCGAAATCGAAGAAGTAACAAGTACGATAAATGAAGTATAATGTAATACTTTACTTTTCTATTTGTAAAACACCAACAAAAAAATGAGCGTTAAATCACTGATTATCAACATATTAGTTTTGTTTTCAATACATTCCTTTGCCCAAGATACACCCAAAATAATTCTTCCTTCAGGCACGGCTTTGAATCAATTAAAAGAAGGCGAACAAGTAGATTTTGACTTAAATGTGGAAGGAAAAAACTGTAATAAATTTCGTTTTTCGATTCAACAGGGCAAATTAGACGGCATGGCTTTCGACTCGTCTGGAAAATTCACATGGACACCGCCTTATTCATTGGTTGATAGATTAGATGCCTATAAATTTCACCAAGTAATTTTTGAAGCAAAGTGTGATTCGACCAATGAAACGATTTCGGCAAAAGTAGAGTTTCGCATTCAGCACATCAATCGTAGCCCAAGTGTACGAGAGTTGAAACCTTTTTATGTGCAGTATAATACCACAAATATTTATAAAATTGACCGTTATTCTGTCAATGACGAAGACAATGACCCTATCGTTATTATTCCGTCGATAGAGTCGTTGCCCGAAGGTTTGAAAATCAATCAACAAGGTGAAATTTCGTGGATGCCGTCTTTTACACAATTCAAAAAATTGAAAGAAAAAGCTTCATATATTGAGTTTTATGTAGAAGACCAACCTGCCAAATCTCAAACAAAAGGAAAGCTAAAAATTGAAGCTACCCAGCAAGATTTAGCCCCCGAAATTGTCGTTGTGCCGAGAGATAATGTTTTCAAAATTAAGGAAAATCAAACGGTCAATCTTCGCTTTTATTTGTCCGACCCAAATGGTGATGACGATATTCAAGATTTTGACTTTTTGACTGATAATCAACAAGTTAGCAAAAGTTCTTTGATAAAAAATACTTCTAATCAATATGAATTTACTTGGCATCCAACTTATGATTTTGTAAAAGACCCACTCGATTCGGTAGCTTTTAATATTGATTTTTTTGTATTGGATAAAACAAAAAAACGTGAAGTTAAATCAATCAGATTTGTAGTGAAAAATGCCATCAACGAAGCTGCAACTGACTTGAAATTATACAATTTGTATCGAGGTACTTTGCAACGAGGCTGGGAGCTGCTCGAACAAATGAAAGAGAAAGAAACAGAGCTAAAAAAATCATATAATCGAGCAAAAAAAGGCAAGAAAAATCGCTCAATTATCAATGCTTCGTTGGGTGCAACCACCAGTTTGTCTTCGGTTTTTGTGCCGAAAACAAAGCCTGACCAACAACGCTTGATTTCGACATTGGGCGGAACAACTGTACTAACAATCGGCACGCTTGAAGCCACAGAAGTAATTGGTCGTTCAATGAAAGATATCATTGACCGCCTCAATTATATTGTTGAAAAAAAGAACGAACTACAAAGTAAAGGTGATATTTTCTCTCGTGATTTTGCTTTGAAATCATCTCGCCGAAACCCTGATTTTATTAGAAAAGTAGATGATTTTATGAACGCCATGAGCCTCAAAGGCTTAGTTGTGCTTGATTTGGACGCTTCTTGGGAATCAAAAAGCAAAGCTACAGATGCTAATATCAAGAAGATTTTTAAGGATTTTAGTGCTGAGTAAAATCCTCACATCTTCATCAAAGCCACATAAGTTTCAATACCATTCCAAATATTTTGGATTCTGATATTTTCGTTTTCGGCATGTTGGTTATTGTCGTGGTTGGCAATCGGAACTGTAATTGTAGGCGTTGCCAAATACTTTTCAAACAAAAACAAAGGTAAACTTCCGCCCAAACTTGGCATCAAAACTACCTCTTCGTTAGTGCTTGACTGCACGGCTTTTATTACATTTTGAGCAATCGGCAAATCCATTTTTGTGCGTTGTGCATTATAGCCTGTTTTGGCTTGCACACGAGCAATAAGTGGATATTTCGTGCGTTCTTCGTCGGTAATACTTTCGTTTTGCGTAACATAATAACCTTGTGCTTTGATATGCTCAATCACTTTTTGTGTTTGTCGTTGGGCATCGTTTCCTAAAACCAAGCGTAAATCTAAAGCAGCAGTTGCCGAAACTGGAATGACGTTTGCTGCCATTTTACCAACATTAGCACTCGAAAAACCATTGATATTGAGCGAAGGCAAATTAATCAATTCGACCAAAGATTTTCCACCGCCTTCAGGCGTTACAAAACCCAATTCATTACGCATTTGTTCGTCCACCGAAGGCACTTTTGCAAGAGCTTTTTTTTCAATTTCGGTAAATGGCGTTACATCATCATAAAAACCTTTTATCAAAACTCCCCCATTATCATCTTTCATCGAAGCCAATAATTTTGCCAAAAGCATGGCAGGATTGGGTGCCCAATTGCCATAATGTCCGCTATGCAACGGTCGTTTTGAAGCATACACTTTTACCTCCATATTTACATCGCCACGCACACCAAAAACCACCTGTTTTTTGCCCGATTGATGCACAGGCCCATCACAAATTATCCAAAGGTCAGATTTGAGTTTGTCTTTATGTTTTTCTAAAATTTCAGATAGATGCGTAGAGCCCGCTTCTTCTTCACCTTCGAAGAAAAACTTGATATTGACCGATGGAGAAATGCCTAATTTTGTCAAAACTCCATAAGCTGTAAGAATAGAAAATACGCCTGCTTTGTCATCTGAGGCACTTCTTCCATAAATTCGCCATTCGGGATTAATATTTTCGCCTGCTTTTGGTGCAGGAATAATCTTGCCACCTTTTTCGAGAGAAGCATTTAAAAAGACAGATTTGAATGGCTCAATTCCTTCCGCCCATTGGTTTGGATTGACAGGCTGACCGTCATAATGGGCATAAAAAACAATTGTTTTTGTCGCATTTGGCACATTGATTTCGCCAAAAATCGCAGGTGGAACACCTTTTGTTTTTCCATCTAAAAGCTGGGTTTTGATGCCTCGTGCTTCCATCATTTTTACGATATATGCAGCTGTTTTTTGAATTCCGACAGTATCATAAACTACATTTGGAATAGACAATAAACCCATAAATTCGTCAAGCAAAATATGCTCGTTGGCTTTGCGATAATTGCGTGCTTGCTCGACTAATTGACTTTGAGCGAAAGAAAAATTTGTCAGGAATAATAAGGGTAAAATAAGTTTTTTCATAGTCTAAATACTGTAAATGTATAAAAAAAGGGGGGAGTTTTACTCAATCGTAACCTTCTCCCAACTAACTTCTCTGAATTTTTTGAGTAAATATAATGCTAAAAACAGCTGAATAATAGCAAATACAGGAATAACAAAAGGAACTTTCATTAAAAAATAGTGAACGAATCCTATCACGCCTGTGGCGAACATGAAGAGCATAGTTCGGGCAAAATTTCCACCGCCACCTTTATTATTTACTTCGGTCGAAAAAGGTAGTTTATTGCTCATTCCGATTGAATTTAGCAAATTGATATTGATAAGTGTCAATGCTCCGAAAGCCAAATCATCAAGCATTTCGACGCCCCAAATTACAGACAAAAACAAAGCTAAAAAAAGGATAATTGGCAACATGAATTTTACTAAAACTGAGCGAAAAGCTCCACTCAAAATCTCACCTGGATGCTTTATTGGGGCAAGATTAAAAACCCACGAAGCCTTAAATTCTTCTGATTGCGAAATTTGTTGTCGAATGGTCATTAGCAATACAAAACTAAAATAAATCATGATTATGGCAGTCCATTGCGAATCTCGGAATTGCTCTAATTGTTGGCTGAAATCGCCTTCGTTTTTTCCAGAACCAAACATAAAAATCGGGTAAATAAGCAAATATGCCATTGAAGGATACACCCGCAATTTGAATTTTCTATCACGAGAAGTTATTTTCCAAACAAATTCAAAAGCTCCACGTTCCATTGGCGTTCCTGTGAAAATTTGTGCCATTTTCTCTACAAAACCACCAATTTTTGCTTGATTTGGTAGCTTTTCTTTACGTTTGGCAACGTCCATTCCTGCAATTTTTTGATTAAAAATACCAGAAAATACATTGTTTACCAAATAAACCACAACAAAAGGCATCGTCAAAGTCAAGAAAATAAAAACAAATTTTGGTGTTTCAAAATGATGATTGATGGCAACATTCATGCAGTTCCCCATCCAAATTGGCGGAACGAGATAATGCCACCAACTTGTATTTAGCTCCAAATTGCTTTGCAAAGCATTGACATCAACCAAGCGGCCAACCACCCGATAGCCACCCATAAAGATAAAAGTCAAGATAATTTGGAATGAATTAATGACATTTCGGAGTTTTTCTTCGCTCGTAAATTTCATCAAAACCAAATAGAAAATATTGGTCAAGAAAACAATCAAAATGAGCGATAGCAAGCTGATTATCAAGAAGATAATTCCTACAAAAACACCGTATTTAGCAATCGTAGCTACCAAAACAGGTAACGAAAGTGCAAACATCATCGAAAGCAAATACATCAAAATATGCGTGATGCGGGCAATGAGTAACGTGCGGTCGTCAATGGGGCGAGGTAGCAAAACGGCGTTGTCATTGGAGTCGAGAATGACCGCCGAAAAATCGGTGATAAGTGTCATTGCCAACATAAACATAATGTAGGCAAAAGCCAACGAATACACAGCCGTAACTGAGGCAGAAAAATAAACAAAAAAGCCAAAAATGCTCGACAAAAGAGTATAAATCAGCAAAGTCCAATAAAATGAAGAATTGGATTCTTTCTTTTTGCCACTCATTTGATTGAATCTCGAACGGCGATTGTCCATTTTGAGTTTTACCTCAACAATGGCTCGCAGTTGCTTAAAATTTACTCCCAGACGAGTAAAAATTGGACGGAATAAGTTTAGTATTTTTAGGTAGAAGGTTGTCATTTTTTGTTGAAAGTTTTACGCTCCATGTCACGCTTTTTCTGCGTGGCATGGATTTTCGTTGGGAGAATTAATATTACTCCTAAATCCGTGACACGGTGAAAAACCGTGCCACGGAGCTTTTTCAAGATTTATCGATTCATTACTTGAATAAATTCCCCTGCCAACGAAACGTGTTCGGTATTTCCAGTGAGTTGGTTGAAAATTTGCTCTAACGAACCAGTTTCTCTTTGCGATTTAAGCTCTTCAAAAGTGCCATTGGCAATGACCGTTCCTTGATTTATCAACACGATTCTGTCCGAAATTTTCTCGACGACATCCATTATGTGAGAACTGTAAAAAATGGTCTTTCCTGCATGTTTCAATTGTGCCAAAATCTCTTTTACCAAAATTACTGCATTTGCATCTAAACCCGAAAGTGGTTCGTCCAAAAATATGATTTCGGGGTTGTGCAACATTCCCGAAATCAACAATACCTTCTGCTTCATTCCTTTCGAGAAAGTAGTCATTCTGTCATCTTTTTGGTCGAAAAGGGTAAAAAGACGTAACAATTCAGTTGCTTTTTCTTCAATATGCGAACTTTCTAATTCATACAAACTTCCCAAAAATCGAAGGTATTCCATTGGCGAAAGTGTATCATAAAGCAAAGCATTTTCAGGTACGTAGCCAATAATTCGCTTCACCTCCATTGGGCTTTTCTTGACATCATGCCCCATCACCAGCACTTCGCCTGTATATTCGGGAATCATGCCAATCAAGATTTTTATTGTAGTGGATTTTCCTGCACCGTTGGGTCCAATATAGCCAATTATTTCACCAGTATTGACCTCCAAATCAATTCCTTTCAAGACCAAACCACTGCCGTAAGATTTTTGAAGATTGGAGATTTTTATTGCATTTGTCATTTTTTTACAAAGATTATTTCTGCATTAAAACATTGATTATCTGTAGATTATGTTGAGAGAGCCTCAGTAACTTCAACGGATTAGGAAAGCCGTCGTACCTTTTCCGAAGATTTAATTGCTCTACTCAAAGCCTCGTCAGCCAAAATGCACACCATTTCTACTTGCTCATCAAGTGTCATGTATGAAGTGTCAATATCAATGGCATCATCAGCTTTTCGGAGCGGACTTTCCTTGCGAGTGGTGTCTATGAAATCTCTTTTTTTGATGTTTTCGATAATATCTTCGATGTCCACATAATCGCCTCTTTCGTTCAATTCAATTTGTCGACGATTTGCACGTATAATTGGGTCGGCGGTCATAAAAAGTTTGAGTTCAGCATCAGGAAAAACAACTGTTCCAATATCTCTGCCATCCAAAACCACACCTTTTCTCTTGCCCATTTTTCGTTGTTGAGCCACCATTGCATGACGCACCTCAGCAATGGTGCTTACTTCGCTCACTTGGTTGGCAATATACAATTTTCTAATTTCGTCTTCTACGTTTAAGCCATTCAAATAAGTTTCATTTCTGTTGTCATTTGGGTTTCTACGAAATTCTATATGAATATCTTCTAAAGCTTTCGCCACTTCTTTTTCGTTTGTAGGAGTTATCAAATGTTGATGAAAATACAAAGTAACGGCACGGTACATTGCCCCTGTGTCGATATAGCCATAACCCAAGCGTTTGGCAACTTTTTTGGCAGTCGTACTTTTGCCACAACTCGAATAGCCATCAACGGCAATGGTAATTTTATTCATCAAATGGAAAGTTTTTTGCAAAGAAAATCTTAATTTGCGAAAGTAAAAAGAGTTCTGAGTGCTGAATTCTGAGTTCTGAGTTTAAAATGCTCATTATCAGCATAATACGATTTGAATTTTCATCAAATCTATATTAAATTTTCAGCGAAATAACAGTAAATTACTCAGAATATAAAGTTTTCATTATCAGTCAATTATAATAGACATTATTTTAGCAGCAGAGTAATCTATTCTGAGAAATAGCTGCAAACAACTCGCTGCGAACAACACAACTCAGAATCGCTCGGGCAACCCTGTCATAATTCAGCACTTAGAACTATTTTCCCATGCGTACGGTAGCTATTTTTATTTTTGATGAGGTGGAGGTTTTAGACTTCACAGGACCTTTTGAGATTTTTGGCGTGGCTGGAAAACAGGGTGGGGGTGAAGGTCATTTTGAGGTTTTTACGGTTGCCGAAAAACCAACAATTGCTGCCCGAAACAACCTCGTTGTAACGCCAACTTATACTTTTGAAAACTGCCCAATTCCTGATATTTTATTGATTCCCGGTGGCGGAGGTTTTCATGCTGACGGCACTCCTTTTGGTAGTCGTAGAGAAATGAACAACGAAAAATTACTTTCATGGGTAAAAGAAATGAACGAAAAAGTAGAACTTTTGCTGTCAGTTTGCACAGGCTCGTTGATTTTGGCAAAAGCGGGCTTGCTTGAGGGACTTTCGGCAACTACACATTTCAAGGCAGTTGAGCAAATGCGAGAAGTTGCTCCAAACACTAAACTTTTTCCAGAAAAACGTTGGGTTGATAATGGCAGAATTATTTTGTCGGCAGGCGTTTCGGCAGGCATTGATATGTCGCTTTATGTTGTTGGAAAGTTGCACGGCGAGGATGTTGCCAAAGCAACAGCAACTTATATCCAGTATGATTATTGGAAGTAATTTTTTGTGAAAAGAGTTATTTTTCGTAAATTCATTCAAAAAACGAACATCACTTTGAACAGCAATCCAAATATAACGATTAAAGACATTGCTCGAAAGTTTAAATGTTCACCTTCAACGGTTTCGAGGGCATTGAATAATAATGCTGTGATTAGTGAAGAAACCCGCAAAACTATTCAAGAATATGCCGAAAAAATGGGTTATCAGCGAAATATTATTTCCTTGAGTTTACTCAATAAATCTTCTAAAACTTTAGGCGTAATTTTACCCAATATCAATCATTTTCATGAAACTTCGATGCTCGAAGGGCTGCAATCAACTTTTCAGCCTTTGGGGTATTTGCTCAATATTTGTGTTACAAATGAAAGTTATGAATTAGAAAAAAATTATATCGAACGCCTTCTTGCCAATCGAGTTGATGGAATTTTCTTGTCAATTTCACAAGAAACCTTCGATAATGGTCATTTTGAGCATATCGAAAGAGTTACCAATCGCAAAATTCCACTAATATATATTGACCGAAAATTTGAAGATGCTATCACAAATGGCATTAGCATTGATGATTATGACGGGGCATTTATGGCAACGCAGCATTTGATAGAAGTTGGTTGTAAGCGAATTGCCCATTTGCGAGGTCCAAAAGGCATGACCGTTTCGGAGTATAGATTCAATGGGTATCGAGATTGTTTACTCAAACATAATTTTCTGATTGATGAATCATTGATTTGTACGACTAATTTTGAGGTTGAAAGTGCCATCAATCCAACCAAGTATTTATTAGATTTACCTCAAAAACCTGATGCCATTTTCGGTGTCAATGACCACGTGTGCATTGGAGCAATGTCAGTTATTCGTCGGCAAAACATACAAATTCCTCAGCAAATGGCTATCGTTGGCTTTGATGATTCGCCCATTGCTCAATATTTTTATCCTCCGCTAAGCTCAGTTTTACGTCAAAGTCGTCAAATAGGTTTTGAGGCTTCTCAGCTCTTTCTAAATCAGTTAAATACAAACGAAGTATTTTCCCCAAAAAACATTGTTCTTCCTTCAAAACTCATTGTTAGAGATTCTTCACGAAAAATTTAAGTTAAATAACAATTGCAAACGTTTGCGTGAAAATTTGCACTATTCCTGTTTTTTATTTGAATAAAACAATGCTAATATTGCTTAGATTTATAAAATATTTACACTCATTTTAACTAAAAGTACACTAATCTTAATCTGCTTATGAAACAAAATTTACAAGCAAAAATCAACTTAGCTTGGGCTTTGTTGATTTTTCTTTCATTATCAATTCCTTCTCTTGCTCAAACCGAAGTAACAGGTAAAGTTATTTCCAGCGATGGCAAAGAAGCAATGCCCGGCGTATCGGTCATGGTAGAAGGTGGCACTCAGGGAACCTCTACTAACCAAGATGGCGTGTATCGAATCAATGCACAAAAAAATGCAAATCTTGTGTTTAGTTTTGTTGGCTACGAAGGCATGAAAGTAGCTATCAATAACCGCTCAGTAGTTGATGTTACTTTAGTTTTGAACGAAAGTGTGCTTAATGAAGTGGTAGTAGTTGGCTACGGAACTGTCAAAAAATCTGACTTGACAGGCTCAGTAAAATCTGTAAAAAGCGATGAGTTTAACAAAGGAATTATCAACTCACCTGAGCAACTTTTACAAGGAAAAGTAGCTGGTGTAAATGTAACTTCGGCAAGTGGTGAGCCTGGGGGTATTCAAGGAATTACAATTAGAGGTCCGGGCGGAGTTCGTACAGGCAGCACACCACTTTTTGTAGTTGATGGTTTGGCTTTAGATAATTCGAGTACAGGTGGAGCAACAAACCCGCTGACATTCTTGAATCCACAAGATATTGAGTCAATAGATGTACTAAAAGATGCCTCGGCAACTGCCATTTATGGTGCTCGTGGTGCAAATGGCGTTATTTTGATTACTACAAAAAAAGGTAAAGTGGGAAGCTCTTCTTTAAGCTATTCGGCGAGTTATGGCATTTCAAATATTGCCCGTGCCTTGCCTGTTTATACTTCCGACGAATACCGTAAAGCAGTACCAAGTGTAGGTGGTGTTTTGGAAGATTTGAGAGGAAATACTGACTGGCAAAAAGAAATTACTCGCACGGCTTATACCCAAAATCATAACCTGACTTTGGGAGGTGGTTCGGGAAAATTGACTTATTATGCCTCATTTGGCAGTCAAAAGCAAGAAGGAATCTTGAAAAACAATGACCTGAATAGATATACAGGTAGAATAAATGTCAATCAAAAATTTTGGGAAGACCGCCTAAGTGTAGATGTAAACCTCAATGCTACATTTACCAAAAACTCTCGCCCACCAATTGGAAGTATGATTGGAAATGCTATTTCGACAAACCCTACTTATCCAGCTTATGATTCAAATGGAAATCCTGCGGTTTATCCAAACTTAGTAAATCCTTTGGTTAGTTTAAAGTTAGAAAAAGACATTACTACAACCAATCGCTTGATAGGTAATATTTCGCCTTCGCTCAAGATAACAAAAGACCTAACTTATAGGTTAAATTATGGCATTGATAACTCAAACTCAACAAGAGATTTGGAGTCTTTGCCAAATGCCGTGCCTTTGCAAGATGGTCGCCTCGAAACAATTTATATCAATAATACCAATTCTTTGATTGAAAATTATTTGACTTATGCACATGATTTCAATAACCACAGCGTTTCAGCATTGGTTGGGCATTCGTATCAAAAATTGTTTTTTCAAGGGCGTTCGTCGAGTATCAATAAGTTTCCGATTTCAGACATTGAGCCTTTGTACAATCCTGGCTTAGGTCAAGAGCTTACTTTGGCAAATAATAAGCCAACAGGTTATGCACTAAAAAATGAGCTTCAATCATTTTTTTCAAGAGTAAATTATCAATTCAAGAATAAATATTTGCTAACAGCAACCGTTCGTGCAGATGGTTCTTCAAAATTTGGAGCAAATAATAAATATGGGACTTTTCCTTCATTTGCAGCAGGCTGGAGAATTTCGGAAGAGGAATTTATGAAATCCTCACCTGTAAGTAACCTGAAATTAAGAGCAGGTTGGGGACAAACGGGTAATCAAGAAATTCCTTCAAAAATTACTCGGGCTTTGTTTACTTCGCAAGTTTCGGCGGCTACGAGTTACCCGCTTACACCTACGGGAGCTTTTCCTGCGGGAACGACTTATACTCGTTTGGCAAATCCTGATATTCAATGGGAAGTTTCTACCCAAACAAATATTGGAATTGATTTTGGATTTTTGAATGGTGCTTTGTCTGGAGCGATTGATGTTTTCAAGAAAGTTTCAAATGATATTTTATTGGAAGTCATTCCTTCTGACCCTGTACAGCCCGCTGGTACTTTTTGGACAAATGTGCATGATATGCAAATCATCAACAAAGGCTTAGAAATCGAGTTGGATTATCGACACAAAGGAAAAAGCGGCTTTAACTACCAAATAGGTGGAAATACAACTTTCATCAGAAATAATGTAGCCAATTCGCCCTACACGGTCATTCCATCAGGAAGTGCTTCGGGTTCTGGTTTGACTTCTGCCACCATCAATGGCTACATAAGCGGACAACCAATTGGTACTTTTTTCTTGAAAGAATTTACAGGATTTGACGACAAAGGACTAAGCACTTATAGAGATGTTGATGGCGACGGAATCGTAACTGACAAAGACAGAATTGCCGCAGGAAGTGCCTTGCCAACAATGCAATATAATTTCTTTGGAAATGTGTCTTTCAAAGGTTTTGACTTGAATGTCAATTTCAATGGTGTGCGAGGAAACAAGATTTATGACAATACTGCCAACTCTAATTTCTATAAATTGAGGTTATCGAAAGGCATCAATACAACGCCCGAAGCTGTTGCATTTGCCAACGAATCTACTAATAATGCAGCTCCTGTTACTACCAGATTCTTGAAAGATGGGGCATTTCTTAGACTCAATAACCTTGCTTTAGGCTATAATTTTAATACAAAAGCATTGGGTATTGATAAGTATATTCCTGTGTTGAGGTTATCGGTTACAGGGCAAAACCTATTTGTAGCAACCAAATATAATGGCTATGACCCCGAAGTAAATACAGACCGAACTATAAACGGAATATCGTCGTATGGCATAGATTATTTAAGTTATCCAAAAGCCAAATCAATTATTTTTGGTTTAAATGTTTCATTCTAAAAAACTTGCTTTTAGCATTTGGCTATTGGCTTTTAGCTTTTTAAAGTAAATAAATTCAAAACCTTACATTTTTAAGCTAATTGCTAACAGCTAACCGCCAAAAGCTAAAATTACTCAAAATGAAAAAGAAAATATATTCATTATTATTACTGTGCAGCTTCGCCGTTTTAGAAAGTTGCACCGATTTGCAAGAAGAAATTTTGGATGAAACCCTTTCTTCTGCAAAACTCACCGACAAGCAAGCTGCCGATGGTATAATTGCTCCTGTTTATGCTCGTTTGCCAGATATTTTTCTGCATACCAACTATTTCTACTTTGGCACTCTGGAAAACCTATCAATATCAGTTTGTCTTTGCAGGTGTCTAACTTGTATTGCGTTTAACAAACCATCATCAGAGTTGAGTTTATTTAGTAATTTTTTGGCAAAAACGAGTTTAATATCAGGTACA
>JANNDY010000128.1:0-22216 GCA_031378345.1 Emticicia sp. | reverse complement strand
ATTTCGTACCTTAGTGCTGCAATTTCAGCTTTGTTGATTTGTAAAGTGAGCATTTTTTTGATTGTTTTGTCGCATCAAAGTTGCTCACTTTTTTACTCAAATAAAATGTGTGTTTTTACCCTGTTTAAAGTATAGTTGAGTATTAATACTATATTTTACAGTCAAATTGTAAAGATTTGAGGTATTTGCTGTTGCAGCAGAACCTGTTAATTCCATTAAATCCTCAGCAAGAAGAATATTGACATCGGCACCCGAAACTTGGTCAATAATAATACTGGCTGTTGATCTTGGTGCTAAAGATACTGAGGTTACACTTGTTACGAACATACGGAAAATACCCTCGAAATGATAAAGCCCAGTTCGGTTTATGGTGATTCTGTTTCCCGTTGTGCCTGTGGTATTTATAGTAAAATCAGTACCTACTTCGGTTGCACTCGAAAAATCTAAGGTATCAGATTGTGTTGTACCCGAAGTTATGTCATACCCATTTCGGTTAGAACCTGATACTATTCCAGTATTATTATTGATAAAAACCCTGCATCGACCACCACCAGTGCTTACACTATTTGCCCATGTTGCATCTGCCCCGCCAGCACTTGTAAGTACCTGCCCAGCAATGCCCGATGTGCCGTTCAGTATGATTTTGCCTTTGGTGCTGATGTCGCCAGTTACATCGAGGTTTTGGGAAAAAGCCCCCCAGCCCCCGATGAGGGAGCAAAAAATAAGTAATAAGATTATTTTTTTCATGATTAAAAAAGGTTTTATAAATTCAATTACTCAGCTACAAATCGACCAAAAAGATGTGAAAACTGACCAACTGTTAGATTTACCAATGCGGGATTTGTATCCATATCAAAAAATCCTGCAGTGAAGGATAGAAATTCGCCAGCATTGAACCGATGCATAAATTTGAAATTGATTAATTTGCTATAAGTTGTACCAATTGTATTTGGCAATTGGGTAAATTGGTAAGGTCTGGTTGTGCCACTTTTCGCAAAATTAAAACTAACAGATGCATTTTGAGCTTGGGTCGAAACCATATTATAGGTCATTATTCCTTCAAATTCATAAAGACCTGTTCTGTTAAAATTTATCCTATTTGTAGCCAAGTCAATTGTAACATCGACATTTGTGTTATAACCAACTGAACCAAAATCAACCGTTTTTAGCTGCGTTGTGGGTGCACCCAATGCAATATTAAAATCACTCACACCTTGTATATCTATAAAAAACTGCCCTCCTGCCGTTGTGAGTGGTGCAGCAATTGTATTCCAAGTGGGAGCCGCAGCACCATTGGAGGTTAGCACTTGCCCTGCTGTGCCTGCATTGCCATTCATTTTTACTTTACCTTTTGTATTGATGTCGCCGATGACATCGAGGTTTTGGGCAAAAGCCCCCCAACCCCCGATGGGGGAGCAAAAAATAAGAAATAAGATTATTTTTTTCATGCTTTTATTTTGTTAAATAGTTGATAATAAGTTAGTTATATATTGTTTTGAATTTTTAGCTGCAAAGCCAATTTCTTTCTTCTCGAAACAATCACTTTTGTTTCGTTTGACATTTTGATATAATTTTCAGCCAAATTTTCATGGTTTGCTACAAAATTTAGGTTAATCAAAAACGATTTATGTGTTCTGAAAAACAAAGGATTTACTCGAAATCGTCTTTCGAGTTCGCCCAAAGTAGTTGCTACAATTGTTTTTGTTCCATCATAAAAAAACACTTGCGTATAATTAATATCGGCAACAAGCACAATAATTTCTTCGGGACAAACTTCTTTTCTGCCTCCGATATGAATATTGGTTTCTATTTTAGTTTTCATGATTTTTTTAAATCGGGTCTTAGCAATTCCATTGGGGACTTCGCTCTGTTACCGTTTTCTAAAATTGGTGTCTGAGCGAAGCCGAAGACCCAATTTTAGTACGTATATTGCAATTCTACATCTCTGATTCCGAGCAAATTCCCACGCCAATTTTGTGTTGGGTCGCAACCATCACAGTCTGCTATTTTTACTTTTATAAAATAATAATAAGTGGCATTATCTATTGTAGGATTGGTAATTGTCGTAGTTTGCACAGTACGAACACTCGCCAAATTAGTAACAGCAGACTGTACAGTTGCCATAATATCTTCGGCAACAAGGGTGATGGTTGTTGTAGTTTTATTCCTTCTGATGAGGTCTGTAAATAAGATTTCTGCACTTGTATTATCAATATAAAATGATTTCATTCGAGTAATTACCGCACCATCTGGTAAATCCACAGGGGCAATCATATACGAAATCTCAGTGCGAGTTGCATCGAAAAAGGCAATTCTTGTGTTCAAATTATCACGTGTAAAAGCATTCAAATTTGATGTGAAGGCATCGCTTGGCAGAAAATCCATGTTGCTTGCATTATAATAATTGGTTTTGCCTTGTACATTTTGCCAAGTGGCATTTCCAGAAGCATCACTCACCAAAATTTTGTTAGCTGCCTCTCCAATGCCTGTTAATTGTACTCCACCAGTAGTTTTGAGTGCTTTAGGACTACCATTTAATGAAGAAAAATCTGCAGCAAAACCTGTTCCGAGAGTTTGTCCTCGTACAGCAGGATTTGTGTTTGCACCATTTGTATTGATTGAATTTATACCAAAACCTAAACCCAAATTAGAGATAAAAAGCCCTCCATTTGGGTTTGTGGCATTATTTATAGTAAAATGAGCCACAAATCCAGAACCAGTATTTTCCAATTTGAACAAATGTGTAGGGGCGTTGGCAAGACCGACACCTAAGTAAGGCAACGAAAAGCTTCCTGACATTTCGAGCCAAGTTGTGCCATTGCAATAATAAGATTTATTGTCGGTCGTTAAGAAAACCTGTTGCCCTTTTTCGGTGGCAGTGCAAGTGCCTAATGCTGCTACATTTGGTAACTGAATTGAGTTTGGGAGAATTGTAGAACTTTGAGCAAAAAGCCCAAATGGAATAATAAAAACGAGTAATGAAATTTGTTTTTTCATGGGTCTGAAATGTTTAGAGTTTTTGTAAAATACTTATAATGAGTAGTTTATGTGATAAATAATCACCGAATAATAGTAATAGAAAAACTCAGCGAAGGTGGGTCTATGGCTGCTCCTGTAAGATTTCTAAATTTTACTCTAACGTTTCCTGCAGCCGAAACTCGGGCAAGAGCAATGACAAGTCCATCGTCCATATCTGCACTTGGCGAAACATAAACAGTAGAACCTGTAGCTGCATTTGTTACTGCAAAATCTACATCAAGGGCAGTATTTGCAGCTATTGAAGCAATATTTTGAGTGATTGTTGCTTTTATTACTTCGGTCAGGACAGTTCCGTTTGTACCAATTTTTGCAGTGCCAACTACGTCTAAAACCGCAGCAGGTGTAGTAGTGCCAATACCTATTTGCCCATCGTGGTCTATGGTTAGGCGAGTTGCTGGCGTATTAGTGCTATTGGCTGTTGTGGCAAACTCCAATCGAGAACCAATTTGACCACTTTGCCAATTTTGAGTAGCAATGTTTTTGATAAATGCAGTTTCCCCCATCGAATTATTAGCAAATTGCCCTTGCGATGAAAGATAATAAAGCACATGATTATTCAGAATAATACCATTAGCACTACCATTCGATAAACGACGAGCCACATATTGCGGAGTTCCAATACTTCCATCATCTTTTAAAACACTTATTGCGTCGGCGGCAGTGGTGCTACCACTAACTGAACCAACTTCTAATTTGAATTGTGGAACACTAAGTCCAATCCCTACATTTCCATTTTGGTCAATTCTCATTCTTTCTGATTCAGAAGTATTGCTGGTAGGAGTTGTATTAAATACTATTCTTGCAGGATTGCTGCTTGCTGTCCAAGCAGCGGTAGATTCAAACTCAATCGAAGCACTTGGGTTTGTAGTGAAATTGGTACCATCATGTCCTTTAGCTCCCAAACGGAAAAGTGTAGCGTTTATACCAACACCCGTTGCTGCTGCAGGTGTGCCATTAGCTCTTAATGCTATAATTGTTGCGGGAGTACCAAATTTTGTAAGTAAAATATCATCATTGCCATTGGGGTTAATTTTGTTTGCCATTGTAGGCGTAATTTCTACACTTTGAGCGAAACAATTAAAAGCAAAAAATGTAATTGAGAGAAATATAATGAGTTTTTTCATGGGTAATAATATTTTAGGTTTTGTTTGAAAATTTGACAAAAAGATGCAACTAACCCTTCAAAAAGTGGGTTTTTCGAGTAAAATCAATAAATGGTTTTAGGAAATTTTCAGACTAATTGTCTTCGTTGGGCGGTTAAGATGGCCTCTGTAGCAGAATTGACATGAAGTTTTCGATAAATGTTTTTCAAGTGAAAATTTACCGTAGAAAAACTAATTTTACATTCGTCGGCAATGAGTTTGTAGCTCATGCCTTTTACCAAACAATCCAATACTTTTTTCTCTGAAATACTTAACTCTGAGTGCTCAGCGTTTTTCACAGATTGGTTTTGAGTTTGGAACATCGTTAGTACTTTTCGGGCAATGGCTGGCGGCATAGGTGAGCCACCTTGATAAGTTTCAATAATTGCTTCAACATAGCGTTCAGGTGAAGAATCTTTCAGAATATAGCCACTTGCACCTGCACAAATGGCAGCAAAAATATGAGCATTGTCTTCAAAAACTGTTTGGACTAAAATCTGAACATCAATAAATTCCTCTTTAATCAATCGAATAGCTTCAATACCCGTAATGCCCGGCATTTGAATATCCATCAAAACAACGTCTGGTTTTTTGGTTCGGATAACTCGCAATACATCATTTGCATTGGGGTAAGCTCCCAATAATTTTAGTTCGTCCGAGCTTTCGATGGCTTCCGACAAAAGTTCTCTGATGTCGGTGATGTCTTCAAACAGTACGACTTTTATCATGCCAGAATATTTTATAAACGATTGATTATTAAGTATATATGAGTTATATTGCGACATGAGATTTGCTTGTTTTCAAAACAAAGTTCTGAAAATTTAGCATAGCTGTCAACTACTAATATTAGTAGGTTAGTGCGAAATTGGAAAACTCAACTTTATTTCTGTACCATAATTTGTTCTCGAATTTACCTCTACTTTACCTTTCAGTTCTTCTGCCCGTTTCTCAAAATTCAAAAAACCATTGCCTTTTTTTATTGTATTTTCTTCAAAACCTTTACCATTATCTTTAATTTTTAGAAAAACATTGCCATTTTTCTTGAAAAAATCAACTTCTACCAAAGTCGCTTCCGAGTATTTTGCGGCATTATTGATGGCTTCTTTGAAAAAAAGATAAATATTTCGTCGGTCATCAATGGGCAATTTGAGTTTTTCAATGCCCTCTTTAATATTTAATTTTAAGTCAATTTGCTTACTATCAAGTGTTTCTCGGGCATAGTTTATCATTCTGTCGAGCCATTCGTCCGACTCGTCATTTTTTGGATTTATTTCCCAAACAGCCTCTCGCACTTGTTTCATCATTTCACGAGAACGACGACTGATATTCTCAAAAATTTCTTTGCTTTTTGGGTCATTTTTCTGAGATTTCATGCGATTCAGCTCCGAAAACATTGTCAGACTACTCAACGAGGCTGCCAAATCGTCGTGCAAATTGCTGGCAATGTCATTTCTTACTTTTTGTTGGCGAATCTGTTCCAATTTAATGTACCTATATTTATCGCCTAAAGCCACCGAAAACAACAACATTTCTATCATTGAGCCAAGTTTTAGGTAGAAATCACCTGGAAAAATATTCACAAAGTTTTTGAGTAAAATAACAAAAATTGCAAGGGTAAAGGCAATTGTTGCGAGCAAATAAAATCGAACGCTTTTGTTGCCTTGTCGAAGCAATTTGAAAGAAAAATAGTATTGAAAACCCACGCCTGCAACACTCATCAACATCAAAATCTTATAAGTTTGATGATTGAAAGTAAGCACCATAAATAAATAAACAAATAGCCAAATAATGCCAACTCTTTTGAGAAATTGCCTTGATTTTGGAAAAATTTTAAATAATTCAAGAAAATAAATCGAAAAAACGGTTAAAAAAGTTACCGAAATGCCCAAAAACACAATATGTGCTTTTTCATTGAATTGGTTATTTCCCCAAAAATACTGAAAACCAAAGCCATATAAACTCAATTGAAAAAAGCCAAATGATAGCACATAAATAACATAAAAAAGATAGGTTTTGTCTCGAATTGTGAGCCATAGAAAGAAGTTATAAAATGAAATTACCAAAACAAAACCAAAGAAAATTCCCCAAGGTAAATTACGATTTGACAAATGCTCGTATAATTTATTTGCCTCCCAAAACGTAAGTTTGAAACCCAAATCTTCGGTCGAATTGCCCTTTAAATAAATGTTGTAAGATTGATGTTTGGAAAGTTTTATGGGAAAAATCGGGTTTCTATCTTTAATTAGATAGCTTTCGATAGAATGATGGTCGCCTGCAATAAAATGCGAAATGATTTTATTATTTTGGACTAAATAAAAATCAATATTGTCAATGTTTGGATTGTTCAATTCGAGTAGCCAATCGTTGTCAGAAGTGCTTTCTACCTTGATTTTTAGCCAAATTGTGGCAGAAGAATACCCAAAACCTGATTTTTTCGTTTTAGAAAACTTGTTTTCAAATTCTATTTTTCCAATATTATTTTCTGAAAATTTCCCTGAAAAATCTTCAAAATAAAGGAAATTATTGCCAATTTTTACCTCTTTTTGAGTATTATCCAAAATAAAACTTGACTGCGAATAGGCTTCACAACCAAGTAATAGAAGTATGATTGGCAAAAGAAATTTCATGGCTTTTTGGGTGCAATTTACTCCATAAAAATCAGGTTTTCGGGTACAGGATATTTGCTTAATTTCGAGAAATCAACTTTCCAAAAGTCTAAATCCAAAAGCTGATTGTTGGTGTCTTTGGTCAGTGTAATTACAATCTCTTTCTCGTCAATATCAACATATTTTGCTTGAATCAAGTCGCCAGCATAAGGTGAAATCTCTGGATTTCCCAAACCTATGCTTCCCATCACGCCACCTTCGTATTCTTCAACATTTTCATTTATTGGGAAATCTTTAAGTTTTAGATTAAGTTTTCCTAATAAAAAAACAATTAAATTTCTCTCTTCTTCTCTTATTTTTCTGCTTGGATTCATAGATTTAGATTTTGTATAAAGTTACAAAAAAAGATTTCAAATCCTCAAAGGCAATAAACAAAAAAGCAGACTTTCTAAGGAAAATCTGCTTTAAATGCTTTATTATCAATAAGTTAGACTCTATTCCTTTATCACAAACTCCGAATCTTTCAAACCTTTATTTACTTTCACCGACTGAACTTCCGACACGATTTCGCCCATTTGCCCAGCACTGCGTTTGGTTTGTGAAGGCAGCATTACATCCATTCCTTTAAATTTTTTATAGTTATTATAAGAAACGATATTTTCAAATTTGCCTCTTTGATTTTCAGTAACAGAATAAGTTTTTACCTTTAAACCAGACTCAACATCATAATAATCATTCCATTTTCTACCTTCGGTAGATGCCAATTCTAATTTATAAGCATCTTTTTCGCCAACTTTTTCCTTGCCTACTATTGTGCGAGTAATGCCCATTTTGTCATAAAGCAGTTCAGGAAAAGGATTTGAACGCATTGCAGTCATTTGAGCTTCTTTACCTTCTGTTGGTGGGCGAGTTCCTCCGCCAGCCCCTCCAGCAGCACTTCCACCATTTGTACCAGCTCCGCCAGCAGGACGATTTCCACCGCCTCCCCCGCCACCAAATCCGCCACCCCCACCAAATCCAGTACTTTTTATTTTAGTTCCGTCATAAATTGTCCCCATTACTTCATTTCCATTCATATAAACAGACATAGAATATCGGTCAGGAAACTTAAATTTCATTTCGGTTTCCGACATGCCTCGTTGTGTTTCGCTGGTACTGCTAATTGTCATATCCTGAATTTTGGCAATTGCCTCTTTGCCACCTATGGTTGTGATATATTTCTCAATTATGGCATCGGCTGTGGGAGTATCTTGTGCAAAAGCACCAAAGCTCATCAATGAAAATACGCTAACAAATATTTTTTTCATTTAATTAATGGGGTTAAGATGTTGATAATCAATTGTTTAGGGTGTTTTTTGTTTTGTGCTAATACTGTATTGTGAATTAGATAAACAATTAACTCAAATATAATGTTTTTATTTTATTTAGGAAATTAAAATGTGATAAATGGAAGTAATACAAAAAATCGCCTTTTTTTGGCATCGCCGCGATTTAAGATTAGAAGACAATGCAGGACTTTATCATGCCCTGAAAAGTGGCTATAAAGTGCTACCAATTTTTATTTTTGACCAAAATATTTTAGATAAACTTGAAGATAAACACGACCGTAGAGTAGAATTTATTCACAAGGCTTTGAGTGAAATGCAAGAAAAATTGATAGCATTTGGCTCAACAATGATAGTGAAATTTGGTAAACCAAATGAAGTTTGGCAACAAATCTTACAGGATTTTAATGTTGCAGAAGTTTATACGAATCATGATTATGAAAAATATGGAGTCGAACGAGATAAGCAAATAGGGGAGATGTTCAATGCAAAAGGTATAGCTTTTTATACTTTTAAAGACCAAACGATTTTTGAAAAAAATGAAGTACTAAGCGGAGCAGGAACACCCTATACAGTTTTCACACCTTACAGTCGAAAATGGAAAGAAACTCTCAATGATTTTTATTTAAAATCATATCCAAATGAAACATATTTTGAAAACTTTTTGGCATATAAAAAAGTTGAAATTCCAACTTTATCAGATATTGGTTTTGAGGAAGTCGGGGAGGCGTTTCCAAAAAAAGAAATCCGGGAAGAGCTTATTTTAAAATATGAAGAATTGCGAGATTTTCCATCAATTTCTGGCACAAGTCGCCTAAGTGTACATTTGCGTTTTGGAACTGTCAGTATTAGAAAACTGGTGCAAAAAGCCCTTACATTGAACGAAAAATGGCTAAATGAACTTATTTGGCGAGATTTCTATATGAATATTCTGTATCATTTTCCTCATATTAGTGAAGGAAAAGCATTCAGAAAAGTCTATGATAATATTATTTGGCGAAATAATGAAATTGAATTTGAAAAGTGGTGTGAAGGCAAAACGGGCTACCCAATTGTAGATGCAGGAATGCGTGAACTCAACGAAACGGGTTTTATGCACAACCGAGTGCGGATGATTACAGCAAGTTTTCTGATAAAACATTTGCTCATAGATTGGCGTTGGGGTGAAGCCTATTTTGCCCAAAAATTATTAGATTTTGATTTTTCAGCAAATAACGGGGGTTGGCAATGGGCATCGAGTAGTGGCTGTGATGCAGCACCGTATTTCCGAATTTTTAACCCAACTACTCAAACCCAAAAGTTTGATTCGGAACTAAAATATATCAAAAAATGGATTCCCGAACTAAATAGTTTTGATTATCCAAAGCCAATTGTAGAGCATACTTTCGCTCGTGAACGAGTGCTGAAAGCATATAAAGAGGCTTTGGATAAATAATTTATGAGTTACGAAGTACGAGTTACGAATATTAAATTATTTAAAATGCTGATAATCAAGCGATTAAAGTTTTTTATTCGTCATTCTTAATCGCAGCGGCAAACCGTTCGTTATTCGTCATTATATTAATGTTTACTTACTTTCTACATTCAATTGCAACTGCATGTTCAAATCTGTCAGGAGCTTCCACGTGTTTAAACATCTCGTCTTCGCTATCATTGAATTTACAAACACGAATTTGAGTAAAACCTGCATTTTTAAGTTCTTCTGATAAGGATTTGCTATCCCACATCCAAAGATGAAGTGAATTTCCAAAAAAAACTCTAAACAAACCTTTTATACCTCCTTGCCTTTCTTTCATGCCAAGTAAAGTGGTATTCATGAAAGTCAGACTGGCTGATTTTTCACCCTTATCGAGTTCTTCAATATATAAGCGAGCCGAATATTCTAAATCAGGTACAACACATCTAAAAATACCACCTTTCTTTAAAACTTTATAAGAATTTGCTAAAGCCTGTCTGAAATCTTTCAATGATAAATGCTCCAAAGTGTGCGAACAATAAAGTCCATCGCATGAATTTTCTTCAATTGGCAAGCCTTTGATGATATCTCCATAAAGAACATTTGAAGGGAAAGTTGTATTTAATTGACTCTTTAAAATTGCACCAATTATTGGTGTTTTTTGAATTCTAAGGGTTGGCGAAACGTCAAAATTTACCCACTCTTTTGGGGCGGATAGTCCACACCCATACTGTACATGAATTTTTGTCATTATTTAATGCTTTGTTATAAAATTGGGTACGATTGCGTTAGTTTTGGCAATGTATTTTTTGTTTTTCTAAACGAAAAGCAAAAATAAGTCTAAAAAGTTAAATATTGTTTCTTCTTCTGTTTTTTTGCTAATTTAATCAATTACACCCTCCAATTTCTGCTTTAAAAACCGAACTTGAATTTGCTTGAAATCCTGCATTTAGTAAAATTGCGTTTCCTGCTTTATAGATTGTATTGGCAGGTACAAGCACTTTATTTGTTGCTGTAATTGTTTGAGATGCTTGTTTTGTGCTTGTTCCTCCACTAATATCATTGCTTGGACTAACTAAATTTAAAGAAGCGGCAACAGCATTAAGATTTGCTCCATTTGTATTTCCAGCAAGGGTTTGGTTGGTAGAAACTACCCTTATTTTATAATTTGAGCCAAGTGCAATATTTATTGGAATAGTACAAATTGCAACTCCTGCCGTTGGTGTACTTCCAATGATTGTTGGATTATCAAAAGTTCCACTGGCATCTGACAATTGCACATCAAATTGATTGGCAGGATTGAATAGTCCTGTTGTTGTAAAATTAACATTAAACGAACTTCCTGCACACAATGAATTTACAACAAATGAAGGTGCTGAAATAGTCGCTGAATTTGATACTATGCTAAAATTGGTAACATTTGGACCATAAGTTATGTTTCCAAGTGCATTATTTTGGTCATAGCCAGTTACGGTTAATATATAATTACCGGGAACTAAGTTTTGTCCAAAAATATTTGTTCCTGTATTATTGAAAAGGGCGTATGGTTGTGTACTTTCTATGATTTCGTATAAGTAGGGTAGCCCTTGAAGCTTCATTTTAAAACTTTCAATGATGACAGAGTTACAGATCGGATTAACCAAAATAGCCGTTTGCTCAGGAACTTCGGCAATTACCATATTATTTACTAATGGAAATTTGAAAACAAAAGGATTTCCTGCTTGTACATAATCATATTCTACAAAAGACATACAAGGGTCATTTGAAACAACCACATTTGTTGTGGCGGTGGCGGTGCATGAGTTTTGCGTAAGTGTTACTGTATAAATTCCTGCTTTTGCAAGACTTGCATTGCTAATACTCGCAGGATTTGAAGTACTTGAAAAGCTATTCGGACCTGTCCAAACATAATTAGAGCCACCAGTTGCAGTCAATAAAATCGTTTGACCAGTAAAATAAGGTCCAGTATTGCTTGCCGTTGTTGCAACCGAATTTACTGTAATTGTTGCTGCCGAAGCATTAGCTGACAGGCAGTTTCCATCTTGCACAACAGCCCTGAATTTAGTTGTTTGAAAAAGATTTGAATAAACCTGAGTAGTTGTTGTATTAGAAATGTTTGTAATATTTACAAAATCATCAGTTGATTTTTCCCAACGAATAACATTTCCTGTATGACCTGATAACGTCAAAGTACCGCTATTGTTTCCTGCACAAACTGTTGCATTTGAAGAAACTGAGCCTCCAACGGTAGCACAAGTGAAGGAAATTGTCAAGGTTGCGGCTTTTCGCAAACTTGTATTACAAATAATTCCTGGTACTGTACAAGCAGCTTCTGCATAATAAGTATAGGTTCCGGGAGCAGTATCAGTTGGAATAAATTCAGTTCCTGTGCCAACTACCGCCCCACCTGTGGCGGCATTATACCATGTAATTGTACTTGCACCACCTGTACCACTTGTCAAAACTGTTACTGAAAATGATTCGACACAAAGAGGGTCTAAACCTCCAGTATCACGTGCCAAAAGTTTCCAGTTGCCATTTGGGTCAGTGGCATTTAGTGAACCCAAACTTTGTGCAGGAGCAAAAGTTCCAGCAGCAGGAACAGTTCCAAGTGCAGTTCCACCATCTTCAAATACAGTTGTAATTAGTCCAGCACTCGTGCCACCATCATTATAAGTTCCTGCATTTACTAAATTAATAGTTGTGTTATTTGGAGAAACAATTTTGAATTCAATTTCACTATTGAAAGGATTTGCACCACCATCGGCAACGCCACAAGTCGTATGATTTCCACCATCTTTTTTCTGCCAAGTAATCGAAACTTTCACTTTGCGTAAGTTTGTTCCCGCACCAGAAACATTTGCCAAAGGGTCGGGAGCAGATTGATTTCCACCATCATAACCAATGGTTGGGCCCGCATAAGTTCCTATGTTTTGTCCTGCACAAGCACTACTTGCTTGTAAACCATTTCCTGGAGTTATTACAGTATTATAAGAAACTGTTCGACTAATAGTTGTTGGCAAGGGAACACCAAAATTTGCAGTAACAGTAATTGGATTGGTAGGAAGCGTACAACCTCCACCAGTAATTGCAGCAAAATAACTTCCAGATTCTTTCACTATGAGTTGAAACTGTGTTTGACCTACCATTTCAATGGCATTTCTGAACCATTTATAAGTATAATTTGGGTCATTTGTTGCAGTCAAAATTGTTGAATCTCCTTCGCAAAATGTTGTAGGGCGAGAAAAAGCTACGTTTATTACAGGACAAACCGTTTTACCAACAATCGTTACACGGTGCATTTGGTTGAAATTTCCTGCAATGGCATTTCCGCCATTTACCGACATCGTATAAGCAATATTTATGAATTCGTCAGCTTCACCAATTACATTATCATATACTCGAAGCGTAAAATCCTTCGACATTGTAGCTGAATTTAAGGTAAAAGGTGCCGGAATTATTAAGTCATAATCAACTCCTTCGATGGCAGTGCCCGACCTCGTGAAAGTAATATCAACTGACTGTGAAGGGGCATTGTCAATTTTTACAGTTATCAAATAATCTTTATAAGGGAAATTTGGTGGACCACCCGATGGCGTAATTGATTCAACTTGCCGAGCGATAGTTCCTCCAAACTTAAAATGTACACTTGGCGTTGTCGTTGGGTCAGAAATTTTGAAAGCCCCAATTCTTGTTCGCCAGTCGGAAGTTGCTACTGGGGCAGCATAATATTCACTCGTAAACCAAAGTGTTTCTTCGTCGCTTGGGTCGGTTGCGATTGACGAATAATCGCCCCATCTCCCACTCGAATGTGTCTGTGAAGCTGTTCCTGCATGAAGCACTTGCTCTACACCCAAAGAATTCAATGCATCAGATTTTTTTCTTTCAGCATAAATTAGACTTGGATAAGTGGTCGAACTCGACTTGCTATAACCCAAAGCAATATTGCCTTTTTGGTCAATTCCTACACTTCCCATCCACCGATTATCGCCCGTTGCTCCACTAATTACTCCTGGAGCATAGGTTGCTTGTTGATTTATTGTCCAAGCACTTGCAGGAGAAGGTCGAGTAAGTTCATACCATCGCATAGCTGCCTGAAAAGTAGAAGCATCATTCGGTGTAACGCCACTTACATTAACACCATAATTCATCACCAAAGATTCTGAACTATCAAATCTTCGGTAAATTACTCGACTCATCATGCGGTCGTTGATGGCATCCAAGTTTGAACTTGTGCCGGGCTGCTCAACAGAGGACTGCCTACCATCAAAAGCAGCTACAGGTATTACACCTCTGGCACTCAATGTTGATGCACCGGGATTTACAAAATTTGCAGAAAGTGTTCTTAGCCAAAGTTCGTCAGCATGACCAACACCATTTTCGTCAGCATCAAAAGAAGTAAAAATTGCAGGAGTATTTGGTTCTGGGGTTTTTAAACCTTCAAAACTTGCTGGTAAATATCCACCTTCGGCAGTATCTTGAAATCTTATTAATGTTGAAGTTGGCTCACCATTTACCATTTTGGTTCTATCTACAGCATAAAAACCTTGTCCCAAATAGGCAAATGTTGATGGGTTAAACTCGTGTGTGGTAATGACATAACTATTGTTCCAAATACCAACATGAGGGTAATCAGGAAAAACGCCTACTGTTGGAAACTCATAAACAAAATAAGCTCCCGTTGGATCGGGGGTTTGAGAAATACAAAAAATGATTGATTCACTTCCCGAAGGTAAATTAAATTGCAAAAGCACCCATCTGTCAGCCACTTGGTCATAAAGCACAATCGGGTCGCCATCATCTTGAGAAGTAGATGCAATCGAGCTAAATTTGAGAGGTGCAGTGAGGGGCGTACCAGATTTATCAAATACTCTATGAAAAAGATTAACCATCTGAAAAACATGGTTGGGTCCAACCGCCATATTATTGTCTGGGGGAAGCACTCTTCCCCCATAAAGTGCAAAATTATCTTGACTTAAACCTCCGTCAAATGAAGCAGAAGGTGCTGAAATAAAAGTAGATAGCTTTGTAGTTCTTTGAACTGCTCCGTCGTTATATTTGGCATCAGGATTTAGTTGTGAAAAACGTATTTTTTTATTTGCCTTGTCTTTTTCACCAAACTGTCGTGCTTTTTCTTTTCGAGGAACTGCACCTGCATATTTTATGTCAGTCAATTTTGGTGAAATTCTAACGAGCTGTCCAATACTTATGCTTGTGGGGCTTTGTTGAGCAAAAGTTATGTTAATGCAAAAAATAAGGGTTATTAATAAATGGATTTTCTTCATCGTGGTTTTGTTTAATAAATATCAAATTTTACAAAAATTAGCTACAATTATTTCTCAAATTTATAGAAAAAATCATAATTTTCTGGTAGATTTAATTTCTATTTAAAAAAAAACCAACCTATTCTCATGAAAACCTCTCTTAAAATCATTCTACTTTGTAGCTTTTTAACATTAAAAGGTTTTGCTCAATCTGATATAATAATCGCAGAATCTGCCACGCAATTTCTGAATACACTCAATGCCGATGAGTTGAAAACAACTTCTTATGCCTTCAAAGATAGCCTTAGGCATAGATGGACAAACCTTCCTGTGGGAATGGTGCCTCGTCCCGGCATTGCTTACGGTGCTTTGTCGGACAAAAGTCGTGTGGCATTTCATCGAGTGCTTTCAGCTATGCTTAGTTCACAGGGATATTTGAAAACAACAAGTATCATGGCATTAGATGATATTTTAAATACGCTTTATCAAACAGCTTTTGACAAAGGTGAAATTAATCAAAAATTTCTTACACAAATGCAAAACCTGAAATGGGCTTATGGAAATTATTTTATCTCAGTTTTTGGAAAACCTCAAAGCAACGAGCCTTGGGGACTAAATTTTGGAGGACATCACATGGCTTTAAGCCTCACTTCTGATGGCAAAAATATTACAATGTCGCCCTATTTTGTTGGCACTGACCCTTCGGAGGTTAAAAGTGGAAAATATGCAGGTTTGCGAGTGTTGAGCAAAGAAGAAGATTATGGATTTATGCTAATAAATTCCTTAACTGAAAGTCAAAAGGTAAAAGCTATTTTGAAACAAAATGTGCCAAATGACATTATCACAAGCCCAAAAAGTAGTCAAAGAATTGACAACTATTATGGCATTGCTGCTCAAGGATTTGATGAAACTCAAAAGGCAATTTTAAAACTCGTCATTCAGGAATATGTTCATAATTTTGAACATAACAATGCCCATCAATTAATTGATAAAATCATGAAAACGGGCATCGATAAGGTATATTTTGCTTGGGTGGGAAGTTTGGAGAAAGATAAAGCACATTATTACATCATCAATTCTCCAGATTTTTTAATAGAATATGACAACGTTGGATTCCAAAAAGATGGCAATCATATTCATGCTATTTTGCGTGAAAAAGGCAATGATTTTGGCGAAGATATTTTGAAACAACATTATTTGGAAGCGAAACATTAATCAATATAAGCAACCCCTTTGAGGGAGATTATCAATAAAAAAAACTTAAACATCTATGAAAAATTTACTAAAACTATTAATCGCTTGTTTGATAATCATCAATTGTGAAGCTCAAACTGTGCTGACTTCTTCCGCCTCATCAAAAACGCTATCGGTAGCCTCATCTCCCGAAGCGGTTGGCATTTCTTCGGAAAGATTAAAACGCATTGATATTGCTTTAAACGAACTTGTCAAACAAGACAAATTGCCTGGAATGGTCGCACTTTTTACTCGAAATGGTCAAATTGTTTATCAAAAAGCCTTTGGCTATGCCGATGTGCAGACCAAAAAATTGATGAAAACTGATGATATTTTTCGAATTGCTTCCATGACTAAAGCGATTACTTCGACTGCCGTTATGATGCTTTATGAAGAAGGAAAGTTTTCATTAGATGACCCGATTTCTAAGTTTATCCCCGAATTTAAAAATCCAAAAGTGCTGAAATCTTTTAAGTTTGCCGACACAACTTATACGACTGAACCAGCCAAATCAGAGATAACTATTCGGCATTTATTGACCCATACTTCTGGCTTAGGCTACGGTGTCATTGACGGTGAAGAAAGTTTCAAAGCCATTTACAAAAAAGCAGGAATTACAGATTTATACACCACCCAAAATGTACGAATCAGTGATAACATTAAAAAATTAGCAAAGCTACCTCTTCACTTCAGTCCAGGCGAAAAATTTTCTTATTCCGAAGGGCTTGACGTATTAGGTTATTTCATCGAAATCATATCTGGAATGTCATTTGACGAGTATTTGCGTACACATTTGTTTGAGCCATTGGGCATGAATGATACCTATTTTTACTTGCCCGATACAAAAAAAGACCGCTTAGTTTATGTTCAAAAACCAGATAGTGTTCAGAAATGGGTACGTTTCCCTGTAACATTTTATGACCCAAATTATCCAATTTCTGGAGCAAAAACTTTCTTTTCGGGTGGTGCTGGACTTTCTTCAACCGCTAAGGATTATGCTACTTTTTTACAAATGTTGCTCAATGGTGGAGCAATGAATGGAAAGCGTTTTTTGAGTCGTACAACTGTTGATTTATTGACTGCGACCAACCAAACTGGCGAACTTTTCGGTGGACCAAAAGGAGATGCCTTTTTTAGTTTAGGATTTGCTGTGGTCAATCAAAATGGAAGTGCAAAAGGTGTTGGCAGTCTTGGTAGATTTAATTGGGGAGGATATTTCAACACTAATTATTGGGCAGACCCCAAAGAAAAAATCGTGATGGTGCTGATGAAACAAACTCAAGCCGCTTCCGATGGCGGTTCAGAGGCTATGTTTACCCGATTAATTTATCAATCAATAGATGATTAAGACATTCATCTACACAAGTATCCAATTGGTCGTGTATTCGCTAATGACTACTAAACTTTCAATAGATTTAGTATGTCTAAAGGTAATACCTTCCAAATTCACAATTCTATGAAAAAACTATTTCTACAAACAATCATTTTTTTTGCTGTAACTATTAATGTGTTTGCCCAAACGGTTGATGTTTCTGGAATTATTCAAGATTCTAAAAGCAATGAACCTGTTTCGGGGGCGAGTATTTTATTAATAAATGCAAGAGATAGCACGCAACGCAAAGGTGTTTTGGCAGATGCCGAAGGGCAATTTAAGTTTTCGAGCATAAAATCAGGAAATTATCGCTTGCGTATTTCTTCGATTGGCTATTCTATGCTCGAATCAAGAGTTTCTGTTGGAAATACCGCCAAAAACTTAGGTATTTTGAAACTTTCTGAAAATGCCAATCAGTTAGGAGAAGTAACCGTACGTGAAAAACAAATTAGGGTTGAACAAAAAGGAGATACGATTCAATATAATGCAGATGCATTCAAGACAAACCCGGATGCCACTGCCGAAGATTTGATAAAGAAAATGCCAGGCGTAACCATCGAAAATGGTGTGGTAAAAGCACAAGGCGAAGAAGTAAAAAAAGTTACAGTTGATGGACAAGAATTTTTTGGTGATGATGCAGCTTTGGCTCTCAAAAACCTCCCTGCCGAAGTGATTGACAAAGTTCAGGTTTTCGACCGATTGAGCGAACAATCACAATTTACAGGTTTTGACGATGGAAATGCCGTCAAAACTATCAATATTACTACTCGACAAAACAAAAATAATGGTCAATTTGGCAAAGTTTATGCAGGTTATGGAGAAAACGAACGTTACCAATCTGGCGTAAGTATCAATTTTTTCAATAAAGCTAAACGCCTGACTATCATAGGTTTATCTAATAATATCAACCAACAAAACTTTTCAAATCAAGATATTTTGGGTGTACTTGGTTCATCAGCAGGTGGTGGTGCAGGTGGCGGACAAGCTGGAGGAAATCGAGGTGGGGGTGGAGCAGCACCAACTGGAGGAGGTGGAACTCCAAGAGGTGGCACAGGTGGTGGCGGACAATTTGGTGGAGGTGATGCAAGTAATTTTACGGTCGGACAGCAGCCGGGCATAGCCAAAACTACTTCTATCGGTTTGAATTATAGTGATAATTTGAGTAAAAAAGTAAAAATAAATACCAGTTATTTTTTCAACGCAGCCAATAATGGCAATATTGGTATTTCGCAACGCGAATACCTCGGCACGCTTCCACAAATCTATAATGACACCAGTAGCTCGAGCAATAAAAACCAAAATCACCGAGCAAATATTCGCTTTGAATATACAATTGACAAACAAAATTCAATAATTTTTACACCAAAAATTAGTTGGCAAGGCAATAATACACTATCAACGCTTTCAAGCAAAACTAATTTACAAGAAAAATTACTTAACACAAATCGAACAAAAAGAAATTCGGAAAGTAATGGTTTTAATTTTTCGGGAGAAATACTTTTTCGCCACCGTTTTTCAAAAAATGGTCGTTCGTTTTCAATCAACATTGGGGATAATTTAAGCGATCGAATTTCTGAGAGTTTGCAATATTCAAGAAGCCAATATTTTTCTACCCGCGATACAATTCAAATTGTCAATCAAAAGACAAATGCTCTTACAAGTTCAAATCGGATTTCGGCAGGGGTTTCATTTACCGAGCCAGTTGGAAAAACTGGACAGTTGCAATTTGACCATAATATTTCCTTGAATTTGAGTAGTTCGGACAGAAAAGTAAATGCTTTTGAAGACAAACTACAAACTTTTTCACTTCTAAAACCAACCCTTAGCAGCGTTTTCGATAACGATTATTTGACAAATCGCACTGGAATAAGTTATCGTGGGCGTTTGAAAAAATCTTTTTATTCGGTGGGTGGTTCTTATCAAAATGCCCAATTAGCAAGCAATCAGACATATCCGACGGCTCAGAATGTCAAGTATTCATTCAATAGTTTTTTGCCAAATGGAAACTATAATTATCGTTTTGAAGACAAATCTAACCTCCGAATTTTCTATCGAACCAACACAAATGCTCCGTCGGTAAATCAGTTGCAAGGAGTTATAAATAATAATAATCCAACGCAACTTTCTACTGGAAATCCAAATTTGAAGCAAGATTACAGCCATAATCTTTCGTTTCGATATGGCACTACAAATACCAAAACTGCACGAAACCTTAACCTTTATCTCAACTTAGGCTATACCAATAACGCCATCATGCAATCTACTTTTATTGCAGATAAAAATATTGAGTTGGCAAAAGGAATCATCCTTTTCAAAGGCTCGCAGCTTACAAAACCTGTAAATTTGGATGGAATGTTGAACCTTCGTACTTTCGTCAGTTATGGTTTGCCGATTTCAAAATTAAAATCCAATCTTAACTTTAATGCTGGCGTAAGTTTTGCCAAAAACCCCAATTTGATAAATGATATTATGAGTTTTACCAATAATTATGGTATCAATGGCGGCTTTGTTTTGAGCAGTAATATGAGCGAAAAATTAGACTTTACGTTGTCGTACTCTCCTACGTATAGCATAGTCCGAAATTCGGCACAAGCAACTTTGAATAATAACTATATTTTTCAAACGTCTTCAATAAAAGTCAATTGGTTGTTTGGCAAAGGATTTTTATTGCAATCAGAAGCTGTCAATCAAATTTATTCGGGTTTGGGAACTGGATTTAACCAAAATTTTACACTATGGAATGCTGGTTTTGGCTATAAATTCTTGAAAAAAGATGCTGGTGAGCTTCGTTTCAATGTTTTTGACTTATTGAAGCAAAACAATAGTATTTCTCGAAACATCAATACAGCCTATATTGAAGATGCCCAAAACCAAGTTTTAGGACGTTATTATATGCTAACTTTTACTTATAGTTTGAGGAATTTTAGGTTGTAAGAAAAGAATTTTGAATGATGAATGATGAATGATGAATGATGAATGATTAGATTTGCGAATATTATAATATGACATTTTAAATTCGTATTCAAAATCTTATTTTTTAAACTATTTCAAGCAATTTTCATGAAAGTCTGTGCAATTTTCGATATTGGAAAAACCAATAAAAAATTATTTCTTTTCAACCAAAATTATCAAATTGTCAAGGAAGAACAAATCCAATTTGAAGAAATCTTAGACGATGATGGCTACCCTTGCGATGATTTGATTCGTTTGGGTAATTGGATGAAAAGTAGTTTTGAACAAATTGCTCAAAATGAAAATTATGAAGTAATTGGGCTAAATTTTTCGGCTTATGGAGCAAGTTTTGTTCAGTTAAATTCTGAAGGAAATCCTGTAACTCCTCTTTATAATTACCTCAAGGAATTTCCCAGAAAATTAAAAAAAGATTTTCTTGAAAATTACGGTCAAGATTTTTTTACAAAAACGGCATCGCCCGACTTAGGAATGTTGAATTCGGGACTTCAAATTCTTTGGTTAAAAAACGAAAAACCCGAAATATTTCATCAAATCAAATATTCGCTTCATCTGCCACAATATTGTAGTTTTCTTTTCACCAAAAATCCAGTTTCTGAAATAACGGGTGTAGGCTGCCATACTGGTTTGTGGGATTTTCAAAAAAATGATTATCATGCGTGGGTTGAAGCCGAACATATTCATTCGGTGCAGCAAAAACCGCTATTTTCAAACAATATTGATGCTTCCAACATGCAAATCGCTGTTGGAATTGGCATGCACGATAGTTCGGCTGCCTTAGTTCCTTACCTAAAATCTTTCGACGAAAACTTTATTTTGCTCTCAACAGGCACTTGGGTTATTAGCTTAAATCCTTTTAATTTAGAACCTCTCACAGAAGCAGAATTACAAAAAGATTGCTTGTGTTACCTCAATTTTGAAGGAAAACCAGTCAAAGCGTCTCGACTTTTTGCAGGAAATGAGCACGAAAGACAAATCAAACATTTGGCAGAATATTTCCAAAAAGAGCTTGATTACTACAAAAAAGTGGGCTTTGACAGTAATTTAATATGGAATCTTCGTAACAAATTCAAGCAAGCAACGCCCGATACTGCCGATGTTGGCTTGCTGAAAGATTGCCCTTTTATGGAGCGAAATCTTAATTTATTTGAAACTTATGAAGAGGCTTATCACCAATTTATGCTCGATTTGATAGCTCAACAAGTGGCTTCATTGAACTTGGTTTTGGGACGTTCAAATCCAAAGAATATTTTTGTAGATGGTGGTTTTTCTAAAAATGAAATTTTCATGAATTTACTTGCCGAAACCTATTCAAATAAGCAAATTTATGCCTCCGAAATCGCTCAAGCCTCTGCTCTTGGTGCAGCTTTGGTGATTCACGAGTATTGGAACGACAAGCCAATTCCTGAGCAATTAATAAAATTGAAGAGGTATTTTTGAGTTAGCATTTTGTATTGTTTTAGAGGGGGGCGATATTTTCATACATCAAAATTAGGTAATTTTGTGTATCGCAACAGTGCGGAATCTTACTATGCTGCCAGAGTATTCCGTGGCTCGCTAAGGGTTTAAATTTTTTCATAGACAGCGAAAAGGGATGGTCTATATTACTATTTTTAGATTTATTTTTTAATTTAGTAACGTGTAAATAATAAATGGTCATTTGAAATGATTCTTTTGCCGCCATTTTTATCGACTTGTTCGTAAAGTAGCGGTGCTATTCGCCCGCTGCGGCGGACCGCTCAAAAGTCAATAAAACTAACAACAAAATAATTCACCTGAAATAGACCAACTTATTATTTACACGTTACT
>JANNDY010000120.1:0-27646 GCA_031378345.1 Emticicia sp. | reverse complement strand
TTTTGAAGGAATCAAAACATAATCTGAAATGGAAAACAAATCATTCAATGAATTAATAAGATACGGTGGTGTATCAATTATCAAAACATCATAAGGCAGCTTTCCAATATTTGAAAGTTCGTCAGGCTGAACAAATGCAATGTCTTCCAGTTCGTCGCTGATTCCAGCCAAACTTCCCTGTAAGTCAATATCAAGTAAAGCAACCTTCAAACCGCCATTTTTAAGGCTTGCCGCAAGGTTCAAAGTTAAGGTTGTTTTTCCAACGCCACCCTTTTGGTGAGCTACTGTAATGATTTTCATTATATAATTGTGTAATTGAATAATTATTACTTTGTGTAATTACACAAAATTACAAAAAAAGTACCGAATAATAAAAATGTTATTGAAAAGTAAATTTTATTAGTAAACTTTGAATAAAAATATAAAACGATGCCCCCAATGAAAAAAATAATGATTGTCCCAATTTCACTTTTGGCAATACTTAGCCTTAATTTTAAGACTAACAATATGCTGAAAATCACCAAAACGGCTATGCCAGCCGATACGATTTCAGCATTGAATAAGCAGAAGATTAATACCAAGTCGTTTTTTAAAGCACCCAATGGGAAAATTTATGAAGTAACTTTTGAAACCCCAACCGAAGGATTGAAAAAAGAAAAATTAGATTGTGTAACAGATGATTTTCATGGTAAAGCAAGAAAAATACCGAAAACAACAGTAGTAATTGCAAAAACGGAGAACTTTTCTGTTTTAAAACTCTTTTTAGGGGGCTTGCCTAAAGACAAATTAATGATTGAAAACCCAATTATTGAAAGCAAACCCAACGAAAGAGTTATTGAAGAAAAAAGAAATGTCAAACTTACAAAAGTATTTCTAATTGCTGTCAAACGTGAGCCAGACAATGATTTCCACATGATAATTGGTGATGCAAGCGGAAATTTCTTTAATACTGAAAATACAGGTTTGGTAAGTACATCGCCGAAGAGCCTGAAAGATGTAAGAAAGAAAATTATAACATTTATGGGAGGTAATTTTTGTTCGGCAAAATATCAAAAATTCAAACCCGGTATTCCTATTGAAATAGAAGGTTCATTATTCTATGATACCGAACACAAACCGGGCATCGTTGGACCAGCAGATGCAAGACCACTAACTTCTTGGGAGATACACCCAATAACAAACATAGTTTTTAAATAATTTTCAATCATGGCAAAAGGATATTCATTACATATAGGCTTAAATGCCGTAAATCCTGAACATTATCAAGGTTGGGACGGACAGTTAAATGCTTGCGAAGCTGATGCACAATCTATGGCTGAAATAGCTATTTCAAAGGGGTATGAATCAAAAATTTTATTAACTCAAGAAGTAACTCGACAGAAATTTATTGACCTAATGAATGAGTATGCAGACAAAGCACAAGAGGGGGATATATTTTTATTGACTTATTCGGGTCATGGCGGACAAATCCCTGACTTAAATGGTGATGAAGATGATACTTTAGATGAAACTTGGTGCTTATACGATAGTGAAATATCAGATGATGAATTGCATAATATGTACTGTAATTTTAAAAGTAAAGTAAGAATTTTGATATTTTCGGACAGTTGCCACAGCGGAACGGTAGCAAAAATTGCTGCCTTTAAGAGTTTTGCGAATATTGTATTTGACGCACAAAAAGTTAAGTTTAGAAATGCCCCACTTGATGTAATGCGTAAAACATTTACAAAAAACAAAGAGCATTACGAAGAAATTTTGAAAGCTCCCAAAAAGCCCAAAAGTGCTTTAAAAGCATCTATAAGGCTATTTTCTGGTTGTCAAGACAATCAGTTATCACAAGATGGCTTTCTTAATGGTCTATTTACAGCAAAAATGCTGAGAGTTTGGGCAGATGGAAATTTCAAAGGAAACTACTTGAAATTTCATAAAACGATTGTAAAAAGTATGAGTGATACACCGATGCAAACCCCCAACCATTATGTAATAGGACCAAGAAGCCGAAGTTTTGATTCACAAAACCCTTTTACTGTTTAAGCCTTTCATGTCAAATGTTTATAAATCATAGCCGTAGAAACCTTCAGAACCCGACAAACCCCCACAATCGAGCATTTCTTCGATTTATACTTCTTTTTGCCTATCGTTTAGCCACTTTCCTTGCATTAGTTGTAATTACCCCCCTCAATAATTATAAAATATTATAATAATTAATATTTTATATTATAATATAATTATATAATATAAAATAATATAGTTTTTATTTTGAATTATAATAATTTATACCTACTTTTGAGACATACTTAAACCATAAAGCAATGAAAAACATCAACGGCACCAACTATATATCCGTAAAGGAATATGCAGAACTCAAAAACCTGACCGCAGGCAGGATTTATCAGTTAAAAAACGAGCTTCCATTTGAAAAATTCGAGGATTTGGGCATAGAACTCATTAATTTTGATTTGTTACAGCTTTCTGAGAAAGAAAGTAGCTTGGCACACACCAAGTTTCAAACAACCCATGCCCTACACACTTACGATTATAAGCAATTAGGCTTGTTTGTAGCCGAAATGCTAAAGACAAGCAACGAGGCACGGGCTAATTCTGAAATTCTACTGAGAGAAAAAGATGTGCTTATGGAAGAAAAAACTATTTTGTTAGGCGAATTGACCGAAACAAATAAAGAATTGATGTATAATTTGAGCCAAGCCAAAGAGGAAAACCAAGGCTTGACAAGCGATTTGGAGAATAAAACCGAAACACTTGAAAAGCAAGTCCAACTTTTGGAGGTGCAGAAAAAAGATTTTGAAGTGTTAAACACCGAAAAAGAAAACGGTATCAAAGAAATTGAAGAATTGAAGCTCGCCCAACAAAAACAGCAAGCGGATTATGAGTTGAAAATTATTGAAAATCAAGGTTTACAAAACGAACTTATTTCGCATAAGGGTCAGGTTGTAGCTTTGACCAAGGATGTAGAAAAATCTAATTTAGTGCTTGAATCATTGAAAAATGACAATCAAGGATTAATAACTCAAAAAGAAGAACTTTCAAAAGAACTTACAGCATCAAAAAGCCAGCATCAAAAAGCAGTGTTTGATTATGAATTGAAAATTGTTGAAAATCAAGGAATAATAAACGAAAACAATATCTATAAAAGCCAAATAGAAGCATTATCAAAAAACATTCAATCAGAAAAAGGCTTTAACACCAGATTAGACAAATTAGAGGAAATTATTTTGGCAACTACCGCCCCATCAACACCCAAAACAGACACCATCAAACCAAAAACCGCCAAAATTCAAAAATAGGCTTGTGGCGTTTTACAATTTAACCATTTTCAAACTGCCAAATATTTATAAAGTGTAGGTTTAGAAACCTTCAAGACCTCACAAATTTCCGTAATCGAGTATTTCTTCGATTCATACATTTCTTTTGCCAATTTTTGTTTGCTATCGTTTAACTTTTTAGGTCGCCCACCCACACGCCCCCTGGCACGTGCTGCAGTAATACCTGCCATAGTACGTTCTTTGATAAGGTTTCTTTCAAATTCTGCCAAAGCTCCGAATATATGAAATATCAATTTTCCTGTGCTTGTGCCAGTATCAATGCTTTCTTGCAGTGATTTGAGGGCTACGCCCTGAGCATCGAGGTAATTTATCCAGTCTATCAAATCTTTTAGGCTACGCCCCAAGCGGTCGAGCCGCCAAACCACCAACGAATCACCTGAGCGAAGATGTTCTTTCAGTTTATTAAGCTCTGGGCGGTCGGAAGTTGCACCGCTGATTTTATCAATAAAAACTTTCTCACAACCTGCAGCCGTGAGAGCATCGGTTTGTAAGTTAGGGTTTTGGTCGAGAGTCGAAACCCTTGCGTAGCCGATTTGCATAAAATTTAACCTGAGTGAAGTCGAAGGTAGTTAATTAACTCATTGATTTGTAAAATTACTTTACTTTGATTTATTTACCAAGTTTCTTTACTAAAAAAACATCAAAAAAGGCTTGATTTCGTCGAGCCTTCTTTGAGTAAAGAAAAGGAGGGTTTTAAATACAAAAAATCCCAACAGAATTTCCGTTGGGATTTTGAATCTAACTTTTGCTGTGTTCACAAAGGAACGGTGCAAATGTAAACAAAAAGCTGTGTTTTACGCTCTTGGTGCTACGAATAGCACAAACCATTAAATAAAATATCAAGAAAAGACTTTGATAGAAGAAATATTATGGTGTGTTTTGACTTCACTAAAAAAAAGAAATTATGAAAAATGAACAGACATTTGAAGCTGGTTTATGTGTTAAAGACACTTGTATTAAGACAAAAGGTACAGGCGAAAAAGGAAGTAAATACGCTCTAATTTTTTCAATTCTTATTCTTGTGGGAATTGGTGTTATTTGTTATTTTAGAAGTAATTCAACAAATAGCTAAGTTTACTAAATTGTTAATTAAGCCGTTCAATTTGAACGGCTTTTTTGTTATTTCTCCCAAACCATAAAATTTCCACTAACTCTAATTTCATCAGCCTTTAAAGCCCCTTTCAAACCTTCGAGCCGCTTAAAATCGTCTTGTAAATCTAAAGAGGGCTTTCTGTCTAATTCACGTTGTAAAGCCTTAATTTGACTTTCCAAATTTTTACTTTCTCGCTGCCATGCTCCTTTTTGGTAGTCGCTCATACGAGCGTAATTATTATTTCCAGTACGCAATTCGTCTTCGATGGTGTGCAGCTCTCTCGATATTCGCCCAATTTCATTTTTATATTCCGAGCGTTGCGAACCAATTTGTATTTCTAAAACATCAATTTCTTGCTTTTGGCTTGAATTGTCTTTCTTTTCAACAAAGAAATCAAAGCCTTGAATAAACTCTTTTTCAATGCTTTTGCCAGTTTTCATTACCGCCCCCTCAAAATAATTCAAATCCGTAGCCGACTGTATTTGCATTTTTAGCAATGGCATTTTTAACCAAACTTTCAAACTATCTGGTCCAACATCAAAAATCTGCACTTGCCGAAATCTAAAAGCCTTTCCAGTATGCCTGAAAGCTAAAAATTTACAGTTTTTTACTTCATATTCTTGAAATTTCCCTTTTAACTCCCCTTTAGGGGTTGGGGGTGGTTGGTACGTAACAAAAACCGTTTCCGTCTGATTCAACAAAAATCCTTTAACAGTATCTTTCTGAATATCAATAAAAGTTATCTCAAGCAAATCTCCTTTGCGTTTAGATTCACGCTGAATATGGTCATAGTTGAGCATAGTTTTATTGTATTGAAGCCAAAAGCCATTTGAAAACAGCGGCATACAAAAAAGCATCATTGAGCAGAACAGCACAAAAATAATAGCCTCAGAGCGTAAATCATTTGTCCGCAGTCGCATATTTGGGTTAGCAGGAAGCACACACGGACGAGTAGAAAATGGATAAAAGAATGGAATTCCTTGCCGAGTACACATATCAAAAATATTGTGCGAAAGCAAAGAATATGCAGCCAAAACAGAAAACACTGAAGTATGAAAATAAAGCAATTCGACAGCCCGAACCAAGAGCAGCACAGCCACATAAAAAACCAAAGAATGGGTAATAGTTCGGTGTCCGAACTTCACCGAGAGCCACCGAGCCAATGGGTAAACACTTCTACCAATGATGCTGCGGGTATGGTCAATGTCAGGGAGCAGAGCAAACACAACCGTAACACCCAAGTATTCAGGTTTTTCAAAAACATTTACATCATGGAAACTTGCAAAAATTCCTGTAAAAGTTATTCCGCCAGCGATGTGATTAAAGCCTTGCATAAATTAAAAATACCCCTTCCAAGTAGATAGGGGTGGTTTTTTTGTTGTTGTGTAAACACATAATTACACAAATACATAGTTATTTTTTTTCTTTTGATTTACCAAAACCCAAACTCTTAGCAATGTAAGCCGTAGGGTTATCTATTGACCGTATTCGGTTATAAATCTCACTATCAATTTGCATAAAAATTGCCCATTTTTCAGGTTCAGCTAAGATTTCATCTTGCTGTTTTCGAGTGAATTTATAGTTATTCAACAACCGAAGTGTATAATCTCTTTTTTCTAATGGTGTGCCTTTATGGAATGTTTCGGCTTCTTCTGTCATAGCTTCAAAAGCTAAATCTATCTTAGATTTAACACTAAATTGTAGCTCAATTATTTTTTTACCCTCTTTTTTTGATGGTGTAAATTCAAATATGAGATTAGCCTTTTCAAGTAGTTCTATTTGTGCAGGTCTTAAAGCTCTTTTTCTAATTTCATTGTACGTATAAGAAGCAGGACAATCAAACATAAATTTTAATTTTTCAACAGTATATTTGAAACTCCGTTGATTACGCCCAATGTACATCATAATAATTTCATACAATCGCTGTGAATAAACGGATTTAAGGGTAAGAATAATTTCTAAACTATATCTTGTATAATGTTTACCTAAATCAATAAATAGAGGTACTACATCGGAAAGCATACCTACACGGATATAGCTATTTTTGGCGATTTTATAATATTCTATTTTTGGAAATGGTATAAAAGCACGGTAATAAACCTCTTTTTCACCATCTTTCTTGCCTTTTTTACCAAAGTCCTGAATAATACGTTTAGTAATTAATGTTTCAACAGATTCTCTAATACGGTCATGGTTCTTGTCAGTGAGTTCAGCAACAGGAATCAAAAACTCTAAATTTTGACCTTTCCAATCAAGTACAACATCTTTACGTAGCTGATTGATGATTAATGAAACAATTCTTTTTTCGTTTTCTGAAAATTCTTGTTTACTTTCCGTAATTAAATTTGGTTGATAGTTGTGTTCTTTTGGAGAAAATTCAACAGTTAAACCATTTGAAGGTAATAATTCCATTATTAAATTTATGTAAGTCGCTTATTATAAGCAATTTGTGTCAAAAAAGAGATTAATAAAGCTGCATTTTATTTCCCTCAATTTGTCCGTTTTCTACAATAAAATCAACAACATTTATTAAAAATAATGTCATAGTTAATAAAAGGCAGCCTTACATGAAAGTTTTAAGCAAAAAACTAATCAAAAGGTATCATTTATGGCAAAATAAAGCGTAAAAAGAGGTTAAAAGTTTATTCCCCTCAATTTGTCCGTTTACTTTTGAAAAGAGTAAGTTTTAAAACTATGTGCAAGTTAAAAAAGAAAACGGACATTGCAAAAGGTTTGTCCGTTTTCTTTGTGCTTATTCCCCTCAATTTGTCCGTTTATTCCCCTCAATTTGTCCGTTTTCCTTGTGTTTATTCCCCTCAATTTGTCCGTTTATTTCCCTCAATTTGTCCGTTTTCTCTTTGTAACTATTTGATAATCAATAAGTTACAAGCCCCTTAAATCAATCAAATTAATTTTGATAAATCAATAAATCATTGAGATAAGGTATTTAGAGCTTTAGTACGACGACTTTTCCACAATCTCGGAATCAAAAAAAATCAAGAAAAGGAAAATTTAGTAAAAATTTATCTCTGGATGGGGCTTGAACTAATCTTTTAGTTATAGCGAATTTTACTAAAAATATTAGTGTGTAAAATGTTCGTTTGGTAATCCGAACTTTGATAATTTTTCAAACTCCAAAATCATAATGGCAATGTTCAATTCTGCAATGTTTTGCAACTCTTCAAAACTGTACATTTCCAATTCGGCTTTTCGGCAGTCTTCGGGCGTACATTCACGGCGACGGCAGCACTCCAATTTGATTTCGTGCAAGCTCCGTAAAAATTTCATTTTACCCTGAGTAACTGCCATTTTGTCATATTCGAGCCGTATTTTACTAAATTCCACTCGTAAGGCTTGCAATCGCTCGTTCATTTCAAGTTCTAAACCTTCGTCAAGGCTCTGTAATTTACTTTTAAGCAACTTTTTATCTCTTTTGAGGTTTGTATAGTCCCGAGTCGTAAATTGTACGCTGGGAAGCCCAAATTGAAGCCCTACCGACGGTAAATAATACATGAAGCCCTTTTCATTCAAATCCTTAAATTCTTCACGCTGAGCGTGCCACAGCTTCAAATAATAAGTTTTCAAACTCTTTTCGTACTCAAGAAGCTCTTTTAAAGTGATTTTAGACGACTTTTGAGCCATTGAATCGCTATTTTTGCAGCAAAAAAGCCAAAAAATAGCAAAAATTGCCACTTTTTTAGCAAGTTTAAAGGAAAGCATTTTCAATAAAATTTATAGTTTTGGAAAGCAAAAAGCCATTTTTTACGATTTTTTCAAAAAATCATTTTCAACTCAAAAATTTTGATTTTTTTATAATTTTTAAAAACACTTCAAAAACTCATTTTTCAAACTTTCAAAAAATGCAATTTTTAATTTTTTTAAAACAGGTGACTTTTGTAATATTTTTAGTTCAAAAATCAAACCACGAATTGCCGCCTTTTTTTCAACGGTTAGGCATTAGGTTTACATAATTACAATATTGTGTTTACACTGTGAGAGCCAAAGTTTACGTTGTATCTTTGCAACGTGATTGAATTATAATCACTTATACTATTTTAAAAACTATTGAGAACCTATGAACAGTGAAGTATTCGACTTGGTGAGAATCAAGCCATTTAAAAGTATTTTGGGCATTACGTCCGCAAGATTTACGCAGAAATTGCATAAACATTCTATCAAAGGTTTCGAGCAGGGCTTTGATTTAGAAGAGAAATTAAAAATCAAAAACGGTTTATTTACACTCTCCGAAATGCTAAGACAAGAAGCCGAGAAGATAGATACCGTTACGCCAGAAACGTTTCAGAAGCCACAAAAAAAGAAACTTTGCCAACGAGCCGAATAAAAAGCAGCAATGTATTATTTAGATTGTTACATACAAACGGTACAAAAAGGCAAAAGAATTCGTTTGCAGCCACTTGGTGGGCAAGCTGTGCCGACAGAAATGTATGTTGAATGTGATAGAATTGAACGCAAAAAGTACCCAATCGGCACTATCTTTAAAGCGGATTTGAAGTTGATTGAAATACCAAAAAAGAAACCGTATTTAATGGCGAGACACCGAAAATTGGAACGAGCGATTGAGTATTTTGAGTATAATAATGGTTTATTAAGTGTTGATATTAGTAAAAATTTAGCCTAATGTACCGAATAATAAATAAAACACACAAAGTTTTGAAAGTAGAAAATACTTGATTAACATTGCTCCATAATCGCTGAAAAGTGATTGAAAATATTAGCGTTTTCGCTTAACAAGCCTGTTTTGAAAATCTCGTAAATTTTTGTTCCACAGGAAAGTTAAAGCTAAACGCCCCTGCAAAAGCGTGGGCGTTGCTTTTCTTTGTGGAACAGGCTTACGAGAGCCTTCAAGACGAAGTATAAGTAACTTTCCACGCTTTTACCCAAAAGTAAAAGCGAAAAATTAATTTTTCTCACATCTAATTTATTTTGCTGATGAAAAAGAACGCTTTTCTGGGCGGCACTCCGCTTTTGCTGTTTTTGGGTATAATAACTTCACAAATTTTTGCCCAAGAAACTATTTCAATCAAAGTACCTAATCATGGGTATCCAAAGATTCAAACCTACACACCTGAACAAATCAAACAGTTTGAAGCAGCTAATCCAGTTGTAAATTCTACGCCTGTTATTTCTTCGTTTGGGGCTTTACCTTCGGGTATTTCACCAGTGCCATCACCAGAATCGGCAGATATTAACCGTTTCAAAGATATATCCGTTAATTCATTTACAGGTACTGCCATTGTTCCTTTGCCACTTTATACACTTCAGGAGGGCAGTTTAAGTGTACCAATCGGTTTAGGCTATAATGCTTCTGGTATGAAAACCCATGAAGTAGCTTCATGGAGTGGTGTTAATTGGGGGTTAAGTGCAGGTGGCATGATAAGCAGACAAGTAAGAGGATTACCAGATGAAGGTAAATTTGATATTAATACATGGTCGAGTAGTTATAACCGAAAAGGGTATTATTGGTATGGATTTAATAGTGCTATTGCAACAGTCGATGATGATACCGAACCCGATGTGTTTTATTTGAATATCAATGGACAATCATATAAGTTCATGTATAAATATTCAGGAGAACCAAAATTTATATTTTTTCCTGATGCAGATATTCAAGTAACGCCAACTTTCCAATTTATTAGTGGACCAGTAGGGCGTTTTACAAAGTTTGAAGTGCTGATGCCCGATGGTACTAAGTATATTTTTGGTGACGGAGCTTATGATATAAGTGCCGAAGTAGATGTTAAATTTGCCCAAACAGAGAGTATTCATCCAGGGGCGAGTAAGTGGAATCATTACTGGAAAAATGAGGCAGTTACTTCCGCTTGGTATTTGAAGAAAATAATAAGTGTTTACGGACAAGAAATTAATTTTGAGTATGATAATGCACAATATTCTTTTTTCAAAATAGCCGAAGACCAAGCCACAGGAATATGCCCAACACCAGCCGAAGTAGATAAGAAAATAAATAAAGTTTATGTACAAGGAGCATCGTTAAACAAGATTTATTCTACGAATAAAAAGGTGGAATTTAATCAAGGTTTAAGAACTTGCTACACCTTTGACGAACAAGAATATTGTTATAATGATGTTTCTACACCGAGATTAGATATAGATTCTTGGGCAGCCACACCGTCAAACCAATCTTTTGCCAAGCAGTTGATTCAAATGACTGTGATGGATAATATTGAAGCTCCAGCCGACACACTCAAATATCAGTTTTCTTATGGACATTTTTCAGCAGTAGAAAATGATTTACCCACAGGCTACACAACAGCAGATGTAGGATTTACCCATCAAAGGAGATCACGATTAGAGAAAGTAATGCTTCCTGATAAATCATTTTATCGTTTTCGTTATAATGGCGATAGTCCAGATTATAATGGAAAAAGTCGTTTAAATTATGGTATTGACCATTGGGGATTTGCTAATGGCGTAACCAATAATAGACTTTTTACAGGTTTAATTCCGAGAGATTCTTTCTTTTCGGGTTGTACGCCTTTGACCAGTGATAGAGAAACTAATCCTGATTTTGCCTTCGAGGGTAGTTTAGATAGTATTATTGTTTCAACAGGTAGCCAAACTAAGTTGATTTATGAATTACACCAAGCACGTAATTACAAAAATGGAAGTATTTTCAAATCAATCGGTGGAGCAAGAATAAAAGAGGTACGTAACAAAGATTTAATTTCAGGCATTGAAACGGTCAAAAGTTATTCATACCTTATGGCTGATGGAGTTCGTCCATCGGGATTTTTGTGTATGAAACCCATTTACAGATTTCGTAATAACTACAGTCAAAGTGGTTCAAATTCGAGTATTTATGACCGATTAATGGGTGAAATTGGTAGAGCTACCGTTGGTTATAGTCGTGTAATTGAGCAAATAAAAGATGCAGAAGGAACACCATTAGGAAAGACTATTTATACCTTTGACCAAGACACTACGGAACTATCTATTCAAAGGATTCAGTCAATTACTTGCACGGGAGAATACCCCGATGAAATTTGTGATACCCTATTCAATTATGAACCTGAAAGAGTACATCCGTCAGGTCAAGGGGGTATATTTAGGCATAATTATAAAGATGGTAACCCATTAAAAACAGAAGTATTTAATCAAAATGGAGATACACTTTCTGTTAATAGCTATGAATATACTAACACAAACATTCAAACAGACGAAACTTATGGCTCTAAAATTTTTAAAGTAAATGGTTATAATTTAGGTTATACTACTTTTGGTAGTGGTTTCTTTTTACAAACATATTACCTTTCATTTAAGAAATTTAGATTAGAATTTCAATCGACAAAAGTACATTCACAAACAGGCACAAATCCAATAAGTTCCAGCCAAAGTTTTACTTATAAAGATGAAATTCCATTTCCAGCCGAAGGATTTAAAGGCAAACACAACTTTTTAGTCAAAACAAATACTACTGATGGGCAAGGTCATAGCATCGAAAGTTTATCAAAATTTATTGCCGATTTCAGTTTTGGATTAGATACAACATTGATAGAAAGAACTTGTTATGACCCAGAATTTGGAACACCCTATAATTGCGATACTACTGTATATACAATACACGTTCCGAAAATAGGTTCACAAGCAAGAGGTATATATGAACTTCAAAACAAGCATATTCTTTCAGCCGAAGTAGAAAGCAATGCAAAAAATAATGGACGTATCACAGGAGCAAGTTATAATCGCTTTGCACAAATTAATGTTGGAGGTCTTGGATTTGATTATTTTTTAAAGGAAAGTTTTGCTTTGGGCAATATTGCTTCAAGTGGCTTTTTAAATGCAAATTATAATCGAGCAGATAATGATACCATCTACCGAGATACTCATTATTATTCCATTATAGACTATCAAAATTATAATCCTTTAGGTTTACCAAAACAAGCAAAACCTTTTGGTGGTGCGGTTTCGGGAACAGAGTATGACGTTTCTAATCTTTTACCTTTGCGAAGTATCCAAAATATAGGTGGCAATGTCATAGATACAACCACTTACGAGTTCAATAAAAAAATCTTTGGTTTATCGAAACAAATTAGCCCAAATAAATTAGCTATAAACTACGCTTATTATACCGATGCCGAGCAAAATAAAATAGGGCAATTAAAGCAAACAAGCGATAAAGACGGCAATATTTTATCACATTATGAGTACCCTTATTTGAGCCAACCTTTACAGGGAACGGCAGGAGCATTTACTACTGATATAACCAAAAATAGAGTAGTAAGCAGAACGCCACGCATTGCAACAACAAATCCATATCAAGATTATACGAAGGTTTCTACCTCAGTCATGTATGCCGATGGTAGCGGTCGCAGTTTGCAAAGTGTAGGATATAAACTTTCACCGACAGCCAAAGACCTTTTGGGCAGTACACCAAATTATGATACTTACGGCAGACCACAAAAAAACATTTTGCCAGTAGCCAGTAATCTTTCCACAGGACAATACCAAGCAAATTCCCAAGCTTTAGCACAAACATTTTACGGAGATACTGCACCTTATTCCGAAGTTACCCAATACGAGCAATCTCCACTAAGTCGAACTTTCAAAGGCATCGGAGCAGGAGCAGCATTCAGACCTAACAAGGAAAACGAACAGAAATTTGAAACTGGAAATTTTAGTTTACCTAAATATGAATTAGACGTAAACGGTTATTTACAAATCAGTAGTTATTCAGGAAATGAAATATTCAAGACCATTGGCATTGATGAGCAACTACACAAGGTTATTAGTTTTGCAGACAAAGACGGCAGAGTTCTCGAAAGTAGGGTGCAATTTACAGGCGATGGAACAGCTACAAACCATTACCTAATCACTACTTATATTTATGATTATTTGGGTCGTATGGCAATGGTTATACCTCCAAAACTTTACGGTGTAATTCCTACAAATACAGAAATTGCCACAAGCACATTTTTAGTAGGTTTATATCTAACAAAATACGACGAGCGTAACCGAGCAGTAGAAAAACACACGCCCAATGCAGGCTGGAGCTACATGATTTATAACCGTTTAGGACAAATGGTTATGAGCCAAAATAGCAGAATAAGACAAGGTAATCAATGGCTTTTTGCTAAATATGATGCTTTTGGTAGAAATGCCATGACAGGTGTATTTGTCAATACAAGCCCCAGAAGCACACTACAAACACTATTTGACAATTATTACCAAGAAAAACAATATGAAGAAAGTGATTACTCCCCTTCAGGGGTTGGGGGTTATACGAATAGAAGTTTCCCTTTTTTAGTTGATGCAACTGAAATAATGACCGTCAATTACTACGATGATTATTCTTGGAAAACAAATACAGAATTACCATACATTGCCTATAGCGGAACGCCGCCCGAAAGCACTCGTTACCCGAATACCAAAGGTTTAATGACTGGAAATAAAGTTCGGCGATTAGATACCCAAGTATGGCTACGGTCAGCCATGTATTATGATGATAAAAACCGTTTGATACAATCGCAAAGCGAAAACCGTTTTGGTACGGTCGGCGTTCCTGCAGTTAATCAAACAGACCTGGTTTTTGATTTCATCGGGCAGTTGCTCGAGGAGCGAACGATTTATAGAAAACCATCGCAAACCGACATCGAGAGCCGCACGGCTTACAGCTATGACCATGCAGGGCGTAAAACCCAAGCGATAAATTTCTTTACAGGTCTTGCTCCCGAACTTTTGGCTACGTATGAGTATGACGAGTTAGGAAGAATGACCGTTAAAAACCTCAATGAAGCAAGGGAAAATATTATTACAAGGCAAAACGAAATAATCAACAAAGGAACGGCAGACATTGCCAAAAAGTATATTTTAATACTACCCACTACTCAAATCAAAAAAGACAGTGTTTACTGTGCTTTTATTGCATCAGGCTTGCAAAAAGTAACTTATGCTTATAATATCAGAGGAAATTTACGAGGAATAAATCTTACGCCTAATGGTCGTTTAGATAGCAGTAAAGTTTTTTCTTTGAAATTAGATTATTTTGAAGATGGACGTTTCTACAATGGTTTACTATCAAAACAATCTTGGAAAAGCCACAGCGACACCACCACCCGACAGCTATTGTATGACTATGATAAGGCAAATCGCTATACAAATACGCAATTTGGCGGAAAACCCAACGAAAAATATAATGAAAATGTAAGTTATGATTTCAATGGAAATATAGGGACATTGAACCGTTTTGGCTTAGAATCTGCCAATAACTGGCAAAGAATAGATAGTTTGACCTATGACTATACAACGTATGCCAACCAACTAACAGGGGTAAGCGATTTCGCCACGCTCAAAGGACACAAAGACAACGGCACGAATACCGACTACACTTATTACCCCGATGGAAGTCAAAAAAGTGATGCAAATAAAGGCATTACCAATATTATTTATAACTACCTTGGCTTACAAGCCGAAATACAATTCGGAGAAACTCAAAAGATTAAAAACATCTACACTGCCGACGGCATCAAGTTGGCACAACTTCTTATCAATGGTTCTACCACCATTCGCACCGACTACATAGGCGGCTTGATTTATAGAAATGATACCCTTATTTCTATTGCCCACGATGAAGGAATTATTAAGAGGAAACCCGACGGGAGCTACAAATACCAATATTTCATTACCGACCATTTGGGCAATAATCGAGTAATTTTTGAGAAACTAAACGATACCGTTTATGTTGCTCAAAGAGCCGATTATTACGCTTTTGGGGGCTTAATGGAGGGTTTGAGTAGTTCGCTTGATTCTACTTCGTGGAAGTTTTTATTTCAGGGCAAAGAATATGTTGATGCTTTTGGATATGATTCATACGATTTTATGACAAGACAATATGACCAAAATTTAGGTCGTATGTGGCAAGTTGATGGAGCAAACCAATTTGCAAGTGGTTATACAGGTATGGGAAATATGCCAACAATGGGTATTGACCCTGACGGACAATGGGTTACGCAAGCAATAGGTGCAGTATTAGGGGGAATTTCCGGTTACGGTATTGGTAAATCACAAGGATTAAAAGGATGGGATTTAGCATTTTCAACTCTTTTTGGGGCAGTCGTTGGAGCTATTACAGGTGGAATAGGCAATGGTGTATCGGCTGCGGTTGGTAGTTCAATATCTGGTGCCAACGGAGCATTATTTGGTGCCGCAGTAGGCTCTGGTGTATCAGGAGGGTTAAATAGTTTTTTTATGAGTGGATTAGCTGGGGGAAATGTTGGTCAAGATGCTGGAAAAGGGTTTATTTCGGGATTTATTGGTGGTGGAATAGGTAGCTATGTTGCTGGTGGAGTTGGTGCTTTTATTGGAGGAGCTTCGTCATCAGGTATAAATACAGCTTTAAATGGAGGAAATGGTTCGGCTATTTTGAAATCATCACTAATAGGCGGAACAATGTCATTTGGTGGATATGAAGCATCTATGTATGAAGGTTTTCTTGGTAGTGATAGAAAATACAACTGGACACAATATAGGAAATTATCTTATGCCTCTCAAAAGTCGTTTGCAAGAGGTAAAGAATGGGGTGGATGGATAACCGATGATGATGTAATATTAAATCCTAAAATGGGTTCTCGTAATAGATACCCTTCAACATCATGGGCAGTAGCACCAGAAAATGCAAAAGTTAGATTCCATACACATCCAAATTTAGGTGGAACATGGGTAGAAGATTTCAGTCCAGATGATAATTTGTCAATAAGAGCAAAATACGGTATCCATAAAATATTGAAACAAAATAATTTAATGAATCTTGACCATCTTGTTATTGGACGTCAAAATTTATATTCGATTTCAAGTTTTGGAGCAATTAATAATATGGCTTCAAGTAGAATACCAAACAATTTGTTTAATTATCCATCATATAACCTTTTCTTTTCAAAAAAATGAAAACATATTTAGCCCTTATTTTAATGTTTAGCTGTTCAAGAAAAAATGTACAGCTAAAAGAATGTAACTTACAAAATGCACAATTATTATGTGAAAGTAAAATGAAGAGTTTTCATGAAAATATTAATTCATTGAATTTAACTACGACACAAGACAGTTTGTATTTTCATTTTAATTATCATTTGAAAGATTCTTTATCAGATGGTGGCGGTGCGTATTTTCGTATTTCAAAGAAAAATTGTAAAATTGAGAATATAAGGCGATACCAATAAAATGTAATTGTTTCCGTTTGTCGGCATCTTTGGTACTCGTCCAAAAGAGTTGAATATTTTTTAACACCCCAAGCCAACTATAAATAAAAAGTAGTTGGCTTTTTTTAGGTAATTTTTGAAAAACTCAACGACACAACCTACACAGCCCAAGAAAACCATTATGGTGCATGGGGCGAAGTATTGCAGGGTTTAGGCACAAATGGAGATTGGAATTTCTTATATCAAGGAAAAGAATATGTTGATGCTTTTGGTTACAATTCTTATGATTTTCATGCAAGGGGTTTTGATTCAAATTTAGGTCGCTTTGATGGAACAGACCCAGTTGATAATTACGGCATAAGTAATTACGCAGGAATGATGAACAACCCGACTGCCTACATTGACCCAGACGGAAGAAACCCAATCATCATCGGTTTTATGATTGGAATGTTTGCCAGTGCAGTGAGTAATATGATTAAAGGCACAATGCCAAATAGTATAGGGCAGTTTCTTACACCTGGTATTGTTGGGGCTGTTGGTGGAGTATTTGGAGCATTGGCACCAAATCCAATAGTAACAAGTTTGGGTAAAAATATTGCTTATGGAGCATTTGCAGGTGCTGTTACAGGTGGCGTAAGCGATGTTTTGAGTGGTGGTAATGGCAGGGGTGCTTTGTTTGGTGCTGTTACTGGAGGTATAGGGGCGGGTATTAGTTGGAATATGGCTAACGGTGCATTAAATGCTATGCTACACAACCCAGAAACAGCTTTGGCAGGTGGCGACCCGATATACTTTGGGGCTAACTTTAACGAAGTACGAGTTGTTGCAAAAAGTAATTTTACTTTGTGGCAAGAAGCCAATCAACGAAGAGCCATGTTTTTAGGTGCTATTGCTACTTATGGTTCAGAAAATTATTCTAAACAAAGCGATTCTCCAAAATACGAGCATACAGGGGCAGTAAATCATTCGTATCCAGAAATGATGTTTATGCCGTTGCCGAAAATGGGAATATTTGGAACGACCACTGTAAGCGGTGTTCAAGCAAATCGGTTAGCTGGTAATGCGTTTAGGGATGAATTTGCAGACCTTTTAAGAAAAGAAGGTAGAGATGTTGTCACGGAAGTATATAAATCAACCCCATTCGGAAGAAGATTTATAGATATTGAAGTTAGTATAAATGGCAGGGTCTTAGGAGGGATTGAAACAAAGGTGGGTAATTCTCGATATATTGCCACTCAAAGAGCAAAAGACGCTTGGCTTAAAATAGCGAATGATTACCCAGTTAATATAGTAAGAAAACGGTAAAAAAAATTTAAAAAAAAAATGGAAGAATATAAAAAAATGTTAAAAGGAATTGAAAAAAAACTGAAAGTTTTTGGATATTCAAAAAAAGGCGACTCATTTTATTGTCATAATAATAATAATATGGGGGTAATAAATTTTCAAAAAAGCGTAGATACATCAGATATTGTAAAATTTACAATTAATTTAGGTATTTGCTCAGCTGCAATAAGGTTGTATTTAGACTCAGGCTCAAATAATAATTTTATTATTTCGGAGTGTCATTGGAAAGAAAGAATAGGGATGTTATTACCAAATAAAGTTGATTTTTGGTGGGAATTAAATCCACATGATTTTTTCAAAATTAATTCAGAGATAGAAGAAATTTTAATTAAAAAAGCGATACCCACAATTGAAGAACTTATCAAAGATGAATCTTTAGAAGAATATTGGTTAAATGGAAATTATGGAGGTCTAACAGAATTAGAAAGGTTTATAAATCTTACAACATTGTTAAGACTGCATAATAGAAAAAATTTATATGATGTTATTGAGCAAATGAAACAGTTTTCATCAGGTAAACCATCTATGATTAGTGTGCGAGTACATTTAAAGCAACTCGGTTTATCAATGGGGTGAAGTCTTGCAAGGTTTAGGCACAAATGGAGATTGGAATTTCTTATATCAAGGAAAAGAATATATTGATGCTTTCGGGTACAATTCGTATGATTTTCATGCAAGGGGTTTTGATTCAAATTTAGGTCGCTTTGATGGTTCAGACCCTGTTGATAATTACGGAATAAGTAATTACGCAGGAATGATGAACAACCCAACTGCCTACATTGACCCAGACGGCAGAAACCCAATAATTATAGGTTTTATGATTGGAATGTTTGCCAGTGCAGTGAGCAATATGATTAAAGGCACAATGCCAAATAGTATAGGGCAGTTTCTTACACCGGGTATTGTAGGGGCTGTTGGTGGTGGGCTTGGCTCATTAGCACCTATTGGCATATTACCTGGTATTGCTTATGGTGCTGGCAGTGGTGCAATAACAGGTGGTTTGGGTGCTGCACTTAGTGGCGGTAATATTGGTCGTGGTGCTTTGTACGGTGCAGCAGGTGGGGGTATTGCAGGAGGTGTTTTTGGTGGAATTGAAGCTAATAAACTTGGAGCAAATATTTGGAGTGGTTATAGAGAGCCTCATTATTTGCATGTTTCAGAAGTTGCAAATATTGCAAATGGTAATCCAGCAGTAAATACTCAAGAATATTTAGACAAATTACAAGAACTAAATTTTTCTGATATTAAAGGAGTAGATATGGTGATTAAAGGTCATGTGCCGGGAGGACATTCGTTAAAAGATGGGTTCTTTTTAGACCCAAAAGATGGTGTTAAAGCTTATGCTATAACCGAACCACTTGTTTGGAATCATGGTACTACTTCAAGATTATATTTTGCTCCAGCAGCATTTTCTTCTCGTGAATTGTTAGCTTCAACAATGGCTCATGAAATTGGACATTCAATTCATTTTAATTTAGGATTATCGGATTTTGCTAATGAAAAAATAAATCTGGTAAATTCTGTAATAGATGATGAAGGGCATAACGCAATTTTCACAATGCAATTTTATCTTCATCAAAAAAACAATTGGAATTTTAATAATGGTTGGTTTAGTGATTTAGGAGGCTTACAAGTTGGTAGACCATATCCGGCATTATATGACCCAATTAAAACATTAATACGTAAAATAATTTACCCTAAATAATCAAACAATGAAAAAGATATTAATATTAGGCATATTCTTTATTTGCTGTTCATCTGATTTGAAAAAAATAAAAACAGAATTTTATCAAAAAAACAACCAACTTATTTTTGAGGTGTCGAATCCCTCAAAAATAAGCTATTATATAGTTTTGGGCAGTTTTTCAATAACCAACAAGGATAAAAGAATAAAAAAAGACAGTAGTTTAATTTATACTGAAGAAACAGAATACTTAGAATTAGTTTCTATTGATGGGCAACAAGATATTAACTTGAAAAAAGAATTACTGAAAAAATATTCCGATTGTGAAGTTCAGCAAGGTTTTGAGCCAGGTTTTGATTTATATGAAAGTTTAGGAATAGAAAAAGTAAGTAATAAAAGGTTTTTATTAGCCCCAAGTAATACAACTATAAAGTACATTTTTGAACCTAAAAACTTAAAAAAAGAAAGTAAATATGTAGTTAATTATAATCCTTTAGCCTTTTCAACAGAAGGGCTTATTGCTCAAAAAAGGGGCAAGGCTCTTCAATCTTTTTTAAATATAGAATCAATAAATGGTTATTATCCATACAAGGATAAAATAGATGTGAACGAGGTGATTTTAAAAGAGGAGTAGCTTGACTTTTCTTGGGGCTTCCTACGGTCGGGCTATCCGTTCCAATCTTTTTGCAAAAAAGCAAAAAGGATTTCCACTTCTATCCCTAAGCCGAATAAGGATTTTAATTTTAGTTTGCCACCATTTCAGCAGTGAAAAACCTAATCCGTCATTCATTTCGTACCTCATTCTTTTTGGAATTAGGTTTTCACCGCTTTCATTGCACACAGGCACACTTACGCCAGCGATGCGGCTTAAAGTAAGCCTGTTTTTCCTTTGCTACATTGATTATTAATTTGGCAAAACGTCCACCGTGCTAACTGGTGGACGTTTTTTTCGTTTTAGTCATTCATTTAGTTGATAGGATTTATTCCCCGATTTCTTGCCACCCAAGCCACTCACCCCACGTTTGGGGCGGTGGCTCGTGTGGCGTTGGTTGTTTTGGGAATAGCTTCGTTTGCTAAGTTTGAACGTCCTTTTTGCCCCTTACGTCTGTGGGGCTGTTTGCCATTCTTCATAAAAAGCTCCAGCCGCACAAGCCAAAGCTATTTAGTCATAATATGAATTATATAACTTGAAGTCAGTCCGCTTTGGCGGTCTGATTTCGTTCGGGGGGCTTTGCCCATATAATTGATATTATGATAAATAGCCACCATGCTTTTTACCCAAACACACTTTTTTGACTGCATAGTTTTTTTGGATAATCTCAAAAATATTTGAACTCCTGATGCCTTGATTCCACCACAAAAAAAAACAGTGCTGAAAAAAAGCACCGTTTTTTTGTTCGCACACAGGCACAGTGCTTTTGCTTGACTTCCTTTGATTTCGTTTGCAAAAATTCAAGCAAGGCTTTTCGGTGGCTTTGCTGATTGCTTAATTTTTGCCGAAATCAAAACCCAACTGCACAGCACTAAGCCTGTTTTTCCTACGCTCATTTATAAGGTCTGTTTTCTTGCTTATTGTTGGAATTCAAAGTTTGACTCCCCGAAAATCCCACCAAAAAAACTTGCTTGTGAGCAGGTGGCTAATCACCACCACCTCACAAGCTTCAAACAGGTTTTGGTGGGGGTTGATTGGAACTTAGCGGTTTTTTATCTGCCCCGATGGAGGCAGGTTGGGCGTGATGGGGTGCGTGATTCATTATTTTTTCCAAAGTTACGAAAGTCAAAACGACAGTAGCAAGTTCAAGCCCTACGGGTTTTTGAAACAATTTTTCGGCTACGCCAGAAAATTTCTTTCAAAAAATCTTGCTACCAAGCCCCACAAGGGGGTGTCGTTTTGATTTCGTATTGGGGTAGAAAAATTAATAATTCACTTAAATTCTATCAAAATGGAAACGTTTAAAATGTACAAAGTTGTCGAAGATGTTATCGAGGCTAAAATCAAAGAATTAAAGCAAAAGCTAAAATCAAAAAGAATTGCAGACCAAGGCATGAAAGGCGAATGGCAAGAAAATTTGCAAGAAATAAGCCTCTTACGAAAAGGCATAGGCGAGATTAAAGAAAAGTATTTAGATAGATTTCTTCCCTACTAAAAGGGGGGAAATCTCCCCCTTTTATTTATATTTCTCATTTTTAAATTAAAAAATCATGAATAGTATAATTTTAAATATCGAAGTTTTGGCTCTGTTTTTCTACAATTACTCACAAAATGACATTCAAGAACTTTGCAAAGAATTTGAATTTAGGCATTTTTGGGAATCCAAACGATTTTCATTTTCCGACGATACTAATATTCAAATGTGGGCGGTTCGCCGCTGCGATTGGTTTCGTTAATTATTTTAGTGATTCTACAAAAACAAAAATATTTGAATTGGCAAGTATGCGATATAAAGCAGAAGCAAAAAGAAGAAAAAAGATTTAAAAGGGGGGCTTCGCCCCTTTTTTATTCATCGTTTCTTTTTAATGGATTTATCTTTTTACCGTTCGTTGTTGCAATGGGTCGCTCAAAATGCCTTGCATTTCTTCGGCTCCATGATTGCAACTGCCACTCACGGAGATTTTTTTTGTAATTATGGCGTAAGTTTTTACGTCTAATGTATAAAGCATAGTTTTTTGCTTTCCTGATATAAATGTTTTATGCAAGAAATTGATTTTTTGACATTGCCCCAAATGGAGCAGCTTTTGCAAGCGACTGACAACAAACGCCATCGCTTGCAAATTTTACTATTGTCGGATACAGGAATTCGGAACACCGAATTAGTAACCTTAAAATGGTCTGACTTAGATTTCAGGAAGAAAACCATTTTTGTTTGCACACTCAAACAAAGGAGTAAAACTGAAGGCAAAAAAAGAGAGCTTCCCATGAGCCAAAGGCTTTATGATGCTTTCGCAGATTTTATTGAGCAAAACGGCAAATCAACGGGCTTTATTTTTTCGAGCGATGGGGGTAAAACCCACATTACCCGACAGGCGGTAAATAAAATGCTGAAAATCATTGAGCAAGAAAATCCACAGCTTAATGGGCTTTACCCTCATAAGCTACGACATAGTTTTGCCACACACCTTAGAGCCAACGGAGCAGAGTTAGAAGATATTCGTGACGCTTTAGGACATCAAAAATTAGAAACTTCGCTGATTTATGCCCACAATGATTTAGATAAATTACGGTTAATTATTGATGGACAAACCCGAAAAAAGAAATCTTTTTTGGTTCGACTGAGAGATTCAATTTTTAAACCAAAGTCAAAAAACAAAATCAGTCTTTTAGAATTCGACCAAAATTTTACAGTCGGACGAGAAACCGAAGTAAGAGCGATTGAAGCTGCACTTGCCAAAGAAATTTCAGTGGTTTTGGTTGGACCAGTTGGAGTTGGGAAAACCCACATTTTGAATGCAGTGAAATTTAAAAAACCGGTGCTGGAGCTCGACGACCTGAAAGACTTTAAGAAATCTATTCTTTCGACATTGCTTTTTTTGTTTGGTGGCGACAAAGAACAAGCGGCGACAATGATTTTTACAAAACCAGAGCGTGATGCCATGCACAACAAAATGAGCAAAGAAAGTTTGCAAAGTTTGTGTGAACTATTGCTCAGAGTAACCGACAAGCACGAATATTTTTTGAGAATTGGAGACATAGACGACTTGACACCAACGATTAGCAAAGCACTTGAAATACTGAAAAATCATTTTACAATCCTGACTACGTGCCGACAAATTAAAATGAATAGCTTTTTTATTTGGGATTTTGAACGCATCGAGATAAAACCACTAAACAGGATGGACAGCCTACGGCTGTTTCATCGGTTGGCAGACCAACTTGATTTCGAGAGCGTTGAACACGCCAGGAATAAAGTTTTTGATACATCAGAAGGCAATCCAAAAATGATTGTTGAACTTTGCCATAGGCTCAGTAAAGAAGATGTTTTGATACCCGAAACCGTGAGCGAAATTTGTGATAATTACATCGGACGGCAAATTAAAGAGATTGATATGAGTTTCATTTTACTGTTTGTGATGGGTGGCGTTATGCTTATGCGTTATATTGGGCGAGAGAGCCACGACCCAGATTTGCGAATGATTGGCGGTTTGATGATGATTGTAATGTTATTTACCCGTAGTTTTTTTAGAATTAGTAAACGTAAGAGTTTGTAAAAACTTTTGATAAATATTGATTTATGTTTGATTTGAATAAAAATTGGATAACTATCGAATGTCCTAACTGTTCTTATCAAGACGAGATACAGTTAATAGATGTAAAAACCAAAAAAACAGTTTTCTGTCATAATTGCAAAATAAAAATAAATCTTTTGGATGGGGACGCATCCGTGCATACAGGAGTAAATAATATAAATGAAGCCTTTGATAAAATTAATAAACTGTTTAAAAACTTTGGGAAATGAACTACGCAAACCATAATTTAAGAACGAATTTGCAAGAATGGAAGAATCGTTTAGCTCGTGCTACTTACGACCAATTTAGTCATCAATTAAAATTCTTATTGACTAATTTAGAAGAAAACCGTCAAATTAAAGGTTTGTTAGATGAAATTTTAGTACGATATGGTCAATCTGAGGAAGAAATGATAAACAACTTTAAAACTCGTAACAGAGATAAAACTTTTGAAAATAATGAACATAGAGCTGCATATTCGTTTCAACATTTAAAATATTTTAATTCACAAAAGGGTAATATATTGGACTATACTTTTTTTGGTCATGGAGGTGATGAAACAAAAGATTGTATAATTGAAGATTATATTTCTTCCATCATGTATTATTTACATGATGGGTTAGATAAATCTAATGCCACAATTTATCTTTTAGAAAGATACAAAAAACGTACAGAGTGGTTTACGAGGAAAGAACTTTATGAGCGTTATTCAACGGCTACCCAGAGTTATGAGCAAATACTGGAAGATGATTTAAGGCTATTTCTTTTTGACCAAGGCATTGAATATCCTTTTTCTACCCCAAAATCTGCATCTGGTAGAGTTGATATTATAGGAGAAATAGAAACAAATGACCCCTTAATTATTGAAATAAAGATAATAGATAAAAGTAAATCCTATGGCAAAGTAAGAATTAAAGAAGGTTTCACCCAAATTGTAAAATATGCCAATGATTATAATAAAGATGTCGGTTATTTGGTGATTTTTAATATGGATAATGCAGAAATAAATTTCAAATTCTCCGATAGTTCAAATGTATTTCCGCCGTCTTTTTCTTTCAACAACAAAACTTTTTACTTTGTTGTAATTAATACCGCTGTATTTGATTCTGCGAGTAAAACAGGTGTATTAAAGCAATTGGTAGTAACAGAGCAAGACTTAACAGCAAAATAGTAGTACATTTTTTTGAATCTATAAATATAAAATCACAGTAAAATGAAATCAATTATTGCAGCTTTCTTAATTTTAATTTCGGCAGCATCTTTTGCCCAAGCCGACACCATCACAACGGCACAAGCCAAAGACTACATCGGTAAACAAGTTGTCCTGAAAGGCAAACTCATAGGTTTCAAAACCTACACTGCCAAAGACGGAAAAGACGTAATGTTTTTGGATATTGATGGAAAATACCCAAATACGCTTGTAGGTATTACTATTTTTAATGAAGCTCTGGCGAGCATCAAGCTAAACCAAAATATTGATTTAGGTAAAACCGTCAAAATATCAGGAGTTCTTGAAATTTACAGAGATAAGCCAACCATCGGAATTCGTGTGGCAGAGAGTTTAAGAATAGATTAATATGTAATTTAATAATTATGTAATTGTGTAACAAAACAGCCAAGCAAATTTTGCCTGGCTGTTTTTGGTTTTTATTGATTTTTATTTAGCTAAATATTTTTTTGCTATCTAAAAATAAATCTATCAATCATTCAAAAATAACAATTTACATTTGCTATATTGTTCTGGACGATACTCTAATAGGGTTTTTTCATCAAGAACGGATAATGTAAAAGCACGTATTTAAAAACTAAATATTATTATTGGAAGTCCACCATATCAAGGATATTCATAGACACTTTTAGCTAAATATGCAGAAGAACATGATGATTAAAATACTGATGCCGCTTGTAGTGTTGATACAAGTATAGCGTAAATACTTAAAGAGATTAAAATAACTAAGCATACTAATATTATTTTTTGTAAAGTAAATTTTACCAAGTATAATAGTTTATCAATGAAAGATTTTGCCTTACATTTGGGCAAAAAAAAAGCCCGACAAGGTGTCGGGTGTTTTTTACACTTAAACTTTTAACAATATGTTAAACTTTAAAAAATGGTGGAAGAAGTTGCAACCTTCAGACCACCTCGTAATTTTTGGGTCATTAACCCGACTATTTTCAACAATTGTAACACTCTTTAAAAGTGATTAAATTTGAAAATTCCTTTAAAAGCCTAAGCCTAAAAACTTAGGTTTTTTTGTATGTATTGACCTTTTCGCAGGTTCTGGTGGTATTTCTTTAAAAGCGATTGAATCTAAATATTAAATTTAACAATTATGTATTTTAATATTATTATTTCCTCATACCATCAACCGTAAAAAACTCGTCAAAGTTTTTTACTTTGGCAAGCATTTTATTTGCCTGAGTAGTTTTATAAGTAGCCAGTGCTTCAACCGTGGCAAATTGTCCCGTAGCGACGGTCGCCATTTGTTTTTGTGGTTGTTCTACAGTTTTTCTTTCAAGTGTTTTCATATATCAAATATTAGATTTTTTCTTTGAAACTACAAATCCTTCGTAGTTTTTATTTGTTTCAAATGCTTCTAATCGGTTATTTCTAAAACCTAAAATATCTAAAATTGGATTAACTTTTTCAATTTCTTTAGCTAACACAATTTGATACAATCGAGTTCGAGTTTCGGAGCTACCCGAAAAACAAATATTTGCCTTTGGGTGATATGCCAAGAAAACCATCAATGTTTGCACAACAGTTGCCAATATTTTTTCCATATCGCCATTATTGCTTTTTACATAAATATCAAACGAGCCATCAGGCAGCACATCTGCCAAAACCAAATTATAATAATTGGGCATATCTGTTTCCTGATAAATAATTATTTTCGGAATTATCTTTGCTCCAATGCTTTTAAAATGAAACCTAAAAGCATCGCCCACTATTTCAAAATCATAAAATGGTTTATCCATCTTTTGTAATTGTTAAATTATGTATTCAAATACGCACCAATAGCCTTATTAATAATTTCTTTCACGCTGCAATCTTCGTTTGCAGCTTTTACTTTCAAAGCCTTAATTATATCATTAGTGAGCCACACATTAAAAGGCTTCGAGTTTTCACGGTCAAGCGTTACACGCTTCGAAGCTGCCTTCACAGGTACAACTTTCTGCATCGGTATTTCTACTTTTTCGGTTTTTACCTTATTGGCAAACCCTTTAAATTTATCGGTATAATCTTGTGTTTTTGTCATATTTTTATTTTGTGTAATTACACAAATATATAATTATATAATTAATTAGTTAAAAGTTTTTAAATATTCCCCTTTAGGGGTTAGGGGTTCATTTCATCTAAAATTTCATTTGTCAATGAAATTATTTCATCGTGAGCTTTTATATCGTCAGTCGAAAATACACCATTTGTAATTGATGAACGAGTATATGAAACACGGTCTAAAATAACGGTCTTTAAAACTTTGGCTTCGTAGCTATCCAAAATTTGCCTTATATCCTCTGTAATGCTTGTTCGACTTTTAAGCATATTAAGGACCACCCCATATTTCAAATTTGGTCGTGTTTTTTGTGCTTCTCTAATAATGGCGAGCGTTGCACGAATCGCCATCACATCGAAGAATCCAACTTTTGAAGGAATCAAAACATAATCTGAAATGGAAAACAAATCATTCAATGAATTAATAAGATACGGTGGTGTATCAATTATCAAAACATCATAAGGCAGCTTTCCAATATTTGAAAGTTCGTCAGGCTGAACAAATGCAAT
>JANNDY010000065.1:0-3035 GCA_031378345.1 Emticicia sp. | reverse complement strand
TTAATGCTTCAATTACTACTTTTGTTTTGAAATTCTCATCGTAATTTCGCCTTGTTTTCTTTCCCATTTTTGTGTTATTTTAAGATAAAGGTAATAAGTTTTCACTTATAAACCGTGTCCTAAAATTGGGGTACAGTATAGAGCTTGACAAAAAGTAAAAAAACTATAAAACTATTTCAGAATCATACGATAAAAATTTAGGTGATATTGACTATTTTCTTTTCATCAATAAGTGTAACTAATCTTTTAGAATTAAGAATTTCGAATTTTAAAACAGAATCAACCTCTTTCTCCAAACCATTTTTTTTTAATAATTCAATAAGTAAATCATTTTTTTGAATAGTTTTTATTTGATTTTCTATTTCAAGTCCATCATTTTCAATTTTTAATTTCCTTAATTCTTGATTTCTAACTTCTTTAGATATTCTTAAGTCAATTAGTTTAAATATTAATTCTTTAAGATGCTCTATTGCTTTGCCAAATCCAATCAAGTCTTGAAAACCAGGGGATGAATATCGTATTTTATCAATTTGTAAGGTTTTATTATGACCTCTTAATTCCATGAATGCCATTGGCATAAAGACTAAATTTTTTTTGAGTTCAAAGGTCAAATATTTTGAAATATAAGAAGATTTAGAAATCTCAATTTGAAGCTCAGTAAAATCTCCCAAAAAGGTCATATAACTCAAATATTTTAGTGTATCTACTTTATTATTTGTAGATAGACATTTAACGAGAGCCTCTTTCAAAAAGTAAAAATCATAAATATTACTCAAAGATTCTTGAAAATTAATAAAATCAATAATAGAGTATTCTCCATCAATATCGATGCCTATAATACTTAAGGTTTCAACTTCTTCTTCTACAAGTACATCTGTCATGTTTTTGTTCTCGTTCCAACCAAAAGCATTATGATGATTGGAGTTGATTTTGATTTGAGCAAAAATAGTAAAAACTTTTACATAATGCGTAAGTTGGAGCCAAAAATACTTGCAAACCACGCTAAAAAAGTGTCGCCAGACACTTACAAACATAGTGAAACTAAGCCCGAAAACTTGATTGCTGGAAACCAAACTTGCACCTTGAAATGCTCTAATCGCCTGTCCGAGTGAAGTAAAAGGACCCCAAAGTAATAAAAAAGGATTTGCTTGTCCCACGAAAATATGAAAATGGATTGAACTCTTTTGCTCTGTCCTTACCTTGCCAAGCTAGTCGAAATATCCAAAAAAATTAACCTTCACACATCCTCTCTTTTCTTTACAACTTTGCTTTTTCTTTCCCAACAATTTTTATATACTGGGTTTCTCTTGGCTGTGCTGATTTAACATTATAATTTGGATTGAGATTAAAATAATCCGCTACCTTTTCGCCAAAAGGTCCAGTGTTTAATATACTTTGAGTTTCTTTCCGAGATTGAAAAGGTTTTAAAATAATAGAAACATCTTCATAAAAAATACTTACACCATTATTTTCTACTGATTTTCTAATTGCACAAACTGTGATTGTTTGATTACACTTATTTGTATATCTTATTCCATAGGTTGTACCTGTGCTTTTTTCTTCAACTCCAATTGGTCTATTTTTTTCATCGTAAATTGTTTCACCATATTTAGTAGAAGAATTGTCTTTTACTCCCACCAAGCATTTGGAACAATCAAAATTTCCATAGATACTTTGTTTTTTTATAACTTCATTTAATAATTTTTCTTGATTTACTAAATCCACTTTTTTGAATTCAACTAAGTCACCATTAAAAAATTTGTCAATTTTATTTCTATTCAATAAAGAAAATTGAAGGCGTCCAGATTTTCCTTCTCCATTTGCAGAAACTCCATCAATAAAGTTGATATCAGGGTAAGTTGCTCTATACGGAATGCCTTCATTAAACTGAACTACAATTCTGTTTAAAGTTTTAACATCTTTTCTTAAATATGAGCCTGTTACTAAGCTAGGAAATCCATTAATATCTCTTTTATTGACCGTTATTTTTACGCCTGTTTCATCAAAAGACGTTTGAGTCGTATAAAAATTTCCGTAATGTTTAATTATTCTGTTAAAATACTCATCTTCATTCATTTTGGGATTGAATACATTGACCTTATCATCAACTTTTAGTAACTTTAAGATTAGTTTACTGCTCCTAATAATCTCTTTTCTAAGATTACGTTCTTCACAATCTCCTGTGATTACGTAATATTCATCGGTCTCAAAAAAGTTTCCTGTAAAATATAGTACTAATCTTTTAGAATTGTCGTCCTGCCCGTGAAGTTGAAAAGATATGTCATTTCTTTTTGATGTGCCACTACGCAATTTAAAATTTGATGAACCTCCATATATTGGGAAGTCTTCCGAACTATACATATATAATTCGATTTTTAGTTTCTCAAAATACTGCATAGACGATTTTTTGAATTCACATTCATACCAGCCTGATAGCCCTCTCCAAGTATCAGATGTTAGAAATAAAGGTTTCAAGTCGCTATCATAATTGTTTTTTTTTAAATCTGTGTAGCTATCACTTTTACTTTGAACATTTTTTTTATCTTCTTTGATTTTTTTATTATCTACAATCTTATTTGCTTTCTCTTTTTTATCATTATTTGGTTTTTTGTTATTTTTCTTTGAGTTTTTATCTGTTGCTTTATCAAGCTCATTTAAGAGTTTATCAACAGAATTTAAAGTTTTATCTAAATTATCAGACGCTTTTTCTACCTTATCTAAAAATTTATCAATTGCTTGTCCGTAACTCGTAACTACTGAAAAATTAAGAATAGCTAATGAAAGTAAAATCAAATTTCAATTACTAATAAAGTTTTTCATATGAAGTTTTTGTTAAGTTATTTGAAATTGATTAGTTCAATTTGTACATAATTGAATGTTCATTTTTTGTTTCATTTCCAACGATTCGCAAGTGCGATGCTGGGGATTTTGATTAGATAAAAGATTGATAGTAAGGCGTTTACGCACTTGCCAGCGTTGGATGCCACTAACTTTGCATCGGCTCTAATTTGGTGTCGCCCGACACCAAGCACACC
>JANNDY010000026.1:0-1947 GCA_031378345.1 Emticicia sp. | reverse complement strand
AATCAATAAACAGCTGCTTCAGCAGTCAATCCGACATAAAAGCAAAAAAGCAGGTTAAAATCTGCTCGCAGAGTAGTTGTAGCTTCAACGATAACTCCATAACAAAGAAAGGGTTTGGTAGGCACTCACCGCTACCGAAGGACTGGGCGTCCCCGTTCCTTTCAACATCGGTTTCATGGCTTGGCTTTCAGCCACCACGAAACCTTAGTTATTACATCGGTTTCATGGCTTGGCTTTCAGCCACCACGAAACCTTAGTTATTGGGCGTTGTTTTATTTTCGTTGGACAAGTTTTTGTTCGATAGTATCAAACTCTTCAAAATTTTCAATATTTCCTTTTCTGTTGAAGTTTTTTCTCATTATAAGTCCACCAGTCATAACTGACTTTACTTCAAATTCTTTAATACCATTTTCGTACCAGCCTTGTTGAAAATGTATTTTATTGTCGTCAATGAGTTCATATTTACTTCTAATATTGCCATTTTCATAATAGTTTACTGAATATGAAATCCTGTTATCTGAAACAGATTTAATTTTACCAGATTTATACCAAGTTTCGCCTTCTTTGTAAAGTTGATTTTCGTATAGATAGCGATATTCTAATTGTCCGTTGTCATACCAACCTTTTGTAACACCATCAACTCTGTTATTTATATAAAATGCTTCGTGTTTAAGTTGCCCATTCTCATAGAATTCTTGGTAAAACCCATTTTTAATAAAATTGTGAATTTTACTTTTAGGATTATTTAGAGCTTCCATAATATATTCATCTCTACTGCTCCAATTTTCTAAAATGTGTTCTATTTGCCAAGGATACATTACCTCAATTAACTTTTCAATGTCAAATTCAATTTCATCTTTTGTTTTTGGTTGATGTGTAATCTCAACAATGGAAGGATTTATTTTTAAATTTTGATATGCCAATAATTTATGGTGTCCATCTAAAACGTAGTTCTCAGAGGTCATTGAGTATTGAGAAATACTGTTATCAATGTTGGTAATGTGTTGATTGAAATACGAATTAAATATGATGATAAATGGTCTTTCTCCATTGCTAATTTTATCTTCAAAATATTTTACTCGCTCTTCATTGATTTCGGATTTTGGTTGTGTCGCAACAAAAGATTTATCATTACCCTCGTAAAATCCAGAAGTCGTAAATTCAAGAATATTCCAAGAAATTTGCTTTTTTTCTTCTCTATCCTTAACAAAAGCTTTATGTTCTAAAATTTTACTGTCAATTTCAGCCAAATTGATTGACTCAGAAAACACAAAAAACCAATTGTATTCGATAGAAGTTGAAATGCCATCTTTTAAATATGAATGCTCAAAATACTTAGAATTTGAATTATTATAAAAATTTAGATGATATTCTCCATTTGGGAATAATCTCAACAATGGATAAATTAAATTGTGTAATTCTTCAATGTTATCGCTATAATCTGTGTTTAAATTTTCAATAATTTTTTTTCGTACTTCAATTCGATATTTTTCGTCATATGGTAGTTGGCATAGATATTTTCCTGCCGAACCTGCACAATCGTACCACACAGTAGTCAGAGGGTTGTTGTAACTAAAATAACTCCCAATGTCATTAAGTCCGATTGATATGATACTTAGTCCGTCTGTTATTTCAAATTTCATTGTCCAAGTTTTAGTGTCGGTTTTTGGGTCTCACAAAATAACGCCCAACGTTTTGGGGCTTGGCGAAGTGGGGGATTAGAAGTACTAATGTTCAAATTAGCACCAATGTTGATAGAAGTACAAAAGCTCAATTTAGCACTTATGCCCCCATTTTGCCAAACCCGTGTTGAACTAAACCTTCGGTAGCTTTTCCTGAGTAAAATTCATAATTTTAAGGCAATTTAGAAATTTAAAATTAAATATTACCATGACAAAAAAAGAATGTTGATGAGCTACGGCAAAATACTCTTGTAAATCGTGCCAG
>JANNDY010000011.1:0-7133 GCA_031378345.1 Emticicia sp. | reverse complement strand
TCTACCATTCTCATGTTCCTGAATGGCTTTGACAATTTGAGTTTCAGTAAATCTTGTTTTTTTCATATCGACCTCCTTTGTTTTAAAGTTAACATTCTTGTCAACTTCTAAATGGCCGAACTTTGGGGGAGCTTACAGTTACAGCTACAAAATGTCAACACGGCTATAAAAAATATTAAAAGTTTTGTAGAGTGCATGGTCTTAAAAATGGCGGCTTACGGTAGCGCTTTGTGCAGGTGTGGAATTAGAATTCTTTCCGCCGGGAACTAAAGCCGATTAAAGATATAAATGATAAAGATAAGAACCAAAAGCTAGGCTATGAACTTCTGCCCGAACCATAGCCCAATACCGAACCGCAGCTCATTGGGCTTCCGTCAGCCACACTTGTACAAAACGCCTTGTTGGTGGCAGTTTTATTCTCCGTTTGTCATTAGTTTACTTATCTCATTTGTAAAAAAATGGTCTATGGTTGCATTTTCAATATTTGGGCTGACGTTTGTCGTGATATATGCGAACTGCTCTCCAACGTCATATTTCCAAGCAATATTCCAAATTGAAATTAGCTTGCCGTTTTTTAATTCAACTTTTGTTTCAAGTCCGTCTCGAATTTCAAAAATGTCGATTATAATCTTGTCTTTATACTTAGTCTTTTTTAAATCTATTAATTCAATTGGACTTAATAAATTACAATCTTCATATTCAATTAATCTATTTCCTGCATTTGTTTGGATTTCAATTTTAAGCCTCTTAGCTTCCATAAGATTTCGTCCCGTACCCCAACTTTTAGTAATCTGTCCTAAATTAATAATCTCTAAAATAGTTGGTTGTCCAAAAAAAGGTATTTCGTCAACAGTATAAAAAATAACCTCGTTAAATCTTAAAATTTTAAGTTCGAAAATATTGTCCTCCCATTTAATTGGAAATTCTAACAGAAAGTCTAAATAATGCTTTTGTGTATTTTCAGTTACACTAAGTATTGCTGAGTCGTGAAAGTCAAAGTCGTTAATATTCATAGTCTGTCGTGAAAAATTGCCACCAACGAACAGGGCTTTGTGCAGGCAGGGCATTGTTGATTGTCCAGCCCGGAACTGAAGCCCAATAAAGAAATAAAAGTACAAGATAACAACTAAAAGCCCAATAGAATTCCGTCCAGCCCGAACCAAAGTACAGCGATGCAAATAGCCGAAGTTTCAACGTCCAGCCCTGCTTGCACAAAACCCCATGTTATATGCCGCCCTTTCTCTGTCACTCTAAAGAATGATTGAGTTTATATTGAAATACTACTTCAAGAATTTCCAAATATCTTCAATGAGTAAATTGTCAAAAGTTTTTATATGGTCTTTCAAAATACTTTCGGTTCTCATATTCGGTCTGATGTCGCAGTAATAAACACCGTCAAGTGGATTGAGTTTTATTGTATATCCTTTGAAATGTCCGGGTAAGAATGTTGAATTAATTCCATATTGATTTTCCCGTTTTGTGTTTTTCCTTTGAACATCGTTTAAGAAAATGGCAATATGTGGAGTTGCCTTTTCAGTAAGTTTGTTGTAAAGGAATTTGTCAATAAATATTTTATCAATCCTGTCTTTACTTGATGTTTTTATAGACCCAATAACTTTTACATCATTGTCTTTTTCAATGATAAGGTCATGCTGGTAGCTCATGTTGAATTGAGGTTCATTTGCAACAACTACTGGAACTTGAATAACACCAGCATTACAAGTAATTCCTATTTCACGAATGATTAAACGGATGAAGTGTTCAAATAAGTCACCATTTAATTTTCTTGCAGTATTTGATTGTCCGGCAGGTAAACCGTCTAATGCTGAACCAACGGATTGTTGGATAGTGTATGTTGAGTTGTTGAGGATTTGCCTTAATGCTTCATCTTTCTTATTGATTGTCTTTATGCTTTGTAGGACTTTTAAAAACTCCTTTGATGCTTTTACAAAAGTCTTTGCATCGTACATTAAGTTTGAATTGATTGGTCTTGTAATTTGAAAGTTACCTTCTTTCTTGTATTGGTAAAAGCGGTAATGATTTTCATTTTGGGAGATAATTGTTGCTTGCAAATTGTCACTTATGTAATTCAAATATTCATTGCAAAATGCGATATATGCTTTTAAGTCAACGAAGTTGCTTTTGTCTTTTGCTTTATTTACGAGTTGCTTTAAGTTCATCTTATTGAGTTGCGTCTTTTTTGATTTTCAAAATCGTATTTATTCCATTTTTCAATACTCCAATCTTCAACTAATTCTAAACGGTTTACAGCCCAATCTAAATACTCTGTTGATAGGTCGCAAGCTAACCATTTACGTTGAAGTTGGTCAGCACAAACTGGAGTTGTTCCTGAACCACAAAAAGGGTCAAGAATAATGTCGTCAATATTAGAAGATGCCAAAATTATCTTTCTTATTAGTTCTTCTGGTTTCTGTGTAGGGTGTGGTGTTTTTTCGTGCATTCCATTACATGTTGTTGGAACTTCTATAATGTCTTGCGGAATTTCCAATACATCTTTTGGCTTTGCCCCTAAAGGGTTTGGTTCCCAAATATGATTTCCGTTTTTCCCTTTGCCATATTGACTTGTCTCAGCTTGGGGATGACTTGGATATTTTAAAGTATGCTCACTATATGGAATACGAATTTCGTCAATGTTGAAAGTGAAATTCTTTGTCTTACGAAAATGCAAAATGCTTTCGTGACTTCTTCCCCAATCGCTTCCCAAATTTGCTTTGTTTTTGTAATGCCAAATAATCCATCTACAGCCTTTGAAGTATTTTGTCGCAGGATGTTTTATATCTGCAAGAATTTCAGAGAAGCCACAAATAAAAAGTGTTCCGGTTGGTTTTAAAACTCTTGCGGCTTGTTCAATCCACTGCATTGAAAATTTGATATATTCTTCCTGACTTTCAAAAGTATCCCAATCTGCCTTTTTGATGTTATAGGGTGGGTCTGCAAAAATTAAATCAACACTTTCACTTTTTAATGATTTTAGCCATTCTATGCTATTGCCTTGCCACAGCTCACCGTTTTGATGTTTGTAAAAAAGGGTAGGAGTATTAATGTCTTTGGTTGTGTCAATATCAAGTCTTTCTCCTTTTAATTGAATTGTGCCAAAGAATGATGGTATTTCTGTATTTCTTGATAATGTTTTTCCCATTGATTTACTTTTTTGTTTTTAAGTATGTTACTTTCTCCTCCGCTACTTTTAGGGTATCTAAGTCAGCCTCTTCATCAAGGATTTTATACGCAATTTGGTCGCTAAGAAATTCTTTCATTAAATCTTTCTCTTTTATTTTATAGAAAACTGCAACTTGTTTAATAAAGTCTTTTGTAGGTTGCCTTTCGTTACGTTCAATTTTTCCTAATAATGAAGGGTCAATATTTAAGTCTGCGGCGACTTTTCTAAGTGGCAGTTCAGCTTCTTCCCGAAGTGTCCGTATGTGTTCCCCAAATGTTGTGAGGCTTGACTTTTTCATTGTGGACTTATTTAGTCCAAATTTATGCAACATGAAATAAAGGACAAATAAAGTCCTCAAAAAGTTATCAACATGATTTGAAGTGTCGTGTCAAAAGAGGTTGGTCTGTTGAAGTATTTTGCCGTCACATAAATAGCAGAGTGTTGCCGTAGGGTGGCATATAACGTTCGAGGCTTTGTGCAGTTGGGGAATTGACCAACTGTCTGCCCGGAACTGAAGCTAAATTTAGAACTAAAAGCCGAAGTTAAGAACTACTGCCCAACAGAATTACGTCCGCCGGATATAAAGCCTGGATATGCACTGCCGATGATTGCTGCAACGTCGAGCCCCAATTGCACAAAACCTTTTGTTGTGCGTTCGCTTTTTTAATACTCCCTTAAGAATTCAATTACGGTTTCATTAAATGCTTTTGAGTTTTCAGTCGGGTAATAATGTGTTTCTTTTGGAGCAATTATCAACTTACTGTTTCTTATATTTTGTGCAATACTTTGGGTATGGTTTTCTTTTATTACATCCTTTTCTCCTGCAAGAACCAAAACTGGGGAACTTATTATTTTCAATTCTTCAAAACTATGTTTTGGCTCTGTAAGTAATAAATTTATAAGTCTAACACGGTTTCTGTCAGAGTATGATGAGTCATTTTTCATTTCTTTTAATTGCTTATGTAATTCTTTAAAAACCCATTTATCTACCACAGAATTATCAATAAACACATTTGCTCCCATTGTTACAAGTCGTTTTACTTTTTTAGGATATTTCATTGCCATTATTAGCCCTGTATTACCTCCGTCACTCCAACCTAAAATATTTGCACTGTCAACATTTAATATGTTCAATAAGGCATTCATATCGTCTGCAAATAAATCATAGGAATATGTCTTACCATCTTCTGATGATTTACCTTGGCCTCTTGTGTCAACCGCAATAACTCGATAATGTTTTGAAAACTCTGGGATCTGTAGTCTAAAAGATTGGATTGATTCCGAATTTCCGTGAAGTAACAATAAAGGCTGTCCTTGTCCATATTCTTCGTAGTAGATTTTTATTCCATTGGCATCAACATATTTTCCTGTACTGTCATTATTTCCATAAGTTAGTGATTTTTTAAATTGAGAGCCATCAACTTTGCAAGATTGCTTTCCTTCAAATGAAGTTTCAGTTGTAGTAGACAAAACAAATCCATTTCGTTTTTGAAAAAACCCCCAAGGACTACCTAAACTATCACTTTCAAAATTTCCATTTTGTATTTTTACTTCTTCATAATTTCCTTTTGTAGTTTCAATTGACAATTTAAAATCGTCAAAATAGAATATTCCTTTCCTGCTATACAGTCCGCCAAATGCAATATATTCTGCATCATTATCAACTTTGCCTTCAATTGAAAAAATCTTCCAATCTTTTACTCTAATTGGTTTATCCATCATATTGTAAAAGAAACCTGTTTTTTTATTTGGCCTGTCAACTCTAACCCATATTTCAGCTTCAGAAGTTGGGTCAATTAATTGAACTTTAACAGCAGCTTGTAATTTAAATTTCTTTCCTGCAAAAATTTTAGCATCCAATCTTTGGTTAAATGCACCCCAATCATTTGGCATTTGTGCAAACAGAAAAGTCGGTAGAAATAAAATTGTGATGTACAAAAAACCTTTTTTCATTTGAATATTTTAGGGTGTCCAACAAAGTGACGCACAACGACAGGGCTTTGTGCAGGTGTGGCATTAGTATTCCGTCCGCCCGTAACCGATGCCCGGCTTTTGATAAAGATAAATGTTTAGAACCAATGTTTGGCGATGTTGGTCAAGCCCGAACAAATGCAGCTATGTTGCTACTGCCGATTGCTACAACCTCAAGCCGCACTTGCACAAAACCCATTGTTGGTAGAAGTATTATTTATTTTTTTTAGTACCAAATTAAAAAATAATAAGCGGTTAATATTCTCTTCGTTCCATTAAAAAGTCTCCATTAGTTATGTTTATAATTTGCCCCGATACGGTGTCAATAGCATTAAATGAGAAACTTCCTTTTAAAGTTTTAATTAAACCTGCTGATTGAAATGTACCTTTTTCAATAGTAATACTTCCTCTCTGATTAATTGTCGTACGATACTTTTTTAAACTATTTTCTTCATACCAAGATTGATTTTTGTTGTCAAGTTGATACGTTCCATTTGATATATTCCCTTTTAAAAAAAAGCCTGCTTTTTGGTCACAGCCAACAGATAATAATAAAACGCTGTCCCCACTAATTGAACAAGAAAATTCACCACCTCCTCCTGCAAAAAATCCACAAGTCCCTAATGATTCCTTATTTCCATTAACTTTAAGTCTAAAATATGGTTCAAACTTATTGTTTGTTTCTTTCTTACAAGACATTGTCAAAATAAAGAGAGACATAATTAATAATAAGTATTTCATTAGATAATCTATTTAATGTTAGTGATATTTATTTTTTAAAAACTGTCCAATTATATTTTTTTAAATCTCGAGGAGTTGATAAGTTGGCAATATTTCTACCAACACTAAATTAGGCGCCACTCCGCACAAATCCAAATTTTATAAGTAATTGAATTTCATAGTATGCCATGTCCCCTTTTTGTATTGTTGGTTTTCAAAAGGCGACATAAACGCTTAATCAAAGAATGTCACCTTTTGTAATTTTTTTAGTACAATTCCTTTTGCCAATCAATATTTCCATTTATACATGCCTATTACAATTGCTTTGCTAAAAGGGAAAATAAAATCTTATGAATCATGAAATTGTTAATTTTCTAAGTTGGATATAATTCGCAATGTATTTTTATAATACTCTCTCTCAATGAAAAAGAGATACACAAAATGATGAATGTAACGGTTATTATACCTTTATAAGAAGGTACGATGAGTAATTCTAATTAAGCCTTCTCCAGAATTTCATCCATATAAATTGCTAAATGGCTTTCATTGTAAATGCATTTGCCGTATTTAATTAGTAGTACTTGGGGAGATTCATGTTCAACAGCAAATAGAGTAGCTATGTTATTTGAAATGGTACGATTCTTTAATAAATCTAAATAATAAAATGGCAAATCAGATTGCTGCTCATGCTTATCAATTCTTTTTTTAGCCACAGCACTAATGTTACAGGTAGTACTATGTTTAAATATTACTTGTGGTTTTGAATGCGATGCTTCAATTAAGTGTTCCAATTCTTCAGAGGAGCTTAGTTCTTTCCAATTCATGTAAATTTTATTAGTACAACAGTTTAGCTCCTAAAAGGTTTATTGCTGGAACTGGTGGGGCATCCTATTCATTGTTTGCTTCCGGCACAAGAGCTGATAATGCATGCTGTAAAGGTTACAGCCAGTAAAAGAAGAATTGTTTTTTTCATGGTGAAATGGATTTTAAGCAGTAAAAGTAATAAAGATTTTTAAATAATGATGGTTTTAGGCCCTATAACGTAAAAACCAGTTTTTTATGATGTGATGGGGTTGCATTTGTTTTAGTTATTTTTGCCTCATGAACAACCAAATAGAATTCGGATTTGAAGAAAACAATAAACCCACAACATATTCAATGAATTTAGTTTTACAAAGACCCCTTGCACTAATTGATCTTGAAACAACCGGAGTAAACGTTGCCAGCGACAGAATTGTTGAGATTGCCATAGTAAAAATGA
>JANNDY010000009.1:0-11361 GCA_031378345.1 Emticicia sp. | reverse complement strand
CTATTAATGCAAGAAATAATATTACTGGAGCTTCAAGAATTAATTATAAAGCAGGAAATGCCATAAACTTAACTCCAGGCTTCCAAGTAGTTTCGGGCAATGGCTCAAGTTTCAAAGCTCAGATTGAGGGGTGTAGTAATTGATTGCTGTTTCCTTAAAAAGCAAAAACCTCTTGATTCTAATGAGTCAAGAGTTTTTTTTGATTGTAACCTTCAAAAAGAATAATTCAAATATAACGTATATTCAAATACCGTTAATTTTATCAATTCTATAAAACAGGTATTTTTACTCGTTTATTAGAAAATCGCAGCCACTACATTTGCCAAAATAATAAATATTTCAATTCAAAAAGTAAAAAAACAGCTTTATACTATGGAAACTGACATATTAATAAATATTGGTGGGCGAAAGAAAATCTCTCCAGAAACTATTTTGATGCTCAAAGCAGACATCAATTATACTTATGTTCATCTGGCATGTGGCAATATTTTACTTACCTCAACCACCATTGGAATTATTGAAAAACGCTTAAAAGACTTCAACTTTTTTCGTCCAAATCGCTCAACAATAATCAATTTAGAATACCTTGATAATTTTGAGGCAAAAGAAGAAACAGGAAATGTTCCGAGAATTATTGTTAAAAACTCAGCGTTTAATCAAGCAATGAACATTAAGGTTTCTCGTAGAAAAGTGAATGATATTATAAAAATTATAAAAACTCATTCAGCTTTGTAAAAAGACAATACAAACTTTTTTGGACAAAGTTATGCTGAATTTTAGTTCGAATGACTATTTTTGGTTTTCAAAAAAAATTGAAATAAAATTTTTATGAGAGTTGCTTTAATTTGTAACACTACGGCGGCATTTCCACATCTCGAATGGCTAAATTCTCAAGGTGTTTTGGCAGGAATTGCTGTAAAAGAACAAAAAAAAGACTTTTTTAGTAATTTGACTGTCATTTGTAAACAAAAAAAAATCATTCCGCAAATCTTAATAAGAGAAAATCTTTCACAATAACTTTCAACTTGGATTCGTGGCATTAGAGCTGACATTGTACTTGTTTTAGGATTTTCAAAGAAAATTCCGAGTGATATTTTGAATTTGCCTCAATTTGGTTTTTATAATATTCACTTCGGAAAATTACCCAAATATGGTGGAAGTTTTCCTGTTTTTTGGCAAATAAAAAATCAAGAAAAAGAAGGAGTATTGACTGTACATCAAATGGACGAAAACTTTGATACGAGCCAGATTGCTGTCGAAATTCCATTTGAAATCAAGGTGATGAATACATACGGTATCGTCGAAGCAAATTATATTTATATTACAATTAATGGCGTTCACAAATTGTTAGATAGTATTTTGAAGAATTACTTGAAATTGATGCCACAAAACCTTAAAAAGCCTGTTTTTTTTTCCAAAACCAACCTTAAAAGACATCATTATTGATTGGCAAAAAATGGAAGTAAAAGAGATTGTGGTTCTCATAAAAGCCTGTAATCCTTGGAATCGTGGAGCAATTGCTCGTATAAATGGAATTGATGTCAGAATAATTAAAGCCCAGATTTCTACACAAGAAGGCATGAAAGCGGGAGAGGTCTTCCATCTTTTTCAAAACGGAATGGAAGTAGCCTGTATCAATAATACTGCTTTGAATATCAAAGTCTTATATTCTTCATTTAGATATTTGGAAGGTGAAACATAAGGAGTTTTTGGTATTACGAGTGGAGATATTTTTGAGAAGATTTCTGTCTAAATCTCAAATCCACTCGCCTGTTACATCCTGAGTTTCAAGGGGTAAATACGTCATATACTGAACCATTCTCGGTAAATTACTCGTATTTGGCGTGGCACAATGAGGTAACCCTTGATGCCAAATCACGAAATCACCAGCGTTTCCAAGCACGGGGATAGGCTTTAAATCTTGGATTGCTATGTCTCTTGGATTGGCTTTTTGCGGTAAACTTTTCATCCAACTTTCTATTTGATGATGAAAACCTGGCACACAATGAAAAGCTCCACTATCTTGTTTTACGTCAGTCAAATAAAGTAATCCTTGTAATTTGAATGGAATTGGGAGTTGCAAACTCACATCCCAGTGCAAAGAACTACCTCTAAATTTATACGAATCATTTTCAGGAGGATTGAAACTTACTTTGTCAATGACTTGATAAATTTTGTCGGTTTCGTATAGCTGTTGATAGGCTTTTTGAATGGTTAAAGAAGCCCTGTTTTTATCCAAAGTTGGGTGTTTTGTAAACAGCACCATTAAGCCTTCTTTTGCTTCGTGGTGTTTGTACCAAGAATCAGGATTATCTAATGAAGCCTCCAAATAGTTCAAAATGGCATTTTGTGTTTCTGCACAATCTTCTTTCGAAATGGCGTTTTTGAGAACAATATAGCCATTTTTATTCCAAAATTCCAAATCTTCCTGACTCAGCACATCTGGGAAATGTTCAATATTTTCATTTTGAGCAATCCTCTTGTTTTTATCAATCCAATCCTCAAAACCTTGCGTATTAAGTTGATTAAAATAGAGAAATTGTAGTGTTTCCTCCATACCAATCCCAAGCTCAAAAAGCGATTTTTGAAAGACAACCCAATCTTTTGGCTCAATTGGATTATTACTTAAGATATGTTCTCTGAAAGTATTTAAAATGGTTAGATTTTTCATTATTATTGTAGTTATAGTTTAGTTCGTTTAATAAGGTTTAATTGTATGACCTTGATTTTACCTCAAATAATCATTTTCAAAACAAATACCCCTAAAAATATTGTGAGTATGATTGGTAATTATTAAAATTAATAGTAATTTGTAAGTTTAGAAAGAAATGGAAACTCAGAAATAAAAGTCCTACCAAAAACTTAGCTTTTGTCATTTTCTTTATCAAAATAAAATCAGAATTGACTAAAAACACTAATTATCAATGACTCCGAATCTTAAACTTCAAAATATCACAAATAGGCTTCTCGATGCTGGCAAATACGATTACCAAGAATTGTTTAATGTATCAAAAGAATATTATGGTTTTCTGGTAGAGGTGATTGATCTTGACCCTGATGCTGAGCAAAACAGGTTGAATCGAAAATACTTTGATAACGGTTATGCTATTGGGCTTACTTGGGCTGCCATGTGCATTATGGATATAATGCGTACAAAAAAGTTTGTTGACGGGCTTTTGCAAGCGGTTTGTGATGTACGAAAAACCAATGGTAATAAACCCGTTCATATTTTGTATGCTGGTACGGGACCTTTTGCTACACTTGTATTACCTCTCACCGCACGATTCAAGAGTGATGAACTGCAATTTACTTTACTCGAAGTAAATGAAGATAGCTATAATTGTGTAAATAAGCTATTTCAAACTTTGAATTTAGAAAAATACATATACCATTCTGAGCAAGTGGATGCGACAAAATGGCAATTACAAGTTGGCTTAGACATTGATATTTTTCTGTCCGAAACTATGCAGAGAGCCTTGAAATGTGAACAACAAGTATCTATCTGCATGAATATAGTCCCACAATTATCTCTCAAAGCCTTGATGATTCCTGAGAACATCGTACTAAAAGCGGCTTTGATTCATTATGAAAAACAAAGCCCTGAGGTTGAAATAAATAGTCGAGTTGTCAATAGTATTGGGACTATTTTTGAGTTGAATAAAGAAACTATTTCAAAAAATACATTCGCCTATAATGAAGCAAAAGGAAACTACAATTTCCCTCCAATTATACTGAATATTCCCAAGCCATTTACTGATAAAGCAGCTACTTTTAATATAGTTACAGAAATCGCAGTCCATGGTGACGATATTATTACCTTATATCAAAGTGGTTTAACGATACCTTTTCAACTAAAACAATTTCATGACGTTTTGCCAGAAAAATTAAGGTTTTATTATCAGATTGACGAAAATCCTGGCATCAGAGTTAATGGTTTATAAATCATATTTGTAATAATTTTTCATACATTGTAAATACATTTTTCTGATATTCAGGCAATTCATCTTCCAATGGTTTTTCTTCAAAAATAGTATTAGGGTTTTTGCTATGAAATTGTGTTCGTTCTACCATTTTTTGCTTGAGGGAAGGTTCGATTTTTAGTTTCAAAAAATGCTCTATTTTATCTAAACTGGTCAAGATTCCTTCGGCGTAATTGATGAAGATGACATTTTTGTCTTTTTCTTCGATTTCTAAATATCGTTCAAAATATTTTTCTAATACTTTCGCTACGTAAACGGGACGTTCTAACTTTAAAATTCCTTCCAATGTAAAATCAAAAACCTCTGGTTGAATCACGCCTGGGGAAGCGTGCATACCACTATCCTTCACTTGTGAACGAATAACTTCATCGGGTCGTCTGAATGAGAAAATGAAGGGTGTTCCGGGGTATAATTTCCTCAATTTTTCGTAATATAAGATATGCCAACTGTCTAATTTGATTAAGAAATTTTGTTCTTTGCCTGTTCTTTTTTGCCCTAAAAATTTAACGACAGCTTTTAAAGATTCGTCTATTTTTTGTTCTGAAACATCGGGGTTTTTGAAGTGGATTTCTCGTAAAACTTCATCAAAAATTGGAGCTTCCGAAATAACAATATTTTGCTCGTCCAAAGAAAACAATTGAGCTAAAAGTGTTGAACCGCATCTCGAAACATGAAAAATAAATGCCGTAGGTTCAATAAATGCTTGATTATCAGCAAATTCAATCAAACTTTCAATTGATGTTGAAGACTTAAAATGCTTTCGATTTTCATCATAAATACTACATTTTGTGGTTGTTTCTTGAAAAAAAGGCTCGATAAATTTTTTATCCGAAACAAAACGCCATTCACAAATAATTGGCTTGTGAAGGAAGTCGATTTTATAAGGAATCCAATTTTTGAGATTATTTATTTCAATCATTATTTTCCATTTCAGCTTTAAGTTTTGCAATCATATTATCAGCCGTCTCGGTTTGCATCAATGACAATTGTTCAATCATCAACAATTTTGTTTTTTGGTCATACTTTTCGTTTTTTTCTGACTCAAAATTATAACCATTTTCTGCAAAAAGTTTATCCGACCATTCATTTCTAAGGCAATCAATCACTAAATGAATACGGTCATTTTCGCCATTATTCGATACAAAATGTGGCAGATTGAAATTGGCATACCAACATTCGCCTTCACGCATAGGCAAGGGCTTTTTATTGACTGTGAAAACTACTTTATCATTTGTTTGAATCGGTATATGAATTCTAAAAAAACTATCTTCATAGCCTCCTGTAACATCACGATGCTCTTTTATATAGCTATCAGGCGAAAGTGAAAGTAGCCTAACTGCCTCTTTTTCACAGTGAAAAGAATCGACTATTTCCTTGAAATACGGGCATTTTTCAAGCGTTTTTGTATCTTGGAATATTGCATTTGGTGTAGCCAAAATGTCTAATTCGCTACCCGAAATAGAACGCAAAGCAAAGCTCGACCATCGACCTGTAAAATCATTTTGATTGAAGTGAATCAACCATTCTGTTTGTTGGCAAATTGCCAAATCAGCCACAAGTTTTGGTTGATTAAATGAAAAAGGAAATAAGATAGATTCTGTCATGGCTTATAAAAAGGGTTGAATTTTTGGAGGTATAAATGTAATTCAGTTTTTTAAAATTTGATTCTTTTCTCATCATTTTTTTGACAAAAAAAACCTGCATTCGCCGCTTGATAAAAAATAAAAAAAAAACTAAGAAAAATCGAAAATTTATTTTTAATATTGCAAATATAATCATCTCATTTTACGCACCCAAGCCCAAAGGGCTTAAACCGCTACGGCGGACCGTTTGAATAACCGTCAGTGCAACTTATGGTTTGAAAGGAATGTAAGCCCCAACCCCGAAGTGGGTTGAGCAATAGCGGTTCAATCCACTTCAGGGTTGGGGGCTTCCTGCCTTATTTTCTCCCCGAATTTCATTCGGGGCTATTTAGGTTGAAGTCTTTCAGACTTCGTGCGTTACATGAGTTATCATTATATGTTACTCTGACAAATCTATTACAAAAGAAAAATTGATGGATGCTGAAAATCATATTTTTGAAAAAATTCTTGATTTTATTAGAAAAATAGAAATTTCATTCCAATTTTGTAATATACAACAACAGACCTTCTTACCGGGGCTTTTGATTGAAAACGGCACATTATTGATAGATAAATCTCAACTAAAATTTATTGGAGATACACTGCATGAGGCTGGACACATTGCTTTATTAAAACCCGAACTAAGAACAAAATTAAGCGGTTCGCTCGAAGACCAGCCCGACCAAGAAGCAACCGAAATGGCTGTTATTGCTTGGACTTATGCAGCTTGTTTAGAAATTGGCATTTCCCCCAAAGTAGTTTTTCATCCTGATGGCTATAAAGGTGATTCTGATAATATTATTGAAAATTTTAGTAACGGACGATATTTTGGAGTTCCGATTTTGCAATGGTACGGCATGACAAATATTACTGAGGCAAGTCCGTCAATTATTTATCCAGCAATGAAACAATGGCTAAGATAAAATGGCTCTTTACCGCTCGATAAAAATTACTTTTTTTCTTTGTTTATATCAAGATTTTTGTATCTTTTTGTATCATAATTAAAAATAAAGTCATAATTCAACAATGAAAATTAATTAATCCATTCAATAAATTTTGCTGAAAATAATAAATTCAAAATACATCATGTTTGGGTATTTAAAAAATATTCAAAAATTTGATGACTGAATTATTTTGGTTTTTTTAAAAGGAAAACAAGGATTACTATAAGTTTTTTATGTAAATCTTTGTTTTTTTGAAACAAAAAAGATTACGTATATAAAAAGAACGTTAGCAAAAAATAGGCATACCTATCAAATTCCCTAAAAAGTATAAACCACTAAAAATCATGAAAAAAAGTCGTAGAAATTTTTGCAAAAATTCTATCTATATCGGTCTTGGACTCAGTTTTTTTCCTCAAATTACTCATGCTGAAACTATTGACTTTACAAATAAAAAAGTTTTGAGTTTTACAAAAAATGCCCAAAAAGTTGTAAAAGTAAATGGGCAAATTCGGTATGAGGATTTGAATCCTGTGAAATATGCTATGATTGAAATTTGGCATAATAATTCTGAAAGCAATCCTTCAAAATTTGATTACGAAGGAAAACTCTTCACTGACAAAGATGGTAATTATAGTTTTGAAACCGATTTCCCTAAAAAGCATTTTGAAGAAGGTTATGCCAAAACGAGAAGAATTTTGTTTAAAATCAAAGACCAAAATGGAGAAGAGCTTTTAACAAAACTCCACTTTGGGTACGATGGGAAGGCTTTTGTGGACAATTTTCATGTCAATGTCGTTCCTGATAAGTTTAAACTGATTTTACCAAAAACCAAATTTGAAGAAGATTTCTATACGATTCATTTTGATATTTATTTGAATACTAAGGTCGCAACCAGCTTTGCATAATCGGGAAAGGTTGTACTCCTTTTTGAGCAGCAATGTTGGCATCATGAGCCATATTGAGCCATTGAAGCATAGGCAAACCGATATACATTCCTGATTTAAAACCGTGCATAATACTTTCGTTTTGCCCTTTATATCCTTCGGGGTGAAAAAGTACCTCTAAGGGAATCTTAGTTTCAAGAGCAGCTGCGTAAGACCAAGCCAAAGTCATCATGGAGTGAGTTGCAGCATCAAAATCAAGTTGAGAATCAATGGGTGAAGTTAGTTTAGAACGTACATCTTTGGGAGCAAGAGCAATACGACCAGCTTCATGAAGTAAATCACCAGGAAATTTTAGCTGTTCGAGGTCAATTTGAAGTGTTCCGTTTTTAATTAAAATACCTGGAATGGCAGTTTTTTTTGTTATTTTTTTCATTTTCACAGAAACACCTATTTTTTCTAAAAATGCAAGTATTGGTGTTACGTATTGATGGTCTTTGTAGTTAATCATGGGTTTATTTTGTTTTAAAATGTTAAGTCTTCTTCGCTTTTTATTAATTATTTCAATAATTTAGAAGATTTTTTAAGTTTTTTTCCAAAAACAGAATGACGTGCAAAGCTAATTTTTATTTTAAAAAAAACAATATTCGCAAGCACATCTTTTTGAAAAACACGTATTTTTACCTATATACAAGTAGCAAATTGACAATACCTTTGTTCATTATTAATCAATCTTTATTTAACCATTTAAACATTTTATTACTATGGATGCTTTTATCGGTATGATTGCCATGTTTGGCTTCAATTTCCCCCCACGTGGCTGGATGCTTTGTAACGGGCAGTTAATTTCTATTGCTCAAAATTCTGCTTTATTTGCATTACTCGGCACAACTTATGGAGGTGATGGAGTACAAACCTTTGGCTTACCAAACCTACAAAGTAGAGTGCCAATAGGCATGGGTACAGGCCCGGGATTAAGTAACTATCAAATAGGACAAACAGGTGGTACTGAAAACGTTACGCTTCTCAGCACTCAAATGCCACAACACAATCACATAATGACTGCTTCTGGTGATGGTCCAACTCAGGCTACTGCTTCGGGAGCGTCATTGGCTTCGCAAGGAAGAACAGGTGGAACTATGCCAGTCGTTTACGCCAACGGTGCAACAACTCCCGTGAACATGGCATCGGCAACTTCATTAGCGGGTGGGAATCAACCACATAATAATTTGCAACCGTACCTTGCCATCAATTATAGCATTGCTATACAAGGTATTTTCCCATCAAGAAACTAATTTATTAACAAATCAATTTAACTAAAACAATTTATTACTATGGATGCTTTTATCGGTATGATTGCCATGTTTGGCTTCAATTTCGCCCCACGTGGCTGGATGCTTTGTAATGGACAGTTATTGTCTATTTCTTCAAATACCGCTCTATTTTCTTTATTAGGAACAACTTATGGTGGAAATGGCACTACTACTTTTGCCTTACCCAATCTGCAAAGTAGAGTACCAGTTGGTATGGGAACAGGACCAGGTTTGAGTAACTATCAAATAGGACAAACAGGTGGTACTGAAAACGTTACGCTGCTTAGCACTCAAATGCCACAACACAATCATATAATGACGGCTTCGGGCGATGGTCCAACTCAGGCTACTGCTTCGGGAGCGTCATTGGCTTCGCAAGGAAGAACAGGTGGAACTATGCCTGTCGTTTACGCCAACGGAGCAACAACTCCCGTGGACATGGCATCGGCAACCTCATTAGCGGGTGGTAATCAACCACACAGTAATTTGCAACCATACCTTGCCATCAATTATAGCATTGCGACGCAAGGTATTTTTCCTTCGAGAAACTAAGAGGGAAAATTAAATAAACACCTAAGAGTCTTATGGTTTAAGTATCATAAAACTCTTAGGGGTTTTGATTTTATAAATTTTCAAAATATTAATAATCAAATACTTACAAAACCGATATTAACATCCACCACCTAACGATATTTCATTTATAAAAACTTTGCGAATAAAATAAAAGTATATCCAAAAATTCATAAAAATATGAAAACTATCTTTACCAATTCCTATTTCAATAAAACGTTCAAAAACCTATTGGCTTTTTGTGTTGTTTTGTTGATGTCTATTAATGCTTTTGCACAAGTAACGGCTACGGAAGATTTTGAAAATGAATCAACAGCCAATAATACAACACCCCATACATTTTCAGAAAGTGGTATTAATTTTTTAACAGACCTTACGTTTCAAAATTTTGTAACGACATTCGGATATAATAATTCAACAAGTTATATCCAAGTAAATGGAAATACAGTTACGAAAACAATAACGATACAAAATGCAAGTACCTCATTTAAGATAAATTCATTTGCGGCTTATGTTGCGTCTAATTCAAGTGGTGGTACTGCAACAAATGGTATAGTTACTTTTGTAGGAACATTAGTGGGTGGTGGTACTGCAACAGCCACAGTCAATGTAGCTTCTACGGGTGTTGTGCCAGGTGGACAAACGAGAGAAGCAAATCTGATGGTGAATGGATTAAGTTTTGCAGGAACAGCCTTGGACGGAGTTTTTATGACTTCATTGAGTGTTTCAACTTCTGCAACAGTTCAATATGCTCAGTTAGACCATATTAGTTTCACTACTCAAGCGGTTGTAACCAATCAGTTTTCTATTAGTGACGTAACTCAAAACGAAGGAAATTCGGGCACGAGTAATTTCACTTTTACAGTTACTCGGAGTAGTAATACTGCGGCAAGTTCGGTTCAAGTGCAATCTTCAAACGGTTCAGCAACTTCAGGGAGTGATTATACAGCATTTCCTTTAACAACAGTAAATTTTACAGCAGGTAGTGCATTAACCCAAACGGTAAACGTAGTAGTAAATGGTGATGTAAGTGTAGAACCTAATGAAACCTTCACAATGACACTCTCCAATCCAACGGGGGGTGTATTATTAGATGCTACGGGAACGGGAACTATCGTAGATGATGATGCCATCAACGAACCCTTTGATGATGAAACGCATCAAACTTCAACCTTCTCGCAAAGTGGAAATAATTTTCAAACAACAGGGAAACTACTTGTAAAAAATGCGGGTAATTTTGGTCAAGGAGGAACTTCGGGTTATGCTTCTTCTACTGAGCCTTATGCTGTTGGTAATCAAGGGTCTTTGCAGATTACTTCCCCTGGTAAATCATTCAATATTATAAGTGCTGACTTATGGGCAGCGGCAGTTTCAGGTTCTTCTCCAAATTTTATTTTTACTGCAACAAATTGTACTATTACTTTTACGGGTACAAAAGCGGATGGTTCAGGAACAGTTACACATACCGCAGCCATAACTCCATCGGGTACAAACGTCCATTCTACGGTACTTTTCGCAGGCTCGCCTTTTGATGGTGTGCAACTTTCAGCCATTGCGTTTTCTACGCCAACAGGTATTCAATACCTCCAAATTGATAATTTCAAATACGGTACAGCAACGCTTACCAATACCCAATTATCCATTGATGATGTAAGTGTTGTAGAAGGCACAGGCGGAGGTTCAACAACGGCAACTTTCACGGTTACCCGTACCAATAACACTACTGCATTTACAGTAAATTTGGCTTCATCAGATGGCACTGCTACGGCGGGAACTGATTATACAGCTTATCCATCAACTACTTTGACTTTTACAAGTGGAGGAGCTTTAACACAAACGGTTAATGTAACCGTTTTGAAAGATGCTACAATAGAGCCAAATGAAACTTTCAATATGACGCTTTCTGGTGCTACAAACGGAACGGTCTATTTGAAACAAACAGGTATTGGAACGATTCTTAATGATGATAGTGTGGTTGAAACTTTTGAAGATGAAACTAACAATGCTCTTACTTTTTCTCAGAACTCAGTCAACTTCTCAGCATCGGGTGG
>JANNDY010000005.1:0-26519 GCA_031378345.1 Emticicia sp. | reverse complement strand
CCTGAATATAAGCCTTTTATTGCTTCTTCTTGAAAAGATGCAAAGTCAAATGGTTGATTGTGAGTCATAATATTCTATGTTTAAAGTAAAATTAACACTTTTGTGAAATTTTCACTTGACACAGTTTAAAAAATAGCCTCTAGCGTTATTCCCCTTTTTTGATGTTTTTTGACTAAAATATAAATATTTTTACTGATAACGGAACGTCGCCCGATTGTTAATTGAATTTGCGTTTCAATTCAAAATTCTGCCCTAAATATACTTTTCTTACTAATTCATCGCTTGCCAATTCTTCGGCGGTTCCTTGTCGGAGGATTTTTCCTTCAAAAAGTAAGTAGGCTCGGTCTGTAATAGAAAGTGTTTCATTTACATTATGGTCGGTTATCAAAATTCCGATATTTCGGTCTTTTAATTTGGCTACAATTCCTTGAATTTCTTCTACTGCAATTGGGTCAACGCCTGCAAACGGCTCATCTAATAAGATAAATTTTGGGTCAACGGCTAAAGCTCTCGCTATTTCGGTGCGTCGTCGCTCACCTCCCGAACAAACAATTCCTTTGTTTTTACGAACAAGTGTCAAGCTAAATTCTTCTAAAAGTGATTCGGTTTTTTCTTTACGCTCGGCTTTGGTCATATTGGGTTTTGCCAATTCCAAAATACCTAAAATATTCTCTTCCACAGTCAAATCTCGAAAAATAGATGCTTCTTGTGCCAAATATCCTACGCCCAACTTGGCACGTTTGTACATTGGCAATGAAGTAATATCCAAATCGTCGAGCCAAACTTTGCCACTATTGGGTTTTACTAAACCAACTGCCATGTAAAAAGAAGTGGTTTTTCCTGCACCATTTGGACCCAAAAGTCCAACAATTTCCCCCTGCCCTACTTGGTAGCTGACATTATTATTAACCAAACGCTGACCGTATTTTTTTATTAAATTTTCAGTTTTTAGAATCATAATGTATTTTGAACTTCACAAATTTCTTTTTGCAAAACTAAGTTCTTTTTTTCAAAATAGGTTGTTAATCTATCTTAATTCTTAACAAGGATAAACAAAGAAGGCTTCGTTTTGAGCGAAGCCGTCCTTAAAATCATTGAAAATTATGTAGCCTACAAAGCCTTTCCTTCTTCCAAAGTCTTGACGGCTGCCTCCAAAAATTTCTTATTTACCTCATCTGGTACTTGTGCAACTGCCAATTTGGCATATTCTAAAGCTTTTTTGAGATTTCCACTTGCCGAATAGCCACGCATCAAACCACCATTTGTGGGCCAAGCACCATTGTGTTTTTTATGGTTCATTTCAAAAATCGCCATTGCTTCGTTGACTTTCTTTTGAGCTAATAATTGTCTGCCATATTGGTGTAATTCTATGGCGTTGCCTTTGTCAAGAGCGGTTTTCATTATGCTTGCAGCCTCAGTTTTCTTTCCTAATTTATCCAAAATCTTAGATTTTGTAGATAAAGCCCTAAAAGTTTCACTTCCGCCCAAATTAGGTGAGGTTGCCGACGTAATCCAATTGCTGGCTTCTTCCAAATTTACATCATTATCAACACACCAATTGGCTGCCAATTCCAAACTTGGTGGGTCGAAAGCTAATTCTCCACTCATTTCACTTTTGATATGTGCAAGCGTTGTTTTCTTTGAATCAACCTTTACCTTGAAAGGAATACTCCAGTGTTCCCAATCTAAACTTATCTCAACAGAATTTTCGGTTTGATTATTGAAATTGTAAACCAAACGCTCTTGCATATTAGCTTGATTTTTCTTCTGAATTGTACCAACTCTCATCACATCCATACTTTTATCATAAAAATAGCTACCCCACTCTCTGATATTTTTGTTAAAAATCAAAGTGGTAGAATCAGGCGAAAGTTGCATAAAAAGAGCATATTTACCTGCTGACAAGGCTTTTCCATTGATAGTTACATCAGTCGAAAATGAGATAGTTGTACATCCGTCAGCTCCTGCACGCCATGGCGACTCGGTGTTTGAGCCAAAACCCAAAACTGATGTGCCAAAATAAGCAATATCTGTTCCCCAAATCTTGCTTTCTCGCCCTTTTACCCCTGGTGAATTCCATTTTACTTCGATTTCCGTTACGCCTACTTTTCTGCCTGCCGATGAAGGAAAATTGCTGTTTTGAGGAATTCGGAGTGCTTGTGAGTAGGAATTATTGATAAAAACAATTCCAATAATTACTGTAAATAATAGTTTTTTTGTCATGATTTTGTGCATTTTTTGTGTTTTGAAAACATCAAAGTTAAACTAAAAATATGAGCAAAGAATACCGCAATTAGCGTGATTTTTTAAGAAATTAGACAAAAGACATGAGATTTTAGAAGCAAATTGTCATTATCCTTTGGCAAAACGAGCATTGTAAGTTCTTTTGTCTAAATTCTAATGTCTGATAATATTTAATACTTTATGTCCTTCAACATCAACTGCAAAGTTGTATTATTATTGAAAGTATTTTCGTCAACCTGATAGGCAATGCTGAAATATTTTGTTTCATTCAATTTGGCGAAATGTTCTTCCACCATTCCAAAACCAACTGCTGTGAAAATTGCACCAGTTTCTTCTTCAAAAAGCTCGAGTTTTAAGTGCTTTTCTTTCATTACCCTTGGGGCGTATTTTAGGGTAAGATTTTCGCTTACAAAAATCGGCTGCATATTTTCTGGTCCAAATGGTGCCATCAGGTTCATTATTCTATAAAATTTGGAAGAAATTTCAGCCAATTTTATTTTCAAATCTATTTTTATTACAGGCGTAAGCTGCTCTTCTGTAATGGTTTTTGAAACAATTTCATCAAAAGCCAATCTGAATGCCTCAATATTTTCAATGGGCAGGGTCATTCCTGCGGCGTGGGTATGTCCGCCAAATTGTTCGAGCAAATTCGAGCATTTTTCGACGGCATTATACAAATCAAAACCTGTTACTGAGCGAGCCGAACCTGCTGCTTTTTCGTGCGATTTTGTAAGAATAATAGTAGGACGATAGTATTTTTCGATACAACGACTCGCCACAATTCCGATAACACCTTTGTGCCAATCTTCACGGTAAAGTACCGTACTTTTGGCGGTATTTAGTAGCCATTCGTCGCCTTCAATCATTGCCAAAGCCTCATCTGTGATGCGTGAATCAAAGGTTTTTCGCTCCGAATTATGCTTCTGAATTTCAGCTGCAAAAGCCAACGCTTCATCATAATCGTTTGATAATAAGAGTTGTACGGCAGCTTTGGCGTGTTTGATTCTTCCTGCGGCATTGATTCTTGGGCCCAAAACAAAGACTACATTTTCGACAGTCATTGTGGCTTTGAATCCCGCAATTTCTTTCAAAGCCATTAAGCCAATTAGTGGATTTTCGTTTAGTTTTTTCAACCCAAAATAAGCCAAAACTCTATTTTCGCCAGTAATCGGTACAATGTCAGAACCAATACTGACGACACATAAATCTAAGAATTCAAAAAGATTTTCGAGTGGAATTTCGTTGCGTAAACAATAGCCTTGAAGGAGTTTGAAACCTACGCCATTTCCTGTCAATTCTTTGTAGGGATAAGGACAATCTTTGCGTTTTGGGTCTAAAACTGCCACCGCTACAGGCAAAGTATCATCTGGTTCGTGGTGGTCGCAGATGATAAAATCTATGTTAAATTTATCTTTTGCCAAAGCCACTTTATCTTGTGCCTTGATGCCACAATCTAAGCAAATAATAAGCGAAACACCTTGTGCCGAAGCCCACTCAATGCCTTGCACCGATACGCCGTAACCTTCTTCGTAGCGATCGGGGTTATAATATTCTAAATTACCATAAAATGTTGATAGAAAGCCATATACGAGAGCAACAGCCGTTGTGCCGTCCACATCATAATCGCCATAAACCATTATTTTTTCGCCATTTTCGATTGCTTCCATGAGTCTTTCAACGGCTTTTTCCATGTCTGCCATCAAAAATGGGTCGTGAAGATGTTCGATTTGTGGACGAAAAAAGTCTTTTGCTTCATCAAAATCGGTAATTCCACGTTGCACGAGCATGGTTGCGAGGGCTTTATCAATGCTTAATGATTGAGATAAGTTACTGACTATCTGAGGATTAGGTGTAGATTTATATGACCAACGTTTTTCGGGCATGGTATGTTTTTTGTAAAATTGAAGCGTAAAATTAAGGATTTATTTTGGTGAAAACGAAGGCTATTCAAGTGTACGTAAAAATCCGTGCTACGACTTTAACAATTGTCATGGCACGGATTTATATATTTTTATCAACTATTTCTTCTCTTTCTTCCCAAACAACGAAAAATGGACATATCGCTTGGGATTTGCCTTCATATCTGCCATTAAAAGGGCAATATTTGCAGCAGTTTTATCTAAATTTACATAAAGTGAATCGTCTTTTGCTAATTTACCCAATGTTCCTTTTCCTTGATTAATTTCTTTGATAACGCCTTGCAAACCAGCAATCGAATTATTCAATTGTCCGACAGTTTCGCCCAATCGCATAGCATTGAGTGAGTCAGTAAAAGTGCTTGTTTTTTGTAGAATAGGCTTAATTTGAGTGTCCAAATTATTGGCAATCGTATTGAGATTTGCCGTCAAAGCTGCAGCATTTGCAGTAATTCCAAGAAGATTTTTTGAGTTTGCAGCCACAATTCCATTCACTCCAGCGGTGGTTTGTGAGGCACTTGCCATCAATGCTTTAAGAGCTACGGCGGTCTGGTCAAATTGCTTGATGATAGCAGTTGTCGTTACCATCAACGAATCAACATTTTTTAAAGTTGGCGTAAGTTTATCGGTTACACTGCCCAACATTCCTTTTTCTACCGTACTTTCTAATATACCTTCATCAGCTAAATCTTTTCCAGCGTTAATCAAAAGTTTTATCATTTTACCACCCAAAAGTCCATTATCTGCCAAAACTGCCATGGTTTTATCGCTAACTTTGATTTGTCGCTGAATAGCAAGCATAACTTTTACACGATTTTTGTCTTGCTCAGGTTCAACAGTTACCACTCTACCAACAGTTACACCATTATACATCACCGGGTTTGAAGGCTGCAAGCCTTCGGCATTAGAGTAGTAAGTAAAATATTCGTTTTCAGTTCGAAAAACGTCTAATCCTTTCAAGAAATTAAATCCAAGATAAAAAATTGCAAAAGCAACGATACCCAATAAACCAACTTTTATTTCTTTTTTCATGCTTTAAGCGACTGGTAAATACAAAAGATTTGCAAATTTACATTCATAATTCAACATTCATCATTCATCATTCAACATTTATTTCTCTTTCTCCTCTTTATACGCTTTCACTGCTTTAAATATTGCTTCTGCCAATTTTTCTTGCCCTGAATCTGTTCCCAGAATTTTCTTGTCGGCAGTGTTGGTCAAATAACCCGTTTCAACATAAATACTTGGCATCGCAGTTTGCCATAAAAGTTGAAAGCCAGCCTGTTTCACGCCTCTACTTTTGTGTCCAACTTTCGGAAACTGTTTTTCGACCATACTTGCCAGCCTCAAACTTTCTTTCATAAAAGCATTTTGGTAGTTTGCCAACATAATATTTGCCATTGGCGAGTTTAAATCATAGCCTTTATAATTTTTCTTATAATTGTCTTCCATCAAAATTACCTCATTTTCTCGCATTGCCAATTCAAGATTTTCTTGCGATTTGTGCAAGCCCATCACATAAGTTTCCGAGCCACTGAGCTTCGACGAATAAGGATTTGCATTGACATGAATACAAATAAACAAATCAGCTTTGTTGCGGTTGGCAATGGCAGCCCGTTCATGCAATGGAATAAAAACATCGGTTTTGCGAGTATAAATCACTTTTACATTTGGCAATTGTTCTTGCAATTTTTTACCTAATTTCAAAGTTACACTTAGGGCAATGTCTTTTTCTTGCAATTTGCTATGATGCGTACCGGGGTCTTTTCCACCATGCCCAGCATCTATCACGATGGTTCGGATTTTTCCGCTTTGTGCATTTGTAATTACAGCAGTAATAATTATAAAAAATAGGACTTTAAGAATTTTTAACATGATTTTTGGGGCAAACGTTCTTCACTACCATATAATAAGCTAATTTTGTGCCATTATGTGTAGAAAATGTAGAATGTAGAATTAAGAATGTCGAATGTTTGCAGTTTTGATTATAAATACCTGTGTTTGACCTACTTAATTCAACAAATTTTTGTTTTTTGTTAAATAAATTTTTCACAAAGATACGTTTTTTGGAACTACTTAAAAAATATAGGACTTCGCCACCAACCCCTCCCAACCATCTCCGAAAATGGGGAGGGCTTTCAAAAATAAAATTTTATTTTTGTAGGCTGAGAAAAGTCCTCCCTTATGGGGAGGGTTGGGTGGGGTTGCTTTTCCTCTTTTCCCTCAACTCCTTCGCTCAATTTCCGTCAGGTGGACGATTGCCCAATTTTGGTGGTGGAAATCCTCAAACGCAGCAACGACCAAGTTCTACAAATAATAGTATTAAAAAATCGCCTTTTGGAAATAAATTATTTGAAGAAAAACGAGATACCACTCGTGTAATAATTCCAGATTCGCTGCGAAGTAAAGGAAGTGGCTTGCAAGCTACCGTAAATTATATTGCCGAAGATTCTACGGTGATGGACATTAAAGGGCAAATAATTAACCTTTATGGCAAAGCAAAAGTAACTTACGACGACATTGAATTGGAGGCAGATTATATCAGAATTGACTGGGGAAAAAGTGAGATTTTTGCTTATGGGTCGCCAGATACGACCAAAAAAGGAGAGAAAACCAAGGGAAAGCCTGTTTTTAGTCAAAGTGGCGATAAATATAATACCGATACGATTCGCTATAATTTCAAGTCAAGAAAGGCAATTATTAAAGGAATTGTTACCCAGCAAGGCGAAGGTTTTGTTACGGGAAAAACTGTAAAAAAAGATGCACATGATGATTTGTATTTGGTAAATGCGAAATATACTACTTGCAATTTGACCGAGCCGCATTTTCATATTTCTGCCAAAAAAATTAAGTTAGTCAATAAAAAACAAATCATTTCTGGACCTTTCAATTTGGTTTTGAGTGGCATTCCTCTGCCCATTGGCTTGCCTTTTGGTTTTTTCCCGATACCCAAAAAGAAAGAAGCGGGTACTTCTGGAATTTTGATGGGAACCTATGGAGAAGATGCCAATAATAGAGGTTTTTATTTGCAAAATTTTGGTTATTATTTTGCCATCAATGAAAAAATTGGCGTTCAATTGACAACTCAATTTTACTCAAAAGGCAGCTGGGGACTTGGCGTACAGTCGAATTATTCGAAGCGATATAAATATTCGGGAAGTTTGAATTTGCAGTTTAATTATAATAAACTAAAGCCCGAAGTGGTTTCGCCAGAAGACAAAAATACTTATGTCACCAAAGATTTTAATTTAAGTTGGTCGCACTCGCCAGCCAACAAACGTCCTGACCGAAGTTTTTCTTCATCAGTAAATTTGCGAAGTAACGGTTTTAATAAAAACAATGTAAATACTGTTGATGTGCAGAATTATTTGAGTAGCACTTCCAACTCTTCGGTGCAATTTAGTCGAACTTTTGCACAAAAACTTGTTACAAGTTCGGGGCTAAATGTTTCTCAAAACTTCTCCACAGGTCAAACAGACGCATCTTTGAATTATAGTATTGCCCTAAATCAATTTAATCCTTTTGTTCCAGAAAAAAAACAAATTGGCAAATGGTATGAATCTTTTCGAGTAGGAATGAACGTTAGTGGAGGTTTGCAAGCAACCAATGCGAAGGTAAATAGTATAACGAGTTACTCTGATTATCAGATTGTTCGTCAAAATAAAGATGGTTCTTTCTCTACAATCGAAGCAAAACCTTTGACAAATGAAGAAATTAGGTTGCGAGATGCCAACCCACTAAGTTTGACAGTTGAAGAAAGAGTTTTACAAAAAGCATTGCAAGATAGACTTAGTAATGTAACAAAATTGAATAGCCTTGATGCCATTAATCAAGTGCTGAAAGATGGGCAGTTTCGGACTACTTATTCTATTCCGATTTCGTTGCCCAACTTCAAAATTGCTCGATATATCAACTTTACGCCGAGTATTTCTTTGCAAGGAGATATTTTTACAAAAAAACTAAATTATGAATATATTCCGAGCCAAAATGCTGTAAAAATTGATACTTTGAGTGGTTTTTTTCCGACTTACCAGACTTCGGTTTCGGGAAGTATGAATACTCGAATCTACGGAACTTATCAATTTAAGAAAGGCAAAGGTCGAATGCAGGCAATTCGCCACACAATGGCACCTTCATTGAGTTTGAGTTATGCTCCAGATTTCACTGATAAACTTTTTCAATATAAAACTATTCGTGTAGATAAAAGAGCTGATGGCTCAGGAAGCGATACGCTGCGTAAACTTTTGCCGATATTTCCTTCATTAAATTCTTCGGCTGGAGCATCAGGAAGCATTGGTTTTAGTTTGACCAATCAATTGGAGGCAAAAATTCGTTCAAAGTCAGATACGGCGGCAAAGGCTTTCGAGAAAATTTCACTTTTAGATAATTTGAGTTTGAGTACCAATTATAACCTTTTGGCTTTGGGCGATTCAATGAATCTGTCGAACATAAATTTGAGTGCAAACACCAATCTTTTCAAGAATTTGATAAACCTAAATATTGGCGGAACGCTCGACCCGTATTATTATCAAGCCGAAAGTACAGAAGCACTAAGATTACAAAATCCAGCAGGAAGAATTCGGCGTTTTTATAAAATTCAGGAAGTAAAAGGCTTTAAAGGCTTGGCTACACTACGAAATGCAAATATTTCTATATCCACAAGGCTTTCGCCCGAAACTTTCAATAAAGACAAAGCAAAGCCAAAACAAACTCAAACCAACGACCCTGCAAAGGAGGCGATGAAGAAATTTATTGCAAGCAATCCTGAGCTTTATGTCGATTTTACGATTCCTTGGACTTTGAGTTTTGGCTATAATTTGAATTATAATAAGCAAGGTTTGGCAGATGCTCAAGTTACGCAAGCGATAACAGTTCAAGGCGATTTGAGCCTTACACCAAAATGGAAAATTGGTTTTAATACTGGCTATGATATGCAGTTAAAATCACCAACATTGACCAATATTACTATAAATAGAGAGTTGCATTGCTGGGATATGTCGTTCAATTGGACGCCGATTTCTGGCTATTCGGTCAATACCAGTTATTCGTTTACGCTGCACGCAAGAAGCTCACTTTTGCAAGAATTGAAGGTAAGTCGAAGAAGGCAATATTATGGAAGTGGAGGATTTTAAAGGTTGTCTGAACTATGATTTACTTGATTTATATGATTGACTTGATTACAATTATGTAGAGAAATCTTACTTTTACTAATGTACTGATTATCAGCTTTTTATACTAAAAAAAGGGTCAATCATAATAATCAAACTAATCAAGTAAATCATAGTTCAGACAGTATTCCTACAACTCAAAACTCGCCAATTTTTTAAATTCTTCAACACGAGCAGCGATTTCGGTTTGAGTTAAATCTTGGATTCTCTCGGTACCGAATTTTTCTACACAAAATGAAGCCATTGCCGAACCATAAACGATGGCACGCTTCATGTTTTCAAAACTCAAATCGTCGGTTTTGGCTAAGTGAGAAATAAAACCACCTGCAAAAGTATCGCCAGCACCAGTTGGGTCGAAAACATCTTCCAAAGGCAAAGCTGGACAGAAGAAAATTTCATCTCCTTGAAACAACAAAGCACCATGTTCGCCTTTTTTGATAATCAAGGTTTTAGGTCCCATTTTCATAATGGTTTTTGCGGCACGGCGAAGCGAATAGTCGCCCGAAAGCATACGAGCTTCTTCATCGTTGATAGTTACGCAATCAACTTTTTTCAAAAGAGCTTTCAAATCGTCTAAAGCAATATCAATCCAAAGATTCATGGTGTCGAGCATCACAAATTTCGGGCGATTTGTAAGGCGATCTAATATCAAATTCTGAATAGCTGGGGCTGTATTTCCCAACATCAAAAATTTACAATTTTGGTAAGATGCAGGAATTTTCGGGTCAAAATTTTCCATTACATTCAACTGAACATCAACCGTATCACGGCTATTCATGTCGTTGTGATAACGTCCATGCCAAAAGAAAGTTTTTTCACCTTTTCGGATTTCTAAACCATCAACATTTACGCCGTGGCTCACCAAAGTTTCAATCATTTCTTGCGGAAAATCTTCTCCCACCACTGCTACGAGGTTATTTTCCTTCACAAAATAAGAAGCTGTAAGTGTAATAAAAGTGGCAGCTCCACCTATAATTTTATCTGTTTTGCCAAAAGGCGTTTCCAATTTATCGAATGCAACCGAACCTGCTGTAAGTAATGACATAGATACCCCTAACCCCTAAAGGGGGATTTTTTTAGATTGTTAATAAAAATATTAATTATACAAAGGTATCATTTTTTCATATCCTTTTGAGCTTTCAAGATGTTTTTTGTCCTTCTTCAGGGGTTAGTGGTGTGTTTTTAGATGGGCGGACACCTTTTGAATTCTTTGTTTCTATCAAATAAATAGCGGTATGTGATATATGTTTTATATTTTTTTGCACCTAATGCTTGTGTTACTTTAAGCATTTTTGGGTTAAAATCTGCTATCCAATTTAATTCTAAAGTTTCGTATTGATAGTTTGGTTTCCAGCAAGCCCTTGAAAACGATAGTGCAATAGCCGCTTCTATTCCTCTACCCTGATATTCGGGAATTACGCCAAAAATCACTCCACGAACTTTCTTATTGGTTTTCATCAAAGTATGATAAATCCACTTGATTTTGCCAATCCAATTTAACTTTCCGTTGATGTGCTTTATAATTTGATTCAACTCAGGAATCATGATAAAAAAAGCAATTGGTTGCTCATTATGGTAGCCAAACCACATCAATTCTTCCTCCAAAATTGGCTTCATTGTATCCATAATTGCCTCTGCACGCTCAGAAGTCATTTCCCCAGTTGCGGCATTTTTTGCCCAAGCTTTGTTATAAATGATGCGGAAATCTTCAGCAAATTTCGGCAGGTTTTTCTTACTCACATGCCTAAAATCATAGCCAGGAGTATTATAAATGCGGTTGGCTATTTCAAAAAGTGCAGGGCGAACTATTTTGCGAACCTCTACTTCGGGAATAGGTAAAAGAAACGTATATTGCTGAAAATAATCTTTGAAACCATAGTCTTCAAAGAAAGCTCGGTAATAATCATGGTGATAGAACATCCCCCAAGTTGGCTCGGCATCGTAAGGGTCAACGAGTAGTCCCCACCAATTATCACGCTCACCAAAATTTACTGGCCCTTCCATTGCCTCCATGCCTCGCTCTTGTAACCATGCTTTACATTTATCGAAAATTGCAAACGCAACAGCTTGATTATCAATACATTCAAAGAAACCCATGCCACCAGTTGGTTGTTCGTTGCCGTGCGTAGCGGTGTTGGCATTGACAAAAGCAGCTACACGAGCAAAGGTTTTTCCTGAATCATCTTGAGCCAACCATCGCACACAATCTCCACCATCGAAAAGGGGATTTTTGGTTGGGTCAAAAATCTTTTCGATGTCGTTATCTAATGGACGAATCCAATATTGATTGTCTTTATAAATTCGGGAAGGGAATTCTAAAAACTCTTTTTGTAGCTTGCGGCTCTCTCCTACTTCTATGATTTGCATACTCAATTACTATTTATGAAGCAAAGATAAGGCTTTTGAATGTTTTTTTACCACCGCATCGGCGGTCCGATAAGGAACTAAGAAGCACCGCTCGGCGGTCCGATAAGTTTCACTGAAAGACTACCAAAAGATAAATATCGTTTTGATTGTTTGTTTTGTGGGTTTGGAATTTGGAAATTGCAAAAAAAAAGCGTCGTTGCTTAACTCCTAAGACAAATAAACGATTATAAAATACATGGCTAACAGCAATCTCACAAATGCAAAAAATGCAAAAAACGATGAGTTTTATACGCAATACAACGATATAGAAAAAGAAATTTTAGCTTATTTAGATTTCAATCCCGATGTTTTTCGTGGGAAAACCATATTATTGCCTTGCGATGACCCCGAATGGAGCAACTTTACCAAGTTTTTCGCCCAAAATTTTGAGCGTTTTGGTATCAAAAAGCTAAATAGTACCAGTTACGCACCAGATAGCAAAACCTACAAAAATGGCTACCAACCTTCACTTTTTGAAATAAACGACCCACAATTTGATGAAAAGAAAACCATAATAAATGGAAAAATCTTTACACTATCACACGATAAATCGGGCGATGGAAAAGTTGATGTGAATGATTTGGAGTGGCATTACTTAGAAGGTGATGGCGATTTTAAAAGCCGTGAAATAAAAAAACTCCGTGACGAAGCCGACATTATTATTACGAATCCTCCTTTTTCTCTTTTTCGTGAGTTTTTGGCGTGGATAGAAGAATCAAAAAAACATTTCATGATTATTGGAAATATGAATGCGATTACCTACAAAGAGGTTTTTCCATTGATTAAGGAGAATAAAGTTTGGTTAGGAGCAACTGGCAATGGTAGCGATATGGTTTTTGCTGTTCCGAAAGGGTCAGAAATTAATGAAAATGACCGACAGAAAGCTGCTCGACTTGGGTATATTGGGGATTATACAAGGCTTGGCAATTCATGTTGGTTTACCAATCTTGACCATGGCAGACGACATCAACCATTGTCGCTTATGACCGAAAATGACATAATAAAGTTCAGCACAAAAAAACCATTTGACAAATATGATAATTATGATGCAATAGAAGTACCATTTGTCAAGTTCATCCCAAGTGATTATGAAGGTGTTATGGGAGTGCCAATTAGTTTTCTTGATAAATATTCGCCCGAACAGTTTGAGATTGTGGGTGCGACAGAAAGTGAAGGAAGAGGCTTTTCCGAAGGGTTATGGGATGAGAAAAGCAAAGTCTCACAACCTTTAGTTGCGAATGAACGAGTTTACAAGAGGATTTTCATCAAACATAAGCACGTTACTAAATGAAAACGACACTAAAAACCGACACTATTCATGAAAAGCATCTGTTTTCTAACATTTCGTCTATTATCGAAAAGCGAAAGTTTAGCGTTGTTAGTGTTGCCAATAGCCATATTATTCTAATGTTTTGGGAAATAGGAAGGTATATCAACCAAAATATTTTGGAAGATGAGCGTGCTGATTATGGAAAAAAGATTTTATCGACAGTGTCGACAAAATTGGCAACTCAATATGGAAAATCGTTTGTTGAGGCAAATTTGTACCGAATGAAACGTTTTGCAGTTGTCTTCCCCGATATAAATGCCATTGTCGATTTTATTCCATTTTTGAGTTGGTCACATTTCTGTGAAATTATGCGAATAAAAGATGAACAAGCAAGGTTATTTTATGCCAAAGACGCAGTAGAAAGGCAATCTGGCATACGAGAACTAAGACAAACTATTGCTCGAAAAGCTTATGAAAGAACCGAAATTGCTAATACACAGCTTACAAACCAATCAGTAATACCTTTTAATGTTTTCAAAGACCCTTATTTATTAGATGTTTTAGGTTTAAAAGACAATTTTTTAGAAAGTGATTTAGAAAATGCCATTCTCATAGAATTAGAAAAGTTTATACTTGAATTTGGCAATGGTTTTGCTTTTTTGGAGCGTCAAAAAAGAATAATTATTGATGGCGATGACTTCAAAATTGACCTTTTATTTTTTCATCGGTCTTTACGTAGATTGGTTGTTATTGAATTAAAAACAGGGAGGTTTAAGCCACAATACAAAGGACAAATGGAACTTTATCTCAAATGGCTTGACCGTTATGAACGAAAAGAAGGTGAAAACGCACCTATTGGATTGATTTTATGCACCGAAGCAAGTCGAGACCAAATAGAATTGCTCGAAATGGATAAAGCAGGAATTGCAGTAGCAGAATTTTGGACAAATTTACCTCCAAAAACAGCCTTTGAAAAATTGATTAACAGCATATTAAAGGAAACAAAAGAACGACTTGAAAGGAGGAAATATTTAACTGATGACATAAATAAAAACACTTTAAAACCTTGAAAACTACACTAAAAATCGACATCACAGTTAAGGATATTTGTAATGGTTTTGTCTATAATGAATTGGAAGGAAAGGGTTTATTTGGTTTGTCGGGCAAACTAACGATTCAACCCGAATACCAACGTAACTATATTTATGCCGATGGAAAAAAGGACGTAGCCGTCATTGAGTCTATTCTCAAAGGCTACCCTTTGGGTTTGATTTATTTCAATAAAATAAACGATGAAAAACTGGAAGTACTTGATGGTCAGCAACGTATCACCAGTTTTGGGCGATTTGTAACTAACAAATTTGCGGTAAAAGACGAAAATGGAATGGAGCAATATTTTGATAGTATTGCCACAGAAAAACGGGCAAAAATATTAGAAACAAAACTACTTATCTATGAATGTGAAGGTACAGAAAGTGAGATAAAAGAGTGGTTTCGCACTATTAATATAGCAGGCGTTCCGCTCAATATTCAGGAGTTACTGAACGCCGTTTACTCTGGTCCATTTGTAACACTCGGCAAAGAAGAATTTAGCAATAGTAGAAATGCAAATATTCAAAAATGGAGTGCTTACATAGCTGGAAGTGTAAATCGTCAAGAGTTTTTGGAATGTGCTATTGAGTGGGTAAGTAAAGGAAACATTTCCGAATACATGAGCCGCCATCGTTACGAAACTAACATAACAGAATTAAAAAACTACTTTACCAGCGTAATTGATTGGGTATCAAGTGTCTTTATCAGTGTAGAAAACGAAATGCGAGGGCTTGAATGGGGGCGTTTGTATGAGTCATATCACAAACAACCATACAATCCACAAACGGTATCGGCAGAAGTAAAGAAACTCTATACCGACCCCTATATCAAAAATCGTAAAGGGGTATTTGAATACATTTTGGGCGGTATGGTTGATACAAAACTAATTGATGTGCGTGTTTTTGATGAGGCAATTAAAAAATCAGTTTATTCAAAACAAACCGAAGAAGCCGAGAAAAGAAGCATTTCCAATTGCCCATTATGTGCCATCGGTCACGATGCCAATAAAGGCAAAATTTGGAAGCTCGGCGAAATGGATGCCGACCACGTGACGGCATGGAGCAAAGGTGGTGCAACCGATGCCAAAAACTGTCAGATGTTATGCAAGACACACAACCGAGCAAAAGGGAATAGATAGAAAATATAACAATTAAAAATAATTAAGCTGTTCCTTCAATCAAAAACTTGTAAATACAACAATTTTGTTGCTTATTTACAACAAAATTGCTACATCATGTCTGATACAATCATCAAAACATTACCATTTAACACAAAAGCAAGCATAACGAAGGCTTCGGAGGTTAAAAAGAATGAAAAAAAATGGACTTTGGTCTCTGATGGTAAAACGTATATTTGGACCAATAAAATAGAACGTGTTGGCATTATCAGACAAGGAATTCCCTACAACTCTATTGAAACTATTAGCAAACGACTCAATCGACCTGTTAAATCGGTCTTATCTATTGTTGGATTACCTCAAACGACTTACAACAAGAAAAAAAGCGAACATTCTTTGCTCGATAGCAGAGATAGTGAATTAATTATGCTGATTACGGAGCTAATAGATTATGGCGTAGAAGTTTTCAACAACGAAGAAGAGAAGTTTCAAAGATGGTTAAAAAAACCAAACTTATCGCTTGGCGGAAACACTCCTGAAAGTCTATTAGATACAATTACAGGAATTGATGAAGTACAATTCTGCTTGAACAGAATCGAATACGGAAATTTTGCCTAATGAAAGTATATAGAGTTGAAAGAGAAAAATATTTGGAAACCACACTGAACGGTGTTGGTGATTCAATGGCAAAAGGGTATAGATGGAATAGCATCAACACTAAACTTGTTTACACGGCAGAAAGCCGAGCCTTGGCTACGCTTGAAGTTTCGGTTCACTTAGATTTAAGCGAAGATTTACCTACCGACCGATATTATGTCGAAATCGAAATTCCCAATGACATCATTATTTTAGAAGTGGCAATTGAAGACCTCCCACAAGATTGGGATGCCAAACCTCCCACATTAACTACGCAAACAATTGGAGATGATTTTGTATTTCAGAATGAAGCAGCAATCTTGAAAGTTCCGAGTAGTATCGTTCCCCAAGAATTCAACTATTTAATAAATCCTAATCATGTCGATGCTGTAAGAATCAAAGTAAGCAGTAAAAGCCCAATGAAATTTGATATACGATTCAAATCAAACCAATAAAAACAATGCGAATATTATTTACAGGTGGCTCAGGAAAAGCAGGAAAACACGTAATTCCGTACCTACTCGAACAAGGACATCAAGTGCTAAACGTTGACCTAACGCCTTTGAATTATGCAGGAGTAGATAATCTGATAGCTGATATTACAGATTCTGGACAAATGTTTAATGCCATGAGTTCATATACGAGTTTAAATGAACTCGAAGCGGGTAATGGCGTACCAAAATTTGATGCTGTCGTGCATTTTGCTGCTGTCCCCAGAATCTTAATTAAACCTGATAATGAAACTTTTCGAGTAAATACCATTGGCACATACAATGTGATTGAAGCTGCTGTTAAACTTGGCATTAAAAAGATTATCATTGCTTCGTCAGAAACAACTTACGGTATCTGTTTTTCAGATGGACAAACCGACCCTAAAGTATTGCCATTGGAAGAAGATTATGACGTTGACCCTATGGATAGCTATGGTTTATCGAAAGTTGTGAACGAAAAAACAGCACGGAGCTTCCAACGACGTTCGGGCTTTGATATTTATGCACTTCGTATCGGAAATGTAATTGAGCCACACGAATATGCAGAGCTTTTTCCTCATTATTTCAAAAATCCCGAAGTTCGTCGTCGAAATGCTTTTTGTTATATTGATGCCCGTGATTTGGGGCAAATTGTGGATTTATGTTTGCAAAAAGATGGGCTGGGCTATCAGGTTTTCAATGCAGGAAACGACTACAATGGGGCTATTTTATCGAGTAAAGAATTGGCTGTGAGGTTCTTCCCAAATGTACCAATCACTCGTGAATTGGAAGAGCATGAAGCTTTGTTTTCAAATCGAAAAATCCGTGAAGTTCTTGGGTTTAAAGAACAACATAATTGGCGAAAATATGTAAAATTAGAATGAGGATTACATTGGTTGGAAACTTTTGCTACAAATTCATTACATTTTTGAATACTTCTATAACATTTTTAAATTTTGTGTAATTTTAAGGCATAGTTTTGTTGAAAAATTATCTACCTACATTACAGAAACAATGAAAACACATGATGAACGTTTTGCGAAAATGACATTCGCTTCGGTTTATCCACTATATCTCGCCAAAGTAGAGAGAAAAGGAAAAACAAAAGAAGAATTGCATCAAATAATTGAATGGCTTACAGGTTTTGATGAGCAAAAACTACAAGCCCAAATTGATGCTAAATCAACTTTTGAAATATTCTTTCAGAATGCCACATTAAACCCCAATGCACATCTCATTACAGGTACAATATGTGGTTATCGCATAGAGGAAATAGAAAATCCTTTGACACAAAAAGTTAGGTATTTAGATAAGTTGGTAGATGAGTTGGCAAATGGCAAAAAAATGGAAAAAATTTTGAGGAATTCGTAATGTATCTTCTTATAGCAACCTATAAAAATAAACAAACTATTGATGTTGAGAAAGTAAAATTGGAAGTTCACAAATAAAAATTCCAAAAAAAGCATCAAGCTATTGTTCTATGAAATACCTTTGCTAAGTAAAATTCAACCTTCAATTAAAAACAATGAAAAAATTATTTCTATTGGTCGCTTTTATGAGCGTCGGCAATGTTCTTTTTGCACAAAAACAAGACACTCGATACTACGAAATGCGGGTTTATTTTTGCGAACCGGGGCGACTGCCTAATCTTTTAGCCCGTTTTCAGAATCATACTACAAAGATTTTTGAAAAACATGGCATGACAAATGTAGGCTACTGGATACCCATCAAAAATGAGCAAAATGCCCTTTATTACATCCTTTCATACCCAAGTAAAGAAGCCCGTGATGCTTCGTGGAAGGCCTTTGGTGCTGACCCAGAATGGAAAAAAGTTGCAGAAGAATCTCAAAGAGATGGCAAAATTGTAGCAAAAGTTGTATCTACTTTTATGAATTTGACCGATTTCTCGCCAAAAGTAAAGGACAAACAAAAGACTCCCGAAAGAGTTTTTGAGTTGAGAACTTATACGGCCACACCAAATAATATTGACAATGTTTTGGCAAGATTTAGAAACCATACTGTGAAACTTTTCAAGAAACATGGCATGGAAAATATTGCTTATTTTAAAACCATTGAAAAAGACACTACGCAGTCGAAGTTAGTTTATATTTTAGCTCACAAGAGCGAAGAAGCAGGAAAAGCCTCTTTTGATGCTTTCAGAAAAGATTTGAAGTGGATAAAAGTGCGTGATGAGTCAGAGAAAAATGGAAAAATTGTAGCCAAAGTAGAGTCAATGTACATGAAACCTACTGATTTTTCGACGATTAAGTAAACATTTATCATAGAATTATGAAGCAAAAAAGCAACTTGAAAAAGCTATTTGCAATTTTTGCTTTGTTTGTAATAGGTGGATTTGCAGGTTTTTTGTTTGGCAAATTTGGTATTCCAAAATCCACAACTCCCATACCATTAAGTATCAAAGTTGCAGTTTTTAGTTCAATTATTCCAATATTTTTTTTTGTTATTGCATGGCACGAAGGCGGTCATGTAATTGCGGGTATACGTGTTGGATTTGACTTTCGAATGTACGTTGTTGGTCCTTTTATGTGGGAAAAACAAAATTTTGGTTGGCAATTCAAATGGAATAAAAATGTGAATATGGCAGGTGGTTTGGTACTTTGTTTACCAAAAAATAGTGAAAATTTAAGTACGAAGTTTTCCATTTTTGCCGCCGCAGGACCTATCTCCAGCTTAATTTTGGCAGTATTTGCATATGCAGGATACAAGTATTTTGACACAAATAGTTCGGGTATCAATATTCCAAAAGTGATATTATTAATCACTGCGTTTATATCGCTTTTGATATTTATCATGACTTCAATCCCACTTCATGTTGGAGGTTTTTATACTGATGGTGCAAGGGTTTTACGCTTACAAAAGGGCGGAGAAATTGCAAGATTTGAGATTTTGATGCTAAAAACAATTGCCGAAACTTCAAGTGGAACTCGACCTAAAATGCTTAATACCAACGAATTAGAGGAAATTCTGGTAATTGCTAAACGCATTAATGACCCTTTTGGTGTTTATATTCATGGGATTTTGCACCAAGCTGCTTTTGATAATGGAGAACTCGAAAAAGCAGAAAAACACTTGCAGAATTATATCAATGAGGCAGAAAATATTCCAGATGGAATCCGAAATATGGTTTGGCTTGATGCAGCTTTTTTTTATGCTTTTGCAAAAAAAGACCTTGAAAAAAGTGAATATTTTTGGGCAAAATTTAAGCCTGCTCCGATGATTCCGAAATCTCAAATTCTTGCAACAGAAGCAAGTTTAAGTTTTCTAAAAAATGAACCAGAAATTACCCATTTAAAAATTGAAGAGGCTTTAAAACAAATACCAAACATGATTGATAAAGGTATGGGCTTTGCTTTAAAAGAGAAACTTGTTAGCTTGAAATAATAGTTTCGGTTAAACTTTTTTGAATTAAAAAATAAAAAATCTACTTCATTTTGGGGTAGATTTTATTCAATATTTCCGCCAACTTTTAGTCCACTCGGGACTTTTTTAGGAATACTTCTATCGTATTTTTCATCATTCAAAGTACCTAAAAACTCAACAATTGATGAAATATCTCGAAAATCTACTTTCAATTTATCAATCAATGGGTCTAATTGTTGGGGTTTTACTTTCGAGTTTTTGATTTGCCCACCTGATAAATCTTCATAAAATTCCAATACATTTTGAAGCGTTTTTAGTTTACCACTGTGCATATAGGGCGAAGTAAATCGAAGATTTCGTAAGGACGCTGTACGAAAAGCATATTTTCTCTCAAAACCATCATCCGAAAAATTCAGTTTTTCGTTGTCGGCCACACCCAAAGTATGTGTTTTGAAATCAGAAAACATTGGCCCATTATGACATTTCGAACAACCCGATTTCAGAAAAGCCATCATTCCATCAATTTCATTTTGTGAAAGTGCCGTTTCATCACCTCGCATATATTGGTCAAATCTCGAATTATTGGCAACAATTGTTCGCTCATAAGTGGCAATTGCTTTCCCTAAATTTTCTTTATTGATTGCATTTTTGCTTCCAAAAGCCTGCTGAAATAGTTGTTGATATTCATCAATTTGCTTGATTCTGTCAATGATTTTATCCAAAACCTCAGTTTCTTCGAAAGCGTGTCCACGCATTTCTTCAAAAGCTTTTATTGGCTCAAGTGATTGATTTTCAAGGCTTTTGGCTCGCAAATCCCAAAACATGGGTGCTTTTGAAGCATCAATTTCGGCATCTTTTGTAAGTCCGTTGAAGGCTGAATTGATTATTGTTTGGGAATTTCGTTTAACAAAAGGAATGTTATTTGGAACACTAAAATCTCGCTTACTTCCCAAACCTTTTCCATTGACGCCAATCGAAATTTCAAGACTTTCGGCAAAACCAAAATCGGGATGATGACAAGTAGCACAAGCCACATCTTTTTTGCCCGAAAGAATCGGGTCAAAAAAAAGTAGTTTGCCCAAAATAGCTTTCTGTTTTGTAATTGGATTGTCTTTTGGAACAGGCACTTCTAAAGGCAAAGCCGCCAAAACATTAAGTCCGTCGGGCTGAGGTTTTGAAGTTTTTGTTTCGGTTGTTGTTGATTGCGAACAAGACCAAACGAACAAAACAAAAGCTAAAAGAAAACTAATAATCTGTCGGGACATACCTTTGTTGATAGAGTTTCAACCAAAAATACGAGCGAAAAAAGAAAGTTAACATGATTTTTGTCAGTTTTCAAAATACAATGTTATCAATCAATCTCACTCCACCCAAAAATGCAGCAATGCAAAGGGCAGTTTTTCCATTTTCAATTTTTGATTCGATTGGTAATAAAGTGTCAAAATCTGAGGCTTCAAAATATTCTAATTCGAAGGCTGGATAATCGCTAAAGTGCTGATTGACAGCTTCTTGCATTTCTTTTGCAGAAAACCCTGCTTGCAGTTTTTCTTTGGCAAGATTCAGCACTTTATAGATTTGTGGAGCTAATATTCGTGCTTCGGGCGAAAGGCGAGTATTGCGTGAAGACATTGCCAAACCATCAATTTCTCGCAAAGTTGGACAAGGAACTACCTCCAAATCAAAGCTCAAATCTTTTGCCATTTGGCGAATAACTGCCACTTGTTGCAAATCTTTCAAGCCAAAATAGGCTTTGTCGGGCTTTACAATATTAAAAAGTTTGCTAACTACTATTCCTACGCCATTGAAATGACCTGGACGAAATTTGCCTTCCATGACAGTTTCTAAAGTACCAAAATCCATGCGTAACTGAGGTAATTTGGCATACATTTCTTCAGCCGATGGGGCAAAAACCACATCACAGCCAGCAGGTGCGAGCATCTCACAATCTTTTTCGAGCGTACGAGGGTATTTCTTTAGATCTTCGGGATTATTGAACTGCGTAGGATTGACAAAAATACTACAAACCGTCAAGTCATTTTCAGCTTTAGACCGCTCAATGAGCGAAATATGTCCTGTGTGCAAAGCTCCCATGGTAGGTACAAAACCAATGGTCTTGCCTATTCTTTGTTGGCTTTTTAGATAAGTTTGTGTTTCTAAAATTGTATTGAAAATTAACATAAAGTTAAGTTAGTGTTTAAATTTTGCCAAAAGTCCCAAATCGTCGGTGCCGATAATATCAATTTTTAGTTTTTGTAAAGTTTCAAATCCCAGCGTTGTGTTTGGTGTTCCCCAAATCCTTACTTTTTTGTCTTTTTTATGCGTTTCTTCTACAAAAGTGTTTATTTTCTGGAAAGTTTCTTCGGGCATAACTTCTTTTCCTGCCCAATATTTGCCAAAATCTAAGTAACTTGCACTCACTAAAGCTACTCTTTTATAAGCTTTTTTAGAATAAGTTAAGTTTTTTCTGCCATCAAAGAAAAACATTTTATCATAATTCTGAAACTCATTGGGCGACGGCATATCTCCACTAATTACGATTTTGATATGACGCAGTTCTTTTTCAAATGGACTCAATTGTTCGTACAAAACCTTCAAAATTTCTTTACCTTCTTTTTTCAAATCAAGTAAAAGTTGTAAAGGCTTTTTGTTTGGGTAGGGGAAACCTTTGTTTTCTTTTATTTTAGCTAAAAGTGGTTCTAAATAAAGATTTTTGAGCGTGCGTTCTGGCGAAATATTTTTCCAGTCGTGAGCTACATACAATTCTCCGTCTTTCAAATATAGGTCAGCTTCAATCGAATCAAAACCTAAATTGTAGGCAGCAAAAAAAGGTTGCTTCTGCTCATAATCATTGTGAGAATGGAGCATTTGTGCTGAAATATTGCTTGAAAAAAGTAATGATATTACTAAAAAACAAAAGTGATTTTTCATCGTAAATAACTGATAATCAATTGTTTGAAAAACATTTTAGTTCAAACGGGTTAAAAACCCGTTGTACTTTATTTATAATTTTGAAGCCAAACAAAAAGTCTTTCGGCATCTGCCTTTTTGAATAGTTGAGTGCCTTCATTCATCGTTGCTGCCGAGCCGCAAGCCACACCCCAACGAATCATTTCTTGTAAACTTTTGCCTTCTGACAAAGCCCAAACCATGCCACCAACCATGCTATCGCCCGCCCCAACGGTGCTTTTTTTCTGTACCGATGGTGCAGGAATTTGTTCACAAATATCTTTCGTAACCAAAACTGCCCCCTGCGGACCAAGCGAAACAACTACGATTTCGCAGCCGCCTTTGGCAATAATTTCACGAGCTGCGTCATCAACTTCGTCTATTTCTAAAGAATTTGCACCGACCAATTTTGCCAACTCGTTCACATTAGGTTTTAGCAAATACACACCTTCATCAATTGCCATTTTGAGTGGTTCGCCCGAAGTGTCTATGATGAGTTTTGAACCAATTTTGCGAGAAACTGCAGCTACTTTTTCATAAAAATCATCACCCAAACCCTTTGAAAGACTACCACTTGCTACCAAAAAATCGGGTTTTAAAACCTCTATTTGCTTCAATATTTCGGTCGCCTCTTCGGGTAAAACTTCTGCTCCCGGCATTCCAAAACGATACTGAGCATTGGTCAAAACATCAACGGCTATAAAGTTCTCACGAGTCCAATTTTTTGTCGTAATTGCTTGATAATCAATGGACTCCTTTTTTAACAAATCTTGTAAAAGCTCACCCGAAGGTCCACCAGCGGTAAAAACTGCCAACGATTTTCCACCCAAACGAGCAATCGCTTTCGATACATTTATTCCTCCGCCACCTGCATCAAACTGTGGACTTTCGCAACGGATTTTCTGCTCAGCAACCAAGCCAGAAAACTTGGTACTTTTATCAATGGCAGGGTTTACTGTAAGGGTTATTATTTTTGACATAATATAATTTTGAATGAGTAAATGATAGAGTGATAGAATGAAACTTAATAACTAAATGATAGAATAAGATATTCACTCATTCTAACATTTACTCATTCAAAATTCACTTTTTTGACTCTCTCGGATGAAAACTTTTCATTGTTTCTTGTAAAAATGTTCTGTCGAGGTGCGTATAAATTTCGGTTGTCGTGATAGACTCATGTCCAAGCATTTCTTGAACGGCTCGCAAATCTGCTCCGCCTTCTATCAAATGGGTGGCAAAAGAATGTCGGAAAGTATGTGGCGAAATGTTTTTATGAATGCCTGCACGCTCAGCTATGTCCTTAATTATCAGGAAAATCATTACTCTTGAAAGTGGATTCCCTCGACGATTCAAAAATACAAAATCTTCCGAATCAGGTTTGATTTCTTGGTGATTTCTGACGGTTTCAAAATAAATTTTGGTGTATTTTATTGCATCTCGACCAATAGGCACAAGTCTAACCTTCCTGCCTTTTCCAAAAACTCGAACAAAACCAATGTCAAAATAGCAATTGGTCAATTTTAAGTCAATTAATTCTGAGACCCGCATTCCACAACTATACAAAACTTCCAAAATTGCTCTATTTCGAGTGCCTTCGGGCGTAGAATGGTCAATGATTTCGAGCATTGATTCTATTTCAGGAAAACTCAAAGTATCAGGTAATTTTCTGCCAACTTTGGGCGATTCAATCAAATTTGTTGGGTCAAACTGAATGAGATTTTCGAGAGCTAAATATTTGTAAAACGATTTTATTCCAGACAAAATTCGAGCTTGTGAAGTTGCAGAAATGCCAAATTTGCCAATATATTCCAAAAAATCGCCAATATCTCGCTCGTTGATAGTTTCGGGCGTAGGTTTATGCTCTGAAATATCAGCAAATTGACTTAATTTTTCAACATCACGCACATAAGCTTCAATAGAATTTTCAGAAAGTGAAAGTTCTAATTTTAGGTAATTTTTAAAATGCTGAATGTAGATTTGCCAATTCACAAAAGAAACGCTTAATTTTACAGCAAAATAAGTCTTTTATCTTTATACTTTCATCTTATGTCAAAAAATATCATCATCATCAATGGTCCAAACCTTAATCTTTTGGGTAAACGTGAGCCGCATATTTATGGAAGTCAGACTTTTGAAGAATATTTTGAGGAATTGAAAGCACTTTTTCCTGAGTTATCCCTACACTATTTTCAGTCGAACCACGAAGGAGCGATTATTGATAAAATCCATGAAATTGGCTACGGTTATACCGAATTTGATGGCATTGTTATTAATGCTGGTGCATATACACATACATCGGTTGCTATTGCCGATGCACTTTCAGCAGTAAAAACGCCCGCCGTTGAAGTGCATATTTCAAATATTCATACCCGTGAGGCATTCCGCCATTATTCGTACTTGACAAGAGTTTGCAAGGGTATGATAACTGGGCTTGGCGTGAAAGGTTATGAAATGGCGATTAGGTACTTTTTGTAAAAAAACTCACATCCTCACAATCGTTTTATTAATTATCATTCGCTTTTCTTGGTCATACAAACGCAAGATATATTTGCCTTTTGGAAGATTTTTTACCGAAACCTGATTTTCTTCAATTGCTTGGTTTTCTACGATTTTGCCTTGTAAATCTACAATTTCGGCAGTTTTTAGTTGAAAAGTAGTGCTAAATTGAATAATTTCTTCACTTGGGTTGGGGTAGATATTTAGTATTTCTGATTCGTTTGAGGTGCTGAGGATGGGTAAATTAATAGTATTAGAATAGACAGCAAATGGGAATAGATTTGTAACATTATCAATACCAATGTTTTCAATAATTTTTGCATAAATTCTAAATTTTGAAATATTTTTAGAATTATTATTCAGTATATCTAAAATATCAAAAGTTGTTTCAGCAGTAGTAATTAAAGGGGCTATAACTTTATTGTTATTATCTAAAGCTTCAACCGAATACTCTGGTTTTGCAATTGTATTAGTTGAAATAGAAAACGGAGTCCATTTAAGTTTTGAATTTTCCATAGTTAGCTTAACAACACAAGGTTTATGAGTTGAAAATGCTGAACTAACACCACAAGCACTTTGATACTTAAAAGCATAGCAATACTGATTTTTATCCAAATCAGCATCGTTATCTAAATATACATTTTGATTACTTGCTTTATATTGAATAAATTCTCCACCATTCTCAGCCCTAAAAAAAAGATAGACAGATTTTAAGTCAGAAGGGTTAGGGTTAAAAAGATTATAAGTAATTCTTTTTGAATCAAGTACCGAAACAGTTGCAAAATCGTTAGGTGTTAGTAATTCTTTAATACTTGAAATATCAATTAATATTATTGGAGATTTAATAGTAACAATAGTAGTAGCAAGTGTCCCGATTGAGGCTGTAATATATAAATCATATTTTTTCTTACAATCCAAAGTATTTAAAGTATATGAATTTGCAGTTTTTGTAGCAGGCAATGTAGAAATAGCATTTGCCCCTGTTGGAGATTCACTATAATTAATTACATATTGGGTTACATTTGGGTCAGGAATAGTCCAATCTAACTTTGCTACTTTGTCTGATATTATTGTAGCAGTAGGTTTTATTGTGCAAACTTCATTTGAAATTGTTTCATTTCCGCAAGCATCTTTTATTTGTAAACGAAAACAATACTCATTAGTAGTTTTCAAACTGTCAATAGTTTGCTGGTAAGGTATAAGGCTTTGAGTTATTTTTTTACCAGTATCTACTTCTACTTTGGCACTCTGGAAAACCTATCAATATCAGTTTGTCTTTGCAGGTGTCTAACTTGTATTGCGTTTAACAAACCATCATCAGAGTTGAGTTTATTTAGTAATTTTTTGGCAAAAACGAGTTTAATATCAGGTACA
>JANNDY010000130.1:0-46129 GCA_031378345.1 Emticicia sp. | reverse complement strand
TTGGCAATATTGTCTGTTTTATAACACTTAAATAAGCTTCCAAAGCCTTTCAGATACTCATTAATTTTTTTTCATCAAATATTTTCATGCTCAAATTTAGTTATAAATATATTCTAAGTTCAGAGTGCCAAAGTAGAACTATTTTGCTATTCAAGAAATCTCTACCGATGAGGCAATTTTGCCTTATCGTGGCGGCACCGATTGGGGCGATAATGGTATTTATCTTGCTATGCACCAGCATACGTACCAAAGCACAGACCCAAATTTGAGAAACACTTGGAACTTTATTTTGCAAGGAATGTCGAGGGCAATTACGGCAATGAATACCCTGCCAACTATCAATGACCCTAATGCAAAAACTTATTTGGCAGAAGCACGAGGCATGAGAGCTTATTACTCGATGCTTACTTTAGATTTGTTCGGTTTGGTTTTTGTGAAAGAAGATGTTGGTGAAACTTCAAAAATTATTCGTGGTGAAGAGGCTTTTCAATATATCAAAAACGAACTTCTTGCTGTAGAGCCAAATTTAGATGCTACCGTAGGGCCCGGTCGTCTTTCAAAAGGAGCTGCTTGGAGTTTGCTTGCTCGTTTGTACTTGAACGCTGCTGTTTACCGAGATATTTACGGAACTGCGGCCTTCAAACCAGAAGAAATGGACAAAGTAACTGAATATTGCGATAAAATTATCAACGCTGGGCAATACAAACTTTCTACAGATTATTTTTCTATTTTTGGTTCGGATAATCATACAAATCCTGAGTTGATTTTTGCTATTGACCAACGTGCCGAGCTGAACGGACATAACCGTATGGCATATTTTTCATTATCGGGCGACCAGTTTCCACTCCCTGCATACCCAAATGCCAATGGTACTGACGGCCCAGCAATTACACCAGATTTTTATCGCTCATGGGTAGACCAATATGCTCCAAAAGACCCTGCTGCTGCTGATGCAAGATTTCATAAGCAAAATTTGTCTATTTATACAAATCCAGCCGATTCGTGCGTAACAGAAGCCAATTTCAATATAAATAGAGGTATTTTGAGAGGACAACAATATGGTTTGATAAGAAAAAATGGTGTTTTCTTGAAATGCCCTGACGGCAAATTCAAAGTTGGAAAGCTATTTAATGATACCCGTAATCGCCCAACTGTACCTGTTGTTTTTACCGAAAAAGTAGATTTTACGACTGCAGGAAGCGATTATAGTTCGGGTTATAGAGTAGAAAAGTATGAGTTTAGCAAAAAATCGGTCAGTGGCAGAAATTTTGGCGAAGCTGATATTATCATCACTCGTTTGGCTGACGTTTATTTGATGCGTGCCGAAGCAAAACTTCGTAAAAGTAATGATGCAGCAGGTGCTTTGGCAGATGTAAATTTGGTGAGAGCAGCACATGGAGCTCCGTCATTAGCGTCAATGTCATTAGATAATTTGTTGAAAGAGCGTGGTTTTGAACTTTATTGGGAACACCAAAGACGTACTGATATGATTCGTTTTGGAAAATATGAAGGCACTTGGACTGAAAAAACCAATACCGATAAGCTAAAAAGAATTTTCCCGATTCCGCAAACAGCCATTGATGGAGCTTCAAATTTGCCAGGCTATTTGAAACAAAATCAAAGCTATTGATTAAATACTCCTTGGCACGGTTAAACAAAAAACTTAAAAAAAACTTTTTGAATATTAACCGTGTTACGGATATTGAGCAAATTTTGTACAAAAATTCATGTTATTGCATGAAATTTGCTGTTTACTAAGTAAATTTGACATCGAAAATATAATATTTACAAAATGGAAATTCAATTCACTGAAAAAGAAATTTCGCCATTGGCAAGTATAGAGGAGTGGGAAGACGATTTGCTCGTAAGATATCCTGAGCCAAAAAATGCAGAAACAAAAACCAAAGAAGAATACCGTAACTATGAAGATTCGGAGCGAGTAAATACCGTGAGGGAATTTTATCGCTTAAATCATACTTATCAGACCTACGATTTTGTGTTGGAGAAAGAAAAAGAATTCTTGAAATTTGATAAGCGTGAAATGTCGGTTTGGGATGCCATTGATTTCTTGAATACTTTGGTTGATGATTCGGACCCTGACACAAATCTTGACCAGTTTCAACATTTATTACAAACTTCCGAAGCTATTAGAGCCGACGGACATCCAGATTGGTTTGTGCTGACAGGTTTCATGCACGATTTGGGCAAAGTTTTATGCCTTTTCGGCGAGCCACAATGGGCAGTTGTAGGCGATACATTTGCTGTAGGTTGCCAACATTCTGACAAAATCGTTTATCCTGAGTTTTTTGAAGCAAATCCTGACTCAAAAGATGAGCGATATAATACAAAATATGGTATTTACGAGCCGAATTGTGGTCTCGAAAATGTAAAATTATCGTGGGGGCATGACGAATATCTGTACCAAATGATGAAAAATTATTTGCCCGAGCCAGCACTTTACATGATTCGTTATCACTCATTTTACCCACAACACCGTGAAGATGCCTATGGTCATTTGATGACGGCTCACGACTACGAAATGTTCAAATGGGTTGATAAATTTAATCCTTATGATTTATATTCAAAAGTGCCTGTGCAGCCAGATGCAATAGCATTAAGACCTTATTATGAAGAATTAGTGGCGAAATATCTGCCGAAGACTTTGAGGTTTTAATTTATATCAAATACGCAATTATTAATTTTTTGCGTATTTTTTTGTTTTTTTGTGTAATATTTTAAGCCTTCGAACTATATATTTGTGTGTTTTTAAATATGTTACATCATGAAAAACCATTCAGTATTTGTTTGTTTTTGCTAATTGTACAAATAGGTATAGCACAAGACAAAATCGAAAGATTAGATGAAATAATGAAATCTTATCATCAATTCAATATGTTTGATGGTAGTGTTTTGGTAGCTGAAAACGGCAAAATTATCTACAAAAATGCCTTTGGAATGGCAAACCATGAATGGAATATTCCAAATACAACCGATACTAAATTTATGATTGGTTCGGTGTCAAAGCCAATTACCGCTATTTTAATGCTTATACAAGTTCAAAAAGGCTTAATCAATCTTGATAAAACTATTGCCGACTATCTACCCGAATTCAATAATAAACCAGCTGCCAAGGTTACTATCCGACAATTGCTAAGCCATACTTCTGGCATTCCTAATTATGATATTATAAAAGACTTTTTTCCAAAATACAGTAGGCAAAATTTCACACGAGAAGAATATGTCAAATTGTATATGGATTCAACGTTGGTGTTTAAGCCTGGTACAAACTATTATTACAGTAGTTGGGGCTATTTTACGCTTGGATATATTATGGAAAGAGTTACGGGCAAATCTTATTCCGCTTTAATGAAAGAAGATGTTTTTGATAAAATAGGTATGAATAACTCAGGCTCTTATTATCATACACAAGTGGTAAGTAAAAGAGCTTCGGGTTATGATTATAGCCTTGGGGGATATTCCAGTGCTGATTTTCGTGACCAATCAAATACAATGGGTACTGGCGATTTATACGCAACTGTTGAAGATATTTTTAAATTACATTTGGCGATTACCGATAACACTTTAATCAATAAAAAGCTGACTGATGAAATGTTCACGCCCGGAATTCGACCTTGGCAATATGGCTTCGGTTGGTTTAATCAAAATTTCAAATACACACCTACTGACAGTGTTTTTGCAAACTATCATTTAGGTATGACAGAAGGTTTTTTGTCATTCTTAATTCGTATTCCATCAACCAATAGTTTAATCGTTTTTTTATGTAATAGCTCGCCTACGCATTTTTTTGGAATAGCTACTAATCTTATGAAAGTGCTTTATGATAAACCTGTTGCCTTGAAACAGCCCGTTCACAAGGTGCTTGAAAATATGTTGGGAAATACAAATGGAAAAGACGCACTTGTAGCATATAAGAAAATGAAAACCGATTCAACACATTATTATATAGACTGGCTTGCCATGAATCAATTGGGTGACCAACTATATGATTTGAAAAGGTATGAAGATGCCAAGTATATTTTTGAGAATAATGCTGGAGAATTTCCCCAAAAAGATATTATATTATTTAGTCTTGCAAAAACTTACGAAAAAATCGGTAGAAAAGTAGATGCAATTGCATGGTATAAAAAAGCACTTGCTATTAATTCTGGTTATGAAGAAGCAAAAAATAGATTAAAAGATTTAGAGCGAATAAAATAATATAAAGAGTTGTAAGAATTATGGCAAAAAATAAAACAACCGAAACAAAAAATAGCGTAGAAGAATATTTGAATAATATTCTTGACGAAGCACGACGCAAAGATTGCTCAGAAATTATTGAGCTAATCAAGCAACAAACAGGACTTGAACCAAAAATGTGGGGTTCTGCAATAGTTGGGTTTGGAAGTTACCACTATAAATACCAAAGTGGACACGAAGGCGATGCTCCACTTGTTGGATTTGCTTCGAGAGCAAATGCCATCGTATTATATCTTGCTTCTGATTTTGAACAAAGAACAGAGTTACTTCAAAAATTTGGTAAGCACAAAACAGGAAAAGCATGCATTTATATTCAAAAATTGGAAGATATTGACACTAATATATTGAAAAAAATGGTAAATAATGCTTTTGAACATGCTAAACGACAACATCTATGAACGCAAATAAACCAAAAGACATAGACGAGTATATTGCTGGTTTTCCTAAAGAAACACAAATGATTTTGGAGAAAATTCGTGTAACCATTCAAAATGCTGCCCCAGATGCAGTAGAAAAAATTAGCTACGGAATGCCAACTTTTACTCAAAACGGAAACTTGGTTTACTTTGCCGCCTATAAAAATCACATCGGATTTTATGCTACACCAAAAGGAAATATAGCATTTCAAAAAGAAATTTCGATTTATAAGGCAGGGAAAGGTTCGATTCAATTTCCGATTGATGAATCAATGCCTTTAAACCTAATTGCCCAAATGGTAAAGTTTAGAGTGATGGAAAATCTTGAAAAAGCAAAAACTAAAAAATAAATACTGATGAAAAAACTTCTATTGGGGCTTCTTGCCTTGACCATTATTTCTTGTACTTCCAAAAAAACTGAACAAGTAGCCACAACTTCACCAAACAAAGACTTGGCAAAAGTTTTTGATGATTATTATGAAGAAAGTCTCAAACTTTCGCCGTTATCTGCCACCAGTCAAGGTGATAGTCGCTATAATGATTTATTGCCAAATGATATTTCGCAAGAATTTATCGAAAAATCGAAAGGTTTTTATACAAATTACCTTGACAAGGTGTCAAAATTTGACCGCGAAACATTAAGCGACGATGACAAAATTGCATTGGATATTTTCAAGCGAGAAATGGCAATACAGTTGGAAGGCTATAAATTTCATGGAGAAAACATTCCTTTTCAACAATTTTGGGGTTTGCCTCTCACAATGGGACAATTGGGTAGTGGCGAAGGTAGCCAACCTTTCAAAACCGTAAAAGATTATGAAGATTGGTTGAAACGTATTTCAGCTTTCAAAGTTTGGGGCGATACCGCCATCGTAAATTTCCGCAAGGGAATAGCGACGGGCATGGTTTTACCAAAATCTTTGGCAGTAAAAATGATTCCGCAAATGAATGATTTGGTGGTGAACGACCCTACAAAAAGTCTTTTTTATGGACCAATAAATAAGCTGCCGAAAGATTTTAGTTCAGCAGATAAAACTCGCTTGACCGATGCTTACAAAAAGGCAATCATGGGTGAATTAGTGCCTACATATAAAGAAATGGGCGATTTCTTGAAAAATGAATATTTACCCAAAACTCGCCTTTCGTCTGGAATTGATGTACTTCCACAAGGAAAAGAACTTTATGCGTACCAAGTGAGACAATGGACAACGACCGATAAAACTCCCGAAGAAATCTATGAAATTGGCTTAAAAGAAGTTGCCTGCATTAGAAGTGAAATGGAAAAAGTGAAAGATCAAGTTGGTTTTAAAGGAACGCTTGCAGAGTTTTTTACGCATTTAAAAACCGACAAGCAATTTTATCCATACAAGCAACCAAAGGAGGTTTTAGATGCTTTTAGAGGGATTTTGGTAAAAATTGAACCAAATTTGAAGACAATGTTTAACAAAACACCAAAGTCTAAATTTGAAGTTCGCCAAACCGAAAAATTCCGTGAGGCATCGGCAAGTGCAGAGTATAACCAAGCATCGGCAGATGGCAGTCGTCCAGGGATTTTTTATGTGCCAATTCCAGATGCTGCCAAATTTAACTTTACTTCAGGCATGGAATCATTATTTCTGCACGAAGCTATTCCTGGACATCATTACCAAACTTCGTTGCAACAAGAAAATGCCAATTTGCATAAATTCCAGCGTTTCAATTGGTACGGAGCTTATGGCGAAGGCTGGGCTTTGTATTGCGAATCCTTGGGCAAAGAACTCGGACTTTATACCGACCCTTACCAATATATGGGAGCTTTGGGCGACGAAATTCACCGTGCAATTCGCTTGGTGGTTGATGTGGCTATTCATACAAAAGGTTGGTCGAGAGAGCAAGCAATTATGTACATGATGGACAACGAACCTATTGCTGAACAAGGAGCAGTTGCCGAAATTGAGCGTTATATGGCTATTCCGGGGCAGGCACTTTCTTATAAAATCGGTGCTTTGAAAATAAGAGAATTACGTACAAAATACGAAAAACAGTTGGGAGCAAAGTTCAACTTATCTAATTTTCATGATGAGTTTTTGAAAGATGGTTGTATGCCACTTGATGTTTTGGAGCGTAAAATGGATGCTTGGGCGGGAAGGCAATAATGATTTGCAATACAGGTGGCGTTGTGCTTCGATGTTCAATATTGGTATAGTTTTTATAAACATCGAAGCACACGCCACCTGCATCTTTTTAATGCTTTAGCAACTCTTTCCCATCAAAATATTCACTAAAAACCTCTACTTCTAAATTCTCAAAAACACCATTTTCCAAATTCAAAACTTCTTTTTTTGCATTAAAAACTGGTAAAGTTTCAGCTAAATTTCCTTTGATTTTGCCTGAAATAATGACTTTATTACTCGAAATTCGTTGCCATTTGCTTATTTCTAAGCTAAAAATTGAGTTTTGATTTGCTTTTTTACTGAAACCATAAATCTTGGTGTTTTCTTTTGTTCCATCAATTGCTCCAGAAAAATTGACTTCCATTTGTGCAGCATCATAATTTGCCACTGCCTCATTCGGATTTCTAATTTGCAACAACAAATAACGATTATCAATAGCATCTAAGGATGCAAAAGCCAATTGCAAAAAAGGTTCATTTTCTGCCATGCCTTTTACACCTTTCTGATAAAACAATGCTCCTTTATAATTGAGTTTTGCTTTGTAAGGTTTCCCGTTAATGCTTGCCGTGAAAACTGGTTTTTCAGCTATAGGTTTTGTGGAATTTGTCAAATTTACAGATAAAACGTAGCCTTTTGGATAAAATTTATAGCCTTTACGCAAATAATCTTTTCCGCTCGAAGAATCTTCAAGAGTCGTAAAATCTGCAAAAATGTATTGCCCAGCTTTTGCTGAGGCTACATCTTTTACATCATCAGCTTCGAGTTTGGTGATTTTGGCAGTGAATTTTCTGCCTGTTTCGGCATAAATTTCTATAATTTCATTTTTCTTGATTACACCCGAAATGATTTTGATATTTCCTGCAAAAGTGTTTTTTTCATTGCCCAAAAAAATATCGCCAGTTTCGCCTACGAAAGATTGGGAAAAAGCAGTCCCGCAACCCCAAAAAAGGGAGCATAAAATGAGAGCTAAAATTAGTTTTATCATGGTTTTTAATATACTTTATGACCTGAAATTACCAAATATCCTGAATTTGCAAAAAGGATTTGAGTAGCTCCCGAATTTTGACTTACTCTAAATTTAATCACATCGTTTTGAGCAAGTTTTACATCAAAAGAGCAATCTGTACCAGTTGCAAGTGAATTAGAAATCGCTACATTATTGTTGGCTTGATAGAGAAAAACATTATTTTTGAATATTGAAGTATAAACATAGGCAGTTGCCGATGCTGCGGCACTACTAAATGTTAAATTTACATCAAAATGATAAACGCCTGCTGAGGGGGCAGTAAATTCGCCAGTTGTTGTATTTAAAGCACTTCCATCATCATAAACTTCTGTTAAGCCTGTCAAAAAATAGGTAGTTCCAGTTGCCATACTGAGGCTGGAATTTAAGTAGGTGGCAAATCCAATTTTTCTATTTTCCCATAGAGGAGTAGATGCTCCATTTGAAACTAAAATATCGCCTACATTGCCAATATTTCCACTAAGTTTTAGGCTGTTAGTCAAATCAATTCCATCATTAGCATTGAATTGTTGGTAGGCTGTAGATTGCCCATTTGAGCCATCTATTCTAAACCTTATTTGACTATTAGTATAGAAATCAATGGGATAACTACTTGTTGAACCTATTACAAAAGTTGAATTAAACGCTTGAATAAACCCATTTGAGGTTAAACCATTGTAAAATGTAACAAAAGGATTAGTACCTTGAAAACGAGCCACTTCACCGTTTTTATTGATATGCAAAGGAATACTCGAAAGGGTGTTTTGACCGATTCCGATGCTATGTGGTAATGTGGTAACTTGGGCAAAAACAATGTTCCCTGTCATCCAGAGGGGAAGTAAGATTATAATTAATTTTTTCATGGGAATAATTCATTTTGTTCTAAATCAAAGTTAAAACATTCGCATAATATAATCCAATGTACATTTATTATTTAGAGGTAAAATGAGAAAATTCGGTAGCTATGGGCTGAAATTTGGTAGGTAGAAAATAAAAAGGCGGATTTTGATGTGGTAAAATACCAATAAGAATCCACTTTTTTGAGCTATTTTTCAGTCAACTTCATAGTTTAAAATAGTCGTTCTTTGAGAAGTTAAGAATGAGCCCGAAGGTAAATTGATATTCCCTTGGATATAAAAATGAGTGTTAAAAATATTTTTTTCATTCTTTAAAAGTGATTATTGCTTAAATACCAAGATATTATAAATTTCACCCGCAGGAATCACCGAGCCATTTTCAGTATAAATATTCCAATTTGCACCAATAAAAGTTACATAAACTGGGGTATTTACATTAACTGCAACGCCTTTGTGGGTTACGATGATAATATCGGATGCGGCATTGGCAAAACCAGTATTCGGAATCACGATCGGGTTTGCCCCAGCCGAAGTAACCTGAAAAGCCATTTTGTTTGTACCACTTACTTTGATGGAGCTGTTTAGTAATTCTAAGCCTGTGCTTGTAGAAGTATTAACCTTGATTGCAGTACCTCCTGTACTCGGATTTTCGGCATAAATTGTTGAGGATATTGAGCCTAAATTTCGGAAAAAACCTGCATTGCCTGTTCCAAGCGTTTCAGATTTCAATACTGGCTGGGTATTGGAGGCATTACTAAGGTAAAACTTCCCAGCACTACCGCTGCCATTTGAAGACCCACTAACTGCATTATTTGTATTTGTAGAATTAGAGATAGTAAAAGAACCTGCATTGCCTGTGCCATTTGTTTCGGCAACAATGGCTGACTGAGTATTTAAACCATTATAAATTCGAAAGCTTCCCGAACTACCCAACCCAAAATTATCCCCATAAATTGTTGGTGATAAGCTGGTTAAATTTGAAATTGAAAATACCCCTGCACTTGCTGTACCATCTGTAGTTGATAGAATTGAAGGACGATTATTTAATGCATTTTGTATTCTGAAAAAACCTGCAGATCCACCACCATTTGATAAACCATAAACAGCTGAGTTAAGGTCTGTAGAAGTGTTGTCAATCCAAAATAATCCTGCATTGCCAGTCCCGTTAGTATAAGTGGAAATTGAATGCTGATTGTTTGTAGTATTATTAATAATAAATTCTCCAGCATTTCCGTTTCCAGAATTTGTCCCCGCAACTGGTGCAGCATTAGTATTGCTCAAAAAAGTACCGCTGTTAGGTAATAATGTACTTGATTGGGCGAAAATTGCCCCCCACCCCCCGATAGTGGAGCTTAAAATGAGTATTAAGAGTTGTTTTTTCATATTTTTTAGAATTTCTATTTCTGAATTTTAATGTCTAAATCATAATAACTTACTTTCGTTACAGGATTTACTCCTGACCCAACGATTCTGAAAATGCCTTGTTTTCCAGCTTTTGTGATGAAAACAAAGACATTTTGCTTGTTTAAACCCACTTTGAAATTTTCTAAACTTGCCGTGCTATTCAGAAAAGGCTCATCGCTTTTTAGCTTCGTAGTGATTGATTTCGTAATATCTGCTACATTCTGAATATTATAAAAATCTATCGTCGAAATCTTGATTTTGAGGTTTTGGTCTGTTCCGTCTGCCAAAAGAATTTGTCCAGTAGGATAATTGACCCAATTCAGGTTTTTGAGTGTTGTATTCATCAAACTTGTGCCACACGAATTTCCACAGGTTTTTATCAAAGCAAAAGTTGCTAATTCGTTAGAAACTCCTACTGACGGATAAGTGAGGGCATCAATATTGGCATTGCTTATGCCTTCGGCGAAGGTATAAGTTTTCCCTAAATCAAAATCAATGAGGTTTTTGATGCCCATTTGGGCTTGTGTTGCCCCAACTTCAAGTCTTACATTCTGAAAATAATTGATGTTGTCTGCAATTGGAACTGACGAAAAAGAAGCAAAAGATTGTGTCCAAAAGGCAGATTCGGCAAAAGTGGCATCGTTTGTTACACCCACATCATACATACATCTGCTCAAATAAGGCTCTCGATTCAGCCCTGCATTTCGGCAAGTTTGTTCAGCTTTATTCAGTTCAGAGAGGCTAAAAGTAAATTCTAAGTTCGGAAAATTTTTATTAGAATACGAGTCCGTATTTTTTCCTGCCTCATAAAAAAACAAAGATTCTGCTTGTTTGATACGCCACGCATCTACAAAATTTGGATACAAATCTTTGAAACTTGTACTACCCAATACCGAGCCATTGGCAAGCACCAAATCATCTTTGCTGTTTCCATTAAAATTTCCAAAAATGCCTTGTACTTTTCCTTTTCGGTTCTGATTTAGGTTAATCACATAAGCCAAATGCCGCTTTGTATTGACAATTATCTCATCTTCGGTAGGTGTCAGAATCCTGACTTCGTCGGTCGTTTTCGTAACCAAAGTCTTGTCAGTCAGTCGAGTAGCAACAAAATCTGCCGTTTGGAGTTTATTATTGAGGTATAATTTGAATGGTTCGGTAAAAACATTGACCACATCAGTACCCGACCTAATAGCCACGCCTGTATTGATTGAAACCCTTTTTTCGGTAGGAGAGTATGGCTCTTGGCGAGCTTGAACCAGAAAATTATCTGTTGTGGATTTGACAGCCGTAAATTCGCCATGTCCTTGAAAACTATAATACAAACCATCTAAAGTCGTGATGTGTGGGTCGCCGTGACTGGTGCCAACATCATCCAAAATTCCTCTTGATTGCAATTCTGAATTACATTCACAGGCTTTTCGTGTTACCCAAGTATTGGCAACTGTCTTGACACAATTATTCATTGCCTCGCCAGTTTCGGTAATTATATTCGTAAAACAATCTCGTTCGGCTGCACCTGATTCTGGGCATTGAATGGCGGCTCGGTTATTCTGAATATTCTGAACCAAATCTTTCAAATCATTGCAAGCACTATATGCCGCCCGACCAGCAACGATTGCTCCAAATGGACCAGTTTCAATAGAAGCCAAAAAAGTTGTAAAACCAATCACACAACCAACAATCGACTGACCTATATAAACCCCGGCCGCCAAACCACCCACAAATTTATCGCAAGCCGCTACTTTGGCTTTGGTATAATCAACGCCATCTCGAAAATAAACTTTTGCTTGTTGAGCCAACAAAAAAACCTGCGGATTGACCTGATTTCCTTTCTTTTGGGCAATTTGCTGACCATTTTCTTTTTTTACCGTAATATCAACCGTGGCGGCAGCAACTTGATAATTGCTAAATTCAACAATATATCCAGTGGAAGTCAATGCTTTTTGTGGTAAAAAATCGGCACTCATTTCAAACCTGGCCCAAGCATTATTGGTAGTGTTTATCAAAACTATTTTCTCGACCGAAATCAAATTCCCATCTTTCGATTTTAGTCCCGAAACTACGGTCTGCAATTTGGCATCTTCATAATAAGAAACCACCCCAACGGGTGTTTTCAGAGAAGTAATAATCGCCTGTTGAGATTTTCCCAAAGAAGGCAAAGTGCCATTGGGGTTTGTGGTGATAGGTGGCGTGTTGGGTGTTTGCTCAATATTTTCTTTTTTACAAGATAAAAAATATGAAAACAACACGAGCAAAATCGAAATGAGTCTTGTTTTCATAGGTTTTAATAAACTTTATAGCCAACAATCTCAAAATTTTGATTAACAGTTATAGCCGCTCCAAGCGTATTTACTTGAAATACCTTAAATTGTACTTGGTCATTTGATGCTAATTTCTGAAAATAAATATATACCAAGTTATTAGGATAAGAATCACTTGTAGTATAAACTGTGGGTTTTCTTTGAAAAAGAGAATTATTGACATATAAGTCAGCGACTAACTTATTATTTGCCAATGAAGTATTTAGCACAATCGGAAGTTGTACTGCAAAATGATACAAACCAGCAGAAGGTGCAGTAAAAACACCTGTTGTTGGATTAAAATTATCTCCTCCGTCATCATAAGCCTGTGAAAGATTATTCAAGACAACATCGATAGTATTGAAAGGAATAGTAAAATCGACACTTGTAAATCCACGAAACCCAACCTGCGGATTTTCACTAATTGTTGTCCATTGAGGAGCACTTGATCCACCTGTTGACATCAAAAATTGATTTAGCCCTCCTGTTTGACCATTTGGTCTTAGTGTACCACTAAATTGTAAATTCCCAGCCACATCCAGAGGCTGGCTCGGATTTGATTTGTTGATTCCAACAAATCCATTTGTACCCAAAACGGTTAATCGTGGCGTAAATCCTGTATATAAATGCACATCGTTTGTGCCATACGAACCTAAGGCAATTCCACCTGAAAAACCTTGTAAATAGGCTTTTGCTGTTGCACCTTCATAAAAACTGATATAGGGAGTAGTACCTTGTAGTCTGATTTGTTCAGAAATAGATTTGTTTATGTGAAAAGGCACATTTGGGTCAGTTCCGTTGCCAATTCCAATGGAGTTGGGCAATGTACTGACTTGTGCAGAAACTTGAAATGCTGTTAATGAAAGAAAAAATACGAAGATTTTTTTCATGGTTTTAGAATTTAAAGATTTGATTCAAAATTCTGAAAACTCATAAAAAACTACAAGTTGCGATTAGTGGCTGGTAGGTTTAAAGGGATATTTTGTAGGAAATAGATGAAATTTGGTTAAACAATTATTTCGGAATCTTCATAATCACTTTCGTGCCGTCTGAAATATTTTCTGACGTAAATTTGTCAATAATCTCTACCGAAATATGCCAATCGTTGATTTTGTTGAGCAATTTGATGCGTTCTTCATTTATTTTCATTCCCATTGACTGATGCCCTTCGTTGCTATTTTTTAGTTCGGCGGCACGTTTTCTGCCGATGCCGTTATCATCAATAATTATTTCTATTTCTTGGTCTAAATCCTTGATAATCAGCTTCAAAGCTCCGTTTTTCTCTTTACTTGCCAAGCCATGTTTGATGGCATTTTCGATGTAAGGTTGCAATAAAAGTGCGGGAATTTGCACATTTTCGATATCAATATTTTCATCTATTTCATAAACAAATTCAAATTTATTTTGAAAACGAAAACGCTCCAATTTTGTATAAAGCAACAGCGTTTCAACTTCTTCTTTCAAACTCACCACTTGTTCTTTTGAGTTTTGCAAAATCGAACGAATCAAAATCGAAAAATCGGTTAGGTAATCTGCCGCTTCGTCGGTTTTGTTTTTGATGATATAACTTTTGATAGAATTGAGACTATTAAACAAAAAATGTGGATTGATTTGTAGTCGAAGTGTATTGAGTTCAGAAAGCGAAACAGCTTGCTCTAAATCATTTTTTTGGCTGATAATCTCAAAAGTTTTGTAGCCCAAACCCATCGAAAAAAAGAAAATTTCGAGCAAAACAAAGAAATTGAAGAGTACATTTGGGTAATATTCTAATACATTGGAGCTTGTTGGAAACCAATTGAGCCATGAAGAAATAAAGCCAAAAAGTCCTGCAAAAAGCAAGAAAGTGCTGCCAATTTTGATATAAATTGCCAATTTTGTGTGGATTTTATAAATCAAAAACAAAATAATAATTCCAAAAACTGACAAATATATTTGAGTGAAAACCGTAAAATAAGCTTCTAAATCAAATCGCTTCAAAATGAGGGTTAAGAAGATTTCGATGCCTAACATTACTAACAAACTTTGCATCAAAAACCTAATTATTTTGTCCGTTTTTGGGTGTGAAATTTTGATTTCAAGAAACTCTCTAATAAACAAAAAATAACAAAAATGTGTGAGAATAATGTAAAAATTTTGCCTCAAACTGATTGCCAAAAAAGGAAAATAACTCAAAAAATGAACGATATAAGGTGAATGAACAAATCCCCAAATGGCAAAGGTCATCATCGAAAAAAGATAAAATGAATAGTAAAGGAAATAGCGTTGGAGGCTCAGAAAATATTGAAGTAAAGTAAAGATTGCGAGGAATAACAAAATAGCAATCAACGAATAATTAGTGGCGATTGCAAAGCGGTCATTATAAAGGTCGGTTTCTTTCTTTTTTGCCTCCCATTCGTAGCTGACGATTGATGGAGATAATTGTATTTTTTTGAGAGAAAAATTATTGATTGAAGCGTAAAAAGTATAGTTTTTATTTGGCAACAAAACTATTGGCAAATACTGCCCATCAAACCGAAAAAGCCTTTGATTTTCTAATGAAAAAATACTTGATTTTATTTCCGCAAACTCTTGGTTATCAAATAGATAAAGCGTTGTTTCAAAATGATTTCCTGCGTAAAAAAGTGCTTTGATTGTATCGTTTTCTGAAATATTTTTTACTGAAATTTTTAGCCAGGTTGTGTTGAAAAACTTTGATATTTTATCTTTATTTTTCAATTCATAAAATTGTACTTTTCTTATATCTTCAATCGTTTTTTTTTGACTTGAATCCAAATAAAATTGTGTTTGATTTTCGAGTTTCAAAATTCCTTTTTTCTGAAAATCATTGTTTATTTCAATAACATTTTGTGCTTTTGAAAAGAAAGAAATAAAGGAAAATATTATTAGAAGTTGTTTGTACATTTTTATTTTTGCTACAAAGGCACAATATAAATCAACCGAATCTAACCAAACTCATCAATTTAGATTTGTTTGCCCTTGAAACCTGCAAAACCGTGCCGTCGTTCATCACCACAGAGCCAGATTCGCCTTTGATGTATTTTTTCACATGGTCTAAATTCACCAAATATGAATTATGGATTCGAGCAAAATTTGTATCATTCAAAATGCCTTCAAAATCTTTCAGGGTTTTAGAAATCAGTATCTTTTCTTTATTGTGAAGCAAAATTGTCGTGTAATTTCCATCGGCTTTGGCATAGACAATTTGTTGCGTATTTAGAAACTCCAAACCCTCAAAAGTAGGTACTGCCACCTGCTGGCGTTTCATCAAATCTTTTTGCATATTGGCAAGCAAAAGCTGAATATTTTGCTGCATATTGATGTTTTTTTGCTTGCTTCTTATCTTTTCAGCTGCACACAAAAGACTTTCTTTCGAAGTTGGTTTTACCAAATAATCTACTGCACAAAACTCAAAGGCTTTCAAAGCAAAATTGTCGTAAGCAGTTACAAAAACAACATCGAAATCAATATTAGATACTTGTTTTAATACCTCAAATCCATTGAGAACTGGCATCGAAATATCTAAGAAAATTACATCGAAAGTACTATTTTGGATAAATATAAGGGCTTTTTCTACATCTTGAAATTTGCCAATTACCTGAAAATCAGGGCAGTTTTTTTGAAGTTCTGCTTCTAAAACATCTAAACATTCGCTTTCATCATCTACTAAAATTACTGAAATCATGGTTTATGAGTCTGAATTAATTTATCAACCCAAATGTATTCAAAATATTTTGTAAGAACTTGTTTGGAGTTCATTATTCAAAATAATCCTTCAAAACAATTGGCTCAGGAAATGTCATTTCAAAATCTCGAACAGCCAAAATAGACAATAGTTTTAGCTGCGAAATATCAGGAAAAAAGGCACTATCAACTTCAATTTCAAGCATTTTGGCGAAAGACGCTTTTCCTTTTGCTGGAGAATTAGTAATCAATAAATCGTTGCGACGTTTTTGGGCAAGTTTCAGCGGGAAGAATTTTGTTGTAATTGGAAAGCTAAAAGAACCGCTACGAAGATGTGTTTTCAAGAAAGTTTTACCTTCAATCATCACTTCAATAACAGCTTCTTTTTCGTTTGGCTTAGTGATTTTAAAATCAGCTAATTCCTTCGGGATTCCCCAATTTTCGTTACCATTCCACACACTGTCATAGCTCGAAACATATATTTTTGAAATCGAAAACAGCTTCTTTTTATTGAAAGTCATTCTTCCCGGTACAAACAATAATTCTTGATATGGACCAACCGCCGAAGTTTCATAATCAACCAGCATGACCGTCCCGACAAAATCACCTTTGAAGCTAAGTCGTTGATAATCAGCTAAAAAACCAAATTTTTCGACAAATTCCTTCGGAAAATGATAGATAAAAATATATCCATTTCCTTTCAATGTCCATGGTGCAGGAGCGATTTGCATAATCAATTAACAATTATCAAAACTCCGTAACACGCCTTGTCATCAGCGACAAAAGGGCGTGGCACGGATAGTGGGTTATAGACTAAAAAGCGATAAAAGCCTTTGCTTGTTTTTCAAGAAAATTTCGATAAATATCAAAAGTAAATACTTCACCATCAAAATGAGCTTTCATACTTCCCAATTTCATGCGTAAACCCAGCACGTCAGTTCCCATATAACTCAAAATATCGTTGAGATGCCCTAAGCCAACTGCATTGCCCAAAACTCCTGCCGAAATGCCAACAAGTGCAGCTTTTTTATTATTGAAACTATCAGGATAGCGTAATCCATCAAAAAAAGTCTTCAAAACTCCGGGAAAAGAACCATTGTATTCGGGTACAATAAAGACAAACTTTTTGGTTTCATCAATAATTTTTTGATAAGTATTAAAGGCTTCATTTTTTCCAGAATTATGGTACAAAGCCGAAAACGCAAAATCTTCGGGAAGCTCTGACAAGTCAATTATTTGGCTTTCTTCGCCAATTGATTTTAATAAATTTTGGTAATAAATACCAACACTTCGTGAAAGTGATTTGTGACGGTTTGTGCCTATTATTATGCCAATCATTCTTAGTGGTTTTTTATTTGATAACACTCATTTCGAAGAATTTGTTATTCCATTTCATGCACTTTTATCAAAATTTTCTCAACTTCTTTGCGAACTTCTGTGGTGGTTTTGGTGAAATTATTGTTCATAACGCTAAACAGTAGTGTTTTACCTTTTTTTGTAATCAAATAGCCACTCAAATTATAAACGCCACTTAGCGAACCAGATTTGGCAAAAATATATGGTTTCTCTTCATCTGAGCTTGCTTTAAACATATTTCTCACCGTTCCAGTTTTTCCGCCAATTGCCATAATCGAGAAAAGTTTTTCTTCGGGAACATCGGCATGAATTTTTTCAAGCAATTTAATAATTGAGCGAGGTGTAAAAAGATTATAGCGAGAAAGTCCCGAACCATCTACCCATTTTGGAACATCGGGCAAATCTTGCAAATATTTTTCGGTGATAGATTTTATGGCAAAAGAAGAGTTTATTGAGTCTTTCAAAGTGCTTCCGCAAAGCAAAAGCAGCTGTTCGGCAAGCATATTGTCACTTTCTTGCATCATCAATCTATAAACTTCTTCTGTGGGCATACTATAAAGCGTTTTTGCACTTGCCGAAACAGGGATTTTCAACAGACTTACATTCCTGCGAAGTGTGTCAATGAGCAATTGTTGGGTAAGTCCAGCCGAGGTTTTGTAAGGTATATCTTGCTGATAATCAGGCATTTGCAAGATAGATTTTGGGTACAAAAACTGATTGTCGGCAACAGTTCGTTTGATAATAGTCCCATCTTCCTTTTTATAAAAACTATTATTAAAAATGCTTGGTTGAGGTTTCAATGCTTCATTTTCGATACTCACCCGAACGATATTTCCATATATAGGTAGGGGCGAAAGTTCGGCTGAATAATAGCCATTATAATCATTCCATGCCCAACCACTACCAAAATATTCATTAGTAAAATTTCCGTCAGAAAAATACAAACGTTTGCTGCGTTTATAGCTTTTTAGGAAGTCGAAAGTCTTGGTGTTTTTGAATTCTGGATGAAAGAAAGTTGGGTCGCCTGTTCCCCAAAAAACCAAAGAATCGCTTTTTATTTCGTAGCGAAGTGCAGGAATCGAGTCGCCCAAAGTTTTGATACAAGCATAAAACGTAAAAAGTTTTGTATTGGAAGCTGGCGTAAAATATCGCTCAGTATTTCGTTCAAAAATCATCTTTTTTTCTCCCAAATCATACAAAGCCAGGCCCGTAATACTCTGCGAAAGTACAGCAGAAGTATCGATCATTTTGGCATAAGGTGAGCGATTTGAAAGGTTTTTGGTAGTTTTACAAGAAATACTAACTAAGGCTAATAGGCTGATTATAAGTATTTTACGCATTTTTTTGGTTGTTTTTTTTTGCTAATTTACGCAAATTTTAAATATTATATGACAATTTTTAAAATCCGTAAAAATCCGTGTTATCCGTGTTCCATTTTTCGGCGAATTTGGAACACGGATAACGCGGATGATTAGCACGGATTTTAAAAATAGTGATGGAGTATTCAAATTTTGCACAAATAAAAAAGCACTTCACCATTTTGGTAAAATGCTTTTTTTGTACAAATCAATTCATTGATAACTGTTTTACCTATTCACCGAAAAACGCTTCACAATAACACCATTTTCGGTATATAATCTTACCAAATATATGCCATTGGCGAAATCTCTCACATCAATTTTTTGGTAAAATGTACTAATATCTGTCGTATATTCTTTCTCCAATATTTTTACACCAGTCGAACTTATCACTTCCATTTTCACACGACCAGGTTTCGATAAACCTGTCGTAACTCGTACTTCATCGGGCGTAGGATTTGGGAAAACATTAATTGTTTTTTCAGCTATTGGCTCCGTTGCCAAAATCGGTGGCGGAGGTGGAACTTGTATTTGCAAGTTATCAATTGCCCATCCCCAACCATAAGTCAGTTCATCTGCGAACAAACGAAAACGTAGCAAAATGACATCGCCAGATTCAAAATCGCCACTATTTAGCATTTTGATTGTACGTTTTTTGTACATCGTAGCCAAGCCAACTCCTCTTGAGTCAGACGTATTAATAGATTGTCCATTAGCAGCAATTAATGTGCCATTTGCACCGCTTGCATTAAAGGCTGCAAGCCATTTCGAATCTGAACTGGCATCATAGCCATCTTCAAATTCAATCCAAGATGCACCACCATCATAAGAGCCTTCAACTACAACATAATCATAAAAATCCGAGTTTCCGAATATAGAATTTGCTTCTCCTGGCTCAACTAACACTACTTCATCAAAAGTAATTACTGCCGAATCGGCATTGTCTTTTACTTGAATCGGGATTCTTAGTAAAGCTAAAGTGTTTGATTGCAAATCTTCATTTCCACCATTTTTGTAGGGGTGGGCTGAGTGCAATGCTCCATTTGTAAAACCAGTTGGCTGTGCAATTCCCCAACCACCAATCGTTGCAAAATCATCACTGGCAGCATCAAAATTATTGGTGTATTTCAAGACAGGCGTTTGTGTTTTCAAGTCGCTCACTACAAATTCATAAAAATCAGGTGTTGCAACTACATTCGTACCGGGCGTATTGAAATAGGCCGGTAATATTGTTTTATTCTTATTTTTTGACCTATCAATTGCCACAACTCTATAAAGTACACGGTCGTTTTGCTTCAAATTTCCAAACGGAGCTTTTGCCAAGAAAGCAAAAACATCATTTCTACCTTGTGAATATGCCTTGTCGTCGGTGGCAACATTGTATCTTTTCAAGCCAAATGGTTTTTGAACCACACCATTCAATTGATATTCTACATAAGCAGTATCAATGCCATGCTCAAAATTATCTTCAATATTGGCAAAAACATCAGGCTTGCCTGTTGAAGGTACAATCGTTGGTGGGTCGGTTGTTACAAATGGTGGAGAAACGTCCGCATTACCAATACTCAAACCATAAAAACCTCTCGTTGGTGCTTCGGCAGGAGCAGTGTTTTTACGTTTATAATTATCATCAACTGTCATATAATAACGAATAATTGATGGGTTTTTTGTAACAGGCACATCTACCGAATACTCATTTGTTGTGCCAATTCTTACCATATTAATGGCTTTTGCATTGATAATGGTGTCGTTTTCGGTATAATATAATTTTGCACTTCCTGCCACAAGTGTCGTATCACTCGTAATTGTTGCTTTGAGGGTTATTTTACTTACGGCGGTTTCTATATTCTTGAGTCTTGCATGCACCAATGAAGTTCCTTTCCAACCCATGTCGGCAAACATCCCTTTCACAATCGGACCGGGGTCACGAATTACTTCTTGAAGCTTTGCTTGTGCTGTCATCAACGAATTTGCATTTCCCGAAGGGTAGGTGGCATCATTGACATGAGATATACTAGAACCTCCTTCATAAGTTATAGGAGCATATATTTTTATTTTCTCCCCTTTATTTGAAGCAATACCTGTTGGACTATTGAAAAACAAATTATCGCTTGTCAATTGGTCTTTCAAAGCCACTGATGTATTTTTGAAATTGGTAGTATTAATTAATTGTTGCGAACCAGCATTTTCAAGAAAAGGGTCAAAAGCAAAAGGTGAGTTTGTGCCAAATCCCCACGAACCATTATTACCACTAACACGGAAAGAAGATGTAAAACCTAAACCATGACAAAGTTCATGTAAAACAACTGAAGTAAAATCAAATTGGTTTGATGGAGGAGCAGCAACTCCCAAATACCAAGGAGCAGAACTATTAAACTCAGCAGTAATATCTGGCTCATTAACAGAGTTTAACTCTTGACCTGCAATTTTCTCTGCCAAAGCAATCGGATACCAAGTTCCTGAGCGTTGTTGTCCAGGAAAGTTTCGAGTAAAATCTCCAGGCGAGGCTTGTCCTAAGATTGTGCCACCACCAGTACCGCTATCAATTTTACGCCAAGTAGCGTTAATACGAATTGGTACAGGCGAACTAATAAGGTTTGCCCAAATATCTACAGCCGCCTGAAAAGATTTTTGTGCTGCAGGCGAAAACCCAATGTAATTTACGATAAATTCAGTTTTAGCAGCAGTACCACGTGCTTTATTGCTTTTCAGAGCCTCTTCCACCTCTTTTGCCATAGGTACATAGGTATTGGCATCTTCAAAAACACCGGGGCAAACAATCATTTGCCCTTTCATAAACTCAATTTTATCTGGGTTTGGATTGGCAAGTTTTTCGTGGCTTGGTTTTGCTACTTTTTGAGCAAAAACTGACATTACCATCAAAAATAGCAAGCCAGAGATGTAGATTTTTTTCATAGTTACTTAACATTAAACGACTGTTTGTCAGGGTCTTTAAAATATACGTAAATTGTTGCGAGAGGGTTGCAATCCAAATTTTTTACAAGTTATTAATTCTAACGAAAAACTCATACTTTTGTTGAAGGAATATTTAGAAATAAAGCAAAACACAAAGATTTTAATGTTTATTTCAATACTACTATAAAATTTTTTTAAAAAATCCGTGAAAATCTGTGTTTCCAGAGGAATCCGTGTTATCCGTGTCCCATTTTCGACGAATTTGGGACACGGATAACACGGATTTATACAGATTTTCACGGATTTTAAAAATTGTCAAGTATTGTTTATTTCCTGAAAAATCCATCATACCCGACATCTTTTTAAAAGACGAAGATTTTGTCAATAACGATGCAAGCCCCTTTAGAAATATTACAAGAATTTTGGCATTACGATTCGTTCCGACCTTTGCAGGAAGATATAATAAATTCTGTTTTGGCTGGACACGATACGCTTGCCTTAATGCCAACGGGCGGCGGAAAATCTATTTGTTTTCAAGTGCCAGCAATGGCAATGGAGGGTGTTTGTATTGTCATTACGCCTTTGGTGGCTTTGATGAAAGACCAAGTGGAGCAACTGAAAAAGCGTGGAATTAAGGCGGCAGCCATTTATTCGGGAATGCACCGCAACGAAATTGATTATACGCTCGACAATTTTGTTTATGGTGATTATAAATTTCTTTATGTTTCGCCCGAACGGCTACTGACCGAAATCATGCAAGTTCGTGCCAAACTTATGAAAGTTTGTTTGCTCGTCGTTGATGAGGCTCATTGTATTTCACAATGGGGATACGATTTTCGCCCACCGTATTTAAAAATTCCTGAGTTCAGAAAATTTGTTCCTAATGCACCCATAATTGCCCTCACAGCAACTGCCACAAAGGAAGCCCAACAAGATATTATAGCAAAACTGGAACTTGCAAAAGTACAAGTGTTTCAACAAAGCTTTGCTCGTCCAAATATCTCATACTCAACCTTTTGTGAAGAAAGTAAGGAACGAAAATTATTTGATATTCTTCTAAAAGTGCAAGGGTCGGCAATTGTTTATGTTCGTAGCCGCAAGCGAACTAAAGAGATTTCGGACTGGTTGAACAGAAGTAAAATTAGTTCAGATTTTTATCATGCAGGACTAATAAATCAAGAGCGTTTCAAAAAACAAGACGCTTGGATAAAGAATCAAAACAGAGTTATTGTTGCCACAAATGCTTTTGGCATGGGCATAGATAAGCCTGATGTAAGAGTTGTGGTGCATCTTGATTTGCCCGAAAACTTAGAGGCGTATTACCAAGAAGCGGGTAGGGCAGGGCGTGACGGAAAGAAAGCGTATGCCGTGATGCTTTATTATAAAGGCGATTTGGAAGATATTTTTAGACAAATTGAACAAAAATATCCACCCGTCGAAAATCTCAGAAGGGTTTATCAGGCTTTGGCAAATTATTATAAATTGGCAGTTGGTGGCGAAAATTTTGAAAGCTATGATTTTGATTTTCAGGAATTTATCGGAACTTTTAGACTCGTTGCACACGACACACATAATGCTCTAAAAAAACTCGAAGATGAAGGTTTGATTCAGTTGAGCGACTCTTATAATAGTCCATCGAAGTTGTTTTTTAAGATGGATAACCATGAATTGTATAAGTTTCAAATAAAAGCACCAAGTTATGATAAATTTATCAAAACTTTGCTCCGAATTTATGGCGGAGATTTGTTTACAAGTTACCTAACGATTTCGGAAAGTGCGATAGGAAAATATTTTTTTGCAAGCCCTCCCGAAATCGAAAAAATGCTTGAATACCTCCAACAAGTGGGTGTGGTTACTTATCAAAAACAAAAAAACACGCCTCAACTTACCTTCCTTACTGCACGACAAGATGCCAATAATTTGTCGATTAATGTAGTAGAAATGGAGCGAAGAAAGAAAAAAGATTTATCGAAAGTGGCTTCGGTTGTGCAGTTTGTGCAGGAAAATAGGCGATGCAGACAACAGTTTTTGCAAGAATATTTTGATGAATTTACTACTGCAACTTGTGGAATCTGTGATAATTGTTTGCAACAAAAAAAGCGAGAAGTAGCAAAAGATGTTCCAATAGAAATTTATACAAAATATCGCTTGAAAATCTTAGAAATAATTCCAGAAAAAATTAGTCAAGTAGTTGATTATAAGTATTTTAATAATAAAGATTACGCAACCGAAGTGATTCGTAGAATGATAGAAAACGAAGAAATTTGGTACAGCGAATTAGGCATTTTACAAAAAAAATAACGTGGTGCGAATCGGGCAACGGTTGCCTCCAGATTCGCAGTGAAACAATGACAAACTTTACACACATAGATTCCGCAGGAAACCCATCAATGGTTGATGTTGGCGAAAAAGCCATCACTCGCCGAACTGCCAAGGCAAGAAGCATCGTAATTTTGGACGAAATCATTTTAGAAAGACTCAAAAATGACGAGATTCATACCAAGAAAGGACCTGTTTTTCAGACCGCAATCATTGCAGGCGTAATGGCAGCCAAACGCACAGGCGACTTGATTCCACTTTGCCACCCTTTGGGCTTGGAAAATTGCCAAATCAATATTTTTTTGAACGAAAAACAAGAAGTAATCATCGAATGTACTGCCTCTCTGACAGGAAAAACAGGCATCGAAATGGAAGCTCTGACAGGTGCAAGCGTAGCCGCCTTGACCATTTATGATATGTGCAAGGCATTTTCGCACAATATTATTATCAAAGAAACTCGTTTGATAGAAAAAACTGGTGGAAAAAAAGATTTTAAATTAGAGGAATCGTGAACTGTTTAATTTTGATTGGGGGAAAAAGCTCTCGCATGGGAACAGACAAAAGTTTGCTTGATTATCATGGCAAACCACAACGAGAATATTTGTTTGATTTAGCAAAAAAATATTGTTCGGAAGTCTATTTTTCTTGCCGAGAAGAGCAAAAGTTTTCAGAAAAAACAATCATTGATAAATTTTCAACGCTTGGTCCGATGAGTGGGATTTTATCGGCTTTTGAATATGATAAAAACACCGCTTGGCTTGTAGTTGCGTGCGATATGCCTTTGATAAATGAAGCAAGTTTTGAGATTTTAATTAAAAACAGAAACCTCGAAAAAGTAGCCACAACTTTCTTCAATAATGAAAATAATGCTCCTGACCCGTTGTTTACAATTTACGAGCCAAAAGCATATAATTTGCTTGTAGAATATGTAAAATCAGGCAATAAAAGTCCAAAAATATTTTTACAAAATGCTGATATTCAATTGATTAGCTTAGGAAAAATTGACTTTTTAAAAAACATAAATACAAAAGAAGACTTTACTTTTTTTTCCATTTCTAATGAGGATAGCAAGTGATTTTTTGGAAATTTTCAAGTCATTTTTATAGTTTTTGCCCTTTGAAAAGCATTGATAATTGAATAGATTGTTCTTTCAGATGCAGAAATTTCTTGCGTTCTTCATCGCCCATAAAATTCAGAAAGTCATTTTCTGCCTCGAATGAAATCAAGTGAATCTCATAAGGTTTTTCAATGTTATTTTCGATAAAAGCTTCATTATCAGGTCGAACACGCAGCATCAATTGCCCATTGTAGTTGGCAATTATCGGAATGGCAATGTCTTCAAATTGATGAAAAATTGCTTCTTGACCTTCTTTGATATAAATTAATTGAGTTAGGTAAATCATGTTTGGTTTTATTCTATTTTTTTAACGGAATATCAATTTACATCTTTTCCTTCTTTCAATTTAGTAATTTGTCCTTCGATTTGCTTTTTTGCACCTTCATTTGGAGCTTGTACCATCGCTTTTTCGGCATATTTTATTGCATTTGCAAAATCTCCTTTGGCAGAATAGCCATTTATCAAACCACTATTTACGCCCAGTACATCTCCATATCTTTTCTGACTTGCCAAGAAAACCTCCATTGCTTTATCAACTCTTTTTTGAGAAATTAATATTCTGCCATAAGCTGTATATTGGTTGGCTGTGGCAATTGTCAAAGCTTCATTCATGGTAGAATCTGCTTGTGGAATTCGGTTCAGTTTTTCGTAAGCAACTGCTAAATTTCGCATTGTAACATAGGTTCGCTGCCCCTGAAAACCGTTGATTGCCCTAATACTCCATGACAAAGCTTCTTCCAAATTGATGTTTTTATTTAAGCAAAATTGGGCAGCTTGCAATAAATTTGAAGGCACAAAGCCTTTCTGACTTGTTAATTGCTCTCTCAGCCTTGCCAAAACAATATTGTCCACATCAACATCAACCTTGAATGGAATTGATAATTTTTCCCATTGGAGGGCAATTGTGCAACTTTTTTCTTTATGTTCGATAAATTCGTATTTCAAGAGTTCTACGCTTTGAGTCAAAGGCACAGTTTTTACATTTACACGCAAAACATCATTTTTTTCTTCATAATAAAAACTTCCCCAAGCTTCTGTTTGAGTCGAGAAAATGACAGTGGCATTGTCAGTACCCATTGCAATAAAAATACCATAGGTACCAGCTTTCAGTGTTTGTCCTTCTATTTTTACGTCATGTTCAAAGGTAATTGTAGTACATTCGTTTGCACCTGCACGCCATGGCGAAGTAGGTTTGTTGGTAATAAAACTGCCATTTGTAAAACCATTTGGTACGACATTTCCATCGCCCCAAATTTTACCTTCACGCTTATTCACATCGGGTCTTGAATATTTTATCGTGATTGAAGTTATGCCTACTTCTTCACTAATTGTTGCTCTTGGATTTCCCGCAACAGCAGGAACGTCCATTTGTGCAAAAGCAATGTTTGTAATAAAAATAATTCCGAGTAAAAGTTTTAGGTTTTTCATAAATTTTTGTTTTAAAAGAGTAGTAAAATTTGTATTTAATTATGGCTTTTTATTCATTTTTAAAAATGCCTCAGCATATCTTTTTCCAAGAATTTTTGCACTTTCGGTGTCGAAATGAGTTTTGTCGGTTTGAGCTGTCAATCCACTCGAATTTGCTACTGCTGAAAATGGTATTTTATTTGGTAAGTTATTGATAATCAGATTGATAGCAATTGCATCAGGATTCCAAACTGTCCAAAATTCTGAAAGTGTTCCTGCCACAAAAGGAAGGTTATTTTGCTTGAATTCAGTGCGAAAACGCTTCACCAAATCTACTAATTTTGCTTCGTAAGTTATCACTTTTTTTGGACTACAATCAGCCTCGCCCTGATGCCAAAAAATGCCTTTCAAAGTGCCTTTTTCGAGAGCAATATTTGTTCGTTTAATGGCATCATTCCAAGGGAAAGTCATTGTTTGGCGATGAATACTATCAGGTTTCCAAGCATCAATTGACGAACCACCAACGGCACAAGGAATGAGTCCGATGACAATATTTGGGTCGGTTTCTGCCAAAATTTTTCCCAAAGTTAGTCCAAGTCCAACGCCCGCCGAAGGTTTATCGAAGTGCATTGGGTCGGCGGCTGGCACCCATTCGTTGGCTTTGTTGAGCATCAAAACCCTTGGGTGCGTTTGCTTGCTGAGGCTATCAACTTTTCCTCGTCCAGCCATGTTCGATTGCCCTGCCAACAAATACAAATGAAAGTTTTCTTTTGAAATTTGCTGTGAAAAAGCATTTGACATGACAAAAATTAGTAGAAATAGCTTGGTAATAAATTTCATATTTCTCATTTATTTCACCACCGTAAAAAGTCGAGTATTGATAAAATTGGCTTGCTCAATAACTTTTGGATTGTGTGAACAAACAAAAAGTCCAACCATTAATTCTTCTGGAAAATCAATATCAGGCACTTCAACCGACCAAAAAGGTTGCCCCAATTTGGCAACCGAAACAAAATAACTTCTGCCACGACGCTCCAATTGTAAAATATCAGTAGCCAGCATCGGGATTTTTATTTCTTGGGTATTTTCTCCATTTTTCTTGCGAAACTGAAAGGCAGTCAAGCCATCTAAATGTACTGTCAAACAAACCATTGCCGATGAAGTATCTACGCCTGTGCGGGCAATAATTCCTGCTTTTTTGTGGGCATCGCCTGTTGTACCAATCAAAGTTGGTTGCGTAGTAATGATAAAATCGCCTTTGATTTTTTTCCAAACAAAATGAAATTCATCTCTTTTGAACCACATATTATTGCCTGAACCCATGAGCGAATATTTACGTGCGGCGGCATCATAATTGGCTCTACCTTTATTTTCTAAAGCACCAATATCGGCATGATTTTCAAAGATTCCGACTGGATTTTGGGCATTTGTGGCAAAAAATGCGAGGAAAAAGGTAATTGATAAAAGGAGTTTTTTCATAGGAAAATTCTTTAAAATATGTTTGTTTTTTGAATTAACTTATTGATTATCAATAGTTTATCTATAAAAACCCTAAAAATTTACGGTGATAAATTCTTTTCAAATCTTTTTCAAAAAGTGTATATGGGTCGTCATAAAATTTCATAAAATCTGGTACGCTGACTTGCTTAGGATAAGGTGCATAAAAATGTGTTTTTGAATTCCTGTCATTTCGCCAAACAAGCACATAGCATAGTTGCATTTTTTCAGCTTTGAGAGTTTTAAGCAAAGTTTCTGTCCACCAAGTGGTATTCGGAATCGTTTCTAAACCTGTTTCGGTAAATGCCGCCAATTTATTGTTTTTCAGAGCAAAATCAGATACAATTTTGAGTTTTTTTAGTCCCGCTTCGAGGTTATATTTGTCATTTCTACCAAAATCTCCATAATTATCAGTACCAACCATATCCACGAAATCATTGCCGGGATAACGCTCCAAATACTCTTCTTCGGAAGTAAATTTATTGTCGGGCGAAAAAACATAAATAAAATTATGAACGCCCAAAGTATCTCGTAAATAGGATACCGTAAACTGCCAAACCGAAATAAAATCTTCACGTGAACAATGTCCTTTTCCCCACCAAAACCAATCGCCATCGAACTCATGGTAAGGTCTAAAAAGCATCGGGGCAAGTTTGCCATCTTTTGCTCTGACGGAGTTGGCAAAACTACCAATTGTCTGCAAAATCTCTTTGTATTGTTGATGGTGCGAGCCACCGGGTTTTATCATTTCAATGGCTTTTGCTGAAATGCTATCTCGCCAATAAAACCCACCTCGTGAAGCAGGATTTGAAAAATGCCAAGCCACAGTTGTTACGCCGCCACGCTCATAGGTATCAACCACATTTTTGCGTAAAGTTTCTTTAGTTTTTTCGATTGCCTCTTTTGGCCTCCCCGAAAGTCCGCTAAAATCAATGCCAATGACGGCAGGGTGCGAACCAGTTACAGATTTTACGTCCGAACGGTCGGCATCTCCTGCCCAATCATGTCCATATTCGGTGGCGTGCTGATGCCCAAACATGATTTGGGTTTTCGAGATTTTCTTGAGATTTTTGTAAAGAGCCTTTGTTTCTTTCGTTGCTTTTTTGTCTATTTGGGCAAAGGAAACGAAAGGTAAAATGCTGATTATCAGATAGATATGGTATTTTTTCATCTTTATTTTTTTTTGCCACAAAGACTCTAAGGCACTAAGGTTTTTTGTGTCTTTGTGGTTAATATTTAAACTAAACAATCAAAACGCCAATCAATTTTTCTCTTTTTTCAGGATTATTTTTGGTGTTTTCGGCAACGCTTCCCAAGAGCGAAATCGTTACTTTTTCGCCCTCAAAATTAACAGTCAATTTATCACCATGAACTTGGTCAACGAATTTCAAATTTATTTGTAAAGTGCTGTCAGTCAGCCAAGTAGCTGTACTTGCTACCCTCGAAGGTACAATAATTGGGTTTGCAGAAAAAGGATTACTTCGCTTATTTGGATTCACTTTCCATTTTTCCCAACCAAAGCCAATTTTCTCCATTCCTTGCCCATAATTTATTCTCAAAACTCCCGCATCAGCAAATAAACCAAAGCCGATTTGGGTAATCCCGAAAGCATTTTTTTCTACACTAAAAACCTTATCACTATATTTTGTAGAAAGATTTGAAGTAATATTTCCTTTCGGAATTGGCAAAGAAAGTTCGCTAATTTCTTTTGCCAAAGAAGCAAATTCTGTTGGGTTTTCAGTAATTTTTTCATTAGAAATGGCTGGTAAAATTGTCTGATAAGCCACATCCATAGTTTTTTGGAGGTTGAAACTTTCGCAAGTCATCACCAAAACGGCATCTTGCTCGGGCATTACCATACAAAATTGCCCATAAGCACCATCGCCTCTATAAAAACCAGGCTTGCAACGCCAAAACTGATAGCCATAGCCTTGCGACCAATCATTATCGCCTCCTTGTGAGGTTGTTTGCTTGCTTGTGGCATCATTTACCCAACTTTCGGGCAGTAATTGTTTGCCTTCCCACTTGCCTTTTTGGAGGTATAATTGACCAAATTTGGCAATATCTTCGGTGCTAATTCGCAAGCCATAACCTGCGGTGTTGAGTCCCTGAGGAGATTTTTCCCAGTCATAGCCTGTGATATTTAAGGGAGCAAAAAGGCGAGGTTGGAGGTATTCTTCCAATGTTTTTCCTGTAACTTTATGCACAATTGCACCGAGCATATACGTTGCACCTGTGTTATACATAAAATGTGTGCTTGGTTGATGTTCAACGGCTTTTTCGAGGAAAGATTTTACCCAAACTTGGTCAGGATTTTTACGAATATCGGGCATCGAATCGGTGTGATGCCCCGTGTTCATTGTCAGTAAATGCTTAATTTTCATTGCTTTCAAGTTTTCGCTGGCATCGGCTGGCGTAAACTCAGGAAAAAACTTAATCACTTGGTCTTCTACCGAAACTTTTCCTTCTGCAACTAAAAATCCGACTGCCGAACTCGTAAAACTCTTTGAAAGTGAGTATAAAGTATGCTTATTTGCCGCCTCAAAAGGTTTCCACCAGCCTTCCGAAACAACGTTTCCATGCCGAAGAAGCATAAAACTGTGCCATTCTAAGCCAGATTCTTTGGCGGCTTTCAAAAAATTTCTAATTCCTGCCGAAGAAACGCTTTGCGATTCGGGGCTTTTACGAGGAAGCGATAAAAGTGGTTTTCCGAATGAATCGAAAGACGAAAAAATGCTTAGTCCAGCAACACCAAAACCAGCAGTTTTGATGAAATCTCTGCGAGAAGTTTCCATAGTTTTTTAAGAAGGAGGGTTGAATAAATATGAATTATGAGGTAAGAATTTTTCAAATCTTCATAAAACATACAATATTATTGCATTTTTCCTGTAAAAAACAATACTATTTCTTCAAAAGGTAGCATTATTTTAATCTCTCGACCATCAAATAAAGTGTAGCGACAAAGGCTAATAGAGTATAGACTAAAAAAAAACACAAAGGTATGTTTTTGTAGTGAAGTTTAATTTGGAGAATTATTGGACTTTTCTAATTGAAAGCCCTAAGAAGTTTTTCTAATTTTGTGTCCTCGAAGTTAATTTCGAGGACACAAATAAATTGATTACTTTATTTTCCCAAAATCAGCACTCAATTTATTCATTTCGGCAGCCGAAACTTCTCCCGAAGTTACAACCATGCGGTAACGAAAAGTAGTAGATTGATTTGGAGCAAGTTTGAGATTTAGCTCCTCTTTTCCATTAGAAAAAACCTTTTGTCCGAGTGGATTTACGGCAAAAAGTCCGTAACCACGTGAGTGCCAATAGGCAGGATAACCAGCATTTTTTGGATGGTCAATAATGGCTACCGAAATATTTTCTTCACCGATTTTGCCACGAAGATTTATCCAATCTGAGCGTTTTGCCCAAGTATCTTCGCCTTTTATTCCTTCTTTGTTGATGTAACTTCCCGTGATTCCTGTGTTGTCTAAAGAAGGCACTTTTGTTGCTACACCACTTGCATCAGTAAAAATTTCTGCCTTTGTTGATGGATGCTCCAACTGTCTTGCCAAACGAATGGCAAACATTCCGTCTTTCACATCTTTGAAAACAACCTCTTTATCAGCGGCTGTCAAAGTTGTAATTCTATCCATAACTCGCTGATTATCAGTGCCTTGAAAAATATAAGTTGTTGTTTCTTTCAACATTATTTTGCCATCTTTGTCGAGCCAATCTGCCGTAACCACAAGCGAACCTTTGTTTTTTCCTGACTTTGCAGATGTGATACCTGTATGCACGATTGTTCCATAAACACCTTTTGCACTTGGTGGCGTATTTGAATTATTCCAAAAATCATGACCGTTTACATCTTCATAATTGAGCCAAACGCCCACATGATGCGGGTGGTCAACTCTTTCGTCTGGACGAGGGTCGAGCGGCCAACCACGAGTAATCAAAGTGCCTTTTGAAGTACGAACTGGGTACAAAACAGCCTTTTTCAAAACATCAGGACCGGGATAAATGTATGACGTGAAAGATTTTCCATCAACCAATATTTCTACTTTTTTGTTGGCATCATCACGCACAATTTTGACAGCTTTTGTTTGGGCAAAAACTACGGCAGGAAGCAAAAACAAGGACAATAATATTTTTTTCATGAGTTTTGTAGGGTTGAATAAATGATTTGACAAAGTAAACACTCTTTCGAGTAGAAGACTACCGAAATATTGGCTTTTTCTCATGTTTTTTTGACTTTAACGATGAACAATTTGAGAGATTGTTCTACAAACGTAGCATCAGCCCCACCACAAGAGCATTTTCGTTGTCAATATCTGGCAAGCCCCTTCTTCTACGAAAAATATAACGATAGCCGATTTCAGACTCTAATTTTGGTGTAAAAAAATGGTTGAAAGTTACGCCAAGTTGGTTTTGGTCAAATCTTTTTGTGGCATTTGGTGGAATACCAAACAAGGCTTCTTCCAAAAATATCAAATCATTTTTCTTAGAAATAGGTTGTCGGTATTGAAATCTTTGTCTAAAACGACCAGCGGTTCGGTCAACAAAACTACGATATTCGTATTGTGTTCGCCACTGAAAAGTACCTTTGTTTATTTTCTGAAAAAGCTCTATTCCGGGCGTAAAACGCCACTCAACAGTAGGTTTTTTTATGAAATCTTCTTCTTTTCCAAGTAATTGATAAGCATGCCATCTTGAAGTTGCAAAACTAAACAACCATTTTTTATTTCGATAACCAACCGTAAGACGTTCTGCATCAAGTAATTTTTTATCCAAAAAATTAAATTTGGATTGTTGATAATCGTTTTGTCCACGAAAGGCAATATCGCCAGTAAATATCCATTTATCTATTTGTTTGCTCACCAATAACCTCGACCAAACTGTAGTGTGTGAATAACTCTGAGCCATCGAAAAATGGGCAAGAAGAAGTAATAGAAGAATCTTTTTCACTAAATTAATGTATATGTAGTAGTTTTATTGACAAAATTACGAAGAAAACTAATTCACTACATTAAAAATCTATTAATGTGAATTAAGCTCTTTCTTTTGTTCCTAAAAAAGGTACCCAGTTTTCTTCAATAGAAGCAAAATCTCGGAGAAACATAATGAAGGAAGGTTTGTAGGGTTTTCGGGGGAGAGAGATTCCCATTTCTTCGGGAGTTTGGTCGCCTTTGCGAGAGTTGCAGCGGCGGCAGGCAGTTACGAGGTTGTCCCAATTTGTTTTTCCACCTCTCGATTTGGGCATTACGTGGTCGAGGGTGAGGTCATCGTTGCCACCACAATAGATACATTTATTGCCGTCCCGCCTAAAAACGTTTTGCCGACTGAGCATCACACCCTTAAATGGCAAACTTACGTAATGATGCAAACGAATGACCGAAGGCATTGGATAACTTTTATTGACTGTACGTAACATTCCTTTGGCAGAATCTGTTACTAATTCGGCTTTGTCAAGATAAACCAACAAAAACGCTTTTGGCACAGTACAAATACTAAAAGCACTATAATCTGCATTCAAAACCAAAACTTTCCTGCTCATAAAACATTCTAAGATTAACGGTTATTACATTTGCAAGGCAAATTAATCATAATTTCTCAAATTTCTGCATAAGTTTTTGAAGAAAATATTTTTTAGTTCTTTTGAACGTTTAAATTTGTAGATTCGTCAGATAACATACCTTTGCTCTAATATCCGATAGCTTAAATATCAAATTCTAAAAATGACTTTATCAAAAGGAAAATTAATCATTGCTGAACCTTTTTTGGGCGACAAAAACTTTGAACGTAGCGTGGTCATGCTTTGTGAACACAACGAACAAGGCTCTTTTGGCTTGGTATTGAATCAACTCACCAATTTGAAATTAGATGATGTGATGGATAATGTTTATGGCGATTTGCCTTTGTTTTTGGGCGGACCAGTGGAGCAAAATACACTTCATTTTATTCATCGGCTGGGCAATCAGATTGCAGGAAGTATTGAAATTGGCAAAGGAATTTATTGGTCAGGAGATTTTGATGAAGTAAAAACATTGATTAATATTGGAAAAATTTCAGAAAAAGATATTCGATTATTTATTGGTTATTCGGGTTGGGAAAGTGGGCAATTAGACAACGAAATGAAGAAAAACTCTTGGATAATTTCAGAAACTGATGCCGATTTTATTTTTGAAACGCCAACAAAGGAATTTTGGCGTGCAGTGCTGAAACGCATGGGCGGCGAATACAAAGTTTTGTCGCATTATCCGACCGACCCAAGGCTTAACTAAACATCAATATTCATTTTATGAAGAAAACTCTATTTTTTTTAATTCTTATTTCAAGCAATATTTTTGCACAAAAACCATCTTCTCAAGTACAAATTTTGGCTTCCAAAATTACATCAGGCATCAAAACTGATTCGCTAAAAGTAAGGGCAATTTATGAATGGATGACCGATAATATTGCTTATGACGTACCGCTTTTCCGAAAAATTGGACGAAAATCTGCTGAAGAATTTGTGGAATTGCAGCAAACAGAGCAAGTTTTGTCATCAAAAAAGGCAGTTTGCATGGGCTATGCCATTTTGTTTAAAGATTTGTGCAATGCCGTTGGCATCAAAGCGGAGTTTGTTTCGGGGTATAGCAAAACCGTTGAACCGCAAACCAATCGCCCGAATATTCCTGAAACACTTCATGCTTGGAATGCCGTCAAATTGAATCAAAAATGGTATTTGTGTGATGTTACTTGGAGTGCTGGTTCGGTGGATATGAATGAGGGTAAGTTTTTTAAAGAACGAAACGAAGCTTATTATTTGAGCAATAGTCAAGAATTTGCAAAAAAACACTTGCCTTTCGACCCAATTTGGCAATTATCCAACGAGCCTCTTACGATGCGAGAATTTAGATTGTATGCCGAACTTCCACCCAATCGAATGAATCCTCCGAAGCTAAATTATATTGATTCCTTGAAGGTTTTTGAAACACAAGAGCCTGATAATCAGAAAGTTAACTCTTATCGCAGAGCTTTGCAATTCGACCGTTCTAATGATGAAGCAAAGGCTTCGATTGGTTATTATTATTCGGTGAAGGCTGGCAAAACTGCCCAAGTATGCAACGATTTGGTGATGAGTTTTATGAATAAAAACACCAACGAAGATTATAAAAAAGCAATGGAAAATAGACCAAAAATCTTAGAACTTTTGGCAAGTGCCGAGAAAGAAATGCGTTTGGCAAGGTACTATTATATTCAGATTCCTGCCAATTCAAAGTATAGCCCTGTGGCTGATGCTAATAAGCAAAACTCAGATATTTTTCTTGCAAATATCAACCAAAACCGAGCAAATTTGACTAAATATTATGATTTTGTGAAGACGAGAGTGAAGAATTGAGGGAGTTTTTAAGATATGCTTTTTATTGAAAATGTTGAAGTCAATACATCTTATGAATCGAAGCCCAAAGGGCTTTAACTTGATTAGCCATGAGTGAAACTCGTGGTTTGATTGCAAAGGTCATTCCAACCCCGAAGTGGGTTGAACATTAGCGGTTCAACCCGCTTCGGGGTTGGGGCTATTTCCCATAATTTACCCCCGAAATTCTTTCGGGGCTATTCGAGTTAAAGCCCTTAGGGCTTGGATATTCATCATTGGTTATTATTTTCAAGTTCAAAACTATGCCCATTTTTCATAAGATAAAGATATAGTCTTTTTCGTTCAACTTGCCACCTGTGTATTCAACAGAAATAGTGGTGTTTTTGCCAAATGTGCCATGCAATTCGTTAGCTTTTTTCCATACCTTATCTTGATTTTTGTTTTTGTAAACAAAAGTTGCAGAAATGATTTTGGCACTATTAGAAACTACATCTTTGAGTAGCACAAATGTGTCTGGGTATTTTGCTTGAATTTTGCTAAATGGTAGCGACGTTTCTGTTTTTGACATTTTTGAAATCGTTTTATTCTTCAAATTAAAATGTCTTCAATAAAAAAGCAATGGGTATTTTATAATTCTACGCTTGCCTCACTCCACCTTCCCCTTCCCATAAATAATCTCGCCAGATTTTTTGCCTGTGTGTTTGCCATTTTCGAGAACTGCAACACCATTAACTAACACAAAATCAATGCCTTCGGAGTAGGCGTGGGGCTGCTCGAATGTGGCTTTATCAGTAATTTTATTTTCGTCAAAAATCACAATATCGGCAGCATATCCAACTCTGATAAGTCCACGATTATCAATTTTGAAACGTTGTGCAGGCAAAGAAGTCATTCTTCTGACGGCATCTTCGAGGCGTAAAACTTGTTTTTCTCGCACATATCTGCCCAACACACGAGCATTTGAGCCATAGCCACGTGGGTGAGGCATATTTCGATTAAACTGTATCACGCCAGCATCAGAGGCTATCATCGTGAATGGATATTGCAGAATTTTCACTACATCTTCTTCGCTCATTTTATGAAAAATCATCTGAGCCCCACCCTTGTCCACCATGTCCATAATGAGGTCGGCTTCTTGCTCTGCATTACTTTTTCTGCCGAGCAATTTATTGATTTCGCTTACATTTTTGCCATTCAAAGTAGAATCTTTTCCATAGCGAGCCACGAAGGCATAATCAAAATTATGGCGGTTATCTGCTTTCAAACCTTTGAGCATTTCTTCTCGAATTTTCTTGCGAGTGTCGGTATTTGTCAAGCGAATATGAATGAGCGAATCGCCATCTGACAATGCCCACGAGGGCAACATTGTACCCATATTTGTACTACTTGCCGTGTATGGATATTGGTCAATATTTACGTCAATGCCTTCCAAACGAGCTTTTTCTACCAAATCGAGTGTCATATTGCTTTGCCCCCAAAGTGGTTTGCTTGAAATTTTAAAATGCGAAATTTCAACAGGAATATGAGCTTCCCTCCCAATATTGATAGCTTCTTCGATGGCATTTTTTACTTTTGAAGCTTCATCTCGAATGTGAGAAGCGTAAATTCCACCATACATTGAAGCCACCTTTGCCAAGCCAACGACTTCGGGAGTTTTAGAATACGTTCCCGGAATATAAATCAAACCTGTTGCCAAACCAACCGCCCCATCTTTCATGGCTTGCTCTACCAACGCCTCCATTTTTACTTGTTCTGCAGGCGTTGGGTCTCGAAAAACATTTCGCATAACATTCCTACGGACGGTATTATGACCAATCAACGAACCAACATTTACACTGGTCGTGATTTTCTTTAATTCCTCAAAATATTTAGCCAAATTTAGCTCCGAACCACCACAATTGCCCGTAATAATGCTCGTAACGCCATCATAAATGAAATTATCTGCCGTCGGAAGTTTCTGCAAAGCATCTTCCACATGGGTATGCACATCTATAAAACCTGGACAAACGATTTGATTTTTAGCATCAATTATTTTAGTAGCATCACCAGTTTGAAAAGTGCCAATGCTTGCAATTTTTCCATTTTTGATAGCAACTTCAGAAGCTGTCCAAGGGTTTCCTGAGCCATCAATCACTCGACCATTCTTGATGATAATATCATATTTTTGGGCAAATGTGCAATTGGTAAAGAGGAAGAAAACGAAGGTGATTTTGTAGAAATATTTCATGAGTTTCGGTAGGTTTTTGTTGCTACTAAAGTACGGAAGAATTCATAGAAATGAAATATTTATGGCAAAAACTCGAATTTTGGCTTCGATTTAAGCTAATTTTGCATAAAAATTGTGTAAAACGAATGCAACCTGACAAGACAAATTTCTACAAGAGTCAAAATATATTCTTAGTTTTTTTTAGCCTGATTTTCTTTTCTTTATCCTCGCCCTTTGGCTATGCGGGTTTCAGTATTGATGCTTCTTGGCATGAATCTTTGGTAATGGCAATCGAAAAAAACTTTGTTTTTGGGCAAAATTTTATCTTCAATTATGGACCATTGGGCTACCTAAATACTGGACTTTTACCAAAAAATGTTTCGCCCTTGTTTTCTGTGGCAATTGCAATATTTACACTACTTAACTACTTGATAATCATACAGTTAGCTTTTCAAAAAGCCAATAAAAACTGGTGGATTGTGGCAATTTCGGCAACAATAATTCTTATTCCTTGGGGCTTTATTGCCGATACTTCTTTTACATTTTTTTACTTCTTTTTGTTTTGGTTACTTCATGCAAAAGCCACTCGAAACTCGGTCGGTTTACTTTTAGCATTAATTTTGTCAATTTTGATTTTTTATATAAAAGTAAATCTTAGTATCATTGTTTACGCACTTTTTTATGGCTCGTTGATTTACTTTTTCTTGGCAAAAATCTTCACTTTTCGCACCATTTTTATTTGCATTGTTTTTCAAGTTTTATTGACATTTTCGCTGTCATTTTTACTAAATGTTGATATTCCAGCTTATCTCGGAGCAAGCCTCAAAATCATTGATGCCTACCAAGATGCCATGGCGGTAATGCACTTAGAAATCAAAGAATTCCTTATTTTACTCGCCTTTGAAGGTTTGATTTTGTTGGTGGTAGGGGTTTTTATTTTGAAAATTAGTTTTTCGTGGAAAGGTTTTTTAGCTAACTTTTTCTTGATTTTATTAATTGCCCTTGCGTGGTTTTTGTGTTTCAAGCAAGCACACACTGCCGTGGCGTATTATAATGTTTTCGGATTTTTTCTTTTTATGCCCCCTCTGGCGGTTTTGCTCTATTTGTTTACGCCAGAAACCAGCAAAATTTTAGCAGGAAAAACCTTTATTATTGTTCTTTTTCTACAACTTTTGGCAACGCAAATTATCCGTTTTCAAATGGGCGGACAAGATTTCAAAGGCTATTTACTTACTTTTCCACCAAATGCTGTTTCTCAAAAATTAAAAACTAATTCGTTCTCTATCAGTCATTTAGCTGATATTTTGGAAGAAAAAAATCCTTATAATTATGTCAAAAGATTGGTAACTTATGACTACGAAGAAAATTTCAAAAACCCACCAGTTACATTGCCACAAGATTTATTAAATAAAGTTGTAAACGCTTCAATTGATATTGTTCCGCACCAAATTTCTCACCTGTTTTTTAGTCGTTTAAATTATAATCCTCGTCCTGTTATTCAATCTTATCAAGCAAATAGTGATTGGTTGATGAAGAAAAACGGTGAGAAATATTTGTCCAAAACAGCTCCCGAATTTGTGCTTTTTCGCTTAGATGCTTTTCGTGAACAAAATCCTTTTTGGGTAGAAACAGACTTGACAGAAGCCCTTTTACGAAACTATAAATTGACCGATATGACGCTTATTGAGAAAGATACTTTTTTTCTTTTTCAGAAAAATAAATTTACTAAAAGCTTAGTAATCAATGAGTTACAAAACAAAAACTTCAAACTCAACGAAGATATTCAGCTTCCAAAATCACAAAATCCGATTCGTTTTTCAGCAAATATTGCATATAGTTTAAAAGGAAAATTGGCAAGATTATTTTTCCAACCGCCCTATTTATATTGTTTGGTTACTTACGAAAACGGCAAGCAAGAAAACTTTCGAGTGATTGATAAAATCTTGAAAGGAGGCATTTTTATTAACCAAAAAATAATAACCCAAACCGAAGCAAGTAACTTTTTCTTGAATAAAGGTGTTGATAATCAGAGAGTTACAAAAATTCGCTTTTGGACAAAATATAATTCCGGCTTTGAAAAAGGTTTTGAGGGGAGGTTTAAAGAATTACACATTACAGAGTAAATAGAATATGATTCCTGATACTGAAAATACATTTGAAAGATTTGAATTGAATCGCCAATTGCTCAATGCCATTGCCGATGCAGGTTATACCGTGCCTACGCCAATTCAAGAAAAAACTATTCCACCGACAATGGCTGGGCATGATGTGCTTGGCATTGCTCAAACAGGAACTGGAAAAACGGCCGCTTATTTGCTGCCAATTTTGATGAAAATCAAGTATGCACAAGGCACAATGCCTCGTTGTTTCATTTTTGCCCCCACGCGTGAGTTGGTTATTCAGATTGACAAAGCTGTGGGCGAACTTGCAAAATATACCGATATTCGACACATGGCTTTGTATGGTGGACTTGGTCCAAAAACTCAAATCGAAACCATTCAGGCAGGAATAGATATTATCGTTGCAACGCCTGGGCGATTTATGGATTTGTATTTGCGTGGCGAAATTGCTGTAAAAGACCTGAAAATTATGGTTTTGGACGAAGCCGATAAAATGATGGATATGGGTTTTATGCCTCAAATTCGTAAGATTTTGGAGGTAATTCCATTAAAAAGGCAAAATTTATTGTTTTCGGCAACATTTCCTGACAAAGTAGAATCGCTTTCTGCCGAGTTCTTGGAATTTCCGACACGCATCGAAGTTTCGCCACAAGCAACTACTGCCGCAACGGTAAAGCAAAGAATGTTTGCCGTGCCAAATATGCAAACAAAAATCAATGTTTTGGAGTACCTTTTCAAGACCGAAGAAGTACAAAAAACAATGATTTTTACTCGTTCACGAGATGTTGCCGATGCTGTTTATAACTCTCTTAATGGAAGGGTGATTCCGAAAAATAATATTCGGGTAATTCATGCCAACAAAGGTCAAAACACTCGTATCAACTCAATGGACGCATTTCGTGATGGCATTGTTACGGTTTTGGTTGCAACCGATGTAGCTGCACGAGGTATTGATATTGACCATGTTACGCACGTTGTAAACTTTGATGTGCCGCTAATTTATGAAGATTATGTGCATAGAATTGGGCGAACTGGACGAGCAAATAACGTAGGCGAAGCCATCACTTTTTTGACGATTGCGGAAGAATACCACATCAAGAAAATTGAGAAAATCATCAGAATGGAAATTCCTCGTGAGCCACTTCCAGAAGATATTGAAATTGCCAAAACACCATTCGACGAAAATCAAGCTTTGCTTCTTGAAGTTGATAACCAACGCAAAAAAGAAGACCCAAATTTCAAAGGTGCTTTTCATGAAAAGAAAAATCCAAGACCACCAGTAAAGAAAAAAGTGAGTGTGGCACAGAAAAGTGCTTCGCCACAAAGTGCTTCTTCAAAGCCAAAAAATTACGGTTTTGCCCAAAATAACAATAAAAGAAGTGGAAAAACTAAGCATAAATAAGGTATAGAAAATAAGGAAGGCTTCGCTCAAAGCGAAGCCTTCCTTCCACTTTTATTTTTACTCATATACGTCAAATACTTCACAATTTCGGTCGCTTCGTTAAGTTTTATGTCCAAATTTGGCATTTTTACATCATTTCGGTAGCTGGCAGGGTTTTGAATAAAGGCTTCCAAATCGTCTATTTTCCAATATTCGGTAACACTTTTCGGGAAGTTTAATTCGGGTCCCATTTTGCCTCCAATTTTATTAATCGCATGACAAGTTTGACAACGATTTTTGAATAACTCATAGCCCGCCATTAAGTTTTTATCATTTGGTTTTAGGGCAGCATCGTTTTCGTGAAGTGAAGCAAAATGAATTTTCACCAAATTATAAGGCCATTTGTAGTCATTATCTTTTGGAGAAACACCTTCATAAACCACATAAAAAGGCTCGGCTTTCATCTCATGCCCGTCCTTAAAAATTTGTTCCCATTCTCGTCCTTTTGGTGCATCAACATCGCTTATTGCCAAAAATGCCTTTGCCGAAAGCAATTTTTCGAGAGGCATTTCGGGTTTGTAGCCATCTTCACATTCAAAAACTACTTTTGTATTTTCTGCATCAAGATTTTTTATTGACGAATATTTTTCAAAAAATGCTTTCAAGGGCAAAGCATTAAATTTCTTCGTTTTATGATAAACAGGGTCTTCATCAACTTTTACAACCTGTGTATTTTTCATGAAACCTTTGGCTTTCAAATCTACCAAATCAATGTCAATTGTTTGGCTCGCTGGGGTTTCTATTTTCTCTAATTTTGCTACTTGCAAAGAATCTTTATTTGCAGATTTTGGGGTGTTACAAGAAATGTAAAGTATTGATAATAAGGAAATTAACGAAATATTTTTCATTATTAAGTGTTTTTTTATTCTCAAAAATATGTCTAAAATTACTGCAAATTCTCTGTTTTTTTAAGATTATTCTTAAAAAAATGTTACATTTACAAACATTAAAAACTTAACCTATGACAAAATCAAAATTCGGAGCAAAACTCCTCTTCCTCTTTTTGGGCATTACTACTTCAACTTTCGCCCAATGGCAAATTTCTGCCAAAAACTTCGACCCAAACAATTATTATGGCGTAACGGTTGCCAACGGAATGGTTGGAATTACCTCTTCGCCCGACCCACTGAAAGTGAAAGAAATTGTGCTAAACGGCACTTTTGATACTTACGGACGTGGGCGTGTGGCAAATATCATGAAGGTTTTTGAGTTTGCCAACATGGAACTTATTGTTGATAACGAGATGATTAATCGCAAGAATATTAGCAATTTTGTTCAGACGATTGATATGCAAAATGCCATTTTTACAACAACTTTTGATTTAGGAAACAAAGTTTCTGTAAAGTCTAATGTGCTGGCACTCAGGCATTTACCTCATTCTGCCATGATTGAAATGGAAATTACGGCAAAGCAAGATATTGAATTTACGCCAATCAGCATTATGCAAACACCTGATATGTTGCGTGATGTCCAGAACTTTTTTCATACCATTGACCGCCCACATTCACTCATTCCTTTGATGACTTCGGTGGCAAAAACACCAACAGGAAAACATACAATTGCTGCATCAAATTCTTTTTTGTTTGAAGAAGAACGTGGAAAAGAACCGCAACTGATTCATGAAGAATGGGACAACGGAATGCACCGAATGAAGTTTACAAAAAAACTAAAAGCTGGTGAAACTTATAAGTTTTCGGTCGTTGGTTCTGTCATTTCGACTGCCCATGTGAGCGACCCGCACAACGAAGCCGAGCGTTTGACAATCTTTGCAGCACTCGAAAAGCGTGAGCGTTTACTCAAAAAACACAAAGAAGCTTGGGCAAAATTATGGGAATCTGATATTATAATTGAAGGCGATGAGGAAGCACAACGTGCCGCACATTTTTCGCTCTATAATTTGTATTCTTTTTGTAGAGAAGGGCAAGCTTATAGTCTTTCACCGATGGGATTGTCAGGGCTGGGCTATAATGGACACGTTTTTTGGGATACCGAAATTTGGATGTTCCCTCCGCTACTCGTAATGAAGCCAGAATTGGCAAAATCGTTACTCGAATATCGCTTCGAACGCCTTCAAGCTGCCAAAACTAATGCAAAATCACATGGTTATCAAGGAGCGATGTTTCCTTGGGAATCCGACGATACTGGGCAGGAATCTACGCCAGTTTGGGCATTGACTGGTCCTTTCCAGCACCATATTACGGGCGATGTTGGCTTTGCTTTTTGGAAATATTATCAAGTTACAAAAGATAAAACTTGGCTGAAAGATAGAGGCTACCCGATGCTAAAAGAAGTGGCAGATTTTTGGACAAGTAGGGTAGAAAAAGGTTCTGATGGAAAATATCACATCATTAATGTTGTATGTGCTGACGAATGGGCAGAAAATGTTGATGACAATGCCTACACAAATGGCATGGCAAAAGAAGTGTTGGGCTATGCAAATCAGGCGGCAAAAGAATTAGGTTTGCCCGAAAACCCGAAATGGAAAGAAGTGCAAGACGGAATCGTAATTTTGAAATTTCCTGATGGCACAACTCGTGAACACGCCACTTATAATGGCGAAGTTATCAAACAAGGCGATGTCAATTTATTGGCATATCCGATGAAGCAAGTCACTGATAATCAGACGATTAAGAAAGATTTGGATTTTTACTGGAAAGCTCTTGCCGATAATCAGCCAGGACGAAAAGGGCAAAGCCCCGCAATGGCTCACGGTGTTTTTTCAATCTTGAATGTTCGTTTGGGTGAAACAGAAACGGCGTATAAACAATATATGGATAGCTATAAACCAAACGAAGCTCCACCATTTGGAGTTTTGGCAGAAACGGCAGGTGGTACAAATCCTTATTTTGCGACAGGTGCAGGTGGATATTTGCAAACTTTAATCAACGGTTGGGCAGGTTTGGATATTACCGATGCAGGAATTATCCAACTAAAAACCAAACTTCCAAAACAATGGAAATCATTGACTATCAAGGGAGTAGGTATTGAAAAGAAGACTTTTTCGGTGAAATAATTTGATTTTTCCAAGAAAAAAACTCCGTTTGATAAAGACGGAGTTTTTTTGTGCTAATTTTATGTTATCTAACCAATATGAAAATGCAACTAAGTATTCCCGCCCTTGGACAAGAGGTTTCAAAAGAAGCCGAAAATATTCTTTCTTACTGGATAAATCACTCCATTGACGAAGAAAATGGGGGATTTTATGGTCGAGTAAATACCGATAATAAAGTGATACCCAACGAGCCAAAATCTATCGTTGTCAATAGCCGCATTCTCTGGACTTTTTCTACTGCCTATATTCTTTTTCGCAAACAATCTTATCTGGCTGTTGCTACGAGGGCGTTTGAGTACATTCAAAAATATTTTATTGACAAAGAAAAAGGCGGTGTTTATTGGTCGGTCAATGCCGATGGTTCACCACTCGAACGAAAAAAACAGATTTATGGTCATGCCTTTGCCATTTATGGTTTGAGTGAATATTACCGTGCTTGTAAAAATTCAAAAGCCTTAGATTTAGCTATCGAACTCTATAATTTGGTTGAAAAACACAGCTTTGATGCCAAAAATGGAGGTTATATTGAAGCATTTGCACCCGACTGGTCGCAAACAAATGAGTATATTTTGAGCAATGGCGACCGCCGAAAATCCATGAATACGCATCTGCATTTGTTGGAGGCTTATACAAATCTTTACCGAGCCTTCCCGGATGTGGGGCTTCGATTACAACTCAAAAAAATGTTGGGAATGTTTACCGAACATATCATTGCCAATAACAGAATGAGGTTGTTTTTTGATGAAGAATGGAATGTAAAAAGTAACGAAATTTCTTACGGACATGATATTGAGGCTTCATGGCTTTTGTGGGAAACTGCCGAAGTATTAGACGATAAGCCACTTTCACTAAAAATAAAAGAACTTTCGCTAAATATGGCAAAAGCCGCCGCCGATGGTCTTGCCGCCGATGGTGGTTTGAATTATGAGTTGAATGTTGCCACAAACCACCTCAATACCAACAAAGATTGGTGGGTGCAAGCTGAGGCGATGGTGGGTTTTTATAATGCTTTTCAATTATCAGGAAAGGTGCATTTTCTTGAAAAAGCCACCAATTCTTGGGAATTTATCAAGAAATATTTGATTGACAAAGAACATGGCGAATGGTTTTGGGGCGTAAAAGAAGACCATTCTGTGTATAGCAAAGATAAAATTAGCTTTTGGAAAGGTCCTTATCACAATGCCCGTGCTTGCTTAGAAATTTGGCGACGAACAGAAGCATAAATATTCATGCAAAAAAAACTATTTAGATTCAAGAAACAAAGTATTATGTTTACGGAAATTTTATTTTTTCGTTCAAAACACGTGCTGATTTTATGAATTTCCTACGCCTCCTCTCTGCTATTTTGATGCTCTGTGCTTGTTTTTCTTGCAACAAAAAAGAAAGTGTTAGTTTAGACCCTTCATTATATGTAAAAATACCAGATGCTAATTTTGAGAAAAAGTTAATAGAATTAGGCATTGATGATAAACAAGATGGGCAATTATTGAAAAGTAGTGCGGAGAAGGTTACGAAATTACTAATTTCGTTTTCGACAATAACCGATACAATTAAAACTTTAGATGGTATTGAGGCGTTTACGAATCTAAAAGAATTATATTGCAATAGCATAAACTTGGTAAATTTAGATATAAGTAAAAATGTAAATTTATCTATTTTAAGCTGTGAAGGTAACCAATTAACAAATTTAGATGTAAGTAAAAACGTAAATTTGGATAGTTTAGATTGTCGTTCAAACAATTTGAAAAATTTAGATGTTTCACAAAATCTTCGATTTATACTGTACCCCAATTTTAGGACACGGTTTATAAGTGAAAACTTATTACCTTTATCTTAAAATAACACAAAAATGGGAAAGAAAACAAGGCGAAATTACGATGAGAATTTCAAAACAAAAGTAGTAATTGAAGCATTAA
>JANNDY010000122.1:0-9259 GCA_031378345.1 Emticicia sp. | reverse complement strand
TAATGCTTCAATTACTACTTTTGTTTTGAAATTCTCATCGTAATTTCGCCTTGTTTTCTTTCCCATTTTTGTGTTATTTTAAGATAAAGGTAATAAGTTTTCACTTATAAACCGTGTCCTAAAATTGGGGTACAGTATAGTTATACTTTTGCGGTCTTTCTGAAAACGATTGACAATTTTGGAAATATGTTTTGTAAAATTATCTGTTTTTCTTTTTAGAATTTCATCTAAAACTGGATACTCAGAAACTAATGATATACCCATTTTTTCGACAAACGCATTAAAATTAGAGTTTCCAAATGTAGTAAAGCCATCTAATTCATACTGTACTGTTACTTCTGAGGCAATACTCAACTCCTCTAATAGTTTAGCATGTAGTTTATCTTTAACTGTATCCGACAAAGATATACCTATGACATTTAAAAAATATTCCGCATAAGGCAAAACGATTTCGATGAAAGGAATAGATTCACTCCTTTTTGTAGAATACAAGACATTTTCCATATTATTGATTTTTAACTTGCGAAAGATGAATAATTAGTAACATTACATCACTAACTTATGTACTTAGTAGACAATGGGTTAAAATATTTATTTTTTATTCCGTTTATAAGTAGGAAATAATATTAAGATAACTCCCAAAGACGCAATTCCAATCTCAAGGTATGGGTTTTCAAACAAACGACTTGAGAAAATCAATGCGAAACCACCAAATAAGTATAAATTTTGTCTGTTCATTTTTAAATAGTATTTAGAATTAAGAAATTATAAATAATCAAAATTTTGAAACGTACGAAAAACTTTTTCGAGATTTTAATACGCTTCAAAATTACCTAGGAACGTTTAAAAAATAAGTCCGTTTAAGATTTATGAAACATTTTTTGTCAAATCGAGTCAAAAAAGGCGAAATATAGCAACAAGCTAAATGAGATTTTTTTTGACAAAGAGTTGGCGAAAAAGATGAATAAAAGAACGGAGCGACCGACGCTTCGGTTATTTATTAAACGTTCCTTAACAAGCAAATGTCTAACTATTTATAACTCACCAGTTATACCTATAAGAATCCCAATAGTAAGACATACAGTATATATAACTGGTGTACCACCCCCAGCAATCATTTCTAATTGCTCTTCAGTTAATTCTAACTCATCAATACTTGGTCGAGCAGGAATATTTAAATATACAATATTTTCATTACCTTGATCTTCTACAACAATTTGTTTTCCCCCATTCTTAAGATAAATAGGTTTTCCAATGAAATTCTCTATTGTTTGAACAGGATTACTAATAAGGCTTTTTTTGAATGATTCATCTTTCCAAGATTGTGAAACCAATCCACCATAAAGCTCTTGGCTGTTAATTTGATTTTCTGTAAAGTTCATAATATTATAATTTTTTAATTAGTTAAACAATTTCCCAATTCCTTCGCCAATACAAACTCCTCCAGCAACAAGAGTAACGGTGCATACAATCAGCGGTGTAACACCTCCTGCAACCATTTCTAATTGCTCATCTGTTAATTGTAAGTTATCAATATCAATATTTCTTGGTATATTCCAATAAACTGTAGACTCATCTGTTTGATCTTTTACAACAAATTTTTGACCTTTTGGGATAACTAATTTATGTCCAATTAAACCCTCAATTGTTTCTATAGGATTTGCAATCAACGCTTTTTTGAAATCAGCATCTTCCCATGCTTTTTGTACGACTTCTGCATACATCTTTTGTTCTTGTGAAATTTCCATTGTTTTAATATTTAGTTAAGTTTAAAATAATTAGTATAATATTATATCTTTCGGGAAAGTGGGTGTAGGCTCCCAAGGGAAAGGTGGGAAACAACCTCCAGGTCCGTCTATAATACCTCCAGCCGCAGCAGCCAACTGATCTTCATTTAACTCAATATCCATTGCTGGTCTTGAAGGGATATTGATGTAAACCGTAGATTCATCAGTTTGGTCACGTACCACCAAAGTTTTCCCCTCTGGTAGAGTCATTTTTTTACCTGTCAATTTCTCAATTGCAGCTACTGGATTTGCTGTCAATTCTTTTTTAAATTCAGCATCATCCCACGCTTTTTGTACGATTTCTGTGTACGTTTTTTGTTCTTGTGAAAATTCCATGTTATTGATATATTATAGTTAAATTTATACTTATCTATCTCCTCCCTGCGTTGGTAATATAGGGATTGGAAAATATGGGATAAAAATCCCTCCAGCGGCAGCTTCTAATTGCTCCTCGCTTAACTCAAAATCCATTTCAGGCTTAGCAGGAATGTTGATATAAACTGTTGATTCATCTGTTTGGTCACGTACTACCAAAGCTTTTCCTGCTGGCAAGTTCATTTTTTTACCCGTCAATCTCTCAATTGCAACTACTGGATTTGCTGTCAATTCTTTTTTAAAATCAGCATCATCCCATGCTTTTTGTACGATTTCTGCGTACGATTTTTGTTCTTGTGAAAATTCCATTTTTTTTTGATATTTAAATTTTGATATAATCTATTAATGCAGGAAATAAATTTTTAACCAAATCATTCCAAAAGGGTTTTCCACCACCAGCAATAGATTCAAGTTGCTCTTCTGTCAATTCCATGTTTTCCATTTCAGGTTCTGATGGAATGTTCATGTATATTTTTGACTTGTCTGTCTGGTCGGCGATTATAAGGGTTTTTCCTTCTGGCAAGACAATTTTGACACCCGTGAGTTTTTCTATTGCAAACACAGGATCTGCAATTAACTCCTTTCTGAAAGCGGCATCCTCCCAAGCCTTAGAAATTACAGCCTGTATGACTTCTTGTTTTTTCTGTTCCATAATTCAATTTGTATGATGTAAAGTTAGCCTGTCTTTTTCTTATGAATTTGCCAAAATAACTGATAAACTTGCCATCTGAAACTTTTACTAAACTAACTGATTATCAGATGATTATGATACAAATTTAGATTATCTTTTAATGATAAATTTGCCAAAATAACTGATAAACTCGCCATCTCAAACTTTTACTTAATTACCTGATTATCAGATGATTATGATGTAAATTTAGTGTAGCTTTTAATGATAAATTTGCCAAATTAACTGATAAACTCGCCATTTAAAAATTTTATTTAATTGCCTGATTATCAGATGATTATGATGTAAATTTAGAATTGTTTTTTATGATAAATTTGCCAAAATAACTGATAAACTTGCCATCTGAATTTTTTGATTATGCTGGCAGTTATGCTTTTGTTTTCTGTCAATTATTTAAAGAATATCCCCATGACTGTTCTGTAAAGTAATATCCCAGATAAAATCCCAATGCCTACTTTGAAAGTTTCTGTTTGATAAAATTTCTTTTTCATTTTCTTATTATTATGATGTAAATTTAGTGTAACTTTCTATGATAAATCTGCCAAATTAGCTGATAAACACGACACCTGAAAGTTTTATATTTTATCGTATTTTAGTAAAGAATTTAATATTTTATTTATCCAACACAGACAAAGATGATGGATACCTTTCTATATTAAACTTTGTGATTGATTGCACTAAAAATCCCCAAAATAAGCCCAACTATCATTGATAAAAAAAATGGTGAAAAAACTGCCATTATACATTTTATCACAAGCGAACTTTTTGAATAACCTGATTTTGAAAAAAACTGATAATAAAACCAAAAAGAATAAATCCAAGAAAACCCCTGTATTCCAACATAGTATAGAATCATCAATCCTTTGATATTGGTATAAAATATTGTGGTGGCTGTAAATAATAATCCCACTATCAAACCTGCGGCTGTCAAATAAGAGTTTAACACTAAATGCTCTGAATAATTAAATTTAGCCTTCCTAAACCAAAAAAGACTAAATAATGAACTGATGGGAATGATAATCAATAAAAACAATTTTGGATATTTTATAGTTAACTGTTCCAAAGCATTTATTGTAGCTTTACTACTTTCTGGCATATAGTCTGACATCTTGATTTGCGTGTATTGACTAAGTATGCTCGAAATACCCAAAATGAGTATAAGAAGTGTAACGAAACTGAAATAATTAGCTCTTTTCCGAGAATAAACTCTCTGACACTATGCCCCGGTCTTGTAAATAATTCTTTGATTGTAAATACAATTCCTTTGTCAACGTGCCATACACCATGTACAAAATCGTGTTCGACAAAATGCTTTAACGAATACCGATGTGTACTGGTTTTTTGTCCACAGCAACTGCAATATTTTTCTGCTATTGAATGCTCACAGTTAAGACAAGTAACTTCCATGATTTTAAGTAGATTGATTTCGGTTTTTGATTTCTGTGTTGATTTAGTGATTTTCCTCAAACATCTTTTTCAAAAAACAAATGAATGTATATGGCAGCTCCAAAATTGGTAGAAGTTGTCGATGTTAGGGCATACCCATTTTTAGAATATTCGTCAAGTTTTTCTTGAATTTCCGCCTTAGAACTTTTTGCAATGTGTTTTGAGTCGAGAGTTAATTTTGAGTAATAGATTAACGATTCTACTTTGTATGCTTTCATTTTTACGTTTTTTGATTTTAAGCTGACACATATCTTTTCAATAATAGCAACAAAAATATCGTAGATTTTCTTTATAAAACTGACATAAAAACTGACAAAAAGAATATTAGAAATAATTAAGATTCTCTTTTCCTTTCTACAAAATACATTTCGATATCTCCTTTACCTTTTGCATTGATACTTCCTCTGGATTCAAATGTAAAGCAAGCCTCATTTTTCACTAATTGATAAAGCGTTTCGCTGATATTCACTTTTCCTACTATTCCGTTACTTTCCATTCTGCTGGCAGTATTTACGGTATCTCCCCATACATCATACTGAAACTTCTTTATGCCCACAATTCCTGCTACGATTGGTCCTGCGTGAATGCCCAACCGCATTTCGAAGAATGGAGCTTCTGCTTTTTGGTTTTCGATTGCTCTTTTTATCATAAATTCTTGCATTTCTAAGCCTGCCAAAATAACATTTTTTAGTGAATTTTCATCAGGATGCGGAATTCCTGCCGCTGCCATATAAGCATCACCTATGGTTTTTATTTTTTCTACTTGGTATTTTACAGAAATCAAATCGAAGGCTTTGAAGCAAACGTTTATCTCTTCGACCAAACCCTGTGGCGACATCTTCTCGGCAGTTTGTGTAAAGGATTTAAAGTCTGAAAAAAGAATCGAAACCAAATTATATTCTCTGGCAATTACACTACCTTTTTCTTTTAATTCTTCGGCTATTTCTTCTGGAAGGATATTGAGTAATAATTCTTCCGAACGGTCTTTTTCTATTTGTAATGCTGCCTTTGATTTTCGTACCAAATTCAATCTACTCCATAAGCCACCAGCAACAATCAGTATAAAACCCAACGAAACGATGATGATATTGCGTTGTTTTTCTTTTTTTTGAACTTCTTCTTTATGCTTTACCTGAACGAGGTATTCCTTTTTTACATAAGCAATACTATCTACTAATTGCTGCTTCTGAAACTCCATATTCATCATACGGTTAGAAGTTTCTTCTGATTTCAGGCTGTCTTCATATATATTAGTTTTTTCATAATAATCAAGTGCCAATTTATCTGCTCCCAAAGGCTTATATGATTTATAAAGGCACTCACAAGCATCTTTTTTTAATGCAACTGCTTTTAGTTTTTCGGCATATAGTAAGCCTAATTTACATTTTTCTACTGCCTCTTTATATCTTTTTAATTTGTTAAACACATTGCCAATCGAAATCCGAGCCAAACTTTTGTAACGTAAATTGCTAACTTCCTCAGCATACTTTAAGCAGAGATTATGATAGTATAATGCCTTTTGAAAATCTGATTGTGTATAAAACAACTCCCCTAAATTTGACAATACCTCTATTTCTGTTTGTTTATCATTCTCTTTAATGGCAATTTCTAATGATTGATTAAAGTCATCGAAAGCTTTACTGAAATTACCTTGCTTCATATATATATATCCTAATTCAATCAAAATTTTGGCAATTCCTTTACTGTACTTTAGTTCCTTGAAAATTGAGTGAGATTGATTGAAATATTTCATGGCATTCTCATAATTTTTTATCTTAGAGAATATACTACCAATGTTCTCAGTAATTATTGCTACATCTTTTTTGTTGCCTATTTCTTCTTGAAGAATAACTGCTTGTCCGTAATAATCTACCGCTTTTGGATAATTTCCAAGACTATGATGTGCCGCCCCAATATTATTAAGAATACCCGCTACCCCTTTTTTATTTTTAGCTTTTCTATAAGAACCTAAACTTTTTTCAAAAAACAACAAAGTTTTTGAATAATCTCCTTTGAAATAATATATTGTCCCAATATCACTAAAACATTCTCCTGCTTTTTGATTTTCTCCAATACTTTGATATATACTCAAGCTACTTTTATATAAAGCTAAAGCCTTTTCTGAATCCCCCTGGCCATCATATTTTGAACCAAGATTATAAAGGCTATCTGCAGATTTTTTAGATTTTAATAAAGAAGGATTCTGTGAAGTTTGTCCATATCCTTTTTGCTTCATCATATTAAATAGAATGAGAAAAAGTATAATATGTATCAAAAAACTTTTCATTTATTTCACAGTTTTAGTTATTTAAATATCTAAAAAACGCATATATCCATTTGCAGAATATATGCGTTTAGTTTAAAAGCATTATTATCTTTCAAAAACTGTACAAATTTAACCTTTAGGAGTTAGAAATGGGTCCCCACCCCCAGAAATAATATCTAACTGCTCTTCATTAAGCTCCATATCTTCTATTTTTGATTTCTTGGGAGCATTATTTACCGAAGCTGAATTATCTGCTTGGACTCCATCAGATATTTTTTTACCTTCGTGGGGTTGTTTTTTTGGGTCGTTTAATGATTCCATAATTTTTAAATAGTTTATTTTGAAATGAATTTTATGTGAAAATAAAGTTTTGATTGTTGATAGGGATTAAAACGATGTAAAATTATTTTGATTTTGGTTGATAAAACTGACAAAAAATATGATATAACTGACAATTAAAATTTTTAGCAATTCATTTTTTACCTTATGAATCAACGTTATAGCAGAAATCGGCTCTACCTCAAAGAAAATGAGCAAGAACTAATCAAAAACTATCCAATCTTGTTGGGGGGGGCAGGCATAGGCAGTGTAATTGCCGAATGTTTACTTCGATTTGGCTTCGAAACTATTACAATAATAGATGGGGATACAGTCGAATTATCAAATCTTAATAGGCAAAACTATACAGAAAAAGATTTATCAAAATCCAAAGTATCGGCTCTAAAAGAAAGGCTAACTGCTATCAATAACGAGGCTAAAATCTTAATTTATGATTGCTTTATTACAAAAGATAATGCTCAGGAACTAATAATAGGTCATAAAATCGCCATAAATGCCTTAGATTTTACTTCTGATATTCCTTTGGTATTTGATAAAATTTGTCAGCAAAATAATATCCCTGTTCTGCATCCTTATAATTTAGGCTGGGGGGCTTTGGTGTTAGTAGTAGAAAAAATAGGTTTGGATTTGCTACAAAAAGCAAATGAGCGATTCAACGAATTGAATGTTGTTCAATATGTTTCTAAATCCATGCGAGATTCGGGGAATCCACAGCTATGGTTAGAAGAAATAATCGAAAAATATCAAAATGAAGGTAAATCGCTTTCTCCGCCCCAATTATCAGTTGCATCATGGTTGGCAGCTGGAATTTGTACGCAAATAGCCTTCGATATTGCATCTAATAAGCCAATTAAAAAATTCCCAGAATTTTACTTTACAACTATCAACACCTAAGCTATTTTATGATAAGTGCGAATTAATAGGGTGACTAATGCTTTGGTTATTTTTTAACAAATCTTTAGAGAAAGATATACAGCAAAGTACGAAAACCACTTCACATCCCCCAACCCATGTCAAGTTTAGGCGAAGATTTTATTTCAATATTCTGTCCTGCTCCCTTAAGCCGCAACCAAATTAAAGTAGAGTTTTTGATTATTGTCAATAAACTGTTTTGGTGTCATATATCCTATTGATGAATGTGGTCTGTCAAAGTTATATGAGTTCCACCATGTATCCAAATCTTGTTGCACTCCTTTGACGGTTTTGAAATATTTCAAGTTCAGACACTCGCCTCTTTGAATGCCATTTAATCATTCTACTAACCCATTTTGAGTAGGTTTTCCTAACGGTCGGCCGCTGCCCTTGAGAAAAGCCTATTGAAATACCATTGGCGTGAGTGAATTTAGCTAATTCTTTGCTTATTAATTCAGGTCCATTATCACGACGAACATAAGCTGGTTTACTTCTCTCTTTGACTAATTCTACCAAATGGGTTACCGCAGCGGCGGCCGCTAATTTCTTTGCTGAATTACTTTTAGCTGCAAATGATAGTAAGACCATTCGAGAACACTCATCAAGCACATTTAGTACTTACACTTTCTTTTCATCGCCAACCAATGCGTCACTCAAAAAATCCATTGACCACCCGCATCGGCGGTCCGACTTCATTAATTTGCTCCGCTGGCAATTGGTTTATGGCAACTCGTTTTATCTTTTTTTAACAGTAATTCTGGCAAAAATTGTAGCTTCGCCATTGCATGAACGAGCTTTGTTTATCCAAAAAAGGATTGCATAAGTTTGGTAAGATTGCATAGTAGATAATTTGAGCTAACAGAATTCGTGAAACAATCAATTAATTGAATTGACCCTAAACTCTCGGTAACAATCTCATTATCAGGTGGTTGCGAAGAATTCGGTTAACAAAAGTAATACGCAAGTTTGTTAACGGAATTGTTGTAATATACTTTGCGAATAATTGAACGGTTCGCCGTAGCGATAAATTGATGGGGCTAATAAACAAAAAACCTCTCAAATCGTTGATTTTGAGAGGTTTTGTACGCTTTACTACTAAATTTGCGGTCTGGACGGGACTTTGTAATGTACTGACTATCAATAAGTTACACTCTAATAGTAAAACATTTGAGAAAACATTTTTTTTGTAAAATTGGGGAAAATAATTCGACATTTCATCTAAAATGAGAAATACTTATGCTTGGGCATTAATTTTTCAAGCCGTGCCTCGATTAATGCTTGATATTGTATTTTTCATTTATATTTTGGAGGCTATTTTTTAAACTGTGTCAAGTGAAAATTTCACAAAAGTGTTAATTTTACTTTAAACATAGAATATTATGACTCACAATCAACCATTTGACTTTGCATCTTTTCAAGAAGAAGCAATAAAAGGCTTATATTCAG
>JANNDY010000121.1:0-110640 GCA_031378345.1 Emticicia sp. | reverse complement strand
TGAAAAACACGCATTATATTGCTAATATTTTAATAAACGCCCAAAATGACCGTTATTTTGAACCGTCGTCTTTGCGGTATTATTTTGGCGGTTTGAAGCTGCGGATTAAGTAGTTTTCTCACACAAAGAGCACAGAGTTCATGGAGGTTTTTAGGGTTTTTTTGTCAAAAAAAGGCTTTTTCAGGCAATTATACTGAGGGGTCCTAATTTAGAATTGTCCTTAATTTGTTTTAGTTTATTTTTCTTCGTGAAAATTCTGCTTATTTGTGGCTTCAAAGAGTCATTAACAAAATAGAAATCAATTATGAGTACGAAAAAAACGTTGAAAGAAGACGCGCTTTACTACCACGCGAAAGGGCGCCCGGGGAAAATTGAGGTGATTCCTTCCAAAGAAACGGCGACGCAGCGCGATTTGACGCTCGCTTACTCGCCCGGCGTTGCAGAACCTTGTCTTGCGATTGCCGAAAATCCAGAAGATGTCTATAAATATACCGCAAAAGGGAACTTAGTTGCCGTGATTTCCAACGGAACGGCGGTTTTGGGTTTGGGCGATATTGGACCTGCGGCGAGCAAACCCGTCATGGAAGGTAAAGGGCTTTTGTTTAAAATTTATGCCGATATTGATGTGTTTGATATTGAATTGGACACCAAAAATGTGGAGGAATTTATTCGCACGGTTAAGATTTTGGAACCAACTTTTGGTGGGGTCAATTTGGAAGATATTTCAGCGCCTGAATGCTTTGAAATCGAAGAGCGTTTGAAGGCAGAAATGAACATTCCTGTCATGCACGATGACCAACATGGAACAGCCATTATTTCGTCTGCCGCCTTGCTTAATGCCCTCGAATTGGTCGAAAAGGACATTTCTCAAGTAAAAATAATCATCAATGGTGCAGGAGCTTCTGCTATTTCTTGTACCAGATTATACAATTCTTTAGGTGCTGACAAAAAGAATATTTTCATGTTCGATAGTAAGGGTTTGATTCACCCAAGTCGAACAAATTTGGACGGAAAAAAGATAGAATTTGCCAATGCAAATATGTCTGCCGAAACAACTTTGTCAGATGCTTTGGTAGGAGCTGATGTATTTGTTGGGCTTTCAAAAGGCAATATTTTAAACCAAGATATGGTAAAATCTATGGCAAAGGATGCAATTGTTTTTGCGATGGCAAATCCAACACCAGAGATTTCGTATGAAGAAGCAACCGCTGCCCGTGAGGATATTATCATGGCAACGGGTCGCTCCGATTATCCAAATCAAGTGAATAATGTACTTGGTTTTCCTTACATTTTCCGTGGTGCTTTGGACGTTCGTTCGAAAGTTATCAACGAAGAAATGAAATTGGCTGCCGTGCGTGCTTTGGCCGATTTAGCAAAAAAACCAGTGCCTGATGTTGTGAATTTAGCTTATGGCGAAACAAATCTTTCATTTGGACGAACTTATATCATTCCAAAACCAGTTGACCCTCGCCTACTCACAACCGTTGCCCCAGCAGTTGCTAAAGCAGCAATGGACAGTGGCGTAGCGAAATTTCCGATTCAGGATTGGGAAGCTTATGACACTCAATTATCGAAACGTTTGGGACAAGATAATTCACTCAAAAAAGTAATTACCAACAAAGCTAAACTCAATCCGAAGAGAGTAGTTTTTGCCGATGCAGAAAACCTAACGGTTTTGAAAGCAGCCCAAGAAGTACAAGACGAAAAAATTGCGACACCAATTTTACTCGGAAACGTTGCCAAAATCACCAAGTTGTTAGAAGATAATTTCATTGATTTGCCTTATGCCGAAATTATTGATTCTCGTTCGCCCGAACAAGAAGAAAATTTGGCAAAATTCGGAGCAATTTTCTATGAAAAACGCAAACGTAAAGGATATAATCATTTTGAAGCAACGCAATTGATGCGTAATCGCAACTATTTTGGTGCAATGATGGTAGAAACTGGTGAAGCCGATGCAATGATTGGTGGTATGACTCGAAATTATCCAGAAACAATTCGCCCAGCTTTGCAGATTATTGGTCGCCAAGAAGGGGTAAAGAAAGTTTCAGGAATGTATATTTTGATGAGCCGTTTTGGTCCACTTTTCTTGGCAGATACAACGGTAAATTTTAATCCAACAGTTGAAGAAATCGTTGAGATTACAGAATTAGCAGCCAAAGAAGTAGAAAAATTCAATATCAAGCCACGCATCGCTTTATTGACTTACTCAAACTTCGGAAGTGCCGATGGCGAAGATGCTGTAAAAATGCAAAAAGCAGTCGCTATTTTGAAAGAAAAACACCCAAATATGGTGGTTGATGGTGAAATGCAAGCTCACTTGCCTTTTGATATTGACTTATTAAAAGAACAACATCCGTTCAGTGATTTGGTAAATGGACGTGCCAATACTTTAATTTTCCCAAATCTTTCTTCTTCAAATATTGCCTATAATATTGTAAAAGAAATAGCTAATATTGATAAAATTGGACCGATTTTATTAGGCGTAAAAAAACCAGTTCACGTACTACAACTCGGAAGTACAGTACGTGAAATTGTGGACATGGTGGCCATTGCTGTTGTGGAAGCACAGGTTTTAAAATAATATTTTCACAAAAGTACCTAACCTTACAGAATTTTTCATCCTGTAAGGTTTTTATATGGGAAAAACCTTACAAAAATCTCACTTTTTACTTCAAGAATAGGACATTTCATTGATTTATAAACAAATGTTTGCACTATATGAAAATAGTATCATATATTTGTATTGTTAAATTATTAATCAAATGACAGTAGAAATAAATAATATAAAAATCAACAAGGAGAAGTTTGAAAAAGCAGCTTATATACTGAAGGCGGTCGCACATCCTACTCGTTTGGCGATTATTCAATTATTAGAGCAAGAAGATGGTTTATCTGTCAATGAAATATGTGAAGCCTTAGATTGTGAGCAATCTTTGATTTCACATCATTTGATAAACATGAAATTGCGTGGAATTTTACAATCACACAAAGACGGCCTGAATATGTATTATTCGCTTAAAGAGTACGAGGTAACAAAAATTTTAGCTTGTATCGAAAATTGCGGATGTAATATGTGATTTTTTTTTAACAATAATATGAATGAATTATCATATATCAATATTAGTATATAGACTTAATAGAGTAGCTAAATTTTTAGCTCAAATAATTTAAAAACAATGGAAATTCTTGGTTTTATTGGTGCTTTATTAATGGGCTTAACTCTCGGTTTGATTGGCGGTGGCGGCTCTATTTTAACTGTACCTATTTTGGTTTATTTGTTCTCAGTTGATGCAGTTTTGGCAACGGCTTACTCTCTTTTTATAGTTGGACTCACAAGCCTTATTGGTTCTTTTAGTCATATTTCACAGGGAAATGTGCATTGGCGAACTGCCTTCGTTTTTGGTGTGCCATCCATAATAAGTGTTTACCTCACTCGCCTTTATTTAGTTCCGCTTATTCCTGCTCACATTTTTCAAGTTGGGGATTTCGTAATGACTAAATCGCTATTGATATTGATGTTTTTTGCATTATTGATGGTTTTTGCTTCCTATACGATGATTCGAGAATGTAAATCTTGCAAAGAAAAACCCGTTGGCGAAATCAAATATAATTATCCGCTTATTTTGATTGAAGGTTTGGTAGTTGGTACTGTCACGGGTTTGGTTGGTGCTGGCGGTGGATTTTTGATAATTCCTGCTTTGGTTTTATTGGCAAAACTGCCCATGAAACAAGCTGTAGGCACATCTTTGGTCATCATTGCCATGAAATCGCTTATTGGTTTTACAGGCGATTTGAAAGGCAGTGAACATATTGACTGGCAGTTTCTAGGTTATTTTTCAGTCGTTGCCATAGTTGGGATTTTACTTGGAAGCTTACTTTCAAAGAAAGTAGAGGACGATAAATTGAAACCTGCTTTCGGCTATTTTGTCTTGATTATGGGTATTTATATCATTACTAAAGAATTATTTTTTCAACATACCTAACACTATACTGATATGGAAAATTTAAACAGAAAAAAGTATTGGGAAAATATTTATCAGACTAAAGACTTACAAAATGTAAGCTGGTATCAACCCAAGCCAACAACTTCACTTGAATTTTTGAAGCAATTTGATGTTTCAAAAACTGCAAAAATCATAGATATTGGCGGCGGAGATAGCTATTTGGTTGATAATTTACTCGATTTGGGTTATCAAGATATTACAGTGCTTGATATTTCGGAAGCAGCTCTCGACAAAGCAAAGCAACGTTTGGGTAATAATGCTTCAAAAGTAAAATGGATTGTGGCAGATGCAGCGACTTTCAAACCAACCGAAAAATATGATTTTTGGCACGACAGAGCAGCATTTCATTTTCTGACACAAGAAACAGAAATCACCAACTACGTTGATACGGTTCAAAAAAGTATTAATCCAAATGGCGTTTTGGTTATTGGTACTTTTTCAGAGCAAGGTCCAACCAAATGTAGTGGAATCGAAATAAAACAATATTCAGAAATATCAATGACCGACCGACTGAAAGCATTTTTCGAGAAAATAAAATGTATAACCGTTGACCATATTACGCCTTTTGAAACAGTTCAGAATTTTATTTTTTGTAGTTTCAAGAAAGTAACAGCTTAATGAATTACGAGATACGATTTACGAATAACCAATTTACCAGTAACTAATTTTCCAAAAACCAGTAACCAGTTTACCAATAACCAGTAACAAATTACCCAGTAACCAATAACAATTTTATCAGTAACCAATAAAGCAATGATAGTAGAACAAATTTATACAGGATGCTTAGCTCAGGGAGCATATTATATAGAATCGGAAGGCGAAGTGGCAATCATTGACCCACTTCGTGAAGTACATTCTTACCAAAACAAAGCAGATAAACACGGTGCAAAAATAAAATATATTTTTGAAACCCATTTTCATGCCGATTTTGTATCAGGTCATGTTGAATTGTCAGAAAAAACTGGTGCAAAAATAGTTTATGGACCAAATGCAAATCCTACTTTTGAGTGTATTGTTGCCGAAGATGGACAAGTTTTTGAGCTTGGCAAAATAAAAATAAAAGTGCTTCATACGCCAGGTCATACAATGGAATCTTCGTGTTTTTTGTTAATTGATGAAAATGGCAAAGAAAATTGTATTTTCACAGGCGATACCTTGTTTATTGGAGATGTTGGTCGCCCAGATTTGGCTCAAAAATCAAATCTTACGATACAAGATTTAGCTGGATTTCTCTATACTTCTTTGCATGAAAAAATCATGGCGTTGCCCAATGATTTGATTGTCTATCCTGCACATGGTGCTGGTTCGGCTTGTGGAAAAAACATGAGCAAAGAAACTTTTGACACTTTAGGACATCAAAAACAAGTCAATTATGCCTTGCAACCGCAGTCGAAAGAGCAATTTATTGAAGCCGTTACCGATGGTTTGACTCCACCACCTTATTATTTTCCTAAAAATGTAATGATAAATAAAACTGGGGCAAAGTCGGTCGAAGATGTAAAAACAAGCGTTCAAGCTCTTTCGCCAGATGCTTTTGAAGTTGCAGTGAACGAACTCGGTGCTATTATGATTGATACACGTGCAGCTCAAACTTTTAAAGATGGCTTTGTACCAAACTCAATTAATATTGGCATCAAAGGAGATTTTGCTCCATGGATTGGTACACTTTTGACTGACATTGAGCAACCAATTTTATTCGTTGCTGATGAAGAAAACATTGACGAAGTAATCACTCGTTTATCAAGAGTTGGTTATGATAATATTATTGGATATTTGAATGGTGGCATAGCTGCGTGGGTAGCCGCAGGTAAAGAAATTGATACAATTGAATCAATTTCAGCAGAAGAATTTGCTAAAAAATATTCAGATTCAGATGGTAAATTATTAGTAAAAGATGTACGAAAAGAGAGCGAATATAGAGCCGAACACGTAGAAGAAGCAGAATGTGTAACTTTGGCATTTTTGAGCAATAATATGGCAGCTTTCTCGAAAAACGAAACAAATTATATTCATTGTGCAGGTGGCTATCGTTCCATGATTGCGGCATCAATCTTAAAATCTCGTGGATTTGATAATATCATTGACGTAGCTGGTGGTTTTGCAGCAATAACAAAAACTGAAGTTCCACGCACAAATTTCGTATGTCAGTCAAAATTAAAAGTGTAAAAATAAAAAAATCTCTAAAGTACTCATTCACAAAATCACTCAATAAAATAATATGATAGAACTCATCAAACAGCCTTGGCACTGGGCAATAGCAGGCATAATGATTGGACTGACAGTACCAATATTACTTATAATTGGAAATAAAACCTTTGGAATTTCATCTTCCTTGCGTCATATCTGTGCCGCTTGTTTTCCAGCAAATATATCTTTTTTTAAATATGACTGGAAAAAAGAAATCTGGAATTTATTCTTTGTTTTTGGAGTATTCGTTGGTGGATTTATTGCCACACAATTCCTAACTGACCCTAATGAAATGGTCATAAACGAAAACACTGTTCGAGATTTAAAAGCACTTGGCGTTACAGATTTTTCACATCTTATGCCGACTGATATTTTTAGTTTTGAACAAATTTTTACCTTAAAAGGCTTAATTTTCTTTGTTTTAGGAGGTTTTTTGGTAGGTTTTGGAACTCGTTATGCTGGAGGTTGCACTTCGGGACACGCAATTATGGGGCTGTCGAATCTTCAACTTCCGTCATTAATTGCAACTATTTGTTTTATGGTTGGTGGATTCGTAATGACGCTTTTAATCATGCCTTTTATCTTTAAACTTTTCTAAAAAATGACAAATTCGAAAATACAAAGTACAGAAGAATTCGTTTGTGATGCACCAAACAATCAAATCAAAAAAGAAAGTTTTGCAAGCAATATCAAATACATGATTGTCGGAATTATTTTCGGAATCGTGTTTGTAAAAGCCGAAATCATTTCTTGGTTCAGAATTCAAGAAATGTTTCGCTTACAATCATTTCACATGTATGGCGTAATCGGTACAGCCGTTGTGGTTGGTTTGATTTCAGTTCAAATCATCAAACGTTTCAAAATCAAAACTTTAAGTGGAGAAACGGTTGTTATTCCTAACAAAACGTTCGACAAAGGACAAATTTACGGCGGACTGATTTTTGGTTTAGGTTGGGCAATTACTGGAGCCTGCCCCGGTCCATTATTTGCTCAAATCGGCAGTGGATTCTTGGCAGTAGGTGTTACTTTCGCAAGTGCATTGGCTGGAACTTGGCTTTACGGTGCTTTGAGAAACAAGTTACCTCATTGATTTGATTTCAGAGCTATAAAGATATTATCGCATGTTTTTAGAACGCTGAAGACGGTGATGTTCCAACGCAGATTTGCACAAATAATCCGCGAAAATCAGCGTTAAATTTATTTATCAGCGTCATCTGCGTTCCATTTTTGTTTTCGACAATATCTTTAACTTTCCATTTAATTTTAAGATTAATAACTACCGATGGCTGGGTTCAAAAGCTCTATTTCAACCCTATGAAAATGACAAAAAAAATAAAGATAAATGGAAATTCTTCACCAAATGAAATTCCTCATAGAAGAGATTTTCTAAAACATTCGCTATTATCAAGTTTTGGTTTGATGCTTGGTTCAAAAGAAATTTCAGAAAACCACAATATCGAAACACAAAGAACTACGGGCGTCGTTTCACATAATCAAGCAATTACGATTCTGATAACTTCTGATATTCATGCACAAATTCATACCCATGATGAGTTTTTTTGGGAAAATGGAAAAGCAGTTTATCGAAAAAGAGGTGGTTTGGCGGTCTTGAAAACCATGATTGACTACTATAAAAAGCAAAATCCTGAAAACACGATTGTTTATGATGGTGGCGATTTTTTTCATGGTCATGCCGTGGCTAGTTTGACCGAAGGCGAAGCATTGATTCCGATTTTCAATCATTTGGGCTACGACCTCATGTTGCCAGGAAATTGGGAAGTTGTTTACAAGAAAAAGAAAATGCTTTATGATATGGGGCATACCAATGCCGCCAAATTATGTGCCAATATGTGGCATAAAACCACAGACGAAAACAATGGAGAATTGGTTTATCCGCCATATTGGATTAAATATTTGAAGGGAATGAAAATTGGTTTCATTGGCTATACCGACCATTTGATTCCGAAGCGACAATCGCCCGCATATAGCGAAGGTTTGAGTTTTGACCATCCCGAAAAAAACGTTGCCAAATACATCAAATATTTGAAAGAAGTGGAGGGTTGCGAGATTGTTTTGGTGATGACACACATCGGTTTGGCACAGCAAGTTGGTTTGGCAAATAACCCTGCCATTCAGGGTGCAGATTTTATTATTGGAGCAGATACGCACGAAAGATTACGCAAACCTATTGCAGGGAAATACACAAAAGTAGTAGAATGTGGTGCTTTTGGCTCATTTTTGGGCAAATTAGATTTGATTGTAGAAAATGGCAAACTGAAAGACTATCGGTACGAACTCATGGAAGTTGCTCCCGAAAAGTTCAAAGCCGATAAAATCATGCAAGGTTTGGTAGAAAAAGCCTTTGCTCCATTCAAGCCCGAAATGCAAAAAATCATTGGCACAAGTAAAACGCCACTGACAAGGTATTTTGTCATGGAAACGCCAATGGATAATGTAATTACTGATGCTATTATGTGGAAAATCAAGCCCGATATTGCCCTTTCCAATGGTTTTCGTTTTTGTCAGCCGCTTTCAGCAATTGATACAAAAACAGGCTTAGTAAATATCACCAAAGAATTTTTGTGGAATATGTTGCCCGTCAATAGTGAAGCAAAAACAGGAATCGTTACAGGAAAACAAGTGTGGGAATGGCTCGAAAAAGAATTACAAAATGCTTTTGCCAAAGACCCATCTAAGCGTTTTGGTGGCTGGTTTGTACGTTTTGCAGGAATGGAGGTCAATTTTACGATAGCAAATGAGTTTGGGAAAAGACTAAATTGGGTAAAGATCGCTGGAAAATCATTAGATTTACAAAAAGAATATAGCATCGTAGCTTGCGAAAGAGAAGGCGACCCGAACGATACAATTTGCAGAATTGACAAAGTAAAAAATCCAACAAAACTTTCAGTAAATTTGCATGAAGTAATTGAAGAATATTTGAAGATTCATTCACCCATTTCACCAAAATTAGAAAACCGTTCCACCGCAACCGACGAGCCGAATACCCTTCTGACGCAACTCAGGGGCTATAATTATGAGTTTTCGTGATACGATTCGGTAATTTTTAAAACTTTTTCTCCATGAAAAATTTAGACAAAAATCAAATATCAGCTTTTGGAAACTCCTTGAAACTTATCTTGTGGTTACTTGGACTTTTTGTGTTTTTTGTGTTTTTGATTCTCCTTAGTTTTACAGGAATATTTAATACAAATGGGAAGAAAGAGATTTCTGAAACATCAAAAAAGGTTTTCAAAAAAGAAAAACCAGTCTGGAAACTCATCAGTATGGATGCAGTTATTCATGAAAAAAATCCTGAATTAATTAAATATGGGCATGAATTAATTGCCAATACTGCCTACTATTTAGGTCCAAAAGGCAAAGTTGCCCAACAAAGCAACGGCATGAATTGTCAAAATTGTCATTTGGATGCAGGCTCACGGGTTTGGGGGAATAATTATGGTGGCGTGGCTTCAACTTATCCAAAATTTAGAGAACGCTCAGGTTCAAAAGAAAGCATAATCAAGCGAGTAAATGATTGCATGGAACGAAGCCTCAATGGTAAAGGACTTGACAGCAGCAGTAGAGAAATGCGGGCAATTGTGAGTTATATCAAATTTAAAGGGCAATTTGTACCAAAAGACTCAATTCCAGAAGGTACAGGTATTTGGAAATTGAAATTTATGAAACGTGCTGCCGACCCAACAAAAGGACAAGTGGCTTACGAACAAAAATGTGTGAGTTGTCATGGGCAAAACGGTGAAGGAGTAAAAAGTACCGACGGAATTGTTTATACTTATCCGCCCCTTTGGGGACAACATTCTTATAATATCGGTGCAGGGTTATTTCGTTTGTCGAGATTGGCGGGTTATATAAAAACCAATATGCCGTTTGGAGCAACTTACGAAAACCCACAATTGTCTGACGAAGAGGCTTGGGACATTGCCGCTTATATCAATTCTCGTCCTCGACCAACGAAAGATTTAAGCAAAGATTGGCCAAAAATTTCGGGCAAACCAGTTGACCACCCTTTTGGACCTTATGCCGATGCTTTTTCGGAAGAACAACATAAATTTGGTCCTTTCAAACCGATTGATGATTTCAAGAAAGAACAGAAGAAAAAGAAGGATGCGGAAGAAAAGGCCAAGAAAAATAGTTGATTAAGTTAGTCAAATCTACGAATGGAAATTATGAACGGCTTGCGAATTGATTAGAGATAGAGTAATTTTAGAAGCAAAAAGGCTCTTATTACATTCTACAATGTCGGTTTGTGAAATGGCTTATCACTTAGGCTACGAAGATTGCTCTTATTTTATCAGGGTTTTTAAAAAAGATGTTGGCTGTACATCTGAGCAGTTTAGATTGAAAAATAAGAAAAAATTTCTACATGATTTATATCATATAATAGCTGCAATTTAAGTAGTTTCTTTGCCTTGATTTATCTTTTACTTTATCTAAATTAAAAAAAATGAAAGCATTCATAAGCAAAATAGTAGCAGTAATTTTATTGAGTTCGGTAACAACTTTTGCCCAAAATCAACCAAAAATGAATCTCAAAGACCTACATACCGAAGACAAAGCGGTTCAAACGAAAATGATTTTTGCTACTTCCGAAGGCAAAGTGGTTTCGTTGCAAATTCAAAAAGACAAACAACTTAAAGAACATATTACGACAGTTCCCGCTCTATTGGTTTGTGTAAAAGGTGAGGTTGTTTTTGAAAACGAAATGGGTATTTCGGTAACGTTGCTATCTGGCGATTTTGTGAATATTGAGCCAAACATAAAACATTGGGTAAATGCAAAAACTGATAGTAATTTACTCTTAATCAAATAGAAACCTTAGCAAAACATTGAAAAACATTCTTAATAATTGGAAGTTATGGCTCGTCATAATCCTCACGTTGGGACTTGCTCCATTTGTACCTGAACCTCATATTTTTGGTAAAATTCGTTGGATTTTGGGCGGTGCAGTAGGCATGAAAGCCCTTGATTGGTTCGATTTTGTGCAACATGGTTTTCCTTGGGTTTTGTTGGTTAGAGCGTTATTTTTGAAATTAAAAGCAAAGGAAAAAGTGTAGAATTTGTTTATTTTGAAGTAAAATGCGTACATTTCGCAACAAATCATTCAACCTCAAACTTTTCAAAATGAATAAGCAATTCTCTTATTTCTTATCTATTACCTTACTTCTGACGTGCTTTTTAGCTTCAATAGCACAAACATTTCCACAAAACAAAATTAGCCCTTGGAAATTAGTTTGGAGCGACGAATTTAATTACTCAGGCTTGCCCGATAGCACCAAATGGAGCTATGATGTAGGTGGCTGGGGCTGGGGAAATAACGAGTTACAATTTTACACAAAAGCCGATACAAATAACGCCATCGTTAAAAACGGCATTTTGTCAATCATTGCAAAAAAAGAAAAACATGAAAACCGAGATTATACCTCTGCAAGGTTAGTTACAAGAGGCAAAGTCGACTGGACGAGTGGCAAAGTAGAATTTAGGACAAAATTACCAAAAGTACGTGGCACATGGCCAGCGGGTTGGATGTTAGGAACGAACATTGAAAAAGTTGGTTGGCCTCAATGTGGCGAAATAGATATTATGGAACACGTAGGCTATGACCCCGACACAATTGTTGGAACAATTCATACAACTGCTCATAATCATGTACAAGGCACTCAAATATCCAAGAAAATGTTTATCAAAAATCCTTATACCGAATTTCATACTTATGGAGTAGAATGGAATAGTGAAAAAATGGATTTCTTTTTTGATGGTCAAAAATACCTAAGTATTCCGAACGAACATAAAACTGCAAACGAATGGCCATTTAACGACCGAATGTATTTGCTTTTAAATTTAGCTGTCGGCGGAAATTGGGGCGGAACAAAAGGCATTGATGAAAGTATTTTTCCTGTTAAAATGGAAATTGATTATGTGAGAATTTTTCAAAAATAAAGTTTAGAAAATACACTCTTGTATTTACAAATCTATAAAGATAAATTTCTAAAAACGGTAAAAACTATCAATAAAGCTATCAAAACAATCAAAAACTGACGAGAAAATACAAATTGTGGCATGATTTCTTTCTCAAAAATCTCTTCATAAAACTTAATTCCTACAATGGGAATAACAAGAAAAATCAACAAATTATATTCAAAAGCCTTTTCAAAATTTCCATGTAGCAAATGATGAAAAGCTCTTTGTCCGCCACACCCTGGGCAATATAGTCCAGTGGTTTTATTAAAAATACATTGAAAACCTACATTTGTTTTGGCAGGATTATAGAAAAAATAAAAAGCAATAATAGCCATTGCTACTACTGCTAATAATATTTTATAATAGTTTTTTTGCATTATTAAGCCTCCAAAACAAGGGTCTTTGCCGCCATATCATGCAAATTTTGCTCTTGCTTATTAAACAAACAAGCCAAAAACAAGAAAATACAAAAGCTGCCAGTAGCATATTTTACTAATGCCCTAATAAAAGCCTCTTGAGTATTTAATCCTTCGCCAGTTTCTTTTACAACCTTAATATTCATAACCAATTTTCCTAAAGTTCCTTGTTTGGCAGAAGCAGTCATAAAAGTATCATAGATTAATGGCACAACCAAAGCTACCAATACAATAGCACCAATGCTAATTCCGGCCATTGCCGCAGTGGCAACTGCTGCTTCATCGGTCATTTCACCACCATTTTGTGCAGCATTCATACCCATAAATGCAAAAAGTCCTCCAAAAGGAATGAAAGCAATCATCATGGCAGCACCTAAAATAATTCCATCAATAATGTAAGCAACTAAGCGTTTGCCAAAACCAGCAAGTTTTAAATTTTCCATAAAAAAAGAGTTAAAGGGTTTAGAGAAGAATATTTAGATACAAGTAATACATTTTTTGGGGAAATTACAAATATTTTGTCAAATTGCAGTCCAGCCGCCATCAATTACAAGATTATGTCCGGTGATGTATGAAGCCCCATCTGACAACAAAAAAGCAACAGGGTCGGCAATGTCTTCTGGCAAACCCATTCTTTTTAACGGTACTTTTTTATTATAATTTTCCACAAAAATCGGGTTTTGGCTATCAAAAATCCCGCCAGGAGAAACACAATTTACCCTAATATTATATTGTCCAAAATATGAAGCAATATAACGGGTAAAATTAATTAAACCACCTTTTATAGCAGAGTATGCAGCTGGCATTGTCATTGAAGTATTGTCATAAACCGTAAAATCCGGACCAACGATTCCATAGATAGATGCCATATTTACAATCGAGCCAGATTGTTGTTTTTTCATAACCTCAAAAACCTGTTGGCAAAACAAAAACTGGCTATTTAGCTGCCAATCAACGTTTTTTTGCCACGAATCATAAGGAATTTCTTCAAATTTTACTCCCCAATTTTTTGTTCGAGGATAAGCATTATTCACCAAACCATCAATTTTTCCATACTTTTCATTAATAATTGTGATAGTATTTTTAATCGAAATTTCGTCAGTAATATCACATTTAATATTTGATAAATCTTTGTTAGTTTCAACCGAAATATCAGCATTTATAGGTAGTCCACCCTCTTGTAAAATCTTATTGATAATACATTTTCCGAGAAGCCCGCTACCACCAGTTACAATTATTATTTTGTCCTTTAAAATCATATACCTAATTTATTAAAAACTAATTTTCTTAATTTTTTATGCTTGAATTCAGTACAAAAAGCAATCAAAAACGCTATCAAATTACACATAATGAGGGTGATAATTAGGTCAAACCATTTGTTATTATTTGTAAAATAAAAATGATAAAAATCTAAAATCGAATAATGAATCAAATACAAAGTAAATGAATAATCAGAAGTACGTTTTATGATTAAATTCAAGTTTTTATTCTTGAAATAATCTAAGTTTTGAAACAACAAAATAACAAAAAAAATGATTGCTGCTGTTAAAAATCCTATTCTGAAATCATAGAATTCATTTTGGTTGAAGTTAACTCTGAAGAATAAAAGAATTATTAAAACGAGTAAAATTAATAGTGTTTTTTTGATTGAAATAGTCTTTAAAAAACCATTACTACTTAACAAATAAATCAAGCATCCTAAGAACCAAATCGCTCCTAAACAGTTACCACGAGGATTTAAGAGAATATTTATTAGTGGAATGAGTGATAAACTTAGTAAAATACCAACTTTCAAAATCACATTTAATTTAATTTTATTATAGAAAACCAACCAACCAAAAAACATATAAAACCACCATTCCAAAGCTAAAGTCCAAAGAGGGCGAGCTGAACCTAATGAAGTTACACTCATGCTTTTGGTAAATTCTGACAAGTTTTTCAACTGAAAATCTTGCAACATAAATAGATTCCCTACAAAAGTCTTTATGTTTAAATCTTGGAAATGTCCATATTTATTTGGCAGGAATTTGGCAAATATAAAATAATCAAAAAGAAAAATCAGCACTAAAATAGGCAAATATGCTACATAAATACGTACAAATCTATCAGTAAAATAAGTCAAAAAAACATAATTTGGCGATTCAAATTTATTAAAAGTTGAATAGGATATAAGAAAACCAGACAAAATAAAAAATACTAAAACACCAAAATTTTGCAAATAAAGTGGCGTTAAACTTTCTTTTGATGGAAAAATTCCAAATAAAACCATGCCATGCCCAATTAATACAATTTGCGAACTAAGAGACCGAATTAAATCTAAGGCAATGGAAGAGCTTTGGGAAAGTTTGAATTTATTCATCGCAACATATTTTTAATACATTTAATGCTTCAGAAAAATCATTCATACAGGGCTCATTTTTCTCCAAACATTCTTTCAAATACGCCATTTGCTTAATATAAGTCTGAATAATTTGAAATTTATTGTCTTCAAAAACTATTTCATTTTTAGCATTTGTAATTTTTGAAGTCTGCAAATCTACTTTCCATATATCATTTTCAAATACAATTTCAATCTCCCTTTTAGGCAAAATTCTGAAATAATTTAAGGTAATTGTTGCAACAAAATCAGGGTATTTCAATACATAATGAGCATAATCTATTGCAACAATTTTCAGTGAAGAATTACTTTCTTTGAAAGAAATGCTTTCATTTGGTAAGCCAAAAATCCAAGTACAATAGTCAATTTCGTGAATCAAATCTAAATGAACACCACCTCCCATTGCTGCATTAGCACTATAATTTGCTCTAAAATCGGTATTTACACGCCAATTTGGAAGATATGAGCCACAATAAATATTAACTTCATTGACCTTGTGAGAATTGTATGTAAAATATTTTTTCAAATATTCTATACAGGGATGAAATCTAAGGTTACAAGCAATGTATGTTTTTATATTGTGTTTTTCAATTTTTTGAAGCAACTCTTCGCTTTTATTAAGTGATGAAAGTGCAGGTTTTTCAATCAAAATAGGGCAATTATAATCTAAACATTTTTCAATAGTTTCGTAATGCTTAAATGTTGGATTTGAAATAATTATTAGGTTTAAAATGATATTTATTTCTTTATAATTTTCAAATTCAGTAATTTCTGATTTAATTTCACTTTTTTTAGACCTCAATGCATATATTTTGGCATCGGGAAATACAACATTGATAGCCTCTATTTGCTTTTTGGCAATCGAACCTAAGCCAATTATCAAAATATTCATCATAATTCAAAACCTAATTTATTGTTTGAAATCAAAAACTCCATTATTTCAAAATCAATTTGATGGTCAATGTCAAAACAAACGTGAGGCACTTCATAAATTAATGTTCGTTCGGTGAGCACAGATTTAAAACCGTTTTCAAAAAAAACTCTTTTATAAAAATAAAAAGAAGCATTCAAATCATACACTATTGGAGCTTTTTGCCTTGAAAGTATAGCGTTTGGAAGTTTTTTTATCAATTTAAAATAGCCATCTTCCCCTAATTCAACCATATTAAAATATGGATTTCGATGAGCTTTCGAAACTGAAAAAAGGTTAAAAGCATTGGTATCGTTTTCTATAATTTGAAAGGCATTTGTTAAGTCTTCGACTGTTCGTAAAGGTGCAGAAACATCTAAATCCAATACATAATCAAAGGTGGAATTTGCTATTTTCTCTTCAAAATCTAATAAATGTGCAATTGTTTCGACTTTTCCAGCAGTATCTGTTGATAAATATTCAGGCCGTTTGTAAGTAGTGTTTAAACCTAATTCATTTGCTTTTTGAAGAATCAAATCATCATCAGTAGAGAGTGCCAAAGTGCAATCAAATAGTTTATTTTTAGCAAATTTCCTTGCAGTTTCAATACTATATTGTATCAATGGTTTTCCACAAAGTGGCTTGATATTTTTCATCGGAACGCCCTTAGAACCACCCCTGGCACATAAAGTAATCAATATTTTGGTCATAATCTTAAATGCTTTATGTCTTCTTGTGCTTTGATGTAGTCAGGCATTTTGCCAATGTCTAACCAATAACTAAGGATAGGAAAAGTTGAAACAATTCCCTTATTTTTAATAATTTCTTCAATTAAATCTGTAGCATTATAAAATTGATTGAACGGTACAAGGCTTAACATTTCCTTTTTAATCAAATAAATTCCTGCATTTGAATAGTAAGTATATTTAGGTTTTTCTTTCAAAGTTTGCACTTGATTTTTTTCATTCAATTCAAGCACGGCATAAGGAATATCAACATAATAGGGAATTGTTGCTACGCTCAAATCCACTTTTGAGGCTTTGAAACTTTCAAAGAAATCTAAAAAATCAATGTCAGTGAGCAAGTCAGAATTCATAACTAAAACATACTCGTTTTTGAATTCGGGAGCTAAAGAAATCGAGCCAATTGTGCCAAGTGGTTCTTTTTCCTCCACATAATTGATATTTATTCCTTTTTTGTTGCCATTTTCAAAGAATTCTTCAATTAAGTGACCTAAATAATTAATACTAATAGTAAAATTATTAATGCCAAAAGCTGTCAATCTATCAATATTATGTTCAAGAATTGGCTTTTCACCAATCTTTAACATTGGTTTCGGACAATTTTTAGTCAATGGCAAAAGTCGTGTACCCTTCCCTCCTGCCATAATAAAAACATCAATCGGCAAAAACCCTTTGTAATTATCAATGTTAATAATCTTGATGAGTTTTTTGTTCTCATCAAGTATCGGCACAAACTTTATTTGCTTAATTTTAAATTTTTTGATGGTTTCCAAATCATCAAAATTATCTTTAAATTCGATAAATTTAAAATTCAAATTAGCTGCATCCAAAACTGATGAATGAACATCTAAGTTTTTTAAAAGTCCTCTTCGAATATCGCCATCGGTGAGCGTTCCGAGCATTTTTCCTGCCTCATTTACTACGAAAAGTACATTTGCTTGCACCCCTATTTTCTCCAAACGAGCTAAGGCTTCTCTGATTGTAAATGTTTCGGGGATAATATTTTCTTTGAAATTTTGCATTAATTATAAATCAAAAAATGGCTTTTTAAGCTCTTTTGGAGTCTGTATTTTTTGCAATATTTCCATAATTTGAACAGTTGTATTACCATTTCCATAAGGATTTGCTATATTTTTACACTTATTTGTAAAATTTTCAGAAATTGCCTCACTCAAGCTTTCAACAATACTCGCACAATTTGGTAGTGTATAAATGACACTTTCGGCACTAATTCTACCTTTTTGTCTATCTCCAATATTGATTGTTGGCACACCCAAAGATGGTGCTTCGATGATTCCGCTTGACGAATTACCGACAACAGCACTACAATAACGCATCAAAGACAGGTATCTTTTTTGTCCTAAACTCATAAATGCAGCACTTTTTTCTGCATTATTTTTTACAAAATCATCAATTAATTTGATGATAATTCGACCATTTGCATCGGCATTTGGCATTGTAAAAACAAAGTTTAGGTTTGGAAAAAAAGCTAATGCTTTTAATAATTCGTCGAATTGTTCTTCGGCAGAATTATTTTCTAACGTTACAGGATGATAAGTTATCAGGAAAAAAGGGGTATCAAAACTAAAATTCAAATCATTTTTTAGCCATTCTTTTGAGCAAGGAATAATGTTTTTAATATTATCAATTCCTATTGCACCAACATCAAAAACCCTATCAGGATGCTCTCCAAGCTGAATTACACGTTTTCGATATTTTTCAGTTGAGGTAAAATGCCAATATGCCATTTTAGTAATTGCATGCCTTAAACCTTCGTCAGTTGCACCTTCGGTAACTTCGCCCCCGTGTAAATGTATGATTGGAATTTTGGCAAAATAGGCTGCTGTTGTCGCTCCAAAAGTTTCAAACCTATCACCCAAAACAACAAACAAGTCGGGTTTCAAACGAGAAATTGCATCTGCAAAACCAATTATTCCAAGTCCAGTTGATTTTGTAATTCCAATTTCAGAATCGCTCGAAAGTAACATTTCAACTTTTTCATCAATAGCGAAACCATCTTTTTCAATTTGCAGATAAGTCAAACCAAATTCGGGAGAAAGATGCATTCCTGAAACCAAAAGCTGTAAATCGAACAATGGACTTTGTTTCAAAGCAAAAAGGAGCGGTGAAAGTAAGCCATATTCGGCACGAGTTCCGGTAAATACACAAATTTTGGTCATATTTCAATCAATTCATCTGCAATAAAATTCCTTTTTGCAATTGTTCCCAATACGTCGTCCCAAAGCATTGGGCTGATGCCATTCCCAGGGCGTTTTACCGTAATATTTTCTTCGGAAAAAAAATCTCCAAGCTTAATATTTGTTGCTGCAACAATGCTTTTACGAGCAATTTCAATGTTCTTTCTTTCTGAATCTGAAGTTTCTTTTTCACCATTTCCCGACATTGCTAACTCAATATTTCGGATTGCACTCACCATTGCTTTCAGTTCGTCAGGCTCAAGACTTGCTTTGTGGTCGGGTCCTTCCATATTCCTGTCCAATGTAAAATGTTTTTCAATGACACACGCACCCAAAGCAACTGCCGCAATCGAAACTTCAATACCTTTTGTGTGGTCTGAATATCCAATTTTTACACCTAATTTATCATTAATTGCCAACATTGCCTTTAAATTGACATCTTGCATTGGTGTTGGATACTCCGTATTGCAATGTAAAATTGTCAAATTATCTTTTTTTGTACCATTTTTCAAAAGCACATTTGCAGCAATTTCTACTTCATCCATCGTAGCCATTCCGGTTGAAAGTATGATAATCTCAAAGGTTTGAGCCATTTTTCGTAAATAAGGCAGATTTGTAAGTTCGCCCGACGGCACTTTTCCAATGGTAATTCCTAAGTTTTTTAATAAAACAATGCTTGGTAAATCGAATGGAGTTGAAAGAAACTCAATGTTTTTCTGACGAACATAAGCCATCAATTCATGGTGATTTTCTTCTGTCAATTCCAGCCTTTTCAACATTGCCAATTGCCCTTCATCTGCATTAGTTGTTGCTTTTTGGTAAGTGGCTTTTTTTGCACTTTTTCCTGCAATTAATGATGCTTTGAAGGTCTGAAACTTTACAATATCTGCCCCTGCTTCACAGGCAACATCAATGAGTTTTTTAGCATTTGCCAAATCCCCATTGTGGTTTACTCCCGCTTCCGCTATTATTAATGTTTTATTTATCATAGATAAACTCTTGATTATCAACTAATTAACCTTGAAGGCGAACCTACATAAGTTCCAGCAATTTTTGGTGAATCGATTACGGTGGAATTTGCTCCAACGACTGAATTTGCAGGAATTTCGACTCCTTCATTTACAACTGCACAACTTCCTATAAAGGTTTTTTCATTAACCTTAACATTGCCATTAAGCACTGTATTAACTGAAATATGACAATGATTTCCAATTTTTACTTCGTGTTCCAAAACTGCACGTGAGTTAATAATACAATTATTTCCAATGCTACATTCTGCATTTACAAAAGCTCCATGCATGATAATTGTACCTTCTCCAATTTGGTTATGTTTTGAAACTATGGCAGTTTTTGCAATAATTGTTGCCAATTTTCCACCATTATTCTTTATAAAATCATAAAGTTTTACTCGAATCGCTGGTGATTTTGTTTGTCCAACCGTAATCAAAAATTCGTAGCCTTCCTTTATTAAATTTGGAATCAAATCGTCATTGCCAATAATTGGATAGCCAAGTACAGTTTTACAAATTATTTTATCTAAAATGCCCGAAATCTCAAATTTATCGCAAGATTCGATTACCTCAATGCAAGATTTGCAATGACCTCCACCACCCACAAGAATTAGTTTTTTACGCATAAAATTCTTGAATAAGTTTGATAACAGTAAAAATTTCTTCGTCTTTGATTGAAGTCGAACAGGGTAAACTTACACAAGAAGAATAAACTTGTCCTGAAACGTCATTCTTGGTAAAATACAAATCATCCTTCACCATTGGTAGGCGATTCATTGGCACCCAAAATGGTCGAGCTTCGATTTTATTTTCTCTAAAATAGTTTAGAATTTCTTTCTGTCGAGGCATTTTTACTGTATAAAGCCAATAATTAGCTGCTACGCCTTCAGTAATTTTCTGTGTAAAAATACCCTCAATTTTCAATAAATGCTCATTATAAATCTTCGTTATTTCTTTTTTTCGTTCAATAAAACCACCTAACTGTTCCATTTGAGCAACACCCATTGCTGCCAAAATATTTACTAAACGATAATTATAACCAATTTCATCATGGTAATATTCTTGAGGGTCGGCTTTGGCTTGAGTTGTCAAATGTTTTGCTTTTTTTGCTAAAGTTGCATCATCTGTCAAAATCATCCCTCCCCCACCTGTTGTAATAATCTTATTTCCATTAAAACTGCTTGTACCAAAAAGTCCGAACGAACCGGCGTTTTTACCTTTGAAACTTGAGCCTAAAGCCTCTGTTGAATCTTCAACAACATTCAATTTATATTCATTTGCCAAAGTCATCAATCGCTCCATGTCGCACATATTGCCAAGTACATGAACGGGCATTATAGATTTTATAACTCGCTGACTATCAATGTGATACAAAATACTGTTTCTAATTTCTGTCTTGTTTTTTAGGAAATTTTCGAGCAAATCTAAGTCCATCTGCCAGGTTTCTGATTCAATGTCTATCAAAATTGGGTCAGCTCCTGTATGTTTAATGGCATTGACACTCGCTACAAAAGTAATGTTGGGAACAATGACCAAATCTCCCCGCTCCACTCCTGCCAAAATCAAACTTATATGAAGTGCAGCCGTGCCGTTGGAAGTGGCAATGCCATATTTTACACCTACATAATCTGCCAAAATTTGTTCAAATTTGGTTACATAACTGCCCACCGACGAAACCCAATTCGTATCCAAGCAATCTTTTATGTATTGCCATTCATTTCCTGCTAAATTTGGTACTGAAAGTTGAATCATTTTCTAAATATTATAAATATCAGTCTTATATTGAGCTAAATTTTTTGGCTCAGAAAACCATTGAATTGTTTCCTTCAAACCACTTTCAATTGAATATTTAGGTTGCCAATTTGTCAATTCCTTTATTTTTAGGTTACTTCCAAAAAGACGTTCAACTTCACTTTTTTCTGGGCGTAAACGCTCCGAATCAGTCAATATTTTGGCTTCTGGATTTATCAAATTAATAATATTTTGAGCTAAATCTCCTATCGAAATTTCTTCCATCATTGCAATATTCACTTCCTGGCCTATTGTGGCATCATTTTTTGCAATTTCTATAAAACCTTTAACCGTATCTCGTACAAAAACCAAATCACGGGTTGGGTGCAATGCTCCTAATTTAATCTCTGTTTTTCCACTCAATAATTGCGAAATAATTGTGGGAATAACTGCCCTCGCCGACTGCCTTGGACCATAAGTATTGAAAGGTCGAACAATCGTAATTGGCACATTGAAACTTCGGTAAAATGAATCTGCCATTGCATCTGCACCAATTTTAGTTGCCGAATAAGGCGATTGACCTTGACGAGGGTGTTTTTCGTCAATAGGCACATACAAAGCAGTGCCATAAACCTCCGAAGTGGAAGTTACCAGCACTCGCTCAATGCCCAATTCACGGGCAGCTTGCACAATATTTAGTGTACCTTTTACATTGGTATCAATATACGTATCAGGCGAATTATAGCTATAAGGAATGGCAATTAGTGCCGCCAAATGAAATACAATTTCGATGTCTTTCATAACATTTCTAACCCCATGAGGGTCTCGAATATCACCAGCAATTACTTCGATTTGTTGTAGTTTTTCTTTCGGAAAAGTATCTAACCAACCCCAAGAATTGAACGAATTATAATAAACAAAAGCACGAACTTTACAACCTTCATCGAGCAATTCTTCAACCAAATGGCTCCCAATAAAGCCATCAGCCCCTGTAATTAAAACTTTTTTATCTTTTAAATTCATTGATTTTTATTTTTTCAAACACATCAATATAACTTCTTGCACTGGCATTATAGACCTTGCTTCCTTTTGAAATTGCATAGTCTGCCAAGACTTCAAAACCTTTGAAAACCTTGTGTGTAGAAAGAAAAAGTTGAGCTAAATATGAGCCATTTCCTTTCTTAATTTTAGTAATATCAAGTGCCTTTTTTTCGTAAAAATAAGGCATTTCAAACGTTAGTTTATTATGTTCATCTAAGCTAACAATTTCGTGCCAAGATTGGTCGGCACCAAACAGAAAAATTTCTTTATAACCCAAATAAATTGTCATAAACAATGCTGCAATTATCACATTTTGACTTTGTGGCATTGCCAAACCTTTGTTGAAAAGCCAAAAACTTAGTTTTTGAAAACCCTCAACAATCGTATAATTATAATATTTTACATGAATATAGGCATTTTTGCTCATTTCTGAAACAAAATAGCTTGATTTCTTGAGTTGAAATGGCACAAAAAGATTTATTTCCCAAGTCGTATTATCTACAATTCCTTTGATGGCTTTTTGTGCCTCAGTATGACTTTCATCGCCATAAACTGGGTCGTGTAAAATGTAATTTTTGGGTTTTAATATTTGATATTGTTTATGCGTAGCAAAAAGATTTACACAAAAAAGCTCCGTATTTTCAAGAAAATCATGTTCGTTTTCGAGTGTATATTTGAGTGATGGTCCATTTCCGATAATTGCACATTTTTGAAATAACATTTGTGGTTTTTTGACATTATATTTCGACATCAAAAGCACTTTCAAGACCGAAAGGCAACTTTTGAAGAATAATTCAACAAAATGTAAATAATGCAAAATGCGAAAAGCCAATTTAGGGAAATTTGAGGTGTACTTTGGAAGCAAAATTAATTATTATTTTTTGGAAAAACCTTTGAAACAATCAAAAATGCAAAAGATGTAAAAGTTTTTAAAATAATTGTTGGCAAAATTTGCAGAAAAAGCCTAATTCTCTCAAAAAAACTGAATTTAAAATAATCATTAGCTTTCAAAGATTTTTTGAAACCAATAATTAATTCGTCAGCTTCTGTACTACCTAAAATTTTACCTCGAATATATCTTTTCAATAATTCTCTTGAAATTCTTTTTAGACTTTGAAAAACTGCATTTTTTTTAAGCCATTCATCATTGCCCCATTTCTTCAAAATATATAAATTATCTTGAAATCTATCAAAACGATAGTGAGTTCTTGAAGTTACACTACCCATCCAACCAGATGGATTTCGAACAACATTATTTTTTTCGCTGTGAAAAGCATTATAACCTAAATGACTGATTTTCAAGTAAATATCAACTTCTGGGCAGTAAACCATTGCTTCATCGTAGTGCAAATCTTTGGTTTTTATGAAAATAGTTTCGCTTGGTGGCGGAATATTGACCATAGAAAAGGTATAATTGAAGTAAGTTTTTGCATCAATTTCGCCCATCAAAGGTCGAAGTTTTTTTTGATGGTTGGTGAAAGCCAAAATACCGGTATTTGGGTGTTTTTCAATAATTTCGTAGGCATCTTTGAGCAAATTTGGACTTACCACATCATCGTGGTGAACAAATCCAATGAATTTCCCAGTGGCAAATTGTAAACAATTATCCCAATTTTTGGTCATGCCTACATTTTGTTTATTTCGGTAGAGTTTTATTCTTGGATTATCTTTAAATTTCGACAAAACGTCCCACGAATTATCCGTTGAATAATCATCAACTATGACAATTTCAAAATCATCAAAATCTTGTTGGAGGGCAGTTTGAATAGCATTTTCACATATTTCTCCCGAATTATAAACTGGAATACAGAGTGTGAAATATGGATTTAGTTTTATCATATTTTAAATTTGCCACTAAGACACAAAAAAATTGGAGACTTTGTTTCTTAGTGGCTCTAATTGTTCTTCAAATTCCCTCGCCAAATTAATTTATCATCGAACAAAAAATTCATTCTTAGAAATTTTCCAAGCTGAGTAATAATTCTAAAAATTGTTAGTTCAAAAGGAAAAATTGCCTCATGTGGACTTTTACCTTTTTTAATTTTATAACTACTCAAATAAGCAAAAAAGCTACCAGCGTATCTTATTTCGAGGGTTTTGAAGTTTTGAAATAAATATTTGAGCGTATTTTCCGTAAAATGAATGCTGTGTCTTGGCAAGTCCCAGTGTGTCCAATTTCTTCCAAAAAATTTTGCAGATGTTGAGTCCGAAGCTGGAATATCAATCATTATTTGAGTTTCTGCATGAGAAAGTCTTTTGATAGTTTCCAAAAATGCATAGGGCTGATTGAGGTGTTCTAAAACTTGTGAAGAAGTGATAAAATCAAACTTTGTTTTTGGATCAAATTCATACAAACTACTACAAAAACCTTCAATTTTATGCTTTTTTAGATTTTCGATTGCTGTTTCAGAAACATCAACACCCATCAATTTGGCATTTGGAAAGTAGTGTTTTACACTCATCAAAAATGTTCCGCCTCCACATCCAACGTCAATTAATGAAAAAACATCGTCTTTTTTATGTTTTTCGGACAAAATCCTCAAATAAATACTCTGCGGATTGAATTTCCATTGCAATTGGATGGGTTTTGTATTCAAATGAAAAGGCTGATAAGTTGCCGATTGATAATATTTTCCAACAACTTCTTCAGGAATAAAAGGGTATTGAAATTTTGCTTCGCAGGTTTTGCATGAAAATAAATCAAAAACTTCGGTAGTTGCAAAAAAATTCCCATCAGTCAAGCCTTCATACATTATTGCAGTTTTAGTACTTTTACAAATCGGACAAGTAGGATTTGGCATAAATAATAGGTTAAATATTTCCTTTCAAAATTGTATTATAAACTTCAAAACGATCGATTTGCTGGTGAATATCTAAAAAAAGTGAGAGTTTTTCACCAGAAAGCCAATATTTTGTCTGCAAAAATAAACCAGCTTTATACTTTTTATCTAAAGAATCATCAATTTCTTTTTTCTCAATTTTTACACTTCCTTTTGTTTGAATTTGCAAGTCTTCCAAAGGACGCAAAATGTAGCGATTCTTTTCAGTCAATAGCTCAACACCCCATCTGCCAGGTGCTTGCCAATTTGCACGATAATCAAATAATGCACCTTGGTTTGAAATTCCGATGCCACAAAATTTGCTTTTTTGATGCCAAGAAAGTTCTCCATCCGATAAAGAATTTAGCTTAATTGGCTCACCGCCAAGAAAAAAAGCTAAGTCAATCACGTGTGTAGAATTTGCCAAAAGCCAGTTTTCTTTTACACCCATAGCTTTAATTAAAGGCTCTATTGTATGACTCCATTCTGTAAATTCAAAGTTAAAAGACGAAATTCCGCCATCAGCTTCAATTAATTCTAAAGCATTTATAACTGAGGCATAAAATCGGCGATTATAAGCAACCAAAACCTGTGCATTTTGTCGTTTTGCCTTCTCTGCATTTTGCAAAAGCTCTTCTAAAGTCATTGCAGCAGGTTTTTCTACTAAAATATGCTTAATTTGGAGGTCTAAACATAAGAAAGTGCAAATTGCCAATTGTTCAACTCCTGTGGCAATAATTGCTCCGTCGAAACCTTGAAAATGATGAAAATTTTCTAATAAACCACCAGAAATTGGCCTTTTGCCAGTCAAAGTTTCAAATTTTTCGCAAGAGTCTTTTCCACGTCCAACGACTTCAAATTCAACTAATAAATCTTTCAAAACTTTCACATATTCGACTGCCATTGGTCCTGTGCCTACCAATAATATTTTTTTTAAGTGATAGGGCATATATCTGTCTGCGTTTCAGTTTTTTTATTTATAAAATCTAAAAAAGTATTTAAAAATAGCAAATGTAAATGACTTGACTCGTTATAAGTTGGCAAATCGCATTTTCTGTTTTCAATTAAATCTTTAACAACCAAATGTGTCAAACCGCTCTGGTATTTGGCAGAAAATTCATCCATTTCCCATTTCCAGTTGCTGGACTCATTACTTTTAAGCACCTCGCCAGTTCGTTCATTTATAATTATTCGGTTATTTTTGTCAGAAATTTCAATTTGAACTGCCGTATTTCCTGCAAGATAAGAAGTTATTTCGATAGAATTTAGTCGAGAATCATACCCCGAAAGTGTTCCTGAAAATTCTATATAACCAGCTCTTTTACTATCAATTATTGCTTCATCAATTAAATTATTTTTCAATAAGATTGTCTGACTTCCACTAATCATGGCAAATAAATCTAAGAAATGTATGCCATTGCAACCAAGTCCCCAATCTGCACCTGAAACTCTAAAATGAATATTGGAAGAACCATGAAACAGGGGAATCAAACTTTTATAATAATCATTCTGTCGGCGTGGCGTATTGACAAAAGTTTGAATGTTTTTTTCTTGCAAAATAGATTCAACTACTTGATAATCAATCACTTGCTGAAATAGGAATTTTTCAAGAATCAGAAATTTCATTGTAGTTTGTTGAACTAATACCTCAATAATTGATCTTCGAGGCTTTGAATCTGTCGTAATTAAAGCAATGTCATAATGCTTTTGAACTTGAGTCATAGATTCAAAAAAACGCAAATTTAAGTGTGTTTTTGAGCTTTGAACTTCATAAAATCTCGCTTCGGCAGTTTTTCTTGACTGTTCAGAAGGGTCAAGAATATCAATCGTTGCAGGAATATCCAACAAAGCCAATGATTGCAAATGTCGGCTTCCGATTTGCCCAGCACCAATAAGTAGAATATTTATCATTTTTCAAAAATTAGCCACAAAGGCATCAAGGCGAACGTCGCACTGAACAAAGTTTATATCAAATCAAAAAAATCTTTTACACCAATCATTTTTGTCTTGGTATAACCTTCGCCAAAACTTGCTCCGATTTTATGACCCATTTCTTGTGAGCGGGCTTTTAGAAATTCTAAAAAAACAGGACTTGTCAAATAGGATTCTGGTTCGGTGCTATTTGGGTCAAAAAACTGACTTTTATAGGCACGAATTGAGGCTTCTTTCATGTCCCAAAAGTCTGAAATATCAACAACTAAATCGGGCTTGATATAGACATCTTGAATGTAATGATACAAAGCTTTTGGTCGCCAAGCTGCTTGTAATTTTCCATCAGAATCAAAAGTTTGAATCATACGTAATCCAGACAAAAAACAAGCTTCAACTGCTAATGAAGCCCCTTTTCCATGGTCAGGGTGGCGATCTTCTATGGCATTTGCCAATACAATTTCTGGTTGATAACGGCGAATCGCAGCAATCAATTTCATTTGATGTTCCTCATCATTTATAAAAAAGCCATCTCTAAAACCAAGGTTTTCTCTTGCCGAAATATTAAGTATTTTAGAAGCTTCTGCCGATTCTGCAGATCTTATTTCGGGTGTCCCGCGAGTGCCTAATTCTCCTCTTGTAAAATCAACAATACCTACTTTTTTGCCATTTTTAATGGCAGAAGCAATTGTTCCTCCACAAGACATTTCAGCATCGTCGGGGTGAGCAGCCAATAAAAGTATATCTAATTTCATAAAAAACTATTCTAAAAAAACTATAAAATTTTGTCCTAATAGGATAAAAAAAAAACGACGTAAATAGTTTCACGTCGCTTACAAAAATATTTTAACCTCGTCTGCAGCAGTTTTTCTATACTCTCGGTTACAACTTTCATCCGTGTCTGAACGAAGTCGAAAACCCGAAATCCAATCTACCTTACTCTCAAACGATAACCTGCTCTTAAACGAGTATAAGATTTAATATGATTGAGTTTGCAAAGTTCGGTAATAGTTGTATTAAATTTTCCTGCAATTTCAGAAAGTGTATCGCCTGAGCGTACTTTTGTCCAAACTTTTCTATTAATCTTTACTGGTTCATCAAACTCAAAGTCAGATTTATTAGTTCCACCTCTCAAATAATCATAGACACGTGAAGTCAATAAAAACTCTTGTGAAACAATATTTATTTGAGCTGGACTAAAATTATAGATATTTCTTGGATCAAACGGGTTGCCTTCATAACGAGTTTCAAAGTGAAGATGTGGACCCGAACTATGACCAGTGTTACCACCTTTTCCTATTTCATCTCCTGCTTTAACTATGGTATTTGCTTCAAAATTAATTTTTGATAAATGCCCATAAAGTGTTTCTATACCATTATAATGTCTAATTACAACACAACGACCATAACCTCCTTGTACTCGTGATATTCTTATAATACCATCAAAAGCCGCATAAACAGGGTCGCCAGTCTCGAGATCAAGGTCTTGCCCAGTATGCCATTTTCTTGACCTCCACCCAAAATTTGAATTGACAACACCTTTACTTAAAGGTCCAGCCCAATACCTTCCTTGAGAAATATCATATAATTGAATCGGCACAACATCATCATATTCTTTGGCATCAATGCCATAAGGGTCAACGGTATCGGTGTCCCAAACTGAGAAGTAACTGGCAACTTTTACCATGTCTTCACTTCCTTGAAACTGAGCTTCATCTTCAATTTCTACAATCAAAGTTTGTCCCTCATCAATTGTTGAAGTATCTTCATGAACTGCCGTGTTGATTTCTTTGATAGGTTCAATTTTAAGTACAGGAAGCGATTCTACAGATTTAGGAGTTTCAAATTCGTTGACAAATCTTAGTTTTGGTTCTTCTTCAAAACTAAACTCATCCTCTTCCTTCGGTGCCTTATTGAAGTTTTTATCTTTGGCTTTCGAATCTTTCTGATTAGTAGGAATATTTGGTTTATTTAATCTCGAGCCTCTTTCACGTTGGGCAAAAGATACTCCAGAGATTGAAATAGCCAGTATTATTGGTAATAAAACCTTTTTCATGCGTATTTTATGTTTAAAGACAGCACGTAAAATATTACTAAAAGTATGCCAAAATGATTTAATGGATACATTTCATAACAATTTTATGAATAAAATTTGATTAATGCAAGTTTTGTCCAGCTAAATATCTTTCGGCATCAAGTGCTGCCATGCAACCCGAACCTGCTGCTGTTACTGCTTGCCGATAAATTTTGTCTTGTGCATCGCCACAGGCAAACACGCCTTCAATGTTCGTTCGACTGCTTCCTTTTTCAGTTTCGAGATAGCCAGCTTCGTCCATTTCAAGAAAACTATTGAAAATTTGCGTATTTGGTTGATGCCCAATTGCTACAAAAAAGCCTGTTACATCAATATTTTTCTCTTCTTTTGTAATAGTATTTCTGATTTTCGCACCTGTTACACCATCTTCTCCTAAAACCTCAACGGTTTCAGTGTTAAAAAGAATTTCAATATTTGGTGTGGCTTTTACACGATTTTGCATGATTAATGAAGCACGAAACTCATCTCTACGCACCAACATATATACTTTTTTGCAAAGTTTCGACAAATAATGTGCTTCTTCACAAGCGGTATCCCCAGCTCCGACAATAGCAACTTCTTGCCCTCTAAAGAAAAATCCATCACACACTGCACAGGCAGAAACACCATAACCATTCAGGCGGGTTTCCGACTCCAAACCAAGCCATTTTGCCGAAGCACCAGTGGCAATAATGACGGTTGTGGCAGTAATTTCATGTGTTTCATCAATGATAACTTTGTGAGCCAATGGTGTAGAAAAATCTACACTGGTTGCCATTCCATAGCGATTTACTAATCCAAATCGCTCTGCTTGCTTCCTAAAATCTTCCATCATTTCAGGTCCTTGAATGCCTTCTGGATAGCCCGGATAATTTTCTACATCTGTTGTTATAGTCAATTGTCCTCCGGGCTGACCACCTTGATACATCAAAGGTTTTAGTCCTGCTCTTGCAGCATAAATTGCTGCTGTATAACCTGCGGGTCCCGAACCCAATATCAATACTTCTGCTGTTTCTTGTGTCATACCCCTCCGCCCCTAAAGGGGAACTTAATTTATTATTTTAATTATCTTAATTCCTTCGTCCTAAAACCTAATTCCTATTTTTGCAAAGTTCGTCAAAATAAAGGATATAGCCAAAATTTACAAAATTTTCATTTCAATTCGGCGATTGAGTTGTCGGTTTTCTTCGGTGTCATTTGGCAAGATTGGCTTACTCGCACCATTACCTAATGATTTGATATTCAATGAGTTAGCTCCATTTTTTAATAAATAATTCAATACAGATAAAGCTCTTTTTTCAGACAATATTTGATTTTCTGAATCTTTACCAACATTATCTGTATGTCCCGATATTTCGACTCGTAGCGTTGGATTTTGTTTCAAAAGTTTTTGTAATTTATCCAATTCTGCAAACGACTCAGGGCGTAAATCAAACTTCCCAGAATCAAAAAAGATATTATTAAGCACTTCTTTTACATCTTTTCTAATTGGTTCTAATAATACATTGACTACTTTCCCACCAACTTCAGTTTTTTCCAAAAAATCGAAAGTTATGCTTTTGAAAAAGTAGTTTTTCTTATTGACAAAAAGTCCAAATTGGCTACCATTTGGCAAAATGGCAGTATATTCGCCTGAAAGTGAGTCTGACTTTGTTTTTTCTAAAACAATATTACTTTTCAAATCAACTAATTCGATTTCTGATGAAATATTTTTCTTTGTTTGAGCATCTTGCACAATTCCTTTTACAAAATTTACCCTCTGAAATTTATCGGAAAGTTGCTTCGGAATCTCAAATTGAAAGAGTTTTATCGAAGATTTTTCATCTGAAGAATAATAACCTTTTTTGCCATCAGCGGTAATGAAAAGAGCAACTTGGTCTTCATTGGTATTAATCGGGAATCCCAAGTTTTCAGGCTTTGAAAATGCCATTATTTTTTGTTCAGTCATGAATAAATCTAATCCTCCCATGCCCAAATGACCATCAGATGCAAAGAAAAGGGTATGACCATTAGCATGAATAAATGGAGAAATTTCATCGCTTGATGTATTAACTATACTTCCAAGATTTATTGCTTTTGTCCAAATGTTTTTTTCACCTAACTCACTCATCCACAAGTCTTTACGGCCAAAACCCCCTTTTCTTTCCGAAGAAAAATACAAAATTCTTCCATCATGTGAAAGGCTTGGTTGGGCTTCCCAAAATGAAGTATTAACATTTTCACCTAAGTTTTCTGGCACGCTCCACTCTTCTCCTACTTTCTTGGAAATATACAAATCACAACTCCCTAAACTATTTTGCCCATCGCAGCTTGTAAAGACTAAAGTTCGACCATCTGCCGAAATGCTGCAAGTGCCTTCATTGAAAGTAGTATTTATATTTGGAGAAATACTTTTTGGCACTGTCCAAGAACCATTTTGAAGTTGCGAAGAATATAAATTTTCATCACCAACTTCTGAACGAGCAGTAAAAATTAGCGTTTCATTATCGGCAGTCAGCACAGGGAAATATTGCTTGTTTTGGAAATTAATAGTTGCTCCCATTACAGATGAATTGATTATCATGGCGTTTTTTTGAGCATCAATTCCAAAAGCACAAGCTTCAATTTGTTTAGTTAATTGCTTGACTATCAGGCTATTTGGTGGTGAATTTTGCAAGGAAAAGATCAAATATTCCTTTGCCTTTTCATACTTTCCAGCACGCATCAAACGTGTGCCGATGTAGGTATATGCTTGTGCAAAAATTGATTCTTTGGGCTTTAACTCGATGGCTTTACCGTAATATTTTACAGCATTTTCTTGGCTACGACCAGCCTCAAAAACTTGCCCCAATTTAAAATATGCCTCCGAAAAAGTCGAATCCTTATTGATTGCCTTAAAAAGATTTTCGGTGGCATCTGGCATTTTTTTTTCGGAAAGATTTTTCAGAGCTTTTTCATAAAATTCTTTTGCTTTGCCAACATCCTGTTTAAGATTTTGAGCAAAAATATTGATGGATAACAAAAGGAATAGTGCAGTAAAAATTCTTTGCATAATTTTAAGTCTGAAAATTTATTTTAAAACGTTCAATGTCTTTTCTTTGTTATCTTTACGCGTCAATAATTCTGAATTATGAGTTCTGAGTTCTGAGTTATAGACTTAAAATGCTTACTATCAATCAATTAGTAGCTTTTATTGAACTTAAATTCAGAACTCAGCACTCAGCACTCAGAACTCCCGTGTTACATTTATACTTAAAATCACTTCATATTATTGGCTTTGTAGCTTGGTTTGCAGGCTTATTTTACTTAGTCCGAATGTTTGTTTATCATGCTGAGGCAAGCGACAAACCAGAGTCAATTCGGGAAGATTGGAAAAAGCAATATACGCTTATGCAATGGCGAGTTTACAAAATCATCTGTACACCTGCCATGATGTTTACTTGGACTTGCGGAATTTTGATGCTAGCTAACTCTCCCTATTTTTTGGAGCAAGGTTGGATGCAGGTAAAATTAGTTTTTTTAGTACTTATGACTGTATATCATTTGTATTGCAAAGGTATTATTTCAAAGCAAGAAAATGGACAATCTACTTATACTTCGTTTCAATTTCGCTTGCTAAATGAGCTTCCAACGCTATTTTTGGCAATTATTGTCATTTTAGCGGTGGTTAAAGATTTGCTCAATTTTGTCTATTTATTTTTCGGAATACTCGCTTTTGGAGTAACACTTTTTCTGGCTGCACGAGTTTATCGCAAATATCGGGAAGGTAAAAAATAACTACTTTATCCACGAATTTTCAATCAAGCCATTTCTGTAAAATTGAATGTATGCTTTGAGTTTTTTACTCATTTCTTCGTCATTTTTAAATGCTTTATTTGTTTTCAAATCAAAGGTTTTTACTTGCCCTTCGAGGTTCATTTCTATAAAATGTGCATCTGAAATCATGCTAAAAATGCCCGAATTATAGTGCATTGCCAATCCTTTATTTTTTTCAAAAATTGACTCCCCAAATGGCAAAACTTGCTCTTGATTAATCGCCAAAAAATCTAAAATGGTTGGTAAAATATCGGTATGCTGAGTGGTTTTATCAAGATTTACTTTTGATTTTATTAAACTAAGTACCTGATTATCAGCATGATATAAAACAAAAGGCACACGATATGCACCCGTTGGCGAATTATACTTAGCCTCGATATTTTGCTGTGTATGGTCGGCGGTTATTACAAAAAGTGTATTCTTAAACCACGCTTGTTTTGAAGCTGTTTCAAAGAAACGTTTCAAAGCAAAATCGGTATAACCAATACTTTCGTGAATTGATGCTTTTCCTTTTGGAAACTTACCTTTATACTGGGTTGGAATTGGGTAAGGGTGGTGAGAGCTAAGTGTAAAAATACAACTTACAAATGGCTGTTTTTCCTTTGAAAGTTCATTCGAAAAATACTGTAAATAAGGTTCATCAAAAACACCCCAATTTTGGTCAAAGTCACTGTCTATCAGACTTTTAGGATATTCATTAAGTCCAAAATATTTGTCAAAACCTGCCAATTGAGAGAAACCTTCAAAGCCCATTGAGCCATTTCTTGCCCCATGAAAAAACGAAGAAACATAGCCATTTTGCTTGACGATTGAACCCAATCCATAAAACTTATTCGACTGGTAACTTGAAGTAATAAAAGGTTCATCAATCAACTGCGGAATTGCCGCAATGATGGAAGGTAATGCAATGATTGACTCACGACCATTAGCAAAACAATTGCTCATACTCACACCAGATTTTGATAAAGAATCCAAAAATGGGGTATATCCTTTGTACGGATTTTGGAAACCCATATATTCTTTTGCAAAACTTTCTAAAATGACAATTACAACATTTTGTTTTATGATATTTATCTCGAAGTTGTTCGTCGTATTTCTTTGAACCAATCTCGTAATTTGTTGATTATCAGCAAAATAACTAACCTTTTCAGTTCCAACTGCATCAATAGTTGTCAAAAAAGTAAAGGTTGTATTAAGAGTTAAATTACCGAGATGCATATTATTTTGCTCAAATGCTTGATTGATTCTCAGGGGTTTTTCTTGAAACCCTCCTCTGAAAATTAGTATACTAAAGGCAATAGAAAATAACAAAACGGATGTCGTAACAATTTTACTTTTAGGATTGAAATCGATTTTATTTATTGAGTCAAATTTCACAAAAACCCAACTCATCGATGTCCAAATCAAAACCAAATACCAATAACTACCAAGCAAATTAAGTGATTGCTGTCCAACATCGCCGATGATGCTGAAAATCTCAAATATTGTTCTTCTTCCGATGAATTTATAGTATTCAAAATCAGCAATATTTAACCAAAAAAAGAAGATGTTTGGTATCAAATAAATGTATTTCAAGAAGATTTGATACTTTTGCTTTTCTACAAATCGAAATGGCAAAAAAACACAAATGGTAAACATTAAATTACTTATAAAAATAGCCGACAAATCAAATTTTAAACCAAGCAAAAAAGCATAGCTAATTTGCTGATAATCAATACTTTGAAAAGATTTATAATTAAAAATTAGGAATAAAATTCTTAGTAAAAAATAGATACAAACAAGCCACGATATTCGTTTTAACCAAAACAGAAAATTCATTAATTGCATTAATTTAATGTTAAATTTGTGCAAAATTAGCTTATAATGTGGTGCAAACTTTCAGTTCGTAGTAAAATTATTTAAAATATGACCATCGAAAATTTCAAAAATACACTCTCAGAAACTTTTGTTCCGAAAAACTTCCCTATTTTAATACAAGCACTTTGGCATGATGCAAAAGACGATTGGGAATCTGCCCATAATATTGCTCAAACCAAGGAAGGAACGCTTGCTTTCGACCAACTCCATGCCTATTTGCACCGAAAAGAAGGTGATATTTTTAATGCCAATTATTGGTATAGTAGATGTGGAGAAAATCTACCAAAAATATCATTGGAACAAGAATGGGAAATTTTAGTTGAACGTTTTCTCGAAAAAAAGGTGTAATTTTGCATAGTGTTTTGCCTTTCAAAACAATTTGACCATTGAGAATTGGAAAATTAATTTTACATTCTTAATTCTACATTATCCATTAAAAATTGCAATGAACTACTTATCCGCAGAAAATATAGGTAAAAATTTAGGTGAAAGATGGCTCTTCAAAAATCTAACTTTTGGCATTTTACAAGGTGAAAAAGTGGCCCTAATTGGCTCAAATGGATCTGGGAAATCTTCAATGCTCGACATGATTACGGGCAATGCTGATATTGACGGAGGTGAAATCAGCATCAGAAAAGACATTCGTTATGGCTATTTGGGTCAAAATCCTGACTTACAAGCTGGAAGAACTGTTTTAGAAACAATTTTTGCTTCTGAAAACTCCCTCACAATGGCAATCAAGGAATATGAACTTGCTATGAATTCGGGCGATGATTACCGAATTGCCGATGCCATCGAGCGAGTTGATACCCTTAAAGCATGGGATTATGAGGTTACAGTAAAGCAAATTTTGGCCAAATTGGGCATCGAAGATTTTGACAAACTTGTCGGAAATCTTTCGGGTGGGCAGAAAAAAAGAGTTGCTCTTGCCCAAGTTTTGATTGAAGAACCTGATTTTTTGATTCTTGATGAGCCGACTAACCATCTTGACCTTGATACAATTGAGTGGCTCGAAGGGTATCTTTCGGCTTCAAATATTACGCTTTTGTTGGTTACTCACGACCGCTATTTCTTGGACAAAGCCTGCAACAGAATCTTGGAACTGGCTGATAATAAGGTATTTAAGTATTCGGGGAACTATGCTTATTACTTAGAAAAAAAGGAAGAACAAGAAGCTGTAAATGCTGCAACGATAAAAAACTACCGAAATCTATTACGCAAAGAATTAGAATGGATGCGTCGTCAGCCGAAGGCTCGTGGCACAAAATCGCAAAGTAGGGTTGATGCATTTTATGATTTGAAAGAAAAAGCGGCAAAAAAAGGTCCAGACGAAAAGCTCGAATTGAGCATGAAAATGGAGCGAATGGGTAGCAAAATCATTGAGATTCAACACGTTAGTAAGTCGTTTGATGGAAAAAAGATAATTTCAGAGTTTGATTATACCTTCAAAAGAGGCGATAGAATTGGAATTGTTGGTAAAAATGGCATGGGAAAAAGTACCTTGCTCGAAATTATTACCGAAAAAATAAAACCCGATATGGGGAGAGTTGTGAAAGGTGATACCATCAAAATAGGCTATTATTCGCAAGGTGGCTTAGACTTTGACGATAATCAAAGAGTAATTGAAGTAGTGAGAGATATTGCAGAATATGTAAAAATGGCGGACGGAACTGAAATGTCAATCACCAATTTTTTAACACTTTTTCTTTTTCCTCCTGCGATGCAATATAGTTTTGTAAAAAAACTGAGTGGTGGCGAAAAAAGGCGTTTACAGTTATTGAAAATTTTAGTTCAAAACCCAAACTTTTTGATTCTTGATGAGCCAACCAACGATTTGGACATTTCTACTTTGAATGTTTTGGAAGATTTCTTATTGAATTTTGGCGGCTGCTTGCTTGTAGTTTCTCACGATAGGTATTTTATGGATAAATTAGTGGACCACCTTTTTGTTTTTGAAGGAAATGGCTATATTAGAGATTATCCAGGGAATTATACTGATTATAGAATTTGGAGAGAAGAAAATGAAGAAGAATTATTGGCTCATGCAAACAGTAAACAGACTTCAATTGGCAGTCCTCAGTTGAAACATGATATTATTTCAACACCAGTAATTATTGATAATAAGCGAAAATTTTCTTTTAAAGAACAAAAAGAATACGAAAGTTTGGGAGCTGAAATTGAGAAATTAGAGAAAAATAAAGCTAATTTGGTTGAAAAAATGAATGCAGGTAGTAATTCGCATGAAGAATTGGCTTCGTGGGCAAAAGATTTTGAGACGACAGAAAATCAAATTGCAGAAAAAGAATTACGTTGGCTTGAATTGGCAGAATTTGCATAATTAAAGCTTAATACCTTTATTTGCTAAAAGCTATAATAAAAAAAAATTTCGATGGAAACGATAACAGAATGGTTTCAGTATATAATGAATTCGGAAGAACTTATCCGAACTGGTGGACTGATTACGATTACGCTCATTATTTTCATCGAAAATGGACTTTTCTTTGGCTTTTTTCTCCCTGGCGATTATTTACTTTTTCTTTCGGGTGTTTTTTGTGGTACAAAACTGCTTGATGTTCCGCTTTCAATCTTGATGACTTGTATATTTTTGGCTGCCGTTTTGGGTTCACTTTTGGGCTATATCACGGGGCGGTATTTTGGAGATAATATTCAAACCCGACCAGATTCATTATTTTTCAAGAAAAAATATATCGAAAATACGCAAAAATATTTTGAGAAATATGGCAGCCAAACACTCGTAATTGCTCGTTTTTTGCCAGTAATTCGTACTTTTTCGCCAATTTTGGCAGGAATAGTAAAAATGAAGTTCTACAGATTTATGCTATTTAATATTTTGGGTGCAGCTATTTGGACAATAGTTTTGGTTGGTGGAGGATATTATTTTGGTGAAAAATTCCCTTGGATTGTAGATTATGTACAGTATATAATTTTCTTTTTTTTAGGTATAACTACTTTCACGGTCATTCGTGGATATTTGAATGCTAAAAAAGAAATGAACGAGGAAGGGTAAAAAATCAGTTCCCTTCGACTTCGCTCAGGGAACGGATTTTTACTTCAAATATGTCAATTCTACTTTTCGAAACTCAACTTCAGCACCTTCGGCTTGCAATGCTATTTGCCCTTTTTGTACAGTTGCACCGTAGCCATCATTTACTACATCACCATTTACCCAAACTTTAATTCTGTCTTTTCGGCATTCAACAATCATTGTATTCCATTCGCCCAAAGGTTTTTCAGAGTTATCTGTAAGATTTTTCACTCTTCTCTCTTTTCCTTCAGTAATTCCCCAATTTTCTTTTGGTCCACGTCGGGTTTCCATGTCATCCACTTTAATATCTTCCACAATACACCAAAAATCTCCTGCATTTGAATGCATCATTTGTACTTCGATAGACTTCGGAAACATTTTATACAAAGCTCTTGGCGTAGAAGCGTGAACCAAAAGCCCACAATTGCCGGGTTTTCCTGCAAAACGATATTGTACTTCGATTCGGTAATTTTCATAAACTTCTTTTGTCAATAAATGCCCTTCGGGTTTTCCCATACTGACTAAATTTCCATCACGAATAATAAAAGATTTCCGTAAAGTTTTATTAGTATCTGTTGCAGGAACATCGCTGTACCAATTGCTCAAATCTTTGCCATTGAAGAGTTGGATTGTTTGAGAAAATGTTTTTTTTGAGCAAAAAAATAGTAAACTAAAAACTAAAACGATAGTTTTTTTCATAGGTTTTTTTGAATAAATATTTCAAAATTTAGTTTTCAATAACGCTCCATTGTGTCTAAAATTCCACGTAAATAACCGATAGATTCTGCCAAACCGTTTTCTGCATGTTCGGCATCTTTTTCATATTCTACGCTCATAACTCCTTGATAATCAACGCTTTTCAAGGCTTTTAGCACTTGCGGAATATCAATTACTCCTCGTCCGATTTGGGTTGATCCACTTTTTTCTACAATTCCATCAACATCTTTCAGGTGCATATCGAACATTCTATGACCATACTTTTTGATTGCTTCCACAGGATTCATTCCCAAACGTACCACATGACCAATATCAATACAAAGTCCAATTCTATTATCTAATTTTTCGATTTTATCATAAACCGTCTGCGGAGTTGGATAAACTTTATCGCCAGGCCCGTGATTATGAATTGCCAATTTTATGTCGGTTTCCTTAACCTTTTTCTCAACATAAGGTAAAAGTTCATGGTTTGGAACACCAATAATCATTTTCATTTCGGCAGCTTTTGCGTACCTAAAAGCATTATCTACTTCGGCTTCGGTTTTCATATAAATTACGCCACCGCCGTAGAAATTTAGTCCAGCTTCTTTCATTTTTGTAGTTACCGATTTAATTTCGGCATCAGTAGCATCTAAAGGCAAATGAAAGTTTTTTAGAGCTATATCCTTGATATTCAGTATTTTACATATACTTATCACCTGGTCTAAAGTATATTTTCGTAAAGTATAAGAAGCCAAACCTATGTTTAGTTTGGGGGCAATTGGTTTTTCAAAAGTCAGCATCGGTGCTGAAAACGTAGCTAATCCGATGGTTTTTAAAAAGTTTTTTCTTGATTGTTTCATTTTGAAAAATGATTAGAGTTTACTTACATTTTGAAGGATTTGATTTAATATAATAGCTTCTATAATTCTTAGATTTCTTATCCATACATCCTTCCAAGTCTAAAAGTTTTATGTTTCTAAAATCAACTTCTTGCCCTTCACTTTGGAGTGCAATATAGCCTGCTGTGAGAGGTTTTCCATCAATTTTTATGGCTGGGTCAAAGCGATTTGCTACGCCACCACCAATTTGAGGCTTTGAATATTGCAAAACCGAGTCACCATTAATTATATGTGTAACCAGCGAATCGCCCAAAACAATGAGTTCAGCTTTCACCCATTGGTCGCCTCTATAAGTTTTTGCAGAAGAGTTGAGGCAATGTCCTGAATAAATTTTACCCTGATAAATAATATCTGTCCCTGGCGAACACATATTTCCAGTTGGACGAAGTTTTCCATCATCGAGTCCACCCAAAAACTGCATTTCTACTGAAATTGGCCAATCTTGTTCTTTTGGCATTGTTCGTGGGTCTTGCGAATGGTACATTACACCACTATTGAGTTCGGTGTAACTTGGAGCATCTTTTCGCCAAACACCTGTAAAGCGATATTCCATAGATAAATGATAGTATGAAAAAGGCTTTTTGAAATATAAATGCCCGTATTGTTCAATGAATTTCTCATAATTATCATAGCGAACTTTGATAATTCCGTCCTCAACTTTGAACGTATTTCCATAGTTTTCGCCAACTTCATGGTGATGAATTTTCACAAACCAATCTTTAATATCTTTTCCATTGAAAAGATTTAACCACTCTTTTTTCTCCTTCATTTTTGGTGGAATGAAAGATAAAAATGCAAGCAAAATTGCAGCTAAAAAGCTGATAATCAAGGATTTGTTTTTCATTTTAACTGAATTTAAAATTCAAATTTTTGTTGGATAACAAATTGACAAGGGGTATCAGCTAATATGCGTGTTACGCCCTTTTATCATCCAAGAGTAGGCGTGCCAAGCTACTAAACTGTGGACTTTTCAAAGTTTCATTTCCCAACCTTTTTCATATTCTCTTGACCAAAGTTTCATGGCTTCTTTGTCATTCAAAATATGACCATTTGCTGGGTCGCAAATTAGGCTTCTGCCAACTCTCTGAGAAATATTACCCAATTGTGGCAAAAGGGTTGATTTTTGACCCTCAATAATTGGTGCTGTAAGTTTTTCTTTTCCACGGATAGATTCAATATAATTAACTAAAATGATGCTATCCAATTTTTCGCCCATGCCCATCGTATTGGTTTTTGTGGCTTCTTGCAGTTCGGTTTTTGCATCTTTTATGAGTTTATTTCCTAAGTCATAAACTTGGTAATCATCACCTCCAAGAATCGCCATTGTGCCTTTTTCCCCATAAAAAATCACGCCACGTCCTGTGCCTTCACTGTTATAGCCGTTGCAACTTCTTCCCTCCCATTGTGCCATTTTTCCGCCACCAAATTCGTAGGCAATCGTCTGAGTATCAGGTGTTTCCCAGTCGTCTTTATATGCAAAACGTCCACCAATTGATGTTACTTTTGTTGGAAAATCGACACCTAAACCCCAACGCATTACATCCAATTCGTGCGTTCCATTGTTGAGGGCTTCACCAGTTCCCCAATTCCAAAACCAATGCCAATTATAATGCACCAAATTATCTTTATAATCTCGACGAGGGGCTGGACCTTGCCATAAATCGAAGTTCAGATTTGCAGGAACTGGTACGATTTTACCAACTCCTATTGGTTTTCGAGCATTGGCGTACCAACCTTTGGCAAAATACACCTTTCCAATAATTCCATCATGTAATTCTTTGATGCCTTGCATTACCTTCGGAAAAGAACGTCTTTGGCTTCCCATCTGAATCAATTTATTATATTTTTGGGCAGCTTGTACCAAAATTTCACCTTCATTTGGATTATGAGAACAAGGCTTTTCGACATAAACGTGCTTACCAGCTTTCACACCCATCAAGGCGGCAGGTGCGTGCCAATGGTCAGGTGCAGCAATTGCCAATGCATCCATGTCTTTTTCTTCCAACATTTTTCTGACATCGGTAAATTGCTTTGGTTTTTTGCCAGTAATTTTCTCTATTTCAGCACTGGTTTTTGCCAAAACATTGGCATCTACATCACACACAAATCCAACTTCGACATTGGGCAATTGGGCATACATTTTTGCCAGAAAAAAACCTCTACTATTGCTTCCCATGATGCCGATAATTACTTTTTCGTTGGGCGAGCCATTAAACGCAAAAAGGTTTGGTGCAGTCCAAATTCCTACCCCAGCCAAGGCTGTTTTTTTGATAAATTCTCTTCTATTTTCCATGTTTTTTAAGATTATGATTTTGAGTATTTCACCCACCCTAAATCCCTTTCCATAAAGGAGAGGGACTTCAAAATAGACAGAACTCTCTCTTTCAAGTAGAGGGCTGGGCTGAGGTTATTTCTTGTTTTTCGGTTGATTTATTATTTAATTCTGCTGCTTCTTTTTTCAATCTTCCATATGTAAAAGGGGCAAACATTAGCCCTACGAACGATTTTGGATAATTTGGCATTTCTTCGATACCTATTTCATCGCTTGGTTGTTCGCCTTTTGGAAGGTAAAAAGTTCCGAACAAAATGTCCCAAAAAATAACATCACCCCCATAATTTGTATGACCAACGACATGGCTTTTTGAATGATGATAACGGTGATTCTTGGGCGTTGAAAAAATGTAATCAAAGGGTCCAAGAATTAAATCCAAATTGGTATGTTGAATTCTACCAATGGTACGACCGAGCAGATTTGCAACGAAAATAACCTCAATAGGGGCTTGAACATACGCAAGTGGAATTGCTTGCAAGAAACTTTGCAGAAGCCCCTCCAATGGGTGTGAACGAGTGCCATTGAACCAATAAAGTCGCTCGGAAGAATGATGAACAGCATGGAAACGCCATAAAAATTCGTTTTCGTGCAGCCATCGATGAAACCAATACCGAAAAAAATCATTGATTGAAAGCAAAAGCAAAACTTGTATATATGGATGTAGATGAACGGGCCATATTTCTCTGCCAATTTCGGGCGAAATTTTTTGTACAACCAAGGCAATTGTAGCCAGACGAATTGGTTTATTTATATAGTCACCCCAAACTTTCCCACCAAAAAACATGAACCAATCGGTGGGTAATTCTTTGTCGTCGAGCCATTTTTTACTGAATGGAATGAGCCTTTCCAGAGGAGCGAAAATTAAGCCAAATACCAAAAACATTAAGATATTTCCTGCAAAAGTCTTCAAAGTATAGCCATTTTCAATCAATTTAAAGCCAATGAAGAAAGTGGCACACATAAAAATTGGGTAAATAGATACCTGCAGAATTTTCTTAAAAGTCGTCCCTTCAATTGCGACTGCCAAAGGGTCAATTTTGCTCAATAAAAACCGAAATGGCATGAGCAAATACTTGTGAGAAAATCTTTCAAGAGGGCTTAAAGCTTTATTGAGGTTTGATTCTATTTTTTTTATCATGGTTTTGTAGGGTTTATCTTGCAATTTTACATTTTATTCTTGAAAAAACATAATTCTAATGTTTATGGCTTTCGCTTATTCGACCAAAGCAGAAAATGTAGCTTCAAGAATGAATAAAATATGTTTTAGATATACCTTTTAAAATTTAACGACAAAAGAGTTTTTTGCTTTTTTAACTAAATTTTTATTGTTTAAAATAATTCTTTGCACAGGTTTATTGTCCCATTTGGTTTTGAAACTTACATATTCCATGCCTTCGGTTGATGGAATATCAATGCTTGCGTCCCAAATATTTTTGTCATAATTGAGTGAAAGTACCTGTCCAGAAACAGTTTTAAGGTTTATTTTTCCAGCAACCGAAATGTCTGTTTCGCACACTGTCATAAATATTTGTTGCAAAGATTTTGCTTCATTTAACTCGTATTCATCAGAAATTTCAACTTGATTGGTTTGATGATTTAATTTCACCAATCGTTTCCACGACACTACTCCCGCTTCTTTTTCGTAAGCCGAAGCAATATTCATTTGCAAAGTTGCTTCTTTTTCATTGCTCGTCGATTTTGCGTCTTTTGCTTCAAAATCTCGACCAACTTTCTGACCTAAACCATTGATAATAGGCAAGTTATGATAATTTGATTGTGTAAACCAAAGGTCGTAACGTTTAGAAGAAAAAGTGCGTGCAGTATAATTTCCACGACCTGCATCTATAATAACTGGCTCGCCGTTTGCATAAACTATAAAGTCGCCCACATCATTGTGGTTATGGCTTTCAGCATTGTGTCCGCCATGGGTTGCCAAGTACATACCTTGCTTAGTACGTGACGTAAGTACCTGAATATCAGCAATATAGTACGTTCCATCTGGCTGGTAAGTGCTGGTTTGAGAGGGTATTTTATTTCTCGAAATAAGATTTTCCATTACCCTCATCACATGCCTTCCTGGAATCGCAATTTCTTGGTTATATTTCGGGAATGCCCATTGACCCATCGACATCATTTTATCATCGTTGATTGCTTTTCCAAAACGATACAACATCAAGCCATCGGGTTTGCCAACTTTTGGATCGGCATCAGCAAAATTTACAAAATAATTGTCAGCAATGTGCATTTTATATATGTAGGAAGCCATTTTTTTAATCAAAGGCTCGTTGTAAATATTAATTTTGCCATTGGTCGCACTCGCCACTTCTTCAAGGCAATCATAAACCGAAGCACCTGCCGCAAACCAATAACTTGGTCCTTCGTCGCAGCCGCCATCTTCGCCCAAACCGTTGAGGTAGGCATCGAGATAAAACAAATAATCTTTTACATTTACAGCACGCTCAGTTTCGTTTTTTTCCAAGAAAAGATTTGCCATCAAAAGATTTGAAACTATCCAAGGATTCCAATTATTGACAGCTTTCGTACGGCTCAAATAACCATAATTTTCCCATTTTTTTATGGGTTGAAAAATTCTACGATTTGTTTCAAAATAGATTCTTTTCCTCACTAAAACATTTATTTTGTCCATTTTTTCGCCAACCAAATAATCTGCAACTCCTAATAATGCGGCAGTTTCGGCAGCAAATAAATCAACAATCGGATTTTCGACATCGGGCAAACCTGTTCCGCTAATATGTGCTGGAACACCCCAAAAACTTTCCTCGCAAATTGCCCAAATAAGGTTAAAAATCTTCTCGGTAAAACGGTCTTTGTTTTCGATGTTTTCTGCTAAAATCAATGGCATCAACTGATTTCGGCGACCAAAAGATGCTTTACCGTGATTTTCTCTATCGCCCGACCGTTTGAAATCCATAGCCATAGTGCCAGTAATTTCGGCAATTGGATTTTTGAGTGCAATTTCGCCTTGATTTATGATTTCAGCAATTTGTTCGGGAGTAAGTGTGGCTTTCCACTCTTCGGGAGTTTTCGGATAGGGTTTCCATTGACTTTTCGGAATCAAGTTTTGGGAAATAAATTCCAACGAATATTTTTTTGCTAAAATATTCCTTTCGGTTACTTGGGAGAAGCCAACGAATGAAATCAATAAATAGAAAATAAGATTTTTCATGAGTTTTTGTGCATTTTGAGGGTTGAATTTTACGAAATTATTGTAATTTTTGGAAGTTGAAATTTTGAAAAAGGAATTTCAATGCTTCAATCTTTCCATTTTTTTAAATCTTTTACAGAAATTTTATCATTAGAAAGTTGATTTGGAATCATAATCACTGTCAATTTTTTCTTTGAATTTTTCGGGATTTTCACTTCAAAACCTATAATTTGCGTACCTTCATTGGTTGCGTCATATTCATGAACTGGTTTGGTTTCGTAATTTTTCCATTCAACTTTGGAAGGCTGCGAAACAATCAAATTAAGCATTTTCCCATTTTGAGAAAGCGTTATAAAATTTTTATTAATGCTCTCAACTTTTGCTGTGGTTAGCATAGCCCAACGAACTGTCGTTTCGTTTTCATTGCTTTCAATTTCGTCTTTAATTAAAACATATTTTTCATCAATAATTGCAACTCCACGCTCCACTTTTTTGACCTGACCTTTATAAATATCGCTCAAATCAGAAACTGCACTCAAAAATTTAGAATTTTTAGTGAAATTTTTAATCGAAGCCTTACCCTCCACATTTTGTAATTTTTGGTCGAAAGTGAGCGTATTATGATAAAAATTATTGTATCGCATGATTTCCCAACGCTGCCCAATTTGGGTTTTATCCCATAGCTTTATGCCTTTCGACTCCAAAGATTCATATTCTTGCATACCCAAATCCATTGCCCATCGCTCGCCCAAAGCATCCATTACAAAAGAACCGATATCCATATGTGCATGATTTACTGCGGCAGAACCAGCCTTAAAACCCACATAAATTCCATTTTTATCCGTCCAAGAAGTTCGCATCATTGCAACTGGACTTTTACCTTGACCAACCCAAATCTTATCGGTTGGAGCTTCGATTTTATCTAAGTTTAGATCTTTTCCCCAAATCATGGCGGCTGGCAAAATACGGTTTCCTCTCATTTTGGAAGCATCTTCCAAATAGTTTTTTTCGTTGAAAAGAAGGCTGTTATTTTTGCTATGATTGGCAAACCAAAACATTGCTGCGTTGAGTCCTGTACCGCTTCCTGCATCTGAATAATTAAAGTTTTTTCCAGACGTTCCAATCAGGTTTTGGAAGTATGGAGCGGTTTTCTGAAAACCCGTATCTATCTGACTATCAGTCATTTGTAGTTTTTGTAAGACACTCAAAAATAGCACATGAAAACTCGTTCCATAGCCCCAATAAGCATAACCTTCGGGATAAGCACCATCAGGATTATAGTCTTCCAAAGGCAACTTTATAGACTCTTTTGCTCGGTCAATAATTTGTTTTGAGAGCGTTGGATTTTCTTCATAAATCGCCAAAGCACCATAAGTCATGCCTGCATTGCAAACCTGATTCCAGTTATGACTTGCTTTTAGCCAAGAGTTATACTTTGAGTCGAATGAAGGCTCAATTCCTTTTTTCAAAATAGCCTCTTTGATGATTTTTCGAGAATTTTCTGATAAATCATCATAGAGCCAATCGTAACCGATGGCAACGCCCAAAGTCATTTCGGCAACATCAAGAAAATGGCTTGGATTCCAGTCTGAAAATTGAGAAACTTTCAATAATTCGGCTTCGCAGCGAGTCAGATATTTTTTGTCTTTTGATATGCGGTAAGCATAAGAAAGATAAAAAACTCGGCGTAAACATTCCCTTGATTTGTCCAATAATCTTCTGCCAATTTGGATACGCTCTAAGGTAGGTAAACTAATAATTTTATCACTTTCATCAATTATTGTCTGATGAATTTTAGCCCAATTTTTATCGTTCTTGATGTTCTCAACGATAGAATTTTCCTCATTTTTCAGCAATAAAATTCGAGGATGATTGGGCAAATTTTGAGAAAAAGCCTTAATAAAGGTCAAAAAAGACAAAATAAATAGTTTTATTTTCATTTTCTTAAAAGTATAGGTTTTTCGAAATCTTTTGTCATTGTTTTTGGTAATTGATACACATTTCCATTTTTATCTGAAAAATAAAGTGTTGAATTTGAAGGTTCTCTACCGTGCCCATCTGCCCAAAATGCGTAAAAATCGGTATGAGCATCAATAGGCTTTCGAGGATATGAATGATTGAATTTGCTATTTTGGGTTAGTTGTTTTATTTTTTTCCAATTTTTACCCATATTTTCACTTTGCCACAAAACAACTTCGCCTCCTGTATTAAAAGCTTGTGGACCATTTCCTGTTGGTGCTATTATTTTCCAAGTTTTACCTTCAACATAAAGTGAACCCATATCGTAATTGTGGTCGGATGTTGTAATTTCAGAAAATTGCCATTGCTTTTCATTCCAATGAGCAATCCACCACGTAAAAGGAGCATTTTTGGGTCCTGGATCAGGCCCTTTACTGGTAATATAAAGAATTATAGGCTGATTTTTAGAGTCAAACGCTATGTCGTTGATATAAACATTTAGTCCTTCTTTTTGATAATCACGAACCAATGAATTATTATTAATCATATTTATCGGGAGGCTTACTGATTGATTATCAGCAGTTTGCCATGAATTTCCAAAATCGGTTGTTTGCAAATAATACAAATTTGTTCTGAAATCAAGCCCTGCACCTTTTTCAGTATTTGGATGAAAATTAAAAGAGGTTCCTATTTTATCACCCTTTATACCGCTTGTTTGATAATGTCCTTCTTCGATTATTCCCAAATCTTTTATTTCAGACCAATTTATCCCATCTTTACTCGTAATAAAACCCATCGTTCTTCTTAACTTACTTTTTCCAAATTTCAACATCCCTTTTTCATAATGTGTCAATAAACCTAAAAAACCATTGGGTTGCTGATGATATATTTGCAAATAAGAGAAGTTATCGAAAGGTACTTTTTGATTTTTTTCAATGCGAGTCGCCTCAATTTTTTCAAATTCTGAAATATCAAAAGGTTTTTTACTTCTATGAATGTAAGATGGCCTTTCGACTCCATGCGATGTAGAAAAAAGCCAAATAAAACCTGAATCGTCGATACTCAAAACAGGATTGTCGTGGGCATCATTAGTCTTTTTATCCAAAACGATTGTCGGTTTTGAAACCATTTTAGTTTTATGATCAAAATAGGCAATTTCGTGCAAAAGACTTGGAATCGAATCTTTTGATGCACCTCCATAACAGAAAAAGGTCTTATTAGTTTTTTTTGAATAAATCGAAAATGGATAATGATTTGATGGATAAGTACCTAAGCCACCACTATATTTATGCACGTATTCGTTGTTTGTTTTGCCAATATAGTACCAAATTCCCCTAAAACCATCATCTTTTTGAGCAAAAATGACAATTGGGAAAAGATAATTTAATAGAAGTAATATTGGTAATTTTCTGATCATTATTAATTCATTTATGATTGATTTAAAGACCTATAAAATCAATTAGTTTTTCAAAAAAGGCCCATTTTTATTCCACCCAATTTCAACATTTGATAAATACCAAGTTTTGCCTTTGTCATTGTTTCCCTGAAAAAAAAGGTAATATTTTCCATTTTCGGCTTTTAAAATATTTGGATGACCGCTTTCACTTTCATTCCAAGTGCCTTTTTTCCCGTTTTTCAAAAATGGGTCATTCGAAATTCGCTGCCAATGAATGCCATCTTTACTTTTGGCAACGCCAATTTGCTGTGGCTCATTATTGTATCCACCAGCATAAAACATATACAAATACTTTCCTTTTTTGATGCAAGAAGCCGCTTCGATGCACTTTAATTCCCAATCCAATTCGGGTTTCAACATAGGCATATTTGGTATTTCTGACCAACTATTTCGGTCAAAATTGCTGTTAATTGGAGCAGTGGCTACTCCTTGTTGTTGGATTTTATAGCTTGGGTCTCTTGTGGCATAATAGAGAAAATATTGGTTTTTATACTCAATTACCTCGGCATCAATTGCCCTTCCACATGACCAATCGCTTATTTTTGGGCGAAAAATTGGGTTTGTTGGGTCTCTTTCAAAATCAATCCCGTTTTTGGAAAAAGCATGGCATATGGCATCCAATTTTGCATTTCCGTAGGTTTGGTAAAAAAGATGAAGAACGCCATCTTTTATCAATGCACTTGGTGCACAAATTCCATTTGCTTCGACAGTTCCTTTCTCACCAAATATATCACCGATTTTTTCCCAATTATTCAAATCTATACTCGTTGCAATTCCGATATGCAATACTTTTTTAAATTCATCTGGAATAGTATAATACATCCAATATTGATTCTTGAAAAAGATAACATACGGGTCTTTGGCAAAAGGTCTATTTGCAACTGATGTATCACTAAAATACATCTTTGGGGTTTGTGCAAAAAGTATTTTTGGGAGCACTCCCCATAAAACTAAAAGTATGAAAAGTAGTTTTGGTTTGATAGAATTGAACATTTTAAATATATTTATCTGCTGTAAAACTATAAGCCATTGCGAGGTGCGTAGTTCGTTTGGGCAATTCACGACTAACATCTAATAATCGAGGACCAATGAGCATACGAGTGAGCATGGGTTTTGTTACAAGTGAATTTGATGTAGCAATAACTGTGTTGATATATTTGTCTAAAACCGCATCAGTTTTACGAAGCTCTTTCAATTGATTTAATTTTTCGTCGGTCAAAAAAAGACGTGGATGTTCTAATTTTAAGGATTTAAGATTTGCAGGCAAATCGGGTGTAGGAGTAGTACCATCTTGTTTTGAACATGATAGTAAAATAACTAAAAGTATTGTGTTGAAAATAACACTTCGCATAGAGTTGAACATGAAAAAACCCTTTCTGTAAGTATTCACAGAAAGGGCGATTTGATATAAATGATTACCAACTTGGATTCTGTTTGAGATTTGGATTTAATGAAATTTCATTTAAAGGTAAAGGCCATAAATAGTCTTTAGCAGGGTCGAATTTACGGAAACTCGCTGGCGTAACCAATATAAAATTATCGGCTGTAAGATTGACAGTTGTAGCAGTACCAAACTCAGTTTTGAAGAAATAGTTACCCAAAACTGGTTTTGGCAATTCGATTTCAGCAGTTTTCCAACGAATCAAGTCCCAATAACGAAATCCTTCTTGAGCTAATTCTACTCGACGTTCACGTCGAAGTTCCTCACGCATATCCAAATTATTAGTTTTGACAAAAGCATTGGTCAATTTCGCAATTTTTCCTCTTGTACGTAATGGGTTGATTGCTAATTCTAAATCAGCATCACTGATACTTCCATCCAATTCATACTTTGCTTCAGCATAAGCCAAAAGTACCTCTGCATAACGTAATACTGGACGGTCGATAGAAGAAGCCTGAGTGTTCCAGTCATCAATATTTGAAAATTTTCTGAAACAAAAGCCTGTTTTTTGGAAAACTAAAGGAGATACATCAAACACTTTTTTAGTAAAAATATAAGGGTCTCCTCGTTTCATAATTGTTTGTATCATTCTATCATCCCGGTTATTAAAAACCTCAAGCGTAGCCGTTGGGGTTTTGTATAATGGCGATTTTGAGGTTGGCAAGCCATCTTTCATTAAATATGAATCGGTGAGACTCTTTGTTGGATTTTTATTGCCATTTTCGAGTGTTCCTCTAAAATAAGAATGTATAATTACTCTGTCAATCAAACTAACACCATATTGTTTTACAAGGATATTTTCTTTGTTTGCTAAACCTTCACCTGCATATTGAAACAGATCAAAGTAATTGCCAAATAAAGCGTGCTGTCTGCTATCAATAACTGCTTTAGCTGCTGCAACAGCTACTGCTAAATGCTTGTTTGCATCACCATATTTATGAAATTTCGAGCGAGTTCCTTCAAAAAGTGCCACACGAGCTTTGAATGCCAATGCTCCAGTATTTGAGATTCTTCCAAAATTACCAGTTCCAAGTGCCGCCATTGTCGGTAATTTTGAAGCAGCAAAATCAAGGTCTTGATATATTAAATCAAAAATTTGAGCACGAGTACTGGCTGGTGAGGTTAATTCTGGTGAAGAATCTTCTAAAATTTTTGTAATCAAAGGCACATCACCATAGCGTGAAACTAAATTATAATAACCCCAAGCTCTAAAAAAACGTGCTTCGGCCAAATATCTATCAATAACTGCGGTACTTGTGGTGCTTGCTGCTTTTGGACCTTTTTCGATGATATTATTTGCAGCTCTAATCAAAACATAAGAATTATTGTAGGTTCCGTCTGTTGATGGTGCTAAACGTGAGCCATCGCTAATACTATTTGAAGTAAGACCAATGGCATCATCCGACCAAACATCTTCAGTATTGAAAGCTGGAATAAAGATATAAAGATAATTGGTGGCTGCAATTAAATCAGTTTCTGAACGCCAAAAAGTTGCATCACTTATTGATGTTTCAGGAAGTCGTTCAACTTCGCAGGCTGTCATGCCTAAAAATAGTAGGCAAGTAGAAAAAATATATTTAAATTTAAATTTAGATTTCATTTTTAATGTCATTTAATTAGTTAATCGTTGATTATCAGTATGTTAGATTTACTAATTGCTTAAAAATTAAGATTAATACCAGCCGAGGCTGTTGCAAAGAAGGGATAATCATTCTCGATATTATCACGTTGCTCGGGGTCGAAATAACCTTTAAAATTGCCTAATTTAGAGAATGTCAAAATGTCTTGTGCCGAAAAGAAAATTCTTGCTCTTGATATTTTCAAACGAGCACTCACTTTTTCGGGAATTGTATAGCCTAATTGTAAGTTTTTCAAACGAGCATACTGTCCATTCAACAACCATTTATCAGATACTCTGTAGTTGTGGTCGCCACCTGTATATGGTCTTGGGTATAGAGCATTTGGTGTTTCTGGAGTCCAGTAATCTCTATGTATAGCTAATGCTTGTTTCCAAGTAACCAACAATGGGGCAATTGTTTGAGTCTCTGGACGGAATGAACGCTTACCTACGCCCTGAATAAATGCTGAAAAATCAAAACCTTTATAATTAAAACCTAAAGTCGTTCCAAAAACTAAGCGTGGTTGTGTTGTACCAAGATAAACAAGGTCACCAAAATCTGTAGTATTTCCTTTACCTACATTTATTTTAGCATCCCCGTTGAGGTCAAAATATTTTACATCACCAGCACCAGTTCTATTATCTTGAAACGCCCAAGCTTTCACTTCATCAGCCGTTTGAAAATAGCCTTCAGTTTGGTAGCCAAAAACACTGTTCAGCGGATAACCTTCAACAATACTGTTTGTACCAGCAAAAACAATATTTCTACCGGCAAAATTGACAAGCTTATTTTGGTTATCTGATAAGTTTCCAGCAATCGTATATGAGAAATCTTTGCCGATTTGACCTCTATATCGTGCCTCAAGTTCCCAACCCCAAGATTTCAGTTCCCCATTGTTTTTCTTTGGTGTGCCAATGCCAATTACTGCAGGAAGGTTTTGAGGTGTAAGCATATTACGATTATATTTTACGTAATAATCAGCGTTGATTTGGAGTTTGTTTTTGAATAAACCAATATCAACTCCACCGTTGGTTGTTTCAATAGTTTCCCACGATAAAACTTGCGATGGAATTGAACCTTGAAAAAGATACGATGCACGAGAATCGCCCAAAACCAAAGTAGAACCTCTACTTAATTGACTGAGATAATCGTAGTTTCCGATAGTGCTACCACCTAAAGCACCTCCTAAGCGACCCCATGAACCACGAAGTTTCAATTCAGAAATAAAATTCAAATCTTTCATGAAATTTTCACGGTGTAGATTCCAACCTACAGAAGCAGCAGGAAATATTTTCACTCTTAATCCCTGAGCCAATCTTGAACTTTCATCGCGACGAACTGTCCCTTCAATTAGATATTTTCCATCGTAGTTATAATTTGCTCTTCCAAAAACAGATTGTGAGGCATTTGTTCCAATTGACTGGCTATTTGTTTTAGTTTTATCATCACCCAAATTAAGGGTTGGTAAATCGTTACTCACTAAATTTGTTGCACCAGCCACCATATTCTCAAATCTATAGTCTTCGTAATTATAACCAAGCATTAAACCCAAATTGTGTTTTTTGTTAAAAGATTTGTCATAATTTGCCAAAAACTGTATGTTTTTTGAGTTTGTTAGTTCATCTGTCAATGTATAACTATTCACTTGATTGATGTAGCTCAAAATCTTTCCTCTTCCCCACAAAGGCACAGTTCGTGCAAAATTCGCTCTATCACCAATACGATATTGAGTACCGACAACCGCCCTTAAAACCAGTCCCTTTACAATATTTGCTGCTTTGAGAGTAAACGTACCATCATAATAATTTCTTTTATAAACATTATAGCCACCTGCTTCAAGTCTTGCATAAGCAGTTGCTGACGACCCTGCACCATTATAAAGTCCGTCAGGTGTAAAGAATGGTGACCGAGTACGTAAACGATAAATTTCGTAGATAAGACCTTGACCGTTTAAGCCACCAGAAACAGCATCTTGTTGGTCTTTTGTATAAGATAATCGTGCATCAAGGGAAAAAATTTTAGTTAGTTGAGCTCCCAAATTTAATCGAAGGTTATATCTTTTATAACCGTCGGGGCCAACCTTAAATATGCCTTTTTTACCATAATAACCACCTGATAATAAGAAGTTTAGCTTATCCGAGCCACCTGACATACTTAAATTTTGAGTTGTCATGGTAGAATATTTATTCAACAATTGGTCGGTTAATGGAGTTTGGTTATAAAATAAGTAAGTAGTAGTATCAGCTGGATTTACCACATACGGTACACCGTCTTTGATTCTTTGAATATCATCTGCCGAATATTCAGGACCACTTCCAGAGTTTTTGCGTGATAAATTTGCAAATTCAGCTTCTTCTAATAATGTCATTCTTTCAGGTACATTAATTGACCAGTCGGTACCTTGTTGTGCCAAATAACTGAACTTAACCTTTCCTGATTTTGCTTTCTTTGTGGTAACCAAAATAACCCCACCAGCTGCTTGTGCTCCATAAATGGCAGCAGCCGCTGCATCTTTCAAAATACTAATATTTTCAACATCATTTGGATTAAGCGATTGTAGGGTATTGCTTGGAACAGTAACGCCGTCAAGTATCACCAAAGGGTCAATGCTTCCATTTGCTGATGATGCTCCCCGAATCTGAATACCAATACCTTCACTTCCTGGCTGACCATTTGAACGAGTAATAATAAGTCCTGGGCTTGTACCTTGAAGTGCATTCGCTAAATTACTTGAAGGGCGATTTTCAATGGCTTTTGAATCAATGCTCGAAACCGCTCCAGTCATGTTTACTTTCTTTTGAGTGCCATAGCCCACCACAATAACCTCTTCGAGTGATTTTGCATCAGCTGCCATACTTACGCTAATAATTGTCTGATTACCAACTTCAATTTCTTGGCTTTCGTAGCCTAAGAAGCTAAATACCAAGACAGCGTTTTTGTTAGGAACTTTAATAGAATAGTCGCCTTTCCCATCTGTAGTTGCACCACGTGAAGTTCCTTTAATCGTAATACTGACCCCTGGTAAGAATTCGCCTTTCTCGGCGTCAATTACTTTACCTGTAATCGTAATATCAGCTGCATAGCTGCAAAATGCGAAGAACATTGCAAAAAATGTGTAAACAAACCTATGCTTGGTTGTTTTGATTAAAGGTAGAAATAAATGTAAATAATGTTTCATAGAATTTGGATAGAATGTTAGAAAAATCGCTTATTTGGTTATATATAATTGTGAGGTGTTGTAATTAAAATTCAGAACAACTTCTTCTTCGTTCGCAAGGCTTCATATCTCAATAAACCTTCTAAATAATAATAATCGGCGTAAACCAGAGGTACGTCAATTTCAGAATTGCCAGGCTTATGACCAGTACTGTGCATCAAAATGAAATAATTGTTTTTGCCAAGTTCTGCTTTATAGGCTGGCGTTGAAAGACTTTCGAGCATTTTTACTGCCGAATCATAATAGGTTTTAGCATCATTTCCGCCATAAGTGCTGAGTTCCAAAAGTGCTGATGCACAAATAGCCGCCGCCGAAGCATCACGCTCTTCACCGACTTTACTAAAATCCCAATATGGAACCTTGTCGGCAGGAAGGTTAGGGTTGTTTAAGTAGAAATTGGCAATATTTCGTGCAAAATCAAGGTATTTTTTGTCTTTTGTTTCGCGATACATAACCGTGTAGCCATAAAGCCCCCATGCCTGACCTCTTGCCCAAGCCGACTCATCGGCCGCTCCTTGGTGGGTTTTCTTTGCCAAAACTTCACCGTTTTCGCCATAAAGTAATACATGGTAGCTACTAAAATCGGGGCGATAGTGGTTTTTCATCGTATTGTCGGCGTGTGTAACACTCAGGTTATATAATTCTTTATAACCTGATTCTTTGGCAGCCCAAAACAAAAACTCCAGATTCATCATGTTATCAATAATAACAGGGTATTTGTAGCCACCTTTAAAGCTTTCCCAAGATTTAATCAAGCCAATTTTTGGGTTAAATCTTGTTGCAAGCGATTTCGCTCCAGTAAGCATAATTGACTTATAATCAGGATTTTTCGTAAGGCGATATCCATTACCAAAAGGACAATAAAGCATAAAGCCTAAGTCGTGAGTACGAGTATTATATTGTTCTCTTTCAACAGCCATTGTCCATTTTTCGGCTGCTTCTTTCCATTTTGGGTCGTTATTATATTGGAAAATATACCACAATGAACCACCAAAAAAACCACTGCACCACCACTCCGATTTCATATCACGAGGTGAACCATCGGGTAAGGTTGACTGGGGAAATTTAGTAATGTCTTGATGGGAAGTCAACATCCCTTCGTATTGTTTTGCAGCAAACTCAAATTCCTTTTTTATGTTGAGTTTTGGTTGGCCAAAAACGTTTACAAAAAAAAAGGTTGAGCAAGTAATAATGAGGTAAAAAAAACTTTTATTTTTCATGTTTTAATATATTAGAAAAATACAAATATGGGTTATTTAAAATTACATTTTCTTAATATTTAACTAATTCAAGGTATAGTTGATATATTTTTATTTTTTTATAAATATATGCAAGAAATATGGTTTGTCAAAGAATATATATAAAAAATGCAGTACAAAGAACTTGTTTTTTTTTCAAAAGTAACCGCAAACGTAACCGCAAACTTTTGGATTTTATTTTCAGATATATATATATTCTTAAAATATTCATATTCTCTTTGCTTTTGTAGATTTTCAACAATCTTATTGGATATTACTAAAATGCCTTTTTCTTAGACACTACCTTTCACTCCGAATATATCTCCGACTTTTTTCCCAACTATTCAAATTATTATTAGTTAAAATTCCTATTATAAATTTTTTTTAATTCATCTGATACGGTAAAGCACAACCAATAATGATTCTATAAAAGATAATATATTGGTCTTTTGGAATGGTCAATTCGTTACAGTTGTGTAAATAAAATACATCTTTGAAGTTTGTAAAAAAAGCGTTTTTGGGTAAATACTCACTAAAAATAAAAGTATTAAAAATGGTTTTAATATGATTTTCAACTCTTGGGTTCGGAAAAATCATTTATATATTATTCAATTTCCGCTTTGTACAATAATCTCAGCACTTCTAAAAATACTTACATCATAATCAATTCCCAAACCATATGTTTTTGGAATTTTCATTTTCCCATTAATAATTTTTATCTCAGGCGAATACCAATTTTCTTTTTTCTGCTCAAGATTGAAAACACATTCTTGCAAACCAAAAAGGTTGGGTATCAATGCAGCCACATGCCAAAATGGGGCAATTAAAGGGTCAGTTTTGGGTGTATGAGGTGCAACAGATTTATGATGTAATTTGGCAATTTCTGCCACTTGTAAGGTTTTTAAAATCCCTCCATTGTAATATAAATCTGGTTGTAAAATATCATAGACATTTGTACGGGCCAGCCGTTCAAACCTAAACACACTGCTATCTTGCTCTCCACCAGCCATTTTGATTTTTTTGAGTGCCTTTGTTACTTTTCTCATGCCATCTTCATCCTCGAAATTACAAGGTTCTTCGAATATTTCTATTCCATAATCTTCCAATAATTTGCCAGTTTCGATTCCTTCTTTTACAGAATATGAACCATTGGCATCGGCATAAATTGTAGTTTTATCGCCCAATATTTTACGAAGTGCTGGAATAAAAGCTTTAGTTTGTTTTGTATTTTCTATTGAATTTACCATTCTTCCACCAACTTTAATTTTCACACCTTTTGCCCCAGTTGAAGTAAGTTTTTCGAGTAATTGATTGGCTATTTTTTCGGGGTCACCTTCTCTGTTCCAATCCGAAATATAGACCCCATATTCGGTGCGAATTTGTTCTCCAAGTAATTGATAAACAGGCTTTTGTGCTACTTTTCCTAATAAATCCCAACAAGCGATTTCAACAGTGCCGATACAATTCCAAAGGGGCATTCCTGCATATTTATAATTGCTGTTTAAACGATAAGCATTGTCGACAAGTGTTGGTAAATCACGAGCATCTTTGCCTACAAAATGAGGAATCACCAATCCTTTTAACAAAGATAGCAAATGGGGCATTCGGTCATTGCATTGGGTAATTCCTATCTTTCCATTGGCTTTTACAATTAAAAATAGCTGGCCCATGGTTTTCAATAGTTCTACCGACTGAATAAGCACTGGGTCAGTAATTTTTGTTTTTAAATTTTCAAACTTCCAGTTGGGTAAATCTTCATTTGAGCCAGCTCCCATTGTGTCAAAAGTTTTGAAAACAAAAGGACTTAAAGTCAAGAATTTTATAAAATTTTTACGAGAGAGTTTCATTCGATTAAAGTTTAATATAGCTTCACATTGATGCTTTTACCCAAATAAACTCCTTGTGGTAAATCAATAATAAACATGGTAGTATTATTTTTCTTATTCGGAATTGAAATATACTCTTTGCTTTTTGAAGTATATATTCCAGGCAAAGAAATTACAATTTTATTCAAATCTCTTGAAGGGTCTGCCAATGTTAGTTCCGAAATTTTTCCATTATTTGTTTTCAACAAAGCCATTCCTTGGCTTTCCATCTTTACGGTTTGTCCTTTATCTATTTCTATTTCACCAGCCCTATAAAAAGCTAATTGAATTTGCCCCAAAGTATTATGCTTTACTGCTTGAAGTTGCTCTGTATTCGATAAAATTTCTATGTTTCTATTATTTTCACTTGATTGCTCGAGATTTTCAAGACTTATATTTGGTACAACAATGTAGGCATATTCAGGGCTTTTCTCCATTTTTCGTTTGCCATGAATATCAGTTTCATTGATTTTATCGCCATGATTTATCCAAAGTTTAAAAATATCGGTTTTTACTTCGTCAGTACTTATATTTTTTTGATCTGTAATATCTGACCATCTGCCTGTTTCAGCTTGGTTTGAAACATAAATGCTGCCTGAATTTGGAAAAATATAGCCCACTTTATCTTGATGAACCCATTTTACATTTTCGGCTATTCTATTGCCATTGGGCAGTAATTTTTTCTCTCCATTTTCTTTGATGTACACCTCACTCTTCAATAAAACTTGATTCAATGTGGTTACAACAGGAAGATTTGATTTGGGTTTTATTCCAGCCCCAAGACAAACATATTCTTTGTCAAAAAAGAACCATGATTTTTTTGCCTCAAGTCCATCGTGAGGACTTTTAAAATCAAAAGCAACGGCACCGTAAAGCCCATCTGTTACTGCTCCCACAAAATTAGTCAGGCCTTCCTTTTGAATCTGCGTGGCGGCTGGTAGTTCCGGCTTTTGCATGATGGTAGTGCCTGATATCTTTTGCCAATCATAAGAAGCCCAAATATTATGGTACTCATCACCTTTCAAAACCAGATAATTTGTTCCATCGGCTCTGTGATGCGTGGTTTTTCCGGGTCCATTATAAGGCTCTTCCATATTTCTGTTTCTAACCGAAAACATCCTCACACTTGTATAAAAATCGGGCCTTTGAAAAACAAAATGTTCTGTTTGCCAAAAGAATTTGGCGAAAGATTGAGAAGGTTTGGCCTCGCCTTTTCTTAATTTAATGATTTCCTCTAACTCTTTTTTTCGATAATCCGAACTTACAAATAACCTTTCAATCTCAGCCGTATCTTTAGGTTTAAAGGTAGTTTTGCTTGAAATACTTCTATTTTTTACTGAAACATCGTCATATACTCCAAAAGCTTGCTGCTTATAAATGCCATCTAAATAATAGTCTATTAGCATATTAATTTTTTCTTTTGGAAATGCATATTTAGTGCCCGCCACATAGGTTGACCATTCACCATAGGCATTTGCATATTTGCCATAACCATAAGAATCTGTGTTATTTACACGATCTGGCCTATGATGAAAACTATAGTCATGTTGGATTCCCCTTTCACCAGTTGAGAATTTCATTTCATTGGCAATAATTTTAATTATTTCGTCAAATTCTTCTTTTTTTCCTAAAAAAAGGCAGTTTTTTGCCACAAGACCAGCTATTACAATTCTATCGCCGCTGGGTCTGGCACCTGAAGCCTGCATGTTGGCTCTGGTAATCATTGGTTGGGCTTTGGCAACCAAGTCTTTTGGTAAATCTTGCCCCATGGCAAGCATCAAATTCATCAAATTTGTAGGTGTAGTTATTTGATTATCATGCCAATTATCGCCAACAAAATCATTTTTGACCCAATATTCAAGGCCTTTTACAATACTATTTTTTAATTTATCACTTCTATAAAAAGTTGAAGATTTGGTATTGTATGCTTTACCTAAATAAGCCAGATGGTTGGTATGGCGGCCATGGGGAAAACTGGCTGTTCGGCTCAAGTCTGCGTAGTTTATGTCATTAAAGCTACCATCATAATTCAAATGGGAAATGATTGATTCCACTATTTTATCATCAGATTCAACTTTAAATAGTTCCTCAATAACTCTTTCTTTAATGATTATTAGATCTGTTGATTGGGAAATTCCTAAGTGTTGAATTATGATGAGTAATAAAAATAAAATTTTAAATTTTCTCATTAGTTACATTTTTATTTATAGGTTTCTTATATTTACAAATATAGATTTATTTAGAATATAAAAATATGAATATAAATTATAAATATTTTCGGAAGAAACCATATTTTTTCATGATTTTCACTACAATATTTTTTGTTCGAATATCTGAAGGAGTTGGCCAAAAGCAGAAGATGAATGTGCTGTTCATTTCTGTGGATGACATGAATAATGATTTGGGCGTTTATGGACATCCTCAAGTGAAATCTCCAAATATAGATCGATTGGCAAAAGAAGGGGTAACTTTCGAAAAAGCCTATTGCCAAATGCCTTGGTGTAGCCCAAGTAGGTCGTCAATGTTAACGGGTCTAAGACCTAACAGAACTAAGGTAATGGATTTGCAATATCACTTTAGGCAGCACCTTCCAGATGTAGTTACGCTACCTCAATTATTCAAAAACAATGGTTATCATGTGGCTCGAGTGGGCAAAATTTATCACTATGGCAACCCTGGCGATATAGGAACCAATAGCCTCGATGATAGGGCATCTTGGTCTGAAAGGATAAACCCAGCAGGTCTTGATAAAACTGATTTGGAGCCAGAACTCATCAATTATACTCCTCAGAACAACGGTCTTGGTGCAGCTATGGCTTATTTTGCTGATGCCAAAGGTTCTGATGCTGAGCATACCGATGGCAAGGTGGCCGACGAAGCTATCAAATTACTTAAGGAAAATAAGAACAAGCCCTTTTTCATAGCTGCTGGTTTCTACAGACCGCATACCCCATGGATTGCTCCCAAAAAGTACTTTGATTTTTATGATATAAAAGACATATCACTTCCTGATATTTCGGAAGAAACAAAAAGTCAATATCCAAAAGCTGCTTTTAATAATTACGGAAAATGGCCTTATTTAGGCCTAACCGCAGATCAAGCAAAAGAATGCAAACTATCATATTACGCATCTATTTCCTTTTTAGATGTTCAAATTGGTAGATTATTAGTTGCCTTAAAAAAAGAAGGATTAGACAAAAATACCATTGTCGTATTTTGGAGTGATCATGGTTATCATTTAGGTGAACATGGGCTTTGGATGAAACAGACTCTTTTTGAAGAATCAGCCCGAGTGCCTTTGATTATTTCAATTCCGGGCAATAAAAACCAAGGAAAGTTTTGTAAAAAAATTGTAGAATTGGTTGATATCTATCCCACATTAGCCGATTTGGCTGACCTAAAAGCACCGTTTGATTTGGATGGTGTAAGTTTAGTTCCTTTGTTAAAGAAACCTGCTAATAAATGGACTCGACCTGCTTACACACAAATAAACAGAGCTGATGTACCCGGGCATAGTGTTCGCACAGATAAATGGCGATATTCGGAGTGGGCATTTGGAAAGGAAGGTATGGAGCTTTATGACGAAAGCACTGATCCTAAAGAACTGAAAAACCTTGCTTATGATCCTCAGTATGCTCCAATTGTATCAAAAATGAAATTACTTTTGCAAAAAATGCATACCCCAGGCCCAATACCCAGAGGTAAGGCAGACCCTGATACAAGAAGTCGGTTTTCAGATTAGAAAAATTTATTTTGAAATAAAAATTGAAAGACTAATTATTCATTTTCATTTTTTCCATGACGATTTCATCAACTTCTAAGCCCAAACCAATTTCTGTTGGAATAAATAGAAAACCGTCTTCAAATTTTAGAGAATTTTTAAAATATTGAGCTTGATTCATTTCTGGTCGCATACCCGAAAACTCTTGTACTTTGGCATAATTTGAAATACTTCCAATCAGGTTTAGGCTGGCAGCCGTTGCCAATGTTGGGCGAGTATTATGCACCATTATTTCCTTGTCAAAAGCATGAGCCATACCAGCAATTTTCTTGCATTCTGAGATTCCTGCACATTTTATCACATCCAAATTTAAGCAATCGGGGTTTCCCCAAACAATCAAATCACGGAATTGCCAACGGTTATATTCATGTTCACCTGCATTCACTTCACAAGGCAAAGCCTCAACAACTTGCCTCAAATCTGCATAATTCATGCTCGAAACAGGCTCTTCGATTACTTTTATGTTGAAATTTTCGTATAATTTTAAACCCAATTCGATGGCTTTTCCTGCGGTGTAACCATTGTTGAAATCTACGAAAATATCTATCTCATCCCCAACTGTTTTTCTCACTTTTTTGATGCAATCGAAAGTAAAATTGAAAGGTGGATTTCGGTCTCGATCATAAAGTTGCATTCTTGCTTTGATGGTTTTATAGCCTTGTTCAACAAATTTCATCCCTTCGGAAGCCATCTCTTCAGGCGTTTTGAAACCTGATTTTTTTCGTCTTCCATAAGAGCCATAAACCGCAATTTTCTCTAATTTATTACTTCCCAAAAGTTTAGAAACAGGCTTTTTCAAAATCCGTCCTTTCAAATCCCACAAGGCATTGTCAATACCAGCAACCGCACCTGGATTAATACCTGTGCTGCCATTTTCAAAGCCTTCAAAAAATGCTTGATGCCATAAATACTCAGAGTCGAAAGGGTCTTGACCTATCAAGACAGGTTTCAACACTTCATCAATAAATTTACCAATAATATTAGTATTTTCGTGGTCACCTTCTCCCCAACCACTGATTCCGGCATCGGTTTCGACTTTTACATAAAGGGCATTATTGAATATATATGGTTTTATATTTGTGATTTTTATTCCAGTATTTTGAGTTATTTTTTGTGCAAATACATCATTTGGTAAAAACTCTGTTCCGAGAATTCCTGCTGAAATAGTAGTTAGAAAATGCTTTCGATTCATAAATATTTGCATCAAAATTATAATGTCAGATTTTGTAGTTTGCAGGATTTAATATTTCCTTTGGAATGATTTCTTATTGCCTTTTCAATAAATAGTTTCTTAAATTCTAAGCAGAGGGTCTTAAAATAAACAAACCCCCCTTTGATTTTATAAAGGGAGGTTTGTTTAAAAGTTTGATTATTTCCAACCTGGATTTTGCAATAAAGTAGGGTTTTGAGCCAAATTATTTAATGGAATAGGCCATAGATAATGTTTACTCTCGTCAAATTCTGGAGTGGCAAAATCAGAACCTGCATAAGGGTCTAAGTACTCTTTTCCATTTACAGGATCTTTGAATAGCCTTACCACAGAACCAGTGTAACGTGCTTTTTGCGTAGCATCCATAGCCAAGCCTAAAGATTTCTTCTTCAATTTTGAACCTTGTTTCCAACGTCTTAAGTCATCGTATCTAAAGCCTTCATTAAATAATTCTATTCTTCTTTCTCTCCGTATTTCAGCCAAAACAGGAGTAATGCCATCTGCTGTATATCTTGGGTCAACAGGCACCTTACCTAAAGTTAAATGCGGCATACCAACCCTATCTCTAAGCTTATTTATAGTAATATCAAGATCTGCTTGGGTTATTTTACCTAATTCTGCTTGGGCTTCGGCATAAATAAGCAAGGCCTCAGCAAATCTAAGTGTGATGGCTGGAGACTCGGCAGTATTAAATGCTTTTCCAATCATGTCGTCGGCATTATAGTTTTTAATAACGTGGTATCCAGTATTAGAAACTCGTCCGCCTGCCATTCCATTAAGCCTTGGGTATGCTCTTCCATCTGCATTGTGATATTTATAAGCTACAGCATCTGCAGGATGTAGTACTGTTTGACGCATTCTTGGATCTCTATTCTCGAAAGTGTCCTCTATTTTATCGTCTCCTTTATATAGGGGCGATAGCGAAATAGGAAGGCCATCTTTACATAAATAATCCTCCACAAAATCACGAGTAGCACCACCATGATATTCAAAATAGCTTTGCACATGGTTGGTAATTACTCCTAATGTATATTTTCTCCAATAAATCACCTCAGGATTTCCTGCCACACTCAATGCCCTCATGTAAGAATTATAGTCTGTATTTGGATTTCCAGTACTAAAAATTCTATAAGGTCCTTTGTCGATCAATTCCTTAGATGCTTCTGCGGCTTTTTGCATGAATTTATCGCCTCCAGCTATACCATGATATTTTCTCCAAGTACCCTCAAATAGGCATACCCTTGCTTGTACCAAAAGAGCACACCATCTATTCAGTCTGCCAGGTGCACCGCCATCGCCCCAACTTGCGGGTAAGTTTTTGGAAGCAAATTCTAAGTCATCAAAAACCTTGTCCATGGCTTGAACCCTGGGCGTTCTTGCAGCAAAAAGTTCTGGTGATTCTGTATCCAGTTCTTTGTCCACAAAAGGAACATCTCCAAACTTACTTACTTTATCGGCATAAAACCATCCCCTAAAAAGCCTCGCTTCGCCTACATATCGATTTCTTATAACATCCGAAATTTTCGCATTGCTATAATTAGCCAAACCAATATTTAATGCTCTTACAAAATTCCATCCTCCATATCCATAGCGATATTCACCATCAGGTGTAACAGGAGTAATGTGTTTTCCAGCTCTTACTTGCATATAAAAAGTATGTCTTGGATGCACTGCCGTTGCGTTGTCACTAAGTTCGTCTAAGTACCAAATACTCAAAAAATGGCTATTAAAACCTTCGTCATGCCCCATCATAATGGGAACATTGTTGTCGTTTCGAGCTAAATTATAAAAAGTATTATTGTATACTGCAAGATCGTTTTCAGTATTCCAAAATGTTTCTTTTGAGATTGAATCTAAAGGTAATCTCTCCAAAAATTCATCGTTGCAGCTTGTGCCTACAAAGAGTAAAACCAAAAATGTTATTATTATATTTCTCATTGCGTTTTTTAAATTATAATGAAAGATTAATACCAAAAGTAAAGATTCGTTGCATTGGGTATTCAATTGCCCCGCTTTGAATAGCTTCAGGATCTAAAGGCTTCCTAAGTTTGGTATATTCCCAAAGATTTGCACCTACCACAAAAACTTGTACATTATCCATGGCAATTTTTTTAGAAACTAATTGTGGTAAATCATATCCAAAACGTAAGTTTTTAAGCCTCAAATAGCCAGCGTTTTGCAAATATCTCGATTGCACTTGCAAATTCTTTTTATCACTGGTAGAAATATGTGCCGCTGGAAAGTAAGCATTACGATTTTCCTCTGTCCAAGTATCTGTTATATAGTATCTCTCCACATGGCCTGCATTATACGGGAAAAACCAAGTCCAGTTTCCATCGGACGGCCAAAAATCCTGACTTCCGATGCCTTGTAAAAATACATTTACATTAAAGCTTTTCCATCTTACTGAACTGTTTATTCCAAATGAATATCTTGGAGTGCTGTTACCTATAATTTTACGATCGCCCGGATCTGATATTGTGTTACTTCCAAAGCTTATTATGCCATCACCATTCAAATCTTTATACTGTAAATCTCCAGCACGCCAATTGTTACCAATTCTTGTTTGACTGGGAGCGACTTTTACCTCATCGGCAGTTTGAAAAATCCCTACGGTTTCAAGTCCCCAAATTTCACCTAATTTTTGACCCACCCTGAAGGTGTTGTTAATAGCCCCTGTAGGATTTTCAAATTTCGTAATGGTAGCCGTAGCGTCAGCAAGAGCTAAAGTTATATCATAACTAAAATCTTTACCTTTTCTATCTTTCCAAGTTACACTTGCCTCCCAACCCCTGGTTCTTAGGTCTGCTGCATTTTCTTTAGGGGCATTTGTGCCTAAAAGATCTGGATATTGTACATTCATTAACATATTTTTAGTATCTCTGGTGTATATATCAAAAGAGGCATCCAATTTGTTATTGAAAAGCGAAACATCTAATCCAAGGTTCTGAGAAACCACAGTCTCCCAAGTTAATCCGGGACTTACTAAACCCGGAGGAGATACAAACGGAACCATACCACTTCCAAACTGATATGCTGCTCTGCCTGCACCATAAGCAGCTATGTAAGGATAATACAGTTCTCTACCACCATCTCTTAAAATTTGATTGCCAAGAGTTCCATAAGATGCTCTTAATTTTAGATTTGAAATCCAAGAGATATCTTTCATAAATGCTTCCTGGCTGATTCTCCATCCAGCTGAAAAAGATGGGAAAAATCCAAAGCGAGATTCAGACGGAAATCTAGAAGAACCATCGTAACGGCCATTGGCTTCAAACAAATATCTTTCATCATAATTATAACCTAAACGATAAAAAGCACCTCTTAAAGAAAAGTGTTCTTCCGCACCAAATGTTTCTTGATTGCCTATTGTAGCACCTATATTTGGAATTAATGGAGTTATTAAGCCCCTTGCTCTTGCTCCAGTATATCTAAAATTACCTGCTTCTTGGTTAAAACCACTTACAAGGTTTAGGTTATGTTTGGCAGGCATAAAAGGAAATGAATATTCACCATATATATTTAAAACATTATAACGGTTTATACGGCTTTCGTTTCTTACCCAGTCATCACCACTAAAACCATTAGAGATTGGATTTGCAGCTCTAAGATCCTCAGATACAATGTCTACTTTACTTTGAACGTCCTTATACTCTCTCAAAAAGGCATTATGTGAATAAGTACCAATCACTTTTAGTCCATTAAATGGCGTAATAGTAAGGCCTTGAGTCAACCACAAATCATTATTTGTAAAAGTCTCACGCCCTCCGTCCAATAAGTAAGGATACCAGTTGGTTCCTCCAAAATATTTTCCAATTAAAGGGGCATATTTTTCACGATCGCCTGGTGCTAAGTATTGAGGTAGGTCAGGAAATTGTATAGCCATAATTGGAGGTACACGTGCCAAAGAATTTATGTTTACGTCCCAATTGTAAAAGTGTGGCTTGTCACTATTTTGTTGATTAAATATTATTTTTTCGTTTAAAGTAAGCCATTTATTAATCTTAAAATCGGCTTTCATCATTAAGTTATATCGCTTAAACTTTTCGTTATTTGCTGGTTTAATGTATCCATCTTTGTTCAAATGCCCCAAAGAGAGGTAATAGCTACTCTTTTCTGATCCTCCAGAAACCGAAATATCGTGTTGTTGCGTTGGAGCAAAATCGGTCATTATTTGATCTTGATAATTATTGTAACCATAATAACGTAAGCCACCATTAAATACCCCCCAAGCGTTTTCTGGGGTTGGGTTTTCTGACCATTTTTTGGTACCTTCTATATAATTGGCATCAAAAGCAGGAACACCATTGGTACGAATGTTGGCTAAATTTCGAGCCAATACAAACTCATATGGGTCGGTAACTGGATCCATATTAAAAATGGGCTTTGCTAACGATACCTGAGAGCTGACATTTACTTTTACTTTACCTGGCGTGCCTGATTTTGTTTCAATTAGAATAACTCCAAATGCGGCTCTGGCTCCATAAACAGCAGCTGCAGAGGCGTCTTTTAAAACCGAAACGCTTTTGATATCATTAGGATTGATACGGTTTATGTCCATCGGAACGTTATCCACCAAAATCAAAGGTGAACCTCCATTAATTGATTGAAACCCTCTAATATTAAAAGTTGGGGACTGTGAAGGATCTCCGTTTCTAACATTTACGTTTAAATTAGGAATCACCCCTTGAAGTCCTTCACCGACGTTTGCTATGGGCCTACTCTCAAGTCTTTCAGACGTAGCTACACCCACAGACCCTGTTAAATTCACTTTTTGTTGAGTACCATAACCCACAACAACCACTTCTTCGAGAGCCCTGTCATCTTGCTCTAAGGCAATATCAATGATTGATTTGTTGCCGACCACAATTTCTTGTGAAAGGTAGCCGATGAAGGTAAAGACCAAGACAGACTTGTCGTTCGGAACGGCAATATTGTATTGTCCATTTGCATTGGTAGAAGTACCTTTGTTTAGACCTTTAATTTGAATACTGACGCCCACCATTGGGTCACCTGCGGCATCTTTTACGGTTCCACTAATACTTTGGTCAAAGGTTTTTGCAGAAATACCGACCACACTAAACAGAACAAAAAAAACAGAAATGTAGGATGCTTTAAGCCGCCTACTTAGTAAACTTTGTTTCATAAAAATAGTTGTTTATTTGAGTAAAAAAATGGATACAATTAAAAAAATTAAAATAAATTTAAGATTAGAATTATATTAAATTGTAAAAGGTTTTTTAACTGCAAAAAATTATTTTAGGAACTTATTTTTTACAATTATTAGCTGTAGTTGGTCATAAAATTTAAACAAATTTAGAAATTAAATTATCATTTTTCTAAGATTAATTTGCTTTTTTTTAATACTATTTTGATAAAATTTAATTTCTAAAAAGTATACTTCCTTGTTATTTATTTACCGTTTCAATTTTATAGAAATTTTAAAAAAAAAGAAATTGAAATACATTTCTTAAATTATTTAAATAGCAAACTTGGGAAAAGTTATGAAAAATAGTATTTTTGAGAAAAAAGCAACATTTGAAAATTTTAAAACAAGGCATATTAACTTCTTTTAGAGATTTGGGAAAGAATGGTTCGCGACGATTGGGCGTGAATCCAAGTGGAGCAATGGATAAATTGACCGTTCGTTTGCTAAATATTTTATTACAAAATGCCGAAAATGAGCCAGTTTTAGAAATGTATTTTCCAGCACCCGAAATACTTTTTGAAGAAGATTGTACGATAGCTATTGGCGGAGCAGATTTTGCACCAATGCTTGATAATCAAGAAATTACGAATTGGAAATGTATTTTTGTAAAAGTTGGAAGTGTTTTGAGATTCAAAAAAAAACTTTCAGGAAATATTGCTTATTTGGCAAAGAAATCAAGTAAGGAAAAGTATTTTTTGCCTTATCTTGGAAACTCTTTTGTACGACAAGTTTCTTACTTGTTAACCAGTAATGAAATCAGAATAATATCTGGAAATGAACATCATTTTTTGACAAAAAAAAGCAAAGAAACCCTTGATAATCAAGAATTTATGATTTCACCCAACTCCAACAGAATGGGTTTTAGAATGGAATCTGAAGTATTAAAATTAACGAAGAAATTAGAGTTAGTTTCCTCAGCCGTAGATTTTGGCACAATACAATTACTGCCAAATGGTCAAATAATTATCTTGATGGCAGACCACCAAACAAGCGGAGGTTATCCTCGAATAGGAAATGTGGTTTCGGTAGATTTACCCATTTTAGCACAATGTGGATCGAATGATTTGATAAAATTCCAGCTCATTTCTATCGAAAAAGCAGAAGAATTACTTATTTTGCATGAAAAAGAAATTCATAAACTAAAAGCGAGTATTCGTTTTTTTAATGAAAAACAGGGAAATTGACTTAAATTGCGATATGGGCGAAGCCTTCGGTGCTTGGCAAATGGGAAATGATGAAATTTTGCTCGATTATGTTTCTTCGGCAAATATTGCTTGTGGATTTCATGCGGGCGATGCAAGTATTATGCGGAAAACTGCCGAACTTGCTTTAAAGAAAAATGTTGCTATTGGAGCTCATCCTGCATTTTCAGATTTGCAAGGTTTTGGTCGCCGAAATATGCAGATTTCTCCGCAAGAAGTCTATGATATTTGTGTTTATCAAATTGGTGCAATGTTCTGCACGGTGCGAGCTTTGGGCGGAATACTTCATCATGTAAAACCTCACGGAGCATTGTATAATATGGCAGCCAAAGACCAAAATTTGGCAAAAGCTATTGTCGAAGCCACCAAAGCTATTGACCCCAATATAATTCTTTATGGACTATCAGGAAGCCATTTGATTTTGGAAGCAGAGAAGATTGGACTAAAAACTGCCTCCGAAGTTTTTGCTGACAGAACTTACCAAAATGACGGAAATCTCACGCCACGTACCCAACCAAATGCCATGATTGAAAATACACAAGATGCTGTTAATCAAGTAATTATGATGATTGAAAAACAATGTGTAATTTCGACCGATGGGAGAGAAGTGCCGCTAAAAGCTGATACAGTTTGCATTCATGGCGATGGCGTTCATGCGGTGGAATTTGCTTCTGAATTAAGATGTGAATTGCTTTTACGAAATATCAAAATTCAAACTTTATAAATATGTTATTACCTGATAAAATTTCCAAAATGTTTATATTCATTACTTCGGCAAGTATGATTCGATACTTTGTCATTGCCGGAATTGCATATTTGATTTGGTATATTTGGCTGAAAAAGAAAGTTTCATCTAAAAAAATACAGTTGAAGTTTCCCAAAAACAGTGATTATAAGAGAGAAATACTTTATTCAATGCTCACTTTTTTGATTTTTGGAATTGTTGGCGTTGCACTTTATAACACCAAAATAAGACCATATACACTAACTTATTTCAAAATCTCAGATTATGGTTGGGGATATTTTATTCTCTCTTTTTTCTTGACAATAATTATTCATGATACATATTTTTATTGGATGCACCGACTCATGCACCACCCGAAACTTTTTAAGTATTTTCATAAAGTTCACCATCAATCTACCAACCCAAGTCCGTGGACAGCTTTTTCGTTTCAACCACTCGAAGGCTTAGTTGAGGCAGGAATTTTTGTCGTCTTCGCTTTTGTGCTACCTTTGCATCCAATAATGATGCTAATTTTCCTTGTATTTATGACTACCTATAATGTTTATGGACATTTGGGCTGGGAATTGATACCCAAAGGGGGTAACAAACATTGGTTTTGGAAATGGCTCAATAGTTCGGTCATGCATAACCAACATCACCATTATTTTAAAAACAATTATGGCTTATATTTTAGTTTTTGGGACAGAATAATGCACACAATTGACGAAAGATATGATGTCGAATTCACAGAATTAAAAGAGAGAAATTAAATTTTATCTCCACAACTCTGAAACTTTACAATTGTCAAACTCACTTACCACTAAAACCATGTTTGAAAAAAACCAAAAGAAAGTCTTAAATGCTTGGACAATGTACGACTGGGCGAATTCGGTGCATAATCTCGTAATCACGACGGTTGTATTTCCGATGTATTTTTTGGCAACCACTTCAATAAAAGATGCCGATGGAAAAATTATCAACGATATTGTAGATTTTTTTGGTTTCAAAGTTCAAAACTCTGTCCTTTATTCTTATACAATTTCGGTGGCAACGCTTCTACTTGTTATTCTGAATCCAATTCTTACGCCTTTGGCAGATTCGAGCGGAAGACGGAAAATGTTTATGAAGATTTTTTGTTATTTAGGGACAGGCAGTTGTGCGTATTTTTACTTTTTTACAAGAGAAAATGTCAATTCGGCAATTATTGCCTTCGGACTTTCAATCATGGGTTGGGGCGGAAGTATTGTTTTTTATAATTCATTTCTGCCCGAAATCGCAACCGAAGATAGGTTTGATAAATTAAGTGCCAAAGGCTTTACTATGGGCTATATTGGGAGTGTTATCTTATTGGTTTTCAATCTTTTAATGATTATGAAACCAACTTTATTTGGACTCACACAAGCAGATTCTGATTCAGGATTTACAGCTCGAATTTCATTCTTAACGGTTGGAATATGGTGGGCATTATTTGCTCAAATTCCTTTTTATTTTTTACCAAAAGATAAACCAAAATCATTCAAAACCGGTCGTTTGACCACTGGATTTCAAGAACTCAAAAAAGTAATTGCAGAAGTAAGAAAAAACAAACTCATTACGAAATTTCTAATGGCTTTCTTTTTTTATGACATGGGTGTAATGACTGTCATTTATGTAGCCACAATTTTTGCCGATAAAGAACTTCATATCGAAAAACAAGGACTAATAATTACCCTACTTTTGATTCAACTCATTGCAATTCCAGGTTCATATTTAGCTTCATTGCTTTCGAGCAAATTTGGTAATACAAAGGCTCTTTTGATATTCATTTTTATATGGTCATTTATGCCTTTGGCAGCTTATTTTACTACCACACAAAACGAATTTTATGTTATTGCTGCCGTAGTTGGCTTGGTAATGGGCGGAATTCAGTCGCTTTCACGTTCAACTTTTGCAAAACTTTTGCCCGATAATACCAAAGACACGGCTTCCTATTTTGGCTTTTACGACATCGTAGAAAAAATTGCTATTACACTCGGAACACTAATTTTTGGTGCAGTTGGTCAATATACAGGTGAAATGCGAAACTCTGTTTTGACGATTTTGGTGTTTTTTGTTATCGGTTTTTTATTATTAATGAGAGTTCCGTCCAAGAAAATTTATCATTAAATTCTATTAAAACAATTGGCAAAAGGTCTAAAAAACATTATATTTGTAGTATTATTATTGTATAGCATTATAATTGTCGGTTTTATAGACCGACAATTTTTAATTATAGAATTATTCTGTTTATATATAAAAGAATTACACTAATTTAACGATTTATAGGATGTTAGCTCAGTTGGTTTAGAGCGTCGCCTCGACAAGGCGAAGGTCATCGGTTCGAGCCCGATACGTCCTACTTACTTATTAATTATGAAGGTACTTTTTGACCATCAATCTTTTTCAGGAGCAAAATATGGAGGTGTAGCAAGGTATTTTTATGACCTAATGCACAACTTAAAATACGACCAGAATGTAAAAGTTGATTTGGCAATTATGTTCTCAAATAATGATTATCTAAAAAAATCCGACATCAAAAAAGCCTTTTCATTTAGTAATTTCTTGGGGTATCGGCTTACAAATATGCTATTTTCGCATCTAAATCGTGCTAATAGTGCAATTAAAATTGCTCGACATGATTTTGATATTTTACATCCTACTTCATATAACGGTTATTTTTTGCCCTTTCTCGGAAACAAACCATTTGTAATAACTTACCATGATGTTATTCCTGAAAAATTCCCTGAAAAATATGCAGGTTTAGATGGTTTCAGCAAAAATCAAAAACAAAATATCTTAGATAAAGCATCGAAAATAATTGCTGTTTCGGAAAATACCAAGCAAGATTTGCTCGAAATATTTGATATTGCTCCCGAAAAAATAGAAGTAATTTATCATTCAACGTATTTTGCAACTTACAAACCAGCCACAGATTTTGATATAAAGACGCCAAAAAAGTATTTACTTTATATTGGAAATCGTGATAATTACAAAAATTTAGATGTACTTGTGAAAGCAATTGCACCTTTATTGAAAAAGGACAAAGATTTGTATTTGGTTTGTGGTGGAAATGGATATTTTAATGATTTTGAACAAAATCTATTTATTCAATTAGAAATAACAAACAAAGTTATTCACCAGGAAATTGCCAATGATGATGTCCTTTATCGTTTATACCAAAAGTCTATTGGGTTCGTCTATCCATCACTCTATGAGGGCTTCGGCATTCCAATTTTAGAGGCTTTTGCTTGTGGCTGCCCAGTTATTTTAAGCAATCGTTCTTGTTTTCCAGAAGTGGCTCAAAATGCCGCTTTATATTTTAATCCTGAAAATCAAGAAGATATATTTCAGCAAGTTGAACAATTATTGAATAATGATGAATTGCGTGAAGTTTTAATAAAACGAGGATACGAACGTTTAAAAGAATTTTCACCAGAAATAACAGCAAAAAAAACACTTGAGGTGTATAAAAGTGTTTTGAAAAAATAGAAATTTAGACAATAGACAAGAGAAAATAGACACGAGAATCTTGCTAAAGTCTTTCAAATATCAAAAAAAATCTCTTGTCTAATATCTAATTTCTCTTGTCTAATTTACCAAAGATGCGAATTGTAATTTGTGATATATATGTAAACTTGGTTGGACATAATTTAGGTCATATCCAAAATATTCTACGCTTTTTAGAACAAAACCCATCTCAAACAGAATATGTCTTTTTATTAAATCCCGAAGCAAAATCAATTCCTTCGGTAAAAACTTCTGCACCAAATGTTCAAATAATTTTCTTTACTGACGATGAAATTGCCCCTTTCAATTCGGGGATGAGTATCGTAAAATCAACAACATTGATTTGGAAACATTTGATGTCGTATGTTGCTGATTATCAGGCAGATAGGCTAATAATGATGGCACTGGACATGTTTCAGCATACGGTTGGGAGTACACGATTACCCTGCAAAACCACGGGAATTATGTTTAGCCCTTACCCGAGAGTAATTCCTGAAAATGATTCTTTACGAGCCAAACAAAAAGCAGCAATTATCAAAGCTCGCAAGATTTTTACAACTTGGTGGATGTGCAGAAATAGTCAGTTGAAAAAAGTTTTTATTTTCAACGACAGCGAAACAATCAGGACTATGAATGAAACTTTAGGAACAAATGTCTTTACTTATTTGCCCGACCCTGTCTATGATTATCCGATGCAAGCTGGACTCGAAATTAAAGAAAAATATAAAATTTCTACTGAAAAAAAGATTTTCTTGTCAATTGGCTTTATTGATGAAAAGAAAAATGTTGTCAATCTTTTGAAAGCTATGCAAAAATTATCGTCAGATGAGGCTTCAAAATGTTGTTTATTGGTAGTCGGAAAAGTTCGGAAAGAATATCAAGCACAACTAACTCAAGCACTTGAGGAAACATTGAAAATTCATCCAACACTTCAAATAATTTTTGAAAGTCGTTTTGTAGATGACGATGAAATGGAATCTTATGTAAGTCAAAGTGATGTGGTTTCGGTGGCATATATTAATTTTTATTCTTCAAGTGGCGTTATTGGTATGGCAGCTCGCCATAATAAGCCAGTGATTGCTACAAAATTTGGTGTTGTAGGCGACTTAACCCGTGAATATAAATTGGGTTTAACGGTTGATGCCCATAATTCGAGTGAAATAAAAGAAGCAATGCTGCACTTTATTCAAAATAAAAACAGCTACCCCGAACGTGCCAATGTTTTTGTAGAAAACCATAGTAGCGATAGTTTTATTAAGACTTTACTCGAAATAGACTGAATTATCTACCTATTTTTGTATCTTTCGCAATACTAAATAACAATTTAAAAAAATCTGTATAAATCTGTGTTCCATTTTTCGGCGATTATGGAACACGGATAACACGGATTCCTGCGGAAGCACGGATTTTCACAGATTAAAAAAATGTTATGTGGTAGTATTTTTCGCAATAAATTTTAAAAAAAACTCCCCTTTAGGGGACGGCCCGACGTTTCGGTGGGGGTATGAAAATACTTTTAATTGAAGATGAATTTCATTTGGCAACCGAATTGAGCAAAACCCTCGAATCGGAAGGTTATGAAGTAGTTTGTGTAGTAGATACTGGTCAAGATGCTTATAATTATTATGAAAAAAGCATAGTTGATTTAGTGCTTTGCGACATCAATATTCAAGGGCATTGGGACGGCATCGAAACTGTGGAACAATTACTTGCTATTCAAGAAGTTCCTATTATTTATTTGACTGCCATCACCGACAACGAAACGATTCAACGAGCCAATAAAACATCTCCTGCTGCTTTTATTACAAAACCCTATCATGTTACAGACCTCCGCTTGGCTATCGAATTAGCCATTTTGCATTTCGCAGAAAGAGTACATCCAAAATTTATTTTAAAAGAAAACAAAGCAAATTTTGTACAAAAAGAGGCTATTTTGCAGGTAAAAGACGATATTTTCATCAAACAAAATTATCAATTTGTCAAATTTCCTTTAGGCGATATTCTTTACCTCGAAGCAGAAAAGATGTACACAAGTATTGTTACTGCCCATAAAAAATATGCCATTCGAGAAACAATTACGCTTGTTTTAGACCGCCTCCCATTGAAACAGTTGGTCAGAATCCATCGCTCTTATGCTGTAAATATCAATAAAATAGAGTCATTTAATGAGCGTGAAGTAACAATCAATGGCTATCAGATTCCTCTCAGTCGCACTTTCAAAGACGATTATATGAAACATTTTTTGCTTCGTTAACAAAATCTTGCATTTCATATACAAGTTTCTGCATTTGGTTATCATTCTCCAATTTAGTATTTATCTAACTCTTATGTTTGGTCATTAATCAAATCTTTACAGCCAAGAGAACGATTTTTAGTTTTGTTGCAAAAAGGTAGTTTTACAAATTGTTTATTTGTGAAACTGCCTTTTTTCTTTGCAAATCTATTTCGATAATCAAAACTATTGGTATTTTTTTGCCATTATTAACAAACTATTGCAAATAATGATGGAAATACCCCCAAAAAATTCACTATTCCTTAAACCTTGATGGAATTACGTTTAGAGCTTTGCAATAAAATTTGTTTTCTTCAAAAAATGCTTCATCTCAATCGCTATTTTTTGGCGAATTGATGAAGCATTTTTTATTTTATTTTGTCAATGTTTTGGCACAAATCATTGATAATTAAAGTTTTACGAAAATTTATTTATAACTTTATTGTAGAAAACTTAACCCATTCTCAACCTTTATAACGCCTACAAAAATGAAAAAAATAATTTTATCTTTACCACTCTTATTTATTGCGGTTTTTGCATTTGGGCAAAACAGCATTATAATAGACCCAAACTCAACATCAAAAGTAGTAATCAACCATAATACTGGCGGCTTTGATAATAACTCACACATTAAATTAAGACAAACAGCAAATGGCTTCAACGGTCGAATTAGAATGGAAAATGCAGACGGGTCATCGTTTTTCATGCAAAAATTTGCTTTAATATCTTCTCTTCCAATTGATAACTTTCTCGTTACTGAGTTTAATGGCAACACATTATTTTTCATAAGAGGTGATGGAAATGTAGGCATTGGAACAACTATACCAACCACAAAATTAGATGTAGCTGGCGATGTAAATATCACTGGTAAAATCAATAATGAAGTTTACATTGCTCCTACTTTGCAAAATAGTTGGGTAAATTTTGGAAGCCCACATGCAGTAGCAGGTTATTATAAAGACAAAGAAAACAGGGTACAATTAAAGGGTTTAATCAAAGACGGAAGTGTCGTTTTCAACACTCCTATGCTTACACTGCCAGTAGGGTATCGTCCATCAGAAATATTAGTTTTTGTGGTGGCGAATAGTGGAGGTTTTGCAAGGGTTGATGTATATCCAACTGGAGAAGTTAGTATTCTTAGTGGCAATAATTCCTTTATAAGCCTTAGTGGAATTACTTTTAGAGCAATGCAATAAGGTTGATTTTAATAACAAAAAAACGCTTATTCCCAAAAAAGAATAAGCGTTTTTTTTATGCAATTACTTTTAGAAACTAAGCCATTTCAACTTCCTTGACAGCCTGTTCGGCAATCCAATGATAAGTTTTGGTGATGCCTTCTCTCAATGAATGTGAAGGAGCCCAACCTAATTTTTCTTGAATCATGGCATTGTCAGAATTTCTTCCACGTACGCCTTCCGGTCCTTTGATATTTTTAATTGTAATGTCTTTTCCTGAAATTTCGGCAATCATTTTTGCAAAATCATTAATCGATATCATTTCTTCTGAACCAATATTTACTGGTCCTGAAAAATCAGATTCCATCAAACGACGAACACCTTCCAAACATTCGTCTACATACAAAAACGAGCGAGTTTGAAGTCCATCTCCCCAAATTTCGATAGTTCCACCATCTTCGGCATCAATTATTTTGCGACAAATAGCAGCAGGTGCTTTCTCTTTTCCACCTCTCCAAGTTCCTTGTGGACCGAAAATATTGTGAAAACGAGCTACTTTTACAGTAATTCCTAAATTACGTTGATAAGCTAAAAACAAACGCTCGCTGAATAATTTTTCCCAACCATATTCGCTATCAGGAGCAGCAGGATATGCCGACTCTTCCGAACATTTTGGATTATTTGGGTCGAGTTGGTTGTACTCTGGGTACATACAAGCCGACGACGAATAAAATATTTTCTTTACGCCAGCCAAATGTGCCGCATGAAGCATATTTAGGTTACAAAGTGCCGAATTGTGCATTACAGCGGCATCATTTTCGCCTGTAAAAATATAACCTGCACCGCCCATATCGGCAGCTAATTGATAAACTTCGTCGAAGCCTCCTTCGGTAACATTGCGACAAATAACTGGGTCGGTCAAATCGCCGATAACAAAATCGTCAGCACTTCCATTGCCATATTCGTTGTATTTCAAATCCACACCTCTTACCCAATAGCCTTCACTTTTCAAACGGTTGATTAGATGTCCTCCAATAAAACCGCCTCCGCCACATACTAATGCTCTTTTCATATTATATCCTATGTAAATTTTTAAAAGTAGGTATTTTTTCTTTTCTAAATAAAATACAAATTTAGTGAATGAAGTGTTTAAAAAAAAATTATAATTTATGATTTACCTCATCAATCCAAATTTGTTTGCCTCGACAATTCCAATGTGTATCTCCGAAGTCATAATTTTGCTCTTTTGAGTTTTTAAAATTGGAATAAATATCAATATAAGGCATTTTTAGGTTTTTATTTTGCTGAATCCTTTCTATCAACTGGTTATATTCACCCAAATCTGATGCCAAAATGGAAGTTTTGTTTGGAATAATTGATAAATAAACTTCGTCAAAACCCAATTTTCTATATGTTTGATATGTTGTATTTACATTTTGAACTAAATTATGAATTTCTTTGTCAGAAATATTATCAAAACACGAAGTAATTCCACTTGGCTGAGCATCTAAATAATACAAAATATGCTCATTATCTTTGGATAAAACAACTTTTTTGTCAATTCTATTAAATAATTTCCAGTTTAACCATGCTTTCCATTCTTTGATTTTTAAGAAAATATCTGACGAAAACAAAAGGGATTCATGGCGTTCGGTGTTATAGGGGACTTCGTAAGTAAGTGCATCCTGCAAGAAAGTTTTTTGAACTTTTTTTTCATTAAACTGCTGATTATCAATAAGTTGTAGGTTTTCATAAGGCTTTACAAATCGTTCTCTGAAATGTCTTTCTACGGTTTCGATGATTAAAATATTTCTTTGAGATTTGTTTAATTTTATGAAATTTGTATCGGCAATAAAAAATCTTTTGAAATTTTGTGCAACAAAATGACTTGAGTCTATTCTTTCTTTTTCGGTAAAGCTATCGCCCATCAAAAACAATGAAGTATTTGGATTTTTATGCGTTTTTGTTGGAGTACATTTATCCACTGGCACTCTAAATTGTGCCAAATTTGACAAGCGATACAAATCGCCATAACGGTAATCATCTTTGGCAATATTTTTCTCAAAAAGCCAATGTGCAAGGTCTTTTGAAAAGCCCAAATACCATAAAAAAGCAAAGAAAAACAAAAATACATACTTCATAAATCTTAGCTCCCCTTCAGGGGCGGGGGGTTAAAACTGAAAATAAATAAATTGATTTGAGGTAAAAACGCCTAAAAAATAGCACAAAACAAGCATCAGTGTAAATAAAATATAAAATCTGGGTGTATTTTGGGTAGAAATATTTGTAAGAAACTTATCTTTCAAAAGTAAAATTAAAATCAAAATCCAGCAAAAAATCATTTCATTAAAGTAAAAAGGAGTTGCTATAGAATTATAACTTGACACGGTGAACATTTTCTGAAAAATAAGCTTTGCATTACTCAAATCTTTTGCTCGAAAAAATACCCAAGTAAACATTACTAAGATAAAAGTAATGGCAAGATTGATGTATTTATTAATAGTTGGTAATTTTGAGAGTGAAAAATTAAAATATTTATCTCGTATTTGAGCAAAAACCAAGTAAATTCCGTGCAAAGCTCCCCAAATAATGAATGTCCAAGCTGCACCGTGCCAGAGTCCGCTCATCATAAAGACAAAGAAAAGATTGAAGTATTTTCGAAACTCCCCCACCCTATTTCCACCCAACGGAATATACAAATAATCTCTGAACCAACTCGACAACGAAATGTGCCAACGTCGCCAAAATTCGTTGATTGATGTAGAAAAATAAGGTGCGTCGAAATTATCCATGAGCTTAAAACCCATCACTCTTGCAGTTCCGATGGCAATATCGGAATATCCTGAAAAATCGCAGTAAATTTGGAAGGTAAAAAACAAGGTTGCTACCAAAAGTGTAAGCCCATTGTGGTTCTGGGGATTATCATAAGAAAAATCAACAACCATTGCGAGTCGGTCGGCAATGACTACTTTTTTGAACATTCCCCAAGAAATTCTCATCAAACCAGCCTTAATATTCTCAAAATCATACTTAAAATAAGTGTGAAATTGCCAAAGTAAATTTTGAGGACGCTCAATTGGACCAGCAACTAATTGGGGGTAAAACATGACATAAAGTGCATAAATCGAGAAATCTTTTTCGGCTTTTTGGTTGCCTCGATAAACCTCAATTGTATAGCTCATCGCCTGAAAAGTATGAAACGAAAGTCCGATTGGAAGAATAATATTGAGAATATCAAAATGTGTATTTGAACCAAAGCGAAAGAGCGTACTATTAAGATTTTCAATGAAAAAATTGAAATACTTGAAGTAAGCCAGAAAACCAATATTTGAAACTAAACTTAAAACCAGAATCCATTTTCGTTTACTTCCAGTTGCTTGTGCAATCCAAATTCCTGCAAAATAATCTATGATGATTGTTACAAAAAGAATAAGAATATATATTGGCTTGAAAACAGCATAAAAATAACAACTTGCCAAGAGCAAAAGCCAAATTCGTCCACGATGAGGCAAACTATAATACGCCAAGGTAACAACTATAAAAAAGAAAATGAATTGGAGCGAATTGAATAACATTATTTGTTGGTTACTGGTTTATTTGGTACTGGTGACTGGTTGCTTGTTTATTTTGTACTCTTTCCTGAAATAAGTTGATCAATTTCCAGTAACCAGTTTCCCTGTATCAAACAACAAATTTCACAGTAAAACTTCAAGAATCAAAATCATATTTTCAATTTAGAGATTTATTCTTTGAATTTTAGAATCAAAACCCCTATCTTTGCAAAACCAAAAATGGTCCCTTAGCTCAGCTGGATAGAGCAACTGATTTCTAATCAGTAGGTCACAGGTTCGAATCCTGTAGGGATCACGAAAGTAATAAGCTGATTATCAAGCACTTGTGTTAATTCATAAGTGCTTGTTTGTTTTTGACAAAACGCTAATAAATATTTCAATAATAAATCAATATTATTTTAGAAATCAATGATAAATGGGAGTGTTTTCAAAACTTGAAATAAAGCATCTTTAATTGTTCATTTAAAAAAAATGAAAATTATTTGTTAATTTTATAGAAATAAAGCAAAATCATGTCTAAAAAACTAATTATTACTGCCGATGATTTCGGTCTTGCCAATCATATTGATGAAGCGGTGATTGATATGGTTGAAAAAAGAATTGTAAGTTGCGTTTCAAGTTTTGCAAATATCAATGCCGACAGACTCAAATTACAAACAAATAAGCTAATTGAAAAAAATCCAGCAATTGGTGTCGGTGTGCATCTAAGCATAACTTCTCATGAGCCTTTGATTGCTACAAATCTTGCTTTTGTAGAAATAGTGAACCAAAAAGTGGTTTTCAAAAATCTAAAAAAGCTAATATTTAGAGAATTGATTGCCAACAAAGTAGATTTAAAAGCCGAATTACAAGCTCAAATTGATAACCTGCGAGAGATTTTAGCACCACGTTTGATAGACCACATAAGTTGCCATCACAATCTTTTTTATTTAGACGAAACCCTTTTTGAAATCTATTTGGAGCTTGCCATTGACAATAATATTCCTATCCGAAGTCCGCAGCGTTGTGGTTTGCTCAAACATTTTAAAGTAATAAAACATTTTGAACCTCTCATTCCAGATATTGCTTTGGAAGGGATTCATTCTTTACCAAAAAGATATTTATTAAACGCTTTCAAAGCAAATAGCAAAAAACAAGTAAGTCAATATTTAGAAAAAATGACCTCGAAAAGTGTAAAATCTCCATCTTATTTTTTAATAAATTTATATGGAAATCCCGATTTGAATATCCTAAGGGCAGCATATCCATTGATAAATGAAGCTAATGATGAAATTTGTGAGCAAATCATGCACCTAAGCATTGGTGCAACCAAAACTGAGATTGCATCAACGCCAAATGGAATCAATCATAAATATTTTGATGGTCGAAAATTAGAGTATGAACTTTTGCAAAATCAAGAATTCATCGAATTGCTTTCTCAACATCAAAGAAATGGCTTAGAATTAGGCAGCTTTCAGCATCACTTACCGAATGAAATCTCGCCAATTTCTGCTTAATTACTGACTTTATTTCGTACTATCCAACCTTGCTTCGGTAGCAAAAGCAAGCGAATCTTTGCTAAAATATGCCTTTTTGTCGCTCTCTTTGATGGCTGGAGTTGTACCAAAAGTAATGTATCCAGCCAAATAAGCAAGTCCCATCAGGGCAATAATTAGACCAAATCCCCAGCCCCAAAATTTCTTATAATTCATTTTTTTTTCTTCTTTTATTTCGCTGCTACGTTCTATCGACGATCTATCTTTTTTGTTCATTTTTTTTAGCTTTTATTTAAAAAATACCTTTTTGAATCGAAAGGTAGAGTTTTATCAAGCCCTTTTAACAGAATCTCAACAAAATGTGTGAATTATATAAACATTTTTAAGAATTATATAAGTTTTCCCCTTCAAATAACCTCACCTTTACTTGCCAGTAGTAACTGAAAATTGGTAACTGGAAATTGGTTAATTGGTTTGCCTAATTTATTTTTAAATCATTAAAATTTGTTTGGATTATTACTGCATCTTTTTGGCAAAATAAATCAGTGATTTGTGAAAACCAATCATCCAATAACCAATTTCCAATAACTACTAAAACCCTTTTAAATGAAACTATATATAAAATACATGGTGAGCCTTCGCTGCAAAATGTTGGTGAAAGAAGCCTTGAAAAATCTTGGACTACACTTCATCGTAGTTGATTTGGGCGTAGTCGAAATCATGGAAAATATCTCGGACGAGCAACGAGAGAAACTTAAAGCTGATTTATCAGAATCGGGACTTGAACTGATGGACAATAAACGAGCAATTTTGATTGAAAAAATAAAAAATGTAATCGTCGAATTGGTGCATTATGCCGAAGAATTGCCCAAAACAAATTTTTCGGATTTTATAAGCAAAAAATTAGACCATGATTATACTTATTTGGCAAATCTGTTTTCGGAAGTGCAAGGAACAACCATTGAGCAGTTTATTATTTCTCATAAAATTGAAAGAATTAAAGAATTGATAATTTATGGCGAATTGAATGTTACAGAAATTGCCAACAAGATGAATTATAGCAGCGTAGCTCATTTATCTACGCAATTCAAAAAAATGACAGGGCTTACTCCCTCCCATTTCAAGGCTTTGAAAGACAAACGCCGTAGCCCGATTGAAGAAATTGCCTAACCAAAAACTTGATTCATTATGACATTTGTTTTTCATAAAATATCCAGAATTTTCTATATTCTTCTCATTGTTTCGCTTGTCGCTTTATTGGTTTTTTTTTATTATAATTCCAGAAAAGCAAAATCTGCGGGCGATTTGGTAGAACATACAGAAGAAGTGCTTCGCAAGAGTAATGAAGTGCTTTTAGATATTATTACTATTGAAACAGGTGCAAGAGGCTATATTTTGACTGGAAACGAAGGTTTTTTGACATCATTAGTTCTTTCAGCCAAAACAATAGATAAAAAAATAGCTCACTTAAAAACCCTTACAAAAGATAATCCAAAACAACAAATCAGGGTAGATTCGATGATGAAAACTGGCATAATTCGAGGTGTTTTCATAGAAAATATTATAAATCAAAAAAAGAATAATACATTGAATGAAGCAAACAGAAAAAAGTTTGTTAACGAAAGTATCGAACTTACCGCTTTAATTAGGAGTCGAATTACCCAATTCAACAGAGAAGAATTTAGATTACTCAAAGAACGAAAAGCCGAAATCGAGCAAACAAATACGACTTCTGAAATCGCTTTTATTGCAATCATTTTGTTGATTTTATCCTTTTTCACTTTGCTGGGTTTTTTGTTGCAAAATCAAAAAATCAAAGCAGATATATCTAAAGAACTCGAAATAAATGTGCAAGAACGCACTTTTCAGCTAAGGAAAGTAAATGATTTGCTACGAGAAAAAAACTTGGAGGTAATCGAAACTAATGCAAAACTTTTATCAGAATATTCCCGTAGCCTTATTGAAGCGAGTCTTGACCCCTTAATTACTATCAGCTCAGAAGGCATAATTACTGACCTCAATGAAGCTTTTTCAAAGATTACAGGCAAAACTCACAACGAACTGAAAGGAACAAATTTTATTGATTATTTTACAGAGCCTGAAATGGCTCTAAAAGGTTATCAAGAAGTTTTTACCAAAGGCTTTGTGGTTGATTTCCCCCTAACAATAAAAGACCATAAACCAACCGATGTATTGTTTAATGGCTCGGTTTATAAAGATGAAAAAGGCAATGTGCTTGGGGCAGTTGTAGTAGCACGAGATATTACTGAGCGAAAAAAGATTGAAAGAGAATTGAACGAAGCCAAACTATTTGCCGAATTGGCTACAATAGTTGCCGAAGAAGCTAAAGTTAAAGCCGAAAGTGCCACTTTGATTGCCGAAAATGCTGTAAAATCTAAACAGCAGTTTTTGGCAAATATGAGCCACGAAATTCGTACGCCAATGAATGCCATCATTGGTTTTACAAGAGTGGTTTTGAAAACAGATTTATCAACCAAGCAAAAAGAGTATATCAATGCCATCAAACTAAGTGGCGATGCTATGATTGTATTGATAAACGATATCTTGGATTTGGCAAAAGTAGATGCAGGAAAAATGTTGTTTGAACAAACACCCTTCAAACTCAAAGCCTCGATTTCGGCTATGCTTCATTTGTTTGAAACAAAAATTCAAGAGAAAAATCTGAGGTTAATTAAAGAATATGACAACAAAATTCCAGAGGTTTTATTGGGTGATTCGGTACGTTTGCACCAAATAATTTTGAATTTAGTGAGCAATGCTGTCAAGTTTACAAATAAAGGAACAATTACTTTGAGCATAAATTTACTAAAAGAAGATGACCAAAAAATAAGCATTGAGTTTGCAGTAATAGATACAGGTATTGGTATAAAGAAAGAAAAAATTGAAGCAATTTTCGAGAATTTCCAGCAAGAAACAAGCGAAACCACAAGGTTGTATGGAGGCACAGGTTTGGGGCTTGCCATTGCAAAACAGCTTGTAGAAGCTCAGGGAGGCACAATTATCGTAAAAAGTGAGGTTGGCGAAGGTTCGAGTTTTAGTTTTATTTTAGATTTTCAGAAAGCAAAAGCTGAAACAGAATTAACCACAGACATAATGGAATTGGACAAGGAAATTAAAAACATAAAAGTATTGGTTGCAGAAGACATGGCTCTCAACCAGCTTTTGATGCGAACACTTTTAGATGATTTTGGCTTTGAATGTGAAATAGCCGATAATGGAAAAATAGCCGTCGAAATGCTTGCCTCGGCTTCGCTCGGCAACCAGCCTTATGACATTATTCTGATGGATTTACAAATGCCCGAAATGAATGGTTTTGAAGCAACCGATTATATCAGAAATACAATGAAGTCTGATATTCCGATTATTGCTTTGACTGCAGATGTAACCACCGTTGATGTAACAAAATGTAAAGAAGTTGGCATGGATGATTATGTTTCAAAGCCAGTTGATGAAAAAATATTGTACAGCAAAATTGTTGGTTTATTAAAAAAAACGCCTCTATTGGTAGCTACTGAAGCAATCGAAGTTCAAATTGAACAAATAAAATTGACTAACTTGAGCTATTTGAATCAACGAACAAAATCAAACCCAAAATTGATGATGGAAATGATTTCGGTTTATTTGGAACAAACACCTCCGCTGATAAGCTCAATGAAACAAAGTTTGTTGGACAAAGATTGGGTGATGCTCAATTCGGCTGTGCATAAAATGTTACCCTCTTTTGCCATTATGGGCATGAGTACCGATTTTGAAATTGTTGCAAAGAAAATCCAAGAATATGCAAGTACGCTCGAAATGACAGACAAGATTCACGACTTGGTTGTGCAACTCGAAAATGCCTGTGGACAAGCCTGTAAAGAATTAGAAGAAGAATTTAATAAGATTAATAATCCAAAATAATGAATAACGACAACAAAATAAAACTTTTTCTGGTAGATGATGATGCCCTCTTTCTGAAATCATTAGAAATAGATTTTCTACATCATGCCGATTTCGATATTGAAACGTATTCTACTGGCGAACTTTGTGTAGGGCATTTATCACACAATCCAGATATTGTTATTTTAGATTTTCATTTGGACGGCATTGATAAAAACGCCATGAACGGACTACAAACATTAGATAAAATAAAGGCATACAAGTCCGATATTCCTGTCATAATGTTGTCTTCACAAGATAAAATTGAGGTGGCTATAGACTGCATGCACCACCATGCAGCAGATTATGTAGTAAAAAGCGAAACGGCATTTATGCGTTTACAAAAAATCATTGACAACATTTTTAAATACCAAAAAATAGAAAAACAACTGAATTGGTACATGGAAAGAATGTGAGTTAGAATGACGAGGTACGAATTACGATTTACGAATTACGAATTACGAATTTGGAATGACGAATTACGAAGACTAAGTACAATTTCCAGTAAAACTTTTACACAACTATAAAAATGACACGCAAAACTAACATAAACGAAGTCGAGTTAGTGGCTTTACTCAAAAACAAAAGTCATCAAGGATATTCGATATTGTACGAAAATTATTCGAGGACTTTATATGAAATTTTGTATAAAGTGGTACAGTCAAAAGATACGGCGGCAGATTTGTTGCAAGACACATTCATTAAAATTTGGAACAATATTGATAGATATAATCCATCAAAGGGGTGTTTGTTTACTTGGATGCTAAATATTTCTCGAAATTTAGCTATTGACAAAGTTCGCTCGGCTGCATATCGAAAAGCTATCAAAAATGTTGCATTGGAAGATTATCTCTCTCAAGTTGATGAACAGTATCAATGCAAAGCTGAATATGATGGAATTGGCTTACAAAAAGTCATCGAAAGACTACCACCAAAACATAAACAATTAATTGATTTGGTTTATTACAAAGGTTATACGCAGAAGGAAGTATCTCAGAAATTTGAAATACCACTTGGAACCGTGAAGGCAGGAATAAAAATTGCGATTTCGCAATTAAGAAGAATGATTGATTAGACGTTGAACTCATTAAAATATTCACAATGAAAAATAAAAAAAACCCAACCACACTTAATATTTTGCTTTCCGATGATGATACCGATGACCGATTTTTCTTTCAGAAAGCATTAAAAGATATAGATATTGCTACAAATCTCATAATTGTAAATGATGGAGAACAGCTCATGGAATATCTCGCTAAAAACTCAGAAAACCTGCCCGATGTTCTTTTTCTTGACCTAAGTATGCCTCGAAAAACAGGATTTGAATGTTTGACCGAGATAAGAGAAAATACAAAACTGAAAGCTATGCCAGTTATCATGCTTTCTACATCTTATACCCAAGACCATACTTATGAGCAGAGTATCATCAATCTACTTTATACCATTGGAGCTTCTGATTTTATTCGTAAACCTAATAGTTTTGAAAAACTCAAAGACCTTATTGAAGTAACACTTATGAAGGTAATTGAAAAAAAATACATTCCTTTTGACCATAATGGTCCAACACTTCAAGTCTAAAAACCTAAGTTTTAAATACTAAAATCCGATGAACTTTAAAGAACTAAATATCTTATTGGCAGACGACGATTTTGACGACTGCAATTTTTTTAAGCAGGCTTTGGAAGCTTTGCCACTCGCTACTCAGCTAAAAATTGTAAATGATGGCGAGCAATTGATGAATTATCTGGACGATAATGCAGAAAAATTGCCTCACGTACTTTTTCTTGACATCAATATGCCACGCAAAAACGGACTCGAGTGTTTGTCTGAAATAAAATCAAATGCAAAACTGAAAGATTTGCCCGTAGTCATTCTTTCAACATTAAACTCGCAGGAGAAAATAAATTCAATATTCAGAATCGGAGGGAATGTTTATGTTCACAAGCCCGGCGATTTTGCACAACTCAAACAAGTGATTTTGCATGCACTTCCTATTGCAGCAGAAAATATATTTTCAAACAAAGGCTTGAAATATATCCTAAACGCATGACAAAACTCCTCAATATTTTGCTCGCTGATGATGACAAAGATGACCGTTTTTTCTTTAAAATGGCATTAGATGCACTAACTATTCCTACCGAACTGGCAATGGTCGTAGATGGCGAAAAATTGATGGCTTATCTTACAGAAAATGCCCCCCAGCTTCCTGACGTACTATTTTTGGACTTGAATATGCCTCGCAAAAATGGTTTTGAATGTTTATCAGAAATAAAACTTGATAAAAATCTAAAACTACTTCCTGTAATCATATTTTCTACTTCTTTTGAGCAAGAAGTTGTCAATCAACTTTATTTCAACGGTGCAAAATATTTTATGCGAAAACCTGCGGAATTTTCACAACTCAGAAAAATAATTGAGTATACCGTCGAACTCATTTCTCAAGAGAATATTTCAGAACCAAGCAGAGAAAATTTTGTGCTTACTTGCTGATATTTAACTCAATGTTAGGCAGTGCAAATTTCTTCCGCAACGGAGGAAAATAAAAAGAGTGCGAAACATCTGTAAATAGAAAAAACTATGGAAAAGATAAATAAATCGAATGAAAATGAGTTGATTATTGCTCATAAAGAACTTGCTTTTGAAAAAGAAGAAAAAGGGAAACGTGCCGAAGAGTTGGGCATTGCTAATAAGGAACTTGTTTTTCAGAATCAAGAAAAAGAAAAAAGGGCTGAGGAATTAATTATTGCTAATAAAGAACTTGTTTTTCAGAACGAAGAAAAAGAAAAACGTGCCGAAGAATTAATCATTGCCAACAAAGAATTGGCGTTTCAAAATCAAGAAAAAGAAAAACGTGCAGAAGAATTGAGCATTGCCAACAAAGAGTTGGCTTTTCAGAACGCAGAAAAAGAAAAACGTGCCGAAGAATTGGACATTGCCAATAAAGAGTTGGTTTTCCAAAATGATGAGAAAGAAAAACGTGCCGCAGAATTGGACATTGCCAATAAAGAGTTGGTTTTCCAAAATGATGAGAAAGAAAAACGTGCCGCAGAATTGAGTATTGCCAATATCGAACTGGCTTTTCAGAACAGTGAAAAAGAGAAGCGAACTTCAGAATTAATCAATTCCAATTATGCCCGTAGCCTAATCGAATCAAGCATGGACCCCCTTGTTACGATAAATGCCGAAGGAAAAATAACAGACGTAAACGAGGCATCCATAAAAGTTACAGGTATTGCAAGACAAAAATTAATAGGAACCAATTTCTCCAATTATTTCACCTCCCCTGAAAAAGCTCAAAAAGGTTATTTGCAGGCTTTCGAAAAAGGTTTTGTGGCCGATTATGGATTGACTATAAAACATGAAAATGGAAAATTGACAGATGTATTGTATAATGCATCTGTCTATAAAGATGATATGGGAAAAGTGCTTGGTGTTTTTGCAGCGGCACGGGATGTTACTGAGCAAAAATGGGCAAAAGATTTGCGTATTGCAAACAAAGAATTGGCCTTTCAAAATAATGAAAAGGAAAAAAGAGCTGCAGAATTGGGCGTAGCCAACAAAGAGCTTGCCTTTCAGAACGATGAAAAAGAGAAGCGAGCTGCTGAATTGGACATTGCCAATAAAGAGTTGGTTTTCCAAAATGATGAGAAAGAAAAACGTGCCGCAGAGCTCGACATCGCCAACAAAGAATTGGCTTTTCAGAATGAGGAAAAAGAAAAACGTGCTGCAGAATTAAGTATTGCCAACAAAGAATTACTGGCATTTACCTATATTTCAAGCCATGATTTGCAAGAACCACTTCGCAAAATACAAACTTTTGTAACGATAATTCTCGAAAATGAATTTGAAAACCTTTCCGAAAATGGAAAATATAATTTCCAACGAATGCAATTAGCAGCAGGAAGAATGCAGCAACTGATTGATGATTTATTGGCTTTTTCACGCATTAGCACCACCGAACTTAATTTTGAAAAAACTAACCTAAATAGCATAATTGATGAAGTAAAAAATGAGCTACGAGATACAATTCATGAAAAACACGCCACTATCGAAGCCATTGAATTATGTTCAGCCAATATCATCGCCTTTCAGTTTCGGCAATTGATGTATAATTTGATAAGCAATGCCCTCAAATTCTCAAAACCCAACGTTCCTTCTCACATTATTGTAAAAAGTAGAATTGTGAAAGGAAATACATTAAATATTGATAAACTTTCGCCCGAAAAAAATTATTGTCATATCACCGTAAAAGATAATGGAATTGGCTTTGAACCTCATTTCAGCGAACGTATTTTTGAGGTTTTCCAAAAACTGCATGGCAAAGAAGTTTATGCAGGCACAGGCATCGGGCTTGCCATCGTGAAGAAAATAGTAGAAAATCACAATGGTATTATCATTGCAACTGGTGAGCTAAACAAAGGGTCTCAGTTTGATATTTATATTCCTGCGTAGTGCTTCGCACAATTAAAAACTCATGTTACACACGGATAATAATTTCCCCTCCCTTTTTCAAGGAGGGGTCGCCTGACGACAGTCGGCGGGGGTGGTTTTTCAGCATAGAATAAGTTTTTTGCTCATTTTAATGCCCTTGTTTACCACCTCCCCCAAGTAAAAATCAAGAAAAATGATTTTTGCTTGGGTACTCCTCCTTGAAAAAAGGAACGGTACGCCGCTGCGGGAGAAACTAAACTACGCAACTTGTGGGTGCACAGTAGCTATGAAGGACGGAGCCTGACTGACGAAGTCGTCGGCGGGGGAGGTAAAAACTATGAGTACAACCTCACTAACCAATTCATTCAACACTCTACACTCATCATTCTACACTGTGCTTTAGCACTAAATGTGTGAATCATATAAACTTCTCTTCAAATTGTGTAACACTTCCTGTCAGTAAAGCTCTCACCTTTGCACAGTGGAAATACTTCTGCAATGCCCCGTCATTTACGGGAATAAAAAAATTAATACAATGGAAAAAAATATTCTTTGCATGCTAACACTATCATTTTTGTTATCATTTATTCCAGCACAATTGAGTGCAGAAACCAATAAAGCGTCATTGGAAAAAGCAAAAAAAGTTGAATCTGCCGAAGCAAAAATTTTGCTTACACGATTAGACGAAATCAAGGGCATGGATAAGTCTAATATGACTTCGAGCGAAAAGAAACAGTTACGCAAAGAAGTTCGCACCCTAAAGACAAATCTTGCACAATTGAGTGGTGGCGTATATCTTTCTGTTGGGGCAGTCATTGTTATTTTATTACTAATAATTTTATTAGTTTAATAAAAAAATGCTGAATTAATATCCTGATTATCAGGTATTTATAAATTAAAAATTCACACAACACTTACATTAAACAACAATAAGATGATAAATAAAATAGTTTTTTCTTTGATAACATTCGGTGTATTATTCGCTGGATGCAAAACAACACAAAGCCAAACAAATCCTAAAAAACCAATGAACAAAACCGAAAAAGGTGCAGTTATTGGTGGCACTTCGGGTGCTGTAGTAGGTGGTATTATTGGAAACAAAAAGAATAATACAGCACTTGGGGCTATTTTGGGGGCAGCGGTTGGCGGAACAATCGGAGCTGTTATTGGCAATAAAATGGACAAACAAGCCAAAAAAATACAAGACGATTTGGGCAATACCGCAACCGTTGAGCGTGTAGGTGAAGGCATCAAACTTACATTTAATAGCCAACTATTATTCGATTTTGGCAAATCAGATTTGAAAGGTAATAACAGGGAAGATTTACGGAAATTTGCCGAAACCTTGAACCAATACCCCGATACAAATTTGATGATTGTTGGGCATACCGACAATGTTGGCTCTGAATCTTTCAATAATAGCCTTTCTAAAAAACGAGCAAGTGCCGTTTCTTCTGAACTTAAATCTTCGGGTGTTAGTAGTAGTCGAATTTCTGTAAAAGGAAAAGGCGAAGACCAACCAGAAGTTTCCAATGATACAGAATATAATCGTTCGCAAAATCGTCGTGTAGAAATTGCGATTTATGCTAACAAAAAAATGAAAACAGAAGCTGAACAGGAAGTTGTACAATAATGAGGCATAACCTCTTTAAAACTAAAAAAAATGAAAAATAGATATAAAAATATAGCATTTATAATGCTTTTGATGTCCACAAGTTTTGTTACTGAAGCTCAAATAAAATTTGGAATCCGTGCAGGTTTGAACGCAAGTAATGTTTCGTTCGATAATTTACCCAATCGTAGAGAACGTTTTGGATTTCATGCAGGCGTTTTTACGACTGTTCCGCTTGTGCCTGAGTTCATGTCGCTACAACCCGAATTGAGCTATTCGGTACAAGGAGTTGCTTTTAAGCCAACTTCTAATGACAAAGTCATGCTAAACATGAATTACATCAATTTGCTTTTGCCCATTGTTTTTAAGCTGAGTTCAATAGATATTCAAGTTGGTCCATTTGCTTCTTTTTTGATTTCATCGCCAGATTATACGGTCTATAATGAAAATAAAATTATTGTTGATGCTTTCAAGAAATTTGATGCAGGACTTACAGCAGGACTTGTTTATAATATGGACAAATTAATGTTCGGAATAAGATACAACCAAGGATTTATTGATGTGTCAAAAGACAATGTTCGACCATTTTTAGGAAGTGGAAAAAACTCAACAGGGCAAGTTTCGGTAGGTTATAAATTTTAATAGGTTTAGTTTTTTTCATAGGTTTAATAGAGAATATTCCAGATCGCTTTTACAAGTTTTTAAGTAAAAGCGATTTTTTTTTCTTTAAAAATCATTCATAATAAATTAAAAAATACGATGGAAATCTCAACCAATTTAAGAGGAAAAGAAGGAGTCGAAAAACTAAAAGCTTTAGTTGAAGAAATTAAAATTTGCTTGTTTGGAACAAACCTCAAAGCAGATGATGGCTCAACTTGCCGACCAATGACCGCCCAAGAAGTAGATTATGAAGGCAATATTTGGTTTTTTAGTGCCATTGATAGTGATGTAAATAGAGAAATTGAACAATATAAGCACGTTCAATTATTTTTCTCAAATCCCGACAAAAACATTTATTTGACACTCAACGGTGACGCCGAAGTGGTAATCAACCCCTACAAAGTTGATGAGCTTTGGTCGCCATTGGTTAAAGTTTGGTTCAAAGAAGGAAAAGAAGATCCAAGTCTTTCACTGATTAAAGTACACACCAATAAGGCTCACTACTGGGACGCAGATGGCAATAAAATGGTTAATTTTTTCAAACTATTAGCTTCCGCCGTTACAGGAAAAAACTTGATAGATAGCAGTTACGGCACTGTGAAAGTATAAAACCCTTAAACAATCAATATAATGCCCCATATTTCAATCATTTCGTCAAGCATCAGAAACGGTCGAAAAAGCGACCGAGTTGCTTTGTATTTTCAAAATTATTTGACCGAAAATGAATTGGCTACAAGCGAAATTTTGGACTTAAAAAAATATAATTTCCCACTTTTTGAAGAATCGCTGAAAGCTCAAAAAAAGCCTTCAAAAAACGTTTTGGAGTTTGCAAAAAAAATAAAATCATCAGATGGCATTATCATCGTTGCTCCCGAGTACAATGGTAGCTATCCTGCCAGTTTAAAAAACGCAATTGACCTTTTATACCAAGAATGGCGACACAAACCTGTCGGAATTGTTACGGTTTCTACCGGGCCATTTGGTGGCTCGGAAGCACTTGTTGCCTTGCAGTTTACACTTTGGAAAATGAAAGCTTGGACAATCACAGAAATGTTTTCTGTGCCAAAAGTGCAAGATTCGTATGATGAAGTAGGAAAACCAAGTAAAAAAGTTGAATCAGACAAATTAGCAGCAATTTTCACCTTAGAATTATTATGGTGTATCAAAGCCAACAACGCAAAATTATGAAAAAAATAAAAGATTTATTTATCGTAATAGACGGACTAAAAATCTATTACGATGACATGGGAACAAGCTTAATTCCTATCATATTTATACATGGATTTCCCTTCGATAAGTCGTCATGGAAGCCTCAAATGCAGTTTTTCAAGAAAACACATCGGGTAATTGCCTTTGATATTCGTGGTTTTGGCAAATCAGAAACCAATATCGTAAAAGATAGCATAAACATCTATGCCGAAGACCTCATAAAATTGATGGATGCGTTGCACATCGAAAAAGCAATTGTGTGTGGCTTGTCGATGGGTGGTTATGTATTGCTAAATGCCGTACACAATCACCCCGACCGATTTGATGCCATTATATTGAGCGATACAAAATGCGAAGCCGACTCCGAAGAAGCAAAAACCATGCGTTTGGAGAGCATTGAAGCTATAAAAAATGGTGGATTACAAGCGTTTGTTGAAGGATTTACCAAAAAAGTTTTTTGCAAAAATACCTTAGACAATTCTACCAAATTGGTCGAAAATATCAAAAAACTGATGCTTTCTACGCCACAAGCCACCTTTATTCTTGCATTAATGGCATTGGCTGAGCGTGCCGAGTCGTGTACATTGCTACAGAATATCAATATTCCAACTTTAATTATTTGTGGTAAGGAAGATGCCGTAACGCCCCCTATTCATTCAAAATATTTACATGAAAATATTAAGAATGCGATTTTAAATTTTATAGAAAATGCGGGGCATCTATCAAATTTGGAGCAAAGTACTCAATTTAATACCCTCATCGAGCATTTCATATTAAACAAGCCACATCTTGTTCCAACCCCCTTGTATGGCAATGAATTTATAAGAATACCAACAGTTTTTGAAAAATAAATTCATTTATCAATTTCGTTTAGCTAAGAAAAATCAAGTTTGACCCTTTTGGGTCATAGTCAAATTACTTATTTTACTCCCCGAATTTCATTCAGGGCTATTCAAGTTTGACCACTTCGTGGTCGTTTAATTAAGTATTTAAACAACCATGAAGTGGTTTAACTCGAATAGCCCCGAATTTCATTCGGGGGACAAAAACAGATATTTAGTTGTGACCCTAAAAAGGTCAAACTTGTTTTTCACTTAATTAAAAAATACTGATTTTAAAGTGTGTGAATAATGTAATTTCTTGTCAAATTTATGTAACACTTATCACACTGAGAATCCTCAACTTTACATCATAAATCTAAAACACATAAAAATGGACACTGAAACACAAATAGAGGTACTAAATACCTTAATCGTAATTAATAATGATAGAATTGCAGGCTATGAAACCGCATCGGAGGAAACCGAAGAATCAGATTTGAAAAATCTTTTTGCCGACTTACAGCGAACAAGCAGAAATTGTAAGTCAGAATTGATAAATGAAATAATAAAATTAGGTGGAACTGCCGAAGAAGACGGCACTAAAATAACAGGCAAGTTTTTTAGGGTTTGGATGGAAGTGAAAGCTGCACTCACAGGCAACGACCGCAAGGCTATTTTGAATTCGTGCGAATATGGCGAAAGTGTTGCGGTACAAACCTACGACGATGCCCTCAGAAATAACATTGAAGAGCTAACTGACGAACAGAAAGCAATGCTGACAGCACAACAAATATTATTACAAACCGACCACGAAGCAGTGAAAGGTTTGTTAGCAATGCTGGAACAAGATTAACGTAAGTTCGACGCAAAAACATTGTTATTTTTACAAAAAGCATAAGCACATAAGTAAAAATGTACCTTAAATGAATATTACACGCCGTTTGTGAAATTTGGCTCTTTTAATTTAAAAGCCTTTTTGATTTAATTGCCAAATTTCTCAATCGGACCGCCGAAGCGGAGGTGATTGTAAGATTCGTGTTTTTTTTTACTTTTTTTCAAAAAAAAGTAAGGCAAAGAATTGATAATCAATGAATTAAGTGTTTTTTTTGATTGAGAAACTACTTATCTAATCTACGTAAAAACAAGAAATCATATACGGTTTTAAGTTCTTCAAAAAGCACACTCATATTCAAATGAAGGTGCTTTTTTTAGCCCAAAAAAGTGTGAAAGATATAACTTATTACCAATATTATGTAACACTTACATTAGCATAATAACTGAACTTTGTAGTATTAAGAAAACGAATCTAAGATAAAGAAAATATGATTTTTTTTACACTTGAAGAAAAGATTTCAATTATTGAATACTACAAACAAAAAAATCAAAAAATTATGAAAAAAGTAAAATATCTCGGCATTTGGATGGATCATTCGATTGCTTATCTAATGGGATTTTCAGAAAATCCGACTGAAAAAAGAACCATTGAATCAAAATTTACGCACGAAGAAAGAGAGATGAGCATGGAGAAAGGTGAGAACAGAATGCACAATAAAGAGCAACAGCTTCAAGCAGCATATTATAAAGAATTGGGTGATGTGATCGAAAATTACGAAGAGGTTGTTTTGTTTGGTCCAACCGATGCCAAAGTTGAACTTTTCAATGTTTTGAAGGCAGATCATCATTTTGATAACATAAAAATCGAAGTAAAAAGAACCGATAAAATGTCTGAAAATCAACAACAGGCTTATGTGAGAGATTATTTTATAAATCATTGATAACCAGCAATTTACATTCAATTTAAAGCAAAGTTTCATGAAAAAGATAAAAAAAACATACGCTTCCAGCAAGCAGCTTGAAAGAGAAGAAGTAATCACTTTTCCGGGATACCCCATTTACCCTGCCAGTGAAGATATTTATAGCAAATTCCGCAAGGATTTGGAAATTGACCCCGAAGATATTTCCAAAATGAAAGAAGAGATGGATGTTGCAAAAGTACATACTCGCAACGAAAAAGACTTTGATGATGATGTTTCGGGAGATGATTTAGATGTGCCAGGTTCAGAATTAGATGATGAGCAAGAAGAAATTGGCAGTGAAGACGAGGAGAACAATTATTACAGCATTGGCGGTGATAACCATAATGACTTGGAGGAAAATAAGGGAGAATGATTTTTTTAACAAACACTTAAACACTAAAATTATGCAAACCAGAACCATCGGATTTATCACTATCATACTTGGAATAATTATGATGATTTACACAGGTTTCAATTATGTTACTACCGAAAAAGTAGTAGATATTGGACCAATCAAAATTAATAAAGAACAAAATCACCCTGTACAATGGTCGCCAATTGTAGGTGGAATCTTGCTCGTTGGTGGCATTGTGATAGTGATGAGTGCCAAGAAAAACCAAGCATGAAGTTAGTTTAGTAGTCAAATGTCAAAGTTTTTTTTAATCATAAAACACTGATTATAAGGCTATTAACTAATCAATCGCTCGAACAACTCATTCGTAAATCTTCATCGCACGGGCGACCCCGTCGTAAATCGTCATTGCAAATTAATGTGTGAATCATATAAATATTCTTAGAAATCATGTAACACATAGCTTTGATAATCCACACACCTTTGTATTGTAATAAATCTTTATTCAATATTTATAATTTAAACAAATAAAATATAATGAAAACTCCTTTTAAATCTTTATTCGTTCTATGTTTAGGACTCTCAATGGCTTCGTGTGTTTCGCAAAAAAAGCACACTGCTCTACAATTACGGTACGACCAATCTCAAACAGATTTAGTGAAATGTGGCGATAATTTTCAAGATTACAAAGACCGTTTAGCTCGCTCGTTGCAGGATGCAGAAATGCAAAAAAATGCTAATTTCAGCATCGTTCAGCAACGTGAGCAATAAATTAATGACTTGAGAATGCAACTTTCAGACTCGAAAAATCTGAATAACAAACAACTCGATGCAGTAGGAAATCTTACAGTTTTGTCGAAAGAAGCCAATGCGAATATTGACAAAACCTTATCTCAATTAGAGCAAAAAGACCGATACATTTACTTGCTACAAGCTGCCCGTACCAAAACCGACTCAATTAATTTGGCTTTAGCTGTCAATCTTACAAGTGTACTGAGAAATGGCATAGAAGACAAAGATATTGAGGTAAAAGTTGATAAAACTGTGGTAATGATTAATTTGTCTGACAAGATGCTTTTCAGTAGTGGAAGTTCTAAAATTTCGCCTAATGCAAATGTTGTATTAGAAAAAATTGCCCAAATTATCAAATCAAGACCTGAGCTCGAAGTGATGGTAGAAGGCTATACAGATAATGTAGCCATAAACACCGATTGTATCAAAGACAACTGGGATTTGAGTGCAAAACGTGCCACTTCGGTAGTAAGAGTGATGCAACAAAATTTCAATATTGACCCAAATAAATTGATTGCAGCAGGTAGAGGAGAATACAATCTTTTAGCAACCAATAATACCCCTGACGGTCGAATGACAAATCGCCGAACACGTATTATTTTGATGCCAAAACTTAATCAATTCTACGATTTATTGAATCCAGATAAGAAAGTTGGAAAAAACTAAGAAGGAATATAAATGCTCAACAAAAAATCCATTTGAAAATTTTCAAGTGGATTTTTTGTATTTAAAAGTGTAATTCTCAGGTTTTTGGGGTTTCACCTTTTAAAATAGGTGTCTAAAATAATCAAAGGATTGTATTTTTTAGTACAAACGACTTAAGTCGTTAAAATGTCATGAAAAAAATGTCCGATTATTATATCAGAACCGAGCAAGGGTCGCCCTATTTTAATAGGGTATTCACGAAAAACCACCAAAAATATTAGAATCAGTAAAAAGTGTGAATAATATAAACTTTCTCTAAAATTATATAACACTTTCGGTAGCTAAGAACATTACCTTTGAATATACATTTAAACCCTCAATTATATGCCTTTATTCAACATTTTAATCGTACTGATTATTGCAGGAATTATTCTTTGGCTTGTCAATAATTACATCCCAATGGATGGGAAAATCAAAAGAATCTTCAACATAGTAGTTGTAATAGTCGTTATCGTTTGGCTTCTCAGAGCCTTTGGAATTTTAAATTCCTTAATGAATATTAGAGTCTAATCAAAGAGCTTATTTAAACTTTTTTTTAGTAGCCAAGCCCGAAAATTTACTGTTCGAGCGAAAGCGAGTTTAAATTTTCTTGATTTTTTTACGGTCCGCCGCAGCGGTTACTTTTTGTATCAAGACAAAAAGTAAGGCAGAGAAAAACATTGAATCAGTAATTTTTTAAATTTTAAATACCTTCAAATTAAAACCTAAATCTCAAAAAATCATGAATATCAAAAGAATTTTTGGTGCTTTGCTTACTTTGCTCGGCATAGGCGGTTTAATTTACGCAGCCACCATATTTGTCAATAATTCAAGTGGCACGCATAATACCAAAGCACTGGTGATGTACGCCATCATAGGAATCATATTTTTCGTTGCTGGCATTGGGCTGGTTCGTACTACAAAAGACGAAGCATGATTTTCGTCATATTTCATGTTGCTGATGCTCATTTCAAAATTCAGTAGGCACATTTAATTTTGTAAAAATCCTTAATTACCATAGCAAACCATGAAAGTCGCAGTTTTTAGCACAAAGTCTTATGACCGTGAGTATCTCGACAAATTTAATATCGAGGGAAAACATAAATTGACCTATTTCGATGCTCCTTTGAATGCTGAAACAACTAATTTGACAGCAGGATTTGATGCCGTTTGTGTTTTTGTCAATGACAAAATTGATAGAAACACCATTGAAAAATTAGCATTGAATAGCATCAAACTCATTGATTTGCGTAGTGCAGGTTTTAATAATGTGGACATTGAAGCAGCAGCCGAAAATAATATAAAAGTGATGCGAGTGCCTGCATACTCGCCTCAAGCAGTGGCAGAACACGCCGTAGCACTTATTTTGACCCTAAACCGAAAAACCCACAAAGCCTATAATAGAGTAAACGAAGGCAATTTTTCTATCGAAAAATTGCTCGGTTTCAATCTTTATAACAAAACAGTTGGAGTAATTGGTACAGGAAAAATAGGTAAAGTTTTTTGTAAAATAATGCAAGGTTTTGGCTGCAAAGTCATGGCTTTTGACATCAAAGAATCTGAAGATTTGAAGCAAAAAGGTATTGAATATAAGCCTTTTGATGAAGTTTTGAGCAGCTCCGATATTATTTCGATTCATTGTCCGCTTACACCCGAAACTCATCACCTTTTTAATAGCCTTGCTTTTTCTAAAATGAAGGCTGGAGCAATGCTCATAAATACAAGCAGAGGAGCTTTGATAAAAACTTCTCACGCAATTGAGGCTTTGAAAAGCAAGAAATTAGGCTATTTGGGCATTGATGTTTACGAACAAGAAGAAAATTTGTTCTTCAAAGATTTGTCCGAAAGCATTATTCAAGATGATTTGATAGAACGATTGATGAGTTTTCATAATGTGCTGATTACGCCACATCAAGGTTTTTTTACCAAAGAAGCATTAGATGAAATTGCAAAAACGACAATAAAAAACTTTACTGATTTTGAAAAAGGTTTGCCTTTGGAAAATGAAGTGAAAATAACATAGATAGCCCCTGCGTAGCACGCATACTCGTGGAGTCAAACGGGCGTGACACGCTTAAAAACTCAAACCAATTATCAAAAACAAAAGAAACTATGAACAATATATTCAGAGGATTAATAGCAGGTTACGGAGCAAAAAAATTAGGTGGAGGTTGTTTCGGAACAATCATCGTTTTTGTAATAATTTGGGTTATTTTGGGGCAGTGTAGCTAAGTTTTTCAACGAACTAAGAATTTACTCAAACCCCAACTTATGGAAATCTATTTGCAAATCATTTGGCTTTTTATATTGGCAATTCCTGTTGCTTGCATAGCATGGACGGTTACGCAAGAAGAGGTTTTTAGAGAGCCACGAGAATATTGCTCCAAAAAATGTCAAAATGGGAATAGTATTTTAGAAAGAAAGTTTTTTTATCTTTTTACTTGTGAATATTGCTTTAGCCACTACGTAGCAGCGGTTTTTGTTTTTTTTACCGATTATCATTTACTCATAAATGGCTGGAAAGGCTATATCATAGCAGGGTTTTCGTTGGTTTGGGTTGCTAATATTTACATGGGCTTTTTTGCTTTAATTCGCCAAAGTATCAAAAAAGAGAAAGTAGAAATTGAAGTTTTGGAGAAAAAAATCTAACAATATCGTGGACTACAAAGACTATTATAAAATATTAGGCATTGATAAAAAAGCAACGCAAGATGAAATCAAAAAGGCTTATCGAACTTTGGCTGTAAAACTGCATCCTGACAAAAATCCTGACAATAAAGAAGCTGAGGAAAAGTTTAAACTCGTCAATGAAGCCAATGGTGTTTTGAGTAATCCTGAAAAAAGAAAACAGTATGATGAATTAGGCGAAAATTGGCAACAACACCAACAAGCTGGTAATCAAAGAGGTGAAAACCCCTTTGGTGGCACTTCTGGTGCAGGTTTTGGTGGTCAGCAATATTATGGAGGCGGCGAAGGTTCATCTGATTTTTCGGATTTATTTGAACAATTTTTTGCATCAAATGCGGGGCGTGGTGCAGGAAAATCTCAAAATAGAAAAGGTGGTGATTATGAAACTGAAATGGAAATTACCCTGGAAGAAGCCTTTCAAGGTACAAATCGCATCATTCAGGTTGAGCATGAAAAACTTCGCATCACTACCAAACCCGGAGCATATTCCGACCAGCAGTTGCGTATAAAAAGTAAAGGTGCAAATGGAAGTGGTGAAGCAAATCGTGGCGACTTGTTTGTCAGAATTAAGATTAAACCACACCCACAATTTATTCGCAAAGGCGATGATTTGCACCATACTTTTGCCATTGATTTATATACCGCTGTGTTGGGTGGAGAAATCATAGTTAATACTTTATCGGGACAAGTAAAAGTTAAAATTGCCGAAGGAACTCAAAATGGTAAAACCATTCGCCTAAAAGGAAAAGGGATGCCAGTTTATGAGAAAAAAGACACTTTTGGAGATTTTTATATCCAATTGCAAGTACAAATTCCTGAAAAATTGACCGAAAAACAAAGAGAATTATTTGAAGAACTTAGAAGCTGTTTAAGTTAATTTTCACGCTTGTAAAGCAGCCTTTTTAACGAAATTTTCACTGAAAAAACTTTATTTAATTCATTAAATGACAATATTTTTCAGAAAAAATTTTGCCAAAAATTCAATCTTTTCATCAGTAAAAATTAACTTAAACAACTTCTCAAATCAATAAAATCATGAAAACGACTAAAATTACTCGCTATACTTCTAATGAAGAGCAAATTACGTTGAGTGAGTTTGAAGAAGCTTTTTATAATTCCTTACGTCAATATTCTCTACGACATTTGACATTTGCAGAAGATGTTACGCACGAAAATATCTTAGAAGCCTTAAAGAAATCATTACAGGTGTGCCATTTGGCGGGTATTAATAGCCGACATCATTTCAAAAAAATATATATCTATGATGCCGAAGTCAGCACCATGCACATTGATTGGCAAATGAGCAAAAGAGGTTTTAATTTGATGGTAATGCAAATTCCGTCATTGAACGAAAAAAAAGCTCGTTGGCTATGGGAATTGGCAAATTTGTGAAAGGATAGAAAAATTATTGAAAGTACCTTAAATGTCATGTTTTTTATTCTCAGATGTCATGCTAAAAGCATCTGTTAACGTAGTATTTGTACACACTAACAGATGCTTTCAGCATGACATTTACAAAAAAGATAAATTTAAAAACTTTACAAAATAGTCTCATAGGACTCCCAAAACAACTCAGCTCCCCCGCAAACACTTTACAATTTTGCTATAAAGCAATTTTTCATCAATGGGTTTAGAAATATAATCATTCATACCCGCAGCCAAACATTTCTCAACATCCACTGTCGTAACGTCGGCAGTAAGGGCAATAATTGAAATTTTACTATTCATTTCTTTACGAATATAAGCCGTAGCTTCAAAGCCATTCATTTCAGGCATTTGCAAATCCATCAGAATAATATCATAAGGGGTTCGACTACGCACACCCACCTCATTTCGGTTGCCGAGCGTGGTTCGACTTCGCTCACCATTCGCTTGCAACTTTTCAATGGCAATCTTTCCATTTTCGGCAATATCAACTTCAAAATCAAAATCAGCTAAAATTATTTTGATTAAAAGTTGGTTGAGTGCCATGTCTTCGGCAACTAAAACCCTTAAATTTTTAAATTCCGCTTCCGCTTCCGCTTCCGCTTCCGCTTCCGCTTCCGCTTCCCCTTCCCCTTCCGCCTTAGTAAAACGTAAAATAAAACTAAATATTGAGCCTTTGCCAATTTCGCTTTTTACCGAAATTTCGCCACCTTGTAGCTCCACCAATTGTTTTACAATAGCAAGTCCCAAGCCTGTTCCGCCATACGAACCACTTGTTTCTTTGGAGGCTTGCTCAAAATTATTGAAAATATTTTCGAGTTTATTTTCTGGAATACCAATACCAGTGTCAGTTATGGTAAATTCGATACTTGTTTTTTCTGTATTATCATTCAGCAAGCGAACGCTCATCGTTATTTTCCCTTCGGCGGTAAATTTTACTGCATTACTTACCAAATTCAATATAATTTGTCGCAACCGCATCGGGTCGCCAATGAGAATTTGAGGAATGTTATCATCATATTCAGTGCTAAATTCTAAATTCTTTTCTTTGATTTTTATTTCAAACAACTGAATCATAATATCAATTGATGCCGACAAATTAAATGGCGTTTGCTCAAAAACCATTTTTCCTGCATCTACTTTGGCAAGGTCAAGAATATCATTTATCAAAATCACCAGAGCATCGCCCGACACTTTAATCGCATCGACGTATTTTCTCTGACTTTGATCTAAATCTGTTTTCAAAATCACATTCGTAAACCCAACAATGGCATTCATCGGTGTTCGGATTTCGTGGCTCATATTCGACAAAAAATCTTGCTTGGCTTTTACGGCATCTTCGGCAATTTGAGTTTTTAGTTCGGCGTTGTTTTTTGCAATTATCAAGTCATTTTTAGTGTTTACATGAGCAGTTACATCAAATGCCATCACAGTTACTCCAGAAATAGTATCATCAACTTCATAATAAGGCTGGTAAACAAAATTGAAATAAGCATCTTCAACCTTACCATTGCGAAGTAGCGGAGCATAAGTTTCGTTGGCATAAAATGGTATTCCTGTTTTATAAACTTCTTTGAGTAATGCAGGAAATGGTTGCTCAATAAGTTCTGGCAAAACTTGAAGAATAGGCTTGGTTTCTACATCCGCACCTTTACCCCAAAGGCTTTTTATACTATCATTGGCAAATGCAATAATCATATTTTCACCTTTAAATATAGCAACAGCAAATGGCGATTGCATGAGCATCATGTTGTAGCGTTTATTGCTATCTTCAATGGTTTTATTTTCCTTTTTCTTAGCTTCAAGTTGTACTTCCAATACTTTATTTTCTTTAATCTGTAATTCAATTGCCAGCCTTTTTACCTCGGTAATATCGGCGATAGTAAGTACAATTAATTCTTCATTTTGGCTTTGTTGAATAATACGGTGGGCATTGAGCAACATGGTTTTTTGCCCAATTACTGGAAATACTTGTTCTACTTCAAAATCATGAAAACGGACATTTTTTGGCACAATATCTTCCAAAAGCTCACGCAAACGAGGAATATTCCATTGATTATTGCCCAATTTATAAAGCGACACGCCCATTATATCATCTTCAATGACATGAAACATTTTGCAGAATGACTTATTGGCAGATTTAATTCTGATGTTTTTATCCAATATCAACACAGGCTCATGCACTGTGGCAATAATGCCTTCGTAATAGGCATAAAGTTCTTCTATTTGTTGTATTCTTGCGTGCAGTTCTTGATTACTTGTGGTCAGTTCTTCATTGGTTGATTCTATCTCTTCCTTCGATGTTTCCAGTTCTTCATTGAGACTTTGCAGCTCTTCATTGCTCGAAATTATTTCTTCATTGGCACTTTGCAACTCCTCATTGGCGGCTTCTTGGTCATGTGTAATTGACCCCATATCGGCACGAGCCGCAGCCAATTCCTCTTCCAATTTTTTGATTCTACGGTCTTTGGCAACCGAATTGCTTTTTGTTCCCGAAAAAGGATACTCTGGCAATTCAATATTCTGCCCCGTAAATACAACTACCAATAAAGGTTCTTCTCCTTCAACTTTGAGCGGAGCAACTTCTATATTTACAATTTGCACCAAATTTTTAGCGGCATCACGATTTAGCTCAATGCCTATTTTCCTTACAATTTGTTTGGTTTTTATGGCATGATGAATGGCATTTCGTAGCTCAAAAGTGATTTCGGGATGAGCCATTTTCAAAATATTAAAACTGGCTTTGCCCGATGAGTTTTGAAGATAGGGCGAGGTATTACCTTTAAACTGTAATATTTCCAAGTCATAATTGATAATTACGCTGGCTGGCACATATTGGGCGAGCAGTATCGCATCAAAAGCATTGCCAAGATTACTACTTGCCGAAATGGGCGTTTTTTTAGTAATAGTAGTTGCAGGGATATTTTTTTCAGAGATTCCTATTGATGAAATTCGAGTGGTTATATCAGGGTTTCTGACAGAACCTGAATTCTTTTTACGGGTATAAAACTTGAATTTTTTATTCAGAATCGTAAAAAGTTGTGCAGATGTACCAATAGATTCAGATTTGCCAAGCATCAAATAACCACCATCATTGAGGGCATAATGAAAGGTATTGATGGCTTTTTTCTGAGCCAAAGTGTCCAAATAAATCAAAAAATTACGGCAACTGATAAAATCCATGCGAGAAAAAGGCGGGTCGTTCAAAATATTATGTTGTGCAAAAACACAAACATCTCGCAGCGACTTAGAGATTCTATATTTATCTTTTGATTTCGTGAAAAACTGTTGAAGCCGTTTGGGAGAAACATTTTTGAGTTGACTGAGCGTATATTCGCCATTACGGGCAATGCTTATTGCTTCGGCACTAAGATCTGATGCAAAAATCTGAAAAGGGATATTGATTGTTTTATTTTGTTGTAATTCGAGCAAAGTCATGGCAATAGAATAAACTTCTTCGCCTGTGGCACAAGCCGCCACCCAAATACGCAAAGTATCGCCTTGCGTTTTAGTTTTGAGTAAACGAGGCAAAATTGTTTTTTTCAGTAGCAAAAACGCTTCGGTATCTCTAAAAAATTCGGTCACATTTATCAGCAAATCTTGGTAAAGAATATCAACTTCATTATTTTCTTGGAGGAGAAATTTAGCGTATTGGTCAATGGTTTTTATTTTATGAATGATCATTCTTCGCAACATTCGCCGCTTAATGGTATTCATTTTATAATGACTAAAATCAACATTTTTGCGTTTATGTAACAATTGCAGAATGGTCATTAAGTCAGGATCATTGTTCTCAATGGCATCTTCGGGTGTAGGTTTTACTACATTTCGTTTTATCAAAGGGTGTTTGCTCATCCAATTCAATTCGTTAGCAATTTCCATTGGTGAAAGCACAAAGTCAACTACACCTTCATTAATGGCAGAATGTGGCATACTACTAAATTTGGCAGAATCATCTTGTGCAAAAGTGAGTCCGCCTGCGAGTTTTATTTCTTTCAAACCACGAGTACCATCACTGGCACTGCCCGACAGCACAACGCCAATTACATTTTCTTTGTGGGTTTCGGCTAATGACGAAAACAGTACATCAATAGAAAGGTTGGAGGTTCGGTTTTTGAGGCGAGGCAGTAGTTGTATATGCCCATCCATTACCTCAATTTCTTTGTCATACGGAATAATATAGACATTATCGGGCTTCATCTTCTCCATGTCGTCAATATCCTGCACTTTCATTTCGGTTACTTTTGACAATATCGGTGTGAGTAAACTTTTATGGTCGGGGCTGAGGTGCTGCACATAAATATACGCCATACCCGTATTAGGCGAAAGATTTTTCAAAAGCTGCGTTACCGCTTCCAGTCCACCCGCCGAAGCACCAATTGCAACTACAGTGAAAGGATGCATTGCTGTATCTTCAGGCTTTATTAAACCAACTTCTTGGGGAGAATTTTGAATAGTAGCGATTACCCACTCTCCATCGGAACTGTATTGTGGCATGCTTCCGTTTTCAGAAACAGCCGTTTTCTTATTCGTTTGAGATATAGGCTTTATAAGTGTAGTGTTTATTTAATGAAGGTAGCATTAAATGATTGATTTTCAAGTTTTGAGTGCAAAAGTTTTGAAGCAAATAACAAAAATTACAAATAATTTACGCTCAAAATTTTCAAATTATCATTAAAAATATACAACCTTGGCGTACCTGTGGGTATATTTACTTGCACAATTGCTTGAGGGCTAATATTCTCTAAATACATTTTCAAAGCCCTCAAACTATTGCCATGAGCGACTATTAAAATGTTTTCTCCTGCTCTTAATTTTGGCTCAATTTCTAATTGATAATATGGCACGGTTCTATTATAGGTATCGTGTAAACTTTCGCCATCGGGCGGACGAACTTCGTAGCTTCTTCGCCAAATTTCTACTTGTTCATCACCATATTTTAGGGCGGTTTCGGCTTTGTTTAGCCCTTGCAAACTGCCGTACATTCGTTCGTCTAAAGCTTTATCTTTTATGATGGAAATATCGGTTTGCTTTAGTTCTTCCAAAATAATTCGCAAAGTTTCCCAAGCCCGAACGAGCATAGAAGTATAGGCAATTTCGAAGTTAAAACCTATTAGCTTTTTACCTGCCAAACGGGCTTCTTCTTCGCCCAAAGGTGTGAGTGGCACGTCAAGATTTCCTGTAAAACGATTTTCTAAATTATAGGTAGATTGTCCATGCCGGATAAGGATTAGTTGTGCCATAGTTTTCTCAAATTTTCCTCCAATATCGGATATTATAGACAAATCGACGAACAATGTGTGAATCATATAAACATTCTTTAAAATTCTGTAACACATTTTTTTTCTAAAGAATGCACCTTTGTTTGGTGAGAAAGAATCCATCTTAATACAATGTAATTTAAGTCTTTTTTACATTGAACCTCACCGAGCGTCGGTCGCCTAAATCCTCTCCACAGGAAAGGACTTTAAGCCCCCTTTCTCCAGTGGAGAAAGGGGGTTGGGGTCGGACCGCCGATGCGGATTGAGGTTTTAAAATCTAAGAATACTTAAATTACACCGTGTTTAACTATTTGATTATAAATCATTTATATATCAACATCGCTAAAAAAAGCACAACGAATACTTTAAAAATATGGACTTAAAACAAAAAATAGACCTATTAGATTATTCAGGTTTGAAAGACTTTAACAAGCATTATTTCAAACCACAAAAGCCCGTCGTTATCAAAGGACTTGCTGATGATAAAATTGCGGGTAAGCGATGGACAATTAATTATTTTAAAGAAACGATGGGCGATTTGGAGATTGCTGTTTTTGATAATTCTAACAAAAAAAGTGCTTCTTCGGCTTTTACAACACCAGATTTAAAAATGAAATTTGGCGATTTTTTGTCAATCATTGACAAAACGAAAAGACAGATTTAAGAATATTCCTCTTCAATTTTTTCAAGAGTAATCCTGAACTTAGAAAAGAATTCCCCTGCCCTACCATATTCAAAGGCATGCTTGATAACATAGGATATATGTTTTTTGGAGGGAAAGATACCACCATCAGGATGTGTTTGAGCATCTAAAATGTGTGAAAGTTGTAAGTATTTTGCAAAATTTCATAACGCTTCAATGACGGAAACACTCAACTTTGCATCGTGAAAATCATTAAAGAAAATCTCAAATCACACATTTATCATGGAAAATAAAAAATCAATGGTTGCTCTTTACGACAACCACGACCAAGCCGAACAAGCGGTCAGTAAATTACAAAAAAGTGGCTTTAATATGAAACAACTTTCAATTGTGGGAAAAGATTATCATACCGAAGAGAATGTAGTTGGCTACTACAATTTGGGCGATAGAATGATGCAATGGGGCAGTACTGGATCATTTTGGGGCGGAATTTGGGGCTTGTTTTTAGGTTCAGCTTTCTTTTTTATTCCTGGTGTTGGGCAATTATTGATTGCAGGTCCATTTGTGTCTGCACTGGTAGGTGCATTAGAAGGAGCAGTCGCGTTGGGAAGTATAAGTGCTTTGGGTGCTGCCCTTGTTAGTTTTGGAATTCCAGAAGATAGTGTTGTAGAATACGAAACCGAAATCAAAGCAGGCAAGTTTATGCTACTCGCACACGGCACACATTCGGAAGTAGAAAAAGCTCGAGAAATATTGGGTATCGGCGACGGCATACTTGTATAATTACCGCAATTGATATGTACACCAATGGTCAGGCACAGAATGTCTGATCATTGTTTTTTTAAGGTACTACTATAGTCAAAAAATGTGTGAATTACGTAATTCATTTCTTTAATTATGTAACGCTTTATCATCTTGAAAACCTCACCTTTGAGTTTAGTAATTTAAACAATTTTATTAAATATTAAGACATGAAAAAATCAATCGTATTTGCACTTATTACACTCGTTTCAATAACAGTAATAAATGCTCAATCAGAAAAAGCCGCACTCAAAAAAGATATTGCCCGCATCGAAAAACAAGAAATTGTACTCAATAAAGAAAAGCAAGAAGCCAAGTCGGAATTAAGAAAATTGAATGGAAAAGAAGTAGGCATCCAAGCAAAACAACAATTAATAATGGATTTTGGCACAATTGCCGACCCAAATTGGGAAAGAACTGCTCATTATGACGAAGCGACTTTTATGAAAGATGGAAAAACTTTGACAGCGTTTTATGATTATGATTCGAAATTGGTAGGAACAACTACCAACAAAACATTTTCAGATTTACCAGCCAATGCTCAACAATTTATCAATGAAAACTACAAAAGCTATAATGTAGGAGACATTTTGGAATATGATGATAATGGAAATGTTAAATCAAATATGATGTTTTTCAATCAAGAGTTTACTGATGCTGATAATTATTTTGTCGAACTAAAAAAAGATAACAAGAAAATTGTAGTACAAGTAAGTATGGAAGGGAATGTTTCATATTTTACTCGTCTTCGTTAAGAAAAAATGCTAATTTTTCTTTGGGTAATCAGTCCTATTTATACTTTGAGCAATGTAAAATCTGTGAATTATGAAACTCTTTTCAAAAATCATGTAACACTTATAGAAATACATAGCCCTACCTTTATAGTATTATTAAAAATGAAAATATTAAAATTTACAAAAATAAAAACCGCATGAAAAAGCTCATTTTTCTAATCAGTCTAATAGCACTCACCACATTATTCAATGCCTGCAAACCAGCTTATGTTTCCGTAAGACCGACTTACATAGAAACTATAAGACCATTTCGTCCGAGCAATGACCACATTTGGGTAGATGGGAATTGGGTTTGGAATAAAAATGCAAGAATTTATAATCATAATAATGGCTATTGGATAAAGCCAAATCGTGGGTGTACCTATGCACCGGGGCAATGGAAAACATCTCGACGAGGCGACCATTGGGTTTCAGGAAGATGGAGATAAAATATTGGTGGAGGCTATTTTTTAAACTGTGTCAAGTGAAAATTTCACAAAAGTGTTAATTTTACTTTAAACATAGAATATTATGACTCACAATCAACCATTTGACTTTGCATCTTTTCAAGAAGAAGCAATAAAAGGCTTATATTCAG
>JANNDY010000114.1:0-8743 GCA_031378345.1 Emticicia sp. | reverse complement strand
CTGAATATAAGCCTTTTATTGCTTCTTCTTGAAAAGATGCAAAGTCAAATGGTTGATTGTGAGTCATAATATTCTATGTTTAAAGTAAAATTAACACTTTTGTGAAATTTTCACTTGACACAGTTTAAAAAATAGCCTCTTCGTTAGAAACGTGAATGTGATTTATAAGCCATTTCTTTGAATGACTATTATAAACAAGCAAGAAACTTGCTACAAACTTGCTACTCATTTGCTTATTTTTGTACCTGTATTTGTCAGTTCCCGACACAACAACGTAAGCGTGTTCTTTCCAGCCCTGTACCTCTAAATAGCTGTCAATTTGGCTTAACATTGTCAAATTGATAGATTCATCTATCAAATATTTGGTATAATCATATACCGACTGCATTTTTAAACCATTCACAAACGAATGATTTTCCATTAATATACCATGTAGTGCCGAATCGTCAAGGGTTTTTGTTGTTGCTGAAATGATTCTAAAAAAATCAATTACAGGCTTTTTGATTTCGTCTTGTGCAAAACCCGAAAATGAGAGCAACAAGAATATTAACAATTTTTTCATTGTTTAGGTGTTTTTATATGAGTTTACTAACCTTTCAAGTAATTCAATTTTTTCTTTTAAGTGTAAATTTTCTTGCTTCAATAGGGCATTTTCTACGTCATTAATTCCATTTGTTTGATTTACATTTTTACTATTCATGGCATTTTGTATTGTACCGCTGTTTTCTAAAAAAAATGTTGATGGTTCTAACTGCAAAAGTTCGCATATCTTTATAAATGTTGAAAGTGGCATATCCGACTTTAAATAATTACTCAAAGTTTGTCGAGTAGTTCCAAGCATTTCCGCAAACGCTTCTAAGCTAAAACGCTTCTTTTTTATTTCTTCAATAATTCTTTCGTTATTTTTTTTTGCATTGTAACTCATTGGCTATAAGTGTTTTATGGTTTTTTGGGAATCTATTTTTGCATTATCTGTTAAAAATATTTGCATTATTGGTTATTGTTTCCATACATTTGCAAAACAATGTAACAAATTTACAATTAAACGTAAAGAAATTACAAAGTATTGAAAATATTTATTAAACGGTAAAACTCACAAAAACATGAAACATTCAATCAATGAAGAATTAGGCGAAGAAATTGCTAAAATCTTGAAACCAAATTATTTTATCAGTTATGAAATTGAACAAGGCATTGTTACAATTTCTCTAAAGGTGAAATGTAAAAAAATATCTAAATCTGCCTTGAAAGAAATATTTGAAATATGCAATTATTCAGATATTGAAATAGAGATAAAAGGATACGATGAAACAAGTTTTGAACTTTCTCTATATAAGTTTTTAGAAAGAAACCGAGAAGAATTAATTATTGAGGAATTATTAGAATTAATAAAAAAAACATTTGAAAACCTTATAAAAAGACAACCAAAATGATACGAAAAATTTATGACCTATTACCGCAACCGTTCCAACAAAAAACAAACATGGCATGGTTGCAAGAAAATGATGTAGAACTAAAAACATTCTACAACCGCCTTGATAGTCCAAAAATACAGGACTATAAATTTTATTCGCTTTTTTGGGGTGTATCTATTGAGGAACTAATGAATGACGTTTCATTGGCTACAATTGCAGTAAAAACCATTAAAAAAAGTGAAGTTAAATATATGATGCAAGTAGTTGATTTTATGAGTGAAAATAAACACCTACAATTAGTATGACAACGGAAGAACAAAAAGAACTTCTCGACCTTCATAGAAAGGTGAAAGAATTGGAAGGTATGCGAGAAACGGCAAAACTTGTGAGTATTACACAAGATGAAAACCAAAAAATGTTTACCCGACTGCTACGAATGAAAGAGCAACAATATATGGCATTTTCGCTAATAATGGATTTACATATACTTGAAAGGGACAAAGAAACTTACAACCAACTAAAAAACATTTTAAAACCATGAGAAAGATATTTAGCTACCTAATTGATTGCCTTACTGAATTGGTTTTCCAAGATATTGAAACCGATTTCAGAAAGATGGAAAATGAAAATTATTACGAAACTTATGCCAATAATAACAACCCTAAACGAAAATATCAATGAAATCATTAGAAGAAATAGCAAACGCAAAAAGAGTGCCGTTGGGTGCAATTTTGGCAAGTAAGGGCATAAACAACCCGACAATAAAGGGGTCGGAGTTGGTTTTTAATTCGCCATTTAGGAATGATTCTACACCGTCATTTAGTGTGGATACTACCCGAAATGTATTTGTAGATTTTGGAGAAAGTTCAAGTTCTGAAAGAATGTTTGGGGGTTCGGCAATAGATTTGATAATGAAACTTGAAAATTTATCTTTTCCGCTTGCCGTTGATTATTTATTAAAATTCGATGGAACATTTGCCGAACTTCCAAAATATCAAAAGCACAACGAAAAGCAAAAGGTACTTGAATTGCTTACCATGAATGACTTTTCGCCCTTGATAGACAAACAAGTATATCTTTATGATTATGCGTTAAGTCGTGGAATTTCTGCCGTAGTTTTAGAAACCTACTGCAAAGAAATTGTTTACAGGAACAAAACCAATAATCAAATTTACCGTGCTATTGGTTTCAAAAATGATGCTGACGGCTACGAATTACGCTACCAAGATAAAACCAAGTCAAGCGGTTTTAAAGGCTGTTTAGGCTCAAAAGAAGTAAGTACATTGCAAAAAGTTGGTTTTAGTAGTTCGCTGTATTTGTTTGAAGGATTTTTTAGCTTTTTGAGTTGGATACAGTACCTAAAAGACAATAATCAAATTATTCCATTTGCTGACTGCATTGTGCTAAATACTATTGCTATTGCAAACAGAGTTGATTACAAAAAGTATAAAACGGTTTACAGTTTCCTTGATAATGACATAGGAGGTTTAGCAACTTTCAACAAACTTGCCAAACTGCATACGCATATAAATTTTATTAATAATAGCGTTGCCCTTTTTCCTAACCATAAAGACTTTAACGATTTTATACAATGGCAAAACCTAAAAAGCCCGACCGTAGAAAATTAGAAGATTGGCTAAATACGTGCTTTATTTTCCGTAGAAACACAGTAAATAACATGATTGAATATAGCACGGATAAAGAAAAACCTTTTGAGTTTATGACGGATTTTGAGTTCAACAATATTATTAGAAAAGTTGAACTTGAAAGAGAATCAAGTATAAGCAAATCAGACTTATTGACCGTGCTAAATTCTAATTTTACGCCCTCTTACCACCCTATTAGAAACTACTTTGAAGAAGTACAAAAAAAATACAAGTGGAAGTATGACAATTTGCAACAAATGGACGACCTCGAAATTTATAGACTTGCCGACACTTTACTATTACAGGACAACGGAAAAGAAAAACATATTTCTACTATTTTTTGCGAGTTCCTTAGAAATTGGTTTACGGCAAGTGTAGCTAATTCAATGTCAGATTTTGACTGTCAGAATCAAATGTGTATGGTTTTGATAGGAGAAGAAGGACTTAGAAAATCAAGTTGGCTAATGAATCTTGTACCAAAGTCTTTAACTGCTTATGGTAAGTCGGGAAACATAAACCTTACAAATATTGACATTTGGCTTGATTTGGGGAGGATTTTTATTTACAATATTGATGACCAGTTACGCAATTTGCAAAAGCGAGATAGTGAAACAATGAAAACCATTATTACACAACCTCACAACCTTAAACGCTTACCACACGGAATATTTAACACGAATATTCCACGAATAGCAAATTTTTGTGGTAGTATCAACGGAAGGGAGTTTCTTGCCGACACAGGCAAAAATAGAAGATATTTTCCTTTTGAAGTTTTAGGTATTGACTACAAAAAACTGGAAACCGTTGATATTGATAAATGTTGGTTTGAGGCTTTTATGTTATTCAAAAATGGTGTAAAGTATTGGTATGATTCCCACGAATTAGAGAATTTCGATACTAATTCTTACAGGGTAGTTCGTATTGAAGAAGAAATGTTTTACCAATATTTTGAGCCTGTTTTTGAAGAAAGCAAAGCACCTGCCAATACTCAATTTTTGACACCTACTCAAATAATGCTTAAATTAGAACTGCACACAAAGCAACATTTGAAACTTAAAATTTTAGGTGAAATTTTAACTCATATCAAGTGCTTTAAGAAAGCAAAAAAGCAAAACGGAAAAACTGACTATCCCTACTGGGTAGTTGAAAAAATACAAGATGATTATTTAGAGCAACAAAATAACTATTTATTTAAAAAACCAAAACAATTAAACTGACAATATCTTAAAATATGGCAAGGCAAATAATTAAACAACCAAACGGCAAATATTGCCTATTTAGTAGCATTATAGACAATGTAATTGTTTATGATGCCACTAAGGAAGAAATTATTGATTTATTAATTGAAGAACAAAAAAAAGAAATTACAATGGATGTTAATCGTCAAATTGAAAAATTAGAAAACGGTTCATTGCCTTATTCTCCTTTTCGTCTATCCTATGAGGATATGAAAGAACGAATTAAAGATATTAATGGAATTGAAGCACTTAGCGAAATTGAAAAGTATTGCGAAATTGAGTAATTTCCAACCTTAAAGGATTACGAAATATTAATCTGATTTGTGAGAGCAAAGCGAACCAAAACGATTAATATTTACGTAACTCCGCAAAGTTGGAAGCCCTCCAACTTTGCAATCAAATAAAATTTCATGCTTAAACGATTTTTGAAAAATGAAAAGACATTCTTGTACCTTATGTCAAAGGAAAATTAATGAGAATAAAATGAGAAAATTCTATTATCCTTTAGTTAGAGATACCTTTTGGCATTGCATAGCTTGTGTGTCCTCTGAAGTGGACAAAGGTTTGATTTGGGATTATACCGAAAGAGAAAATATTTTTAAAGTCTGCTCAAGGGGACAATTTATATAATATTTAATAAAAAAAATATGAGAATCACAAAAGAGGAAGCTATGATTTTGGGTTATGCCTTATCTAAAGTTAAATATGATTTAGTTTTTGACTTTGAGAAGAAAGAACAAGCATTAAAGGCAATTAATAAATTAAACGACTTGGAAATTAAATTGGACGATTATTCATTAGATGAAAGAATTGTTAATGCTCGAATACATATTAGAACATTCAATGAAAGGTTTAATCATTATGTTTTTGGGGTTTTTAATAAATGAGACATTGATAGAACTAAACGTACATACAAAGTCAATACTTTGACAAACTAAGACAAATTAAGCAATGAATCATAATTTAATCCTTTCAATATTTAGCGGAATAGGAATGTTAGACAAAGGTTTCACGGATAACGGTTTTATCGTGGTATCTGCACCCGAAAAAATACTCAATGGAGATATTCGAGATTTTAAAGGAATTGAAAATATTTTTAGTGGCATTATTGGTGGCTCACCGTGTCAGAGCTTTAGCGGTTTAAACCGAAATCCAAACGGTTACAGTTTGGAAATGTTGAATGAATTTAAACGTGTTGTGATTGAGTGCAAACCACAATGGTTTTTACTCGAAAATGTTACACGTGTGCCGTCCATTGAAATAAACGGCTACCACGTGCAAAGATTTAATCTAAGCCCTAAAGATTTAGGTTTTTCACAAAGTCGAAATCGTTGTTTTCAATTTGGTAGTTTAGAAGGTGTTATTTTGGAACTTCCCGAAAAAACAAAGTTTTCTGGAGTTTCTGAAAAATGCCTTACCGCTTCGCACGGTAAGGCAAAAGAAAGAAAAGGATTTAATGAGTTTTGCGAGTTAATGGGTTTTACCGAAACCCCCGAACTTGAAAATTTTACGCAAACCGCAAAATATAGAGCCGTAGGAAATGGCGTACATTTAGGCGTTTCTGCCGTCATTGCTCAGGCTGTAATGAATGCAGCTGCGAAACAAGAACCTTTAACAATTTTCAATACAAAACTTTGTGTTTGTTCCTGTGGTCGAGTAACGCCAGGAAAAAAACGGTATTTTTCAGGAGCTTGCCGAAACCGTGAATTTACTAAGCGTTTGAAAGCTCAGCAATCTGCACCTGGTAACGAAACGTTTTACTCCGGCACTCATTAACCATCGCTAAAAAACACGACCGTTTTATATCGAGATTCATTCGCTCCTGAAAGCAAACATTTAAACAAAAATGCAAATGATAACTTTAAAAAAAGTAATTGAAACCTACCCTACTGATAAGTATAAAGTAATTAGACTTTTTAGCTATTTTTCTGACGGCTGGAAAGAATATTCGCCTTTTGGAGGTGAAACCATTGAAGAAAGTATATTGAAGGCCCTAAAAGACTATGCAGAACACTTTTGTTTTGAAATTTATTATAATGGAAATTTTATTCTTTCTGACTTTGCTTGTAGCGAACTCATGGAACAAACAACCTTTGAACCAAATATTATTCTGTTTGATGCCAGTAACAAAACATTTAATGTTAGGAGCGTAGAAAAAACCACTTGACTTTATAAAATTCTTTACTACTTTTGTAATGCTTATTACAACGTGAGAAATTGAAATAGCAAAGCAATAGTATAGAAATATTCTAAACGAGTGCCTTACCTTGTCCTATTGCAGTAATGCGTAGGGTTGTTTCTCACGACAACAAGCAACGAGTAGTAAGGCACTCGTTTTTATTTTGCCTTTTAAATTCAAATTGCTTAAACATCGTGAGAAAATGCAAGCAAACCTAACAATCGAAGTTTCTAAAGAAACGCCACAAGTTTTAGAGTCATTTTTTATTGCTTTTCAGTATTCCGACCTTTGCGGTTCATTAGACGACCGAGAACGTGGACAACACTTTGAAGACTATTTGACACTTCAAAAACTAATTAATTGGCATTTACAACAACAAATTTTAAAACAACAATCCGAACACTTAAATTAAAAACTTAACGCCACTTGTATTTATGCAAGTGGCGTTTTTGTTATTTAACTATCAATTCTTTTGTTTCAATGGCTGGTTCTATATCTATAATTTTTATTCCAAGTTTCGACTTGTAGAAAACAATATACGTTTTGTTGTCTTTTACTTTAAAATCTTGAATGATTATTTTTTGAAAAGAGTATTGAGAACCAACTTCACCCTTATCTACAAAAATACTTAGTTTTGTGCTTGCCGTTTGATGGTAAATAAAGGCAAATTCTTTGTTTGCTTTAGAACCTATGCCAATACTTAATGTATCTCCAATGGTTAAGACTTTGCCCGAAATAGTTTTATAACTTGTTTTGTAGCTTATTTGAGCAAAAGAACCAATTGATAAGAGCAAAAGTAAAAATGTTTTTTTCATTGATGTAAATAGTTTAGTGAAGGTCAAAGATAACAAAAAAGCCACTTAAACAAGTGGCTTTTTTAGTGCAATTCGCTGTCAATAATTCCAAATAAACCAAAAATATTTTAATAATTATTACAATTGATTTTGAACGGTACGCCTTGATTTTGTACGATGTTCAAATAATAAGTTTGAGTTGAATTAGCACTTAACACCTCATTAATTGTTACGTTTTCAGTTTCGCTGTTTGCGTATCCTGCAAATACATTCATGCTTGTATTGCCATTGTTTACTACTATCCACTTATAAACGCCTGCATTAAGTGTTTTGTGGAATTGTGGCAAGTGGTTGTTTCCTTTGTCTTCGTAGTTGCCAAAACCCGAAACAGGCACAAATGTTGCTTTCAGAACATTTATTTTGTCCCTCATTTCTTGCGTTGCAATACTCATTTGTTGCTCGTTAAAATAGTTTGGATGATGCCCTCCAAAATCATCTTTTACGTAACAAATCAAAGTTTCGTTTCCGCTATCAACTTTATAAAGCGAATATTCCAATAAGGAAACTGCATTTTCGCTTGTTAGGTGTGTAGGTGTGCAAACTCTGGAATTAGAAACTAAATGCACCAGTACTGTATCATTGCCTAAATTTGGCTGATTAAACTCAAACCTATAACTCCCACCAGTACCGCCACCACCGCTGCCGCTTGTATCTATTGGTACAGGCACAATTTTTGGTTTTTTCTTTGTGGCTGTGGTATCTATTGGCAATATTACTTGTGGCTTAACATCAACAAAGCAAGCAACCAAAAACACCGATAAGCCTAAATAAAATAGTGATTTCATAAGTACCTAAAGTAATTAAAGTAAAAGTAGCGTTTGCCCAAAACGCAATAACTAAAACCCCTATCTTCACAAAAATAGGTATTTGGAACTTTTGCAACGTGGGTACGTATGCCGTCTGAAAATTCTGCTAACATATTAGTAAAAGTTTAAAATTTTGCCTGTCAAAAATACCGTACTAAACCCTAAAGCAAAGTTAATTACGCCACGCCTTACCGCTTTTCGTTTGGTGCTTGTAAGATTGCTTTGAAGTGTAATTACTTTGCTTTGGAGTGAAATTATTTGTAACGAAAATAAATCAAGTTTTGATTCTTTTCGCTGTGAAAGTAGATTTTGCTTTTGCTTGATAGCTTCCAAACCTCTGATTTGTTCGCCCTGTAAGCTACTTTTTTGCTTCACTAAATCATAGTCTATCAAATCGGTATTAATTGCACCTATCCAACTAAATAAGCTGTCAGTTTGGTTTTTTGTGAGCGTATCGCTTTGACAGTTCCCCGAAATGTTGAGCGTTAGACTTATTAGGACTATCATAAATATTCTTGATACGTAAGGAATCAAGGACGGTATTTGCAGAATCAAGTTTAAAAACCTTACTTTCGAGTGCTTCAATTTGTCGCTGTAAGCCTTGA
>JANNDY010000050.1:0-3552 GCA_031378345.1 Emticicia sp. | reverse complement strand
CATGATGCTCATATAATTTTCTTAAAAGCTGTTTATAATATTACAAAAGAAAACGAAAAATTTAAAATCCTTATTAATCCTGATGCAAAACGCTTTGAAACTAAATATAAGAAAGTCTCTCCTGCGATGAAACAAGGGCTTGTCAAAAGGATTTATCCATTGGAAGAACTCCTAATGATGAAACCCTTAATGTTTAACATATATTAATAACTCAGTACCAAAGTTTTCAATTTCGATATATTATGGGTTTTACAGGAACTGCATATATTGAAAATGAGTATTTTAATGATGTTATTTATCGGTATTCTCTACGTCAAGCAATCGAAGACCGAGTTGTCAAAACCGTTTTCTATGTATCAAAAGACGAACAAACCCAAGAAAGCAATGAGCGTTTTCAGAAAATCTATCAAAATCACCAAGAGAATAAGAATAAATATAGATTAGTCAAACCCCTAACAATTTTAATTACGCAAGAAATCAATCTTGCCAAACAACTAACGGAAGCACTTTGTGAATTTTTATCAGAAAAAGAGAAAACACCAATCGAAGAAATAAAACAGAATAAAGTTTTGATTATTACATCAAAACACCCTGAGAACGTAAGTCTTTATCTTCCAAATGTTGATAAACCTGAAAGTTCTTTTGAGTGGATTGTTTCGGTTTCGATGCTTACCGAAGGTTGGGACGTAAAAAATGTCTTTCAAATTGTACCGATGGAAGAACGGGCCTTTAACTCAAAACTATTAATTGCCCAAGTTCTTGGTCGAGGTTTACGCTTACCCATTGCTTATCCGCAGGCACAGGTAACAGTTTTTAATCACGATAATTGGACTGGAAAAATTAAAAAATTGGTTGATGAAGTGTTAGAAATCGAAATGAAACTCATTTCAAATTCACTTTCGGAAGAAAAAGAACGTGCTAAATATCATTTCAATCTTCATAATTTCAGCTATGATAAAACCTTTGAGGAAATTCCAACCCAAGAAACCAAATCATTTGACTATACTAAAGATTTTATTGAACTGACTTCACAAGTAAATCAATATAAAACAGCAACTGATTTTATAAATACTCTAAATGAGCAAAAAGAAGTATATTATACGATTGACAAAGAAATGTTTGCAATCATTGACATTGTAAATAAAATCTATGAAGAATTTAGAATCAGAGAATGGGAAGGTATCACCTTAAAACTTAAAGATGGTGAGTACACAAAAAATAATCTTCCACCAAAAGAAACACTTGAAAGAATTATCAGAAATTCAATGCAGAAGCGTGAAATTCAAGGAGATTATTTAGATAGAAGAAACAGACAAGCAGTTTTTAATTCATTCAATACATTACTTCGTAAAAAACCAAAAACCCTAATTCCTAAAAAGTTAGTAACTACACCTTTTGAAATCTCAACAACTGAACGAGAACAAGAAAGTTTATCGTTAAGTAACCTAAGACGAGATAGTAGTGTTTTTTATACTTCTGAGTGGGAAAATGAAATCCAAAATGAGGAATGTTTTTCTATTTTTAATGAAATTGTTATTGATGAAACTTTACCTAAAAAGGCTACAAAAGAAATAAACTCCTATCTTTTTAAAACTTCTACCGATATTGTTTTTACTTCTTCTGAACCTGAAAGAAAATTTGTAGATGCTATTTGTAAAAAAGAAAATTCAGAAAAAATAAAAGCGTGGTATAAATCTAAAAATCAAGGTTTTTACGAAATTGAATATACTACCTATACAAGTGCGGGTAAACATTCAAATCAACATAAATTTAACCCTGATTTCTTCATTTTAATTGAAAAAGACCTCACCAATTATATTATTGTAGTTGAAATTAAATCTGATGATGATAATAGTGATGATAATAAAGCTAAATATAAATACGCAAAACAGCATTTCACAGATTTAAACAAAGAACTTGAACAAAATAAAGTAAATACAATCTATATTTTTCATTTCCTTAGTCCTTCAAGTTATCCCGAATTCTTTGATTATCTAAGAGATTATCGCTTATTAAATGATTCTGAAAGTTTTAAAGGCACATTAGAAGTTAATCTTGGATCATAAAAATGCTGTTATCAAGCCAAAACAGGCTCATAAAAAACTTTCATCAAAGAAGTAGATTTCAAAGGAATCATGGTATAGGTTATCCATTTGGTATCGGCAAAAAAGCAGCATTTTTTAGTAAGAATAATTTGAAAATCATCTATAAATCTTCTACTTTTGAAATTAACTTTATTCCTTCATTTAGACAGGCTTGAGTAAAATCAGTATCATAAGAAGCTAAAATAGCTATATTTTCAAGTTTACAAGTAGCTAAAATAAGAGCATCATTGGGCAAAAGGTTATAGGTTTTCATTAAGTCAATACTACTAAGCATTGCCAGTTTTGAAACATTGAGATACTCAAAAGTAGAAAGTAGCAAATTGGTGTTGTGTTTATCAAGAGTTTCAGCAATTTTTTCACTTTCTGCAACTGACATCGGAGATTTCTCAGCTAAAATTCCTAAAAGACGATAAATATACTCACTCACAACGATACAATTGATAAACAAATCATGGTTGGACCCTCTTAGTGAATCAAAAAGTTCTTATCGTCTTCCATTTTCAAATTCTATCAGAACGCTACTGTCAACAAAAATTTTCATTGCTCGTAAAATTCCGATTTAGAGGGTTCATAACCTTTATATTCTTTCAACTTTCCTCTAAATTGTTCAAAAATTTTCATTCTTCCTTGGCGTTGGTTTTCGTCAATAATATCTTGGGGTTCGGCATTATTATCAAACTTAAACCTCACATTAAGCCTTTTCGCCAAATCTAAAAATAGGCGAGTATCTTTCTCATCATCAATTTCTAATACAATCTGTGTCATGGAGCTTGAATTTTTATTTGTAAAAGTAAAGATAATTATTTAAAAAGCAATTTTCAAACTATTATAACGCAAAAAAGCAACCCTTTAGAGGTTGCTTTTTGATAATAAAATCCTGGCATCTACCTACTCTCCCGAGTATGAACCGGCAAACGTTTTGTCAGTACCATCGGCGGTGCGGAACTGGGTGTCCCCGACTAAGCGTCCCTGACTTAACTACTCTGCTCAAGATGGAACTGGGACGTACAGTCGGGACGCGTAGTCGAGGTGAACACCCGCCCAATGGGTCTAAACGCAAAAAAGCAAGCTTTTGAGGGCTTGCTTTTTTTGTTTAATAAAACTCTGGCATCTACCTACTCTCCCGAGTATGAACTCAGTACCATCGGCGGTGCGGGGCTTAACTGCTCTGTTCGAGATGGGAAGAGGTGAACACCCGCCCTATGAACGCCATGAAGGACTGCCTGCTGTTAAGTTCAGGACTTAATATCTTTAGTTCTTCATGCAATTTGTTCCATAGAACTATTATACATTGTGCATTTGCACTACAATGACTTTGAAGGAGAGAAATAATAAGAAAAATAAATAAAAGAGTCCTCGATTCATTAGTATTGCTCGGCTTAGTGTTACCACTTCTACACCTACAACCTATCAACGTAATAGTCTATTACGATTCTCAATGGAAGAC
>JANNDY010000041.1:0-2171 GCA_031378345.1 Emticicia sp. | reverse complement strand
CGTTAGTGGCAAGTTTAACAAGCACCCTGCACAAAATGAAACAACTTAAAATAAAATTGACTTTTTTTAAACTGATTATTGTTATAACTGCAATCAGTTTTATTTCTTGTAACGAAAAAAAACAAACTTCGCAAAAAACCGAAGCGAAATTAGTTAATACAAAACCTTTCACAGTTAGTAATGAAATACCTATTTGGACAAAGGGAATTCCATACGCTGAGTTAATAAAAGGAGTAGAAACTGATAGCAATGGGATTGTTAGGAATGTTTCTAATCCAACAATAAAAGTATTTTCACCAACTAAAGGAAATACAGGTGCAGCTGTAATTGTATTCCCAGGTGGTGGATATACTAAAGTTGCTATTGAATTAGAAGGTTCTGAAATTTGTGAATGGTTAGCTTCAATTGGTGTGACAGGAATACTACTAAAATACAGAGTGCCTGATTCAGGACCACATTATTATAAAGACTTTCATTGTGAAAGAGACCCAATTAAACCACTTGCATTACAAGACGCACAAAGAGCATTGGGTATGATTCGTTCAAAAGCTAAACAGTGGAATATTGACCCAAAAAAGATTGGAGTTATGGGTTTTTCAGCAGGCGGACATTTAGTTGCTGATGTAAGTACAAACTATAGGAAACGAGCATATTCACTTACCGATGAAATGGATAAGGCAAATTGCCGACCAGATTTTGGAATAGTATTTTTCCCCGGACATATGACCAATCACTCAAGCAACGCTTATGAACTTAATAGCAAAATTCCTGTTGACAGTAATACACCGCCAACTTTTATTTTGCAAGCAGGAAATGACCCAATAGACCCGATTGAAAACTCATTAGTCTATTTTATAGCACTTAAAAAAGCGAAAGTTCACACCGAATATCACGTTTATGCCGAAGGAGGACACGCCTTTGGTTTGAATAGAACTATACTTGATAATCCAAATTGGAATAAACTTCCCATTGCAGATTGGGAAAATTTGGTTGAGAGGTGGTTAAAAACTATAAAGATGACTACTAATTAATAAATTATGAAATCAATAACTATTTCTATAAAAAAAGTAAGAATATTTTTTATTATTCTAATCATTTCGTTGAGTATCTATTGGGTGTGGGGAAAATTGACAAGTCCTTGGGGAGTTCAAAAGGTAAGTTTTATAACATCTAAATCAGAGACATTTACAAAAGGAAACTTGAGTTTTTCAATTTACAGAGCAAATAGTGGAGTTAATGAAGATATTATTTACCATTTTCACGGAAGAAATTTAGATAACACTATATGGAATGATGACACCTATTTTACATCATTGATTCAGTCGCATTGGCAAAAATCAAAAGTAAAGCCACCAACGGTAGTTTTAATTTCCTATGGACCTGAATGGTTACTTACACCTAAAAACTCCAAAGCAGAGAGTGGCTTAATGGAAGATTTTATATCTAATTTACCATTTATAGAATCCAAAATAGGTAAGCCTAAAAATAGAATTTTACTTGGTGAATCTATGGGTGGACTAAATGTTTTAATCTTAGGACTTAGTCATCCTGAATTATTTTCGAGAGTTGCATCATTATGTGCAGGCGTATATTTGGACTCTCCGTTTGCAGATTTCAAAGAAATAAAGGCAGCAATGAAACGCACAGGAGCAGACCCCAAAGTTGCACTCGGAATATACTTAATGGCTAAAAAATACGTTTCAAATGAGGAAGAATGGAAAAAGATTTCTCCTATTGATTTAATAAAGAAAGCCGATATTGACTATCCTGAATTGTATCTATCTTGTGGCTTATATGATAAGTTTGGCAATTTTGAAGGTACTGAAGCTCTTGCTAATATAGCCAACTCAAACGGAGTTAAAACAAATTGGCATCCATTATACGGTGGACATTGTGCTATTGACATAACCTCATTAGCGGATTTTCTCATTATTAAATAATCAAGTTCAACAATTCGACAATAGTAAGAAAACCTGCCACTAACAAGGGGTTTGGCAATAGTGGGGCGGACGGAATAACAATGAACTTTTTGTAATTCTATGTGGCTTTTGTTCCAGCTTGACGGAATTCTATTTGGCTTTTTGTTGTTATCTTCATCATCAGTTTTTCAATCAGCAGCGGTTCCGGGCGGACGGAATTCTATTTCCCCACCTTCGCCAAGCCCTGTCCGT
>JANNDY010000071.1:0-24849 GCA_031378345.1 Emticicia sp. | reverse complement strand
TGCTGTCGGAGGAAGAAAAAAATTAGACCCCGCAGAAGTAATACTTTTACATGCAGACATTAATTATACCCATATTTTCTTAGCAAATGGCGATAAAATTATTGTTTCTTATACTTTAAAAAAACTTGCAGATAGGTTCTCTAAATTAGATTTTTTTATACGTCCCAATAAGTCATTTCTTCTAAATCTCAATTTTATTAAAAACTTCAATGATTCTACCATTCAAATTATTGATTATTCAATATTGATGAGTAGAAGAAAAAAGCAATTTCTTTTTGAAAAAATGAAACACGCCGACATGTGTTTTGCTGAAAAGGCTTAAAATTTTACTTTAAAAGGGGCATTTTTACTTTTAATTACCACTTAATAAAAATTTATAATCCAGTTATAATATTTTTAAAAAAAAATATACATTTGTGTTGCGATTTATTGCCATTTCTACTTCAAGAAAAAAAGTCAAACTTTCATATAATTTTTGTACAATTTTTCATCAAAAAACTAAACAAACTCAAAGCTCCCATGAAAAAACATCTACTTACTCTAAGCAATCTTCAAAAAAACCAAAGCCTATTTATAAAAATAGCTTTTGTCTTTTTATTCGCTTTTTTGTCTATTTCGCTACAAGCCCAAACCGAAGTATCTACTGCTAAAACCTACCTTACTCAAAACGCAGTCAAGCAAAGACTTAGTAATGCTGACATCAATGATATGTCTGTTTCCAGTGCATATCTATCGCCTTCCACTGGTTGGTATCATATTTATTTCAACCAAAATTATAAGGCAGTTGAGGTGTATAATGGTATGTTGAACGTTACACTTCAAAACGGAGAAGTGAAATATGTGGCTAATACATTTGTGCCATTTTTAGCGGAAATACTACCAAATGCTTCCTTGAATAGAAGCGTTACACCCGTGGATGCTCTCATTAAAGCCGCTCAATTCAAAAACCTAACACCCAGCAAATCAAAGGAAATTCAAATATTGAGTTCTATTAGTTTGGTTGATGGTTCAATCTCAAAGGCTTCATATCAGGATAATTACCTTTCAGATGAACCCGTAAATGTAAAACTCTATTGGCTGCCCTATCAAGGACTTGAAAATGGGAAAAGTACCAACAAGGTGGCCCTCACTTGGAACGTTAATTTTCTGACAAAAGATGGTAAAAACAAGTGGAATATTCATGTAGATGCCAATACAGGAGAAATTTTGGAAGAACACGATGACATCATTCATTGCGATTTTGGTGTACCCAACAAAGACGGAATTTCTGAAAGTCACGAAGGTCATGCACATACACTGCTAGAAGCAAGAAACAATTCGTTAGTTGCCCCGAATCAATATAACGTTTTTGACTATCCACTCGAAGCTCCTACTTTTGGTTCTCGCACGCTTGTGACAAGCCCTTATAATCGTTTTGCTCCAACAGGAACAGGTCCCGATCTTGCAACCAATGGCTGGCATTCTGATGGCACGACCGCTTATACCAATACCAAAGGCAATAACGTAGATGCGAAAGACGACATAGCCAATAACAATGAAACTACGATAGGCTCAAGCCCAAGCTCGGCAAGTTTGGATTTTAATTATACGTATTCACAAACAACAGGTTCGGCAGCTACCAATTTGAATGCGGCAATTACCAATCTTTTTTATTGGAATAACGTCTTGCACGATGTGCTTTGGCGTTATGGTTTTGACGAACCCAGCGGAAATTTTCAAAAAAATAACATGGGAAGAGGCGGAGCAGATAATGATTTTGTCTTTGCCGATGCCCAAGATGGTAGCGGAACAAATAATGCCAATTTTTCGACCCCAGCAGATGGTGGTAATGGTCGTATGCAGATGTTTATTTGGAGTAATGCAGGCTCGCCACTGTATCAACCAGATTCTGATTTTGATAATGGCATAATTGCCCATGAATACGGGCATGGTTGGTCTACTCGCCTTACTGGCGGCCCAGCTAATTCGAATTGTTTACGAAATGCCGAACAAGGTGGGGAAGGCTGGTCAGATTATGTTGCTTTAATGACGACCACTAATTGGTCTTCTTTAACTCCTTCCTTGGCAAGTGCCAATATTCCCCGTGGCATTGGTACGTATGTTTTAGGACAAGCAATAACAGGAGCAGGCATACGCCCATTTCGTTATTCTTATGATAAAGCTACTTATAATAATACTGTTACTTATGCTGGGGTTGGAAATACTGCTGTTTTTTCTCAGCCCCACGGTATTGGTTCTATTTGGGCAACCATGCTCTGGGATATGACGTGGGAAATTATTTTTCAGGATAATCAAATTGTGAGTGATATTTATACCGTTCCTGCCAATATTACCGACATGAGGGGAAATATTGCTGCTTTGAAATTGGTAAACGAAGGCTTACGTTTGCAACCATGTAGCCCCAGTTTTATACAATCTCGTGATGCTATTTTGCAAGCCGATGTGATGCTTTTTGGTGGTCGTTATCACTGTGCAATTGCCAAAGCCTTTGCTCGTAGAGGTTTAGGGGCAAATGCCAGTACGGGAATATCTACCAATGATAGAACCGTTACCGAAGACTTTACGCCTATCTCTGGTCCTAATCTAAGCTCGCCAATCATTGCGACTACTTGTTCAAACCAAGTTTTCAATTATACCGCAACTACCATTACCAGTGGAACAACTTTCTCTTGGACTCGTCCAGTGGTGGCGGGTATTAGCAACGGTGCCGGAAGTGGAAGCAATGCCAATGTAAGCGAGACCCTTATCAATACTACCACAGAACCGATTACGGTCAAATATCTATTTACGATTTCACCTAATGACTGTCCAGGTTCAGCCACATCACAGGCAGTAAATGTTACAGTCAATCCAAACATTACGCCAATTGTAGCTGACTATAGTGTATGCCAAAATGCTTCTGTACCAAGCGGACAGGGTTTGGAAGGTGCAGCAGCAACCAACTCGGTTAATAGTATCATCAATCCAGGAAATTTCTATATAAGAGGAGGCGGGAACAATACAACTACTTATGTTCAAGCAGAATTTGTTTTTTATAAGACTATTACCTTTGTAGCCCCGAGTAGTGCAGCAGTAACATTTACGATAACAGCAGCTGCAATAACGGGACCTGACCAATACGATACTTATCTGTCTCTCTATCAAACCTCATTTAATCCAAATAGTCCAGCCACTAATTTTTTACGGGGAGATGATGATAGTGGTCCTTTACAGTTTTCTTCACAACTCACCCAAACGCTCACGGCAGGGCAAACGTATATATTGGTAGTGAGTACTTTTGGCCGTTTTCAATCTGGAACATTTACATTACAAGCTACTTCAACGTTAGCCGCTGATGCTATTGGCTTTGGGATTGATCAAAAATGGTTTACGGCGGCTTCGGGCGGTAATGCGATATTTACGGGCAGAGTTCTCAATCCAGTAGGTTTGGCAGGTTCGGGCATTCCAAATACTTCAACAACGGGAACTACTAATTTTTATGTATCTAATCCGACTTACCCAGAGTGTAGGACAGCCACTACTTTTAATATAAGTAGCCCAACTGCCCCTACTGGCACAGCAAATGCAACTATTTGTAGTGGTGCAACTGCCTCATTATCAGCTACTTGTGCTACTGGTACTGTCAATTGGTATAATGCAAGTTCGGTGGCTATACCGTTTGTGGGTTCGCCTTTTGTAACGCCAAGTCTTTCTGCAAATACAACTTATAATGTTCGTTGTGAAAGCGGTGCTTGTTTAAGTCCTTTTGTGGCTGTTTCAGTAACAATTGGAAGTATTACAGCTCCTACTGGCACAAACAATCCTACGATTTGTTCAGGAGCAACTGCTTCATTATCAGCTACTTGTGCTACTGGTACTGTCAACTGGTATAATGCAAGTTCGGTGGCTATTCCGTTTGTGGGTTCGCCTTTTGTAACGCCAAGTCTTTCTGCAAATACTACGTATAATGTTCGTTGTGAAAGCGGTGCTTGTTTAAGTCCTTTTACACAAGTTACAGTAACTGTTGGCAGCCCTCTGACAGCTCCATCAGGAACAAACAATCCTACGATTTGTTCAGGTGTAACTGCCTCATTATCAGCTACTTGTGCCACTGGTACTGTCAATTGGTATAGTGCAAGTTCGATGGCTATTCCGTTTGTGGGTTCGCCTTTTGTTACACCAAGTCTTTCTGCAAATACTATGTATAATGTTCGTTGTGAAAGTGGTGCTTGTTTAAGTCCTTTTACACAAGTTACAGTAACTGTTGGAAGCCCTTTGACAACCCCATCAGGAACAAACAATCCTACGATTTGTTCAGGTGCAACTGCCTCATTATCAGCTACTTGTGCTACTGGTACTGTCAATTGGTATAGTGCAAGTTCGGTGGCTATTCCGTTTGTGGGTTCGCCTTTTGTAACGCCAAGTCTCTCTGCAAATACTACTTATAATGTCCGTTGCGAAAGTGGTGCTTGTATGAGTGCATTTGTGCCAGTTACAGTAACAATTGGAACTCCATCTGCCCCTACTGGAACAAACAACCCAACGATTTGCTCAGGTGCAACTGCCTCATTATCAGCTACTTGTGCCGCAGGAACTGTCAATTGGTATAGTGCAAGTTCAGTGGCGATTCCGTTTGTGGGTTCGCCTTTTGTAACGCCAAGTCTTTCTGCAAATACTACTTATAATGTTCGTTGTGAAAGCGGTGCTTGTTTAAGTCCTTTTGTGGCTGTTTCAGTAACAATTGGAAATATTGCAGCCCCTACTGGCACAACCAATCCTACGATTTGTTCAGGTGCAACTGCCTCATTATCAGCCACTTGTGGTACTGGCACTGTCAATTGGTATAGTGCAAGTTCGGTGGCTATTCCGTTTGTGGGTTCACCTTTTGTAACGCCAGCTTTATCTTCAAATACAACCTATAATGTTCGTTGTGAAAGTGGTGCTTGTTTGAGTCCTTTTGTGTCTGTTGAGGTAACGGTTAATCCTAAGCCAATAGTAGGTGCAAATGCCGACCAAACAATTTGTGCAGGTGCAACTGCTTCGTTGTCAGCTACTTGTAATTTGATGTCAGTTTCTGCAACGCTATCTGGAGCATCAGAAGTACCAGCAAATGCTTCGACAGCGACTGGCAATGCGATTGGAACTTTTAATACTATTACCAATCAATTAAATGTGAGTGTTGCTTTCAATGGTTTGTCTGCAAATGCTTCGGCAGGACATATTCATAATGCCGCAGTAGGCGTGAATGGTCCTGTAATTATTCCTTTTATAGTTCCTTCAGCAACTTCTGGCATCTTTACTCATAGTAGTATTCTTACAACAACTAATGCAGCAGCATTATTAGCAGGAAATACTTATGTTAATATTCATAATTCAACATTCCCAGGTGGAGAGGTGCGTGGACAAATAAATGCTGTTTGCGTAGCAAATACTTATGTTTGGAATCCTGGTGCATTAAGTGGTGCTACTGTTATGGTTAGTCCTTCAACGACTACAGTTTATACTGTTACGGCAAGTTCGGCAAGTGGTTGTACGGCAACGGCAACAACTTCTGTAACCGTTGTACCTGCACCAACGGCAAGTAATACTGGACCATATTTGGTTGGGCAAACTATCGCATTAAGTGCCTCTTTAGGAAGTGCGTATAGTTGGGCAGGACCAAATGGTTTTTCAAGTACGATAGCAAATCCAACGATTATTTCTGGACAAGTTATCAATGCAGGAATTTATACTGTAACTGTTATAAATGGAGTTTGCACCGCAACTGCCACAACAAATGTAATTGTCAATGTTGGCATTGACCCTTGTGTCCAAATCATGTCTTATACTTATGTTCAAGCAGGAAATCCTTCTCAGGCACTTTTCAATTTGACAAATGGAATGAACATTGCTCAAAGACCTACGGCAACCTCTATTATTGTCAAGCCAATTTGTAATAGCATAACTATCGGAAGTGTAGATATGGCTATCACAGGACCAAGTTTAAACTATACAATCCTTCAAAATGTAGAGCCGTTTGCCCTATTTGATAATTTAGGACCAAGTATCAATGGTCAAGTATTAGCTCCTGGAACTTACGCTTTGACTGTTACAGGCTATATGGGAGATAATCGTGCTGGCGGAACAACTTATGGACCTGTTGTTACAACCTTTACAATCGTTGGAACTGCCCCTACAATTTCAACTCCGACTTTTGCAGGAACAACGTTTTGTGCAGGAACTACTGTCAATGTTAGTTTCACTACAACGGGTGTTTTTGCAGGTGGAAACATCTTCAATGTTTTACTTTCTGATGCTAATGGAAGTTTTGCTGTCCCACAAATCATCGGAACTACAACAGTTGCAGGAACTGTACTTTGCACGATTCCAGTAATGGCTATGGGTGGAGAAAATTACAGAATAAAAGTGGTTTCAACCGACCCCGCCGCTGCTGGAAATTATAATCTTGCTGCATTGACAGTTAATCCTGTAACTTATAATTTGGTTAGTCCAACAAACGATTATCCTGTTGGAACTGCAACCAAACAAGCAATACAGACAATCAATGCAAGAAATAATATAACTGGAGCATCTATCATTCAGTATAAAGCAGGAAATGCCATTAATTTGACTCCGGGCTTTAGGGTAGTTTCTCACCCAGGCTCAAGTTTCAAGGCAGAAATTGGTGGTTGTAGTAATTGAGTTGTATTTGTTTTATTTTAAAGAAAAGCCTTTCTTATTTTTCAATTTGAAAGGCTTTTTATTACATCACATTATTATTCACTTTACATTTTATGATAAAATTTACAGCAAAATCTGAGTTAATTAAAAACCATAAACACGCCGAAGTGAAAGTGGCAAACTCTAAAATGCAAGCCCTGCAAACTTCCGATGGACACGCTTTACTCTTTTCGATTGGCAATGATGGTGTTTTTTATGTTTCGCAAGAAACTCCAGGGAGTAGTCTTGGTTGGACAACCACCAATTTGAGTGATTCAGTTGTTCAAATTTATAGAAATAAGGGCCGCGGACAGACTTATTTTTGCAAATCTTTTGATGTTGCACAAAGCTTTAATATTGGATTCATTGACTTGGTGTTGGTAATTACTATTGATAATACTGACTATTTATGTGTTTCTTTGCAAAATCCAATGACAGATGCTACTTGGAAACAACCAATTAGTTGGGACCCAATGGATTTTGGACAATATGACATTACCCCCAAAAGAGTAATCACAAATGCCTACATTACTTTTGAAAACAACCAAAATGATCTGATAGATAAGTATGTTGTTTTTGATGTTTTAAAAGATAACTCAACACAAGATAGGCTTTTGAGTAGATATCATATTGATTTAATGGGAGTTTATTTTTCAAACAACCCCCATTACAGACCAGGACCTGACATTTGGAAACTCCAAACTTATGACACAAGCTATTATAATGTTACTTCACATACAATTTTGGGTATGCCAACTGGCTACGGTTATGGCACTTATACGCTTCAGGAAGGTGCAGATTCAAATAAAGTATATTTTAATCCAATTTATTCTAATAATGATCTCCCCTATGTACCAACAGAAATAGAAGTTATAGGAAATCGAAATCCGACTGCTATTGCAGTCATTAAAAACCTACTGGGAGGTCCGACCAGCCTTTTCATTGCTTGTGATGGGGTTGTTAATGTTAATGGTAAAAAGATTTATTATTATGCACCTTCGACAAGTGGTAACCCTACTTCAATAATAGAAAATGATTTGTTTGTAGGTGTGAGTGAGCTTTATGCAGATACAACTGCAACCGAAACTATACTTTGGGGGAGAAATCTTCAAGGTCAAGTTTTCAGACTAAAATGCCCCAAAGGACAAGAACAAACCCCGAGTGCATGGTCTGTTCCTATTCCAATTATTATAAATGCTACAAAAATCGCCCCTTATCTCAACCGAGTTACGGGTCATAGTGTTATTTTTGCAAACACAACAGACCGAGGGTTAATCAAACTCAAACAAGACCCCGCTACCAAAATTTGGCAAGAACGAAAGATTTATTTACAAACTACGGATGTCAATAAAATAGTTGAATTCGAGTCTTTTACGACCCATATTCAATGCACTGACGAAAACGATTTGCCCATTGTTGAACCAATTAGCCTAAAAATAACTACTGATAGCCATGCAAGTATGTATGTCAATAATCAATACCTAACCATTGATAAGGACAGCAATGCTACTTTTATGACTGATGAAACTGGTACGCTTACAATTGTACAGGAAACCCATAGCCTTAGTGCGGTTCACTTTAAGGTTGTTGAGCCAACTTCAGGGGTATTTATTGATGTAAAACCTACTACATCAATTTTAGAAAAAATCACAAGCATAACTTCGTGGGCAGAATTTGCCGCAAAGAAAGTTTATGATGAATTGGGCGTTGAAAGTAATATAACTACCAGAACGCCAACCGAGCAACAAAAAGCTGATTTCATGACAGCTATTACAAACTTCAAAAATGCATATAATAAAGTCAAAAATCCCGCAACTGCTGCCCGAAATGTCTCAGAAACGACAACCTCCACTTGGGGAATGTCCTTTCAGGAAAACAATTGGCAATACCATGAAGGGCAAACAACCCTCAATGTTTTTAACGGAACAAACAATTTGGCTACACGTGATGCAGTTTTGACAAGCATTGACCCAGCAAATGCAATAGATGTAATTGCTGAAGATGTTTTCAAATGGCTAAAACATGCATTTACTGATGTAAGCGATTTTATGATTCATGAAGTCAATAATGCGATTAGTTTCTTGATAAAAGTTGGCGAGAAAGTTTATCGAATAGCATTGGATACTGTTCATGCGGTTGCTCATGCGGTTGAGTGGTTTTTTAATAAAATTGAAATAGCTTGGGAGAAACTCAAGCAATGGGTAGGTTTTGTTTTTAATTGGAAAGATATTATGGCAACGCATGGTGTTTTGAGAAATGTTTATAAACTTCATTCAAAACAAGCACTTGATTTTATCAATACTTTTGAAACTATAATTAATGATAAATTCACTCATTTACAAGCAGAAATAGCTGTTTGGACTGATTTAAATGCTGTGCCAATTTATTCAGACACGGCAAGTACAACGAACAAACAAAAACCCCAATCTTTTACAACGCCACAAGCAAATTATGGCACTCATCATTACAAAAACCATTATTTGGAGCTTGGAAGTACAAAAGATTTGCCAATTGTTGCACCAGATGAAAGTATTTTTGATGCGATTTTGGCAATTATAGAATCTGATTTAGCCACTTTTGTAATTGTAAAGGATAGACTTTATAACGAAGTCATTGTTCCTTTTCATACCCTCACACTTACCGAAATTTTGAAAAGAATCATGGGGATTTTGGCAATTCAAACCTTAGAAATCGTCAAACGAACTTTGATAGGAATTATCAATATTTTTAAAAATAAATTACAAAATGCCTTGAATTCCTTGTCGAAGCCCATAGAATTTCCTGTTTTGTCATGGCTTTATCATAAATATACTGGCTTTGTTTTCAATGTTGAAGATGCCGTTTGTATGGTTTGTGCCATTTCCTCAACAGTTGTCTATAAAATCGAGGAGCTAACTGCCCCATTTATAGTTGGCGACCCATTGACCACAAGGCTACAAACAGTTACAACGCTTGCAGATTTTCAGTCAATGTATTCGACTGTAATTAGTTCAAGAAGTGTTAGAGATACTGCGGTTACATCAATTACAGTTCGTGATGTTTTTACAACTTTATTAGGTTTTGCAGCTATACCAGCAACAATTGTTTTGATAAAAAATAACAAAAATTCTACTGGAAACTTAATCAAAGGGATAATTCCAATATTGAACAATGATGAAAAAAATAGAACAAATTTATATAATTGTATAGCTAATATATTTTATGTTTCACCAAATTTCCCGGGAACAGCTGATGGTGCTTGGTATCAAATAATGAATACTACATTAACATATTTAAGTGTGGCAAAAGGAATTGCAGCAATTTATTTTAATGGAGAAAAAAGTGTAAAAGTTTTAAATTGGATGGAGTTTGGCTTGAATGTAATATGGAATGTTCCTCCAGCATTCAACATACATTACAATAAAAACAATGCGAGCTACAAAGGATTAATTGTCGAATCAATCTCAGATTATGCTTTCAATTTAGGTGGCATGATTACACCTTGGATTCCTTATTCAATGACAAAACCACCTACAGGTCCAATTGTGGCAAAAGTTATGTATTATACTCAAAATGTCAGTATGGCAGTTTATGGTGGAGGAATTGCTGTTTCTGGCTATCAAAAATTAAACAAATCGTAAGTATAAAATCATCTATTACTTTACAAAAAAACCTTCATTTCGATAAGATTTGAAGGTTTTTTTGTTTCAAAATACACCATAAAACACGTATTTATACTCGTTTTAATGAATATCTATATGGCTACATTTGCTTATTATTTAACTTAACATTACCATGAAAATTGAAACTAAATTAAAACTTGGTACAAGCACTAACCTATTATATGGTTATAATGATGGCTGGATGTCAGGCTCAACAGGAAACGAGGGCGTATTTTATGCTCCAACAAAACCGCTCAATGAATTTGACGTTGAACTCGAACCCGATGTAAATGCAACTTGGTCTTACCCAAACATTTCGCTGCACGAAACGCCCGAAAATTTACTTACAACTCTTTTTCCTATTTCTAATTTTGACCCAACAGACGGCACGCACTCAGCTAAACTTCCTGCAGGTTTTTTGTTATTAAATGATGCCAATCGAGCAAGTGCCATTAAGCAGTTGTCCAAAACTTTGGGCGTTGACCTAAGCAATACAGATTACCGTTTTGCCCTTGTACAATTACAAAGAAATGTCGGTCAAGCCAAACACCCTATCTTAGATGGAAGTTTGTTGGTTCAAGCAAATCCGCTTACACCAGACCCAAAATTAGGGGTAAATGCTGACTTTTTAGCCGAAATTAAAAAATTAAGACATGGCAAAAAACCTGATGGCTCATTTAGTCCAACCAATATTGATGTGAATGGTGCCAATAATTACTTAAATGTATTTAGCAAATACGGAACTCATTTTATCTCAAGAATGACAATGGGAGATACCATTTTTCAGGTATTTGCCATGCCCTCATCAAAATTTGAAGATGTAAAAAAGGCATATTCCACAGGTAAAAATATACTGACGGGCAATGGTTCGGAGGCATTTTCTTTATTTACAACCGATGCAAATACTGGGGCTTTCGGCTATGTAAAAGAGTATGGCTCTATCATTTCGTTCAGCAACGACCCAACTTTGGCTACTGCCTTGAAAAACAAGGATTGGTACGAACCAATATTTGCCAATAATAACAGTATTTTTGCCCCTTTTGAGAGTTCATCAAAAATTACACTTAGAAATCTAAACACCGACTATACACAAATTACTCCTATAAAAATTGAAGTTAGTACCTTAGGTCTTTTTGCAGAATTCAACAGGAAATTTCTCTGGCAACGCATTTTTAAAGGCGGAGTTATTCAAAAATACAAGTCAGCTATTCAGCCAAATTTCCGTCAGAATGGCATTCAGAATCTCGAAAGTGAGTTTCCACAACAAGATGTTACAGGGTTTTACTCAACAATTTCAACGCCGACTATCAATGTTTATAAACCCAAAATTGATATAGGAAATCTACAATTTGTTGCCCCTGATATTGTCAATTCGATGACTTTGGTAACAAATCTTATGAATTTCAGTGTTGATACTGAGGTTTTTATACCTGGTAATGATGTGCTATTAATGTCGCAATATGCTGATTTTGAGAGCGAAATTTCAACCAAAATAATAAGCATCACCGACAAGGCTTTTGAATCTGCGGTAATTCATTTCAGAGAAATATATGGTGCTTTGCTGGTAAAAAATCAAAGCAATTCACAGCATTTCACTATTCTTGATGGCTTGAAATATGAGTCAAAACCTAACGCAGCTATTGGGCGAGATGATATATTTATTAGCTCAGATTTACGTGATGTTCCAGCAATGGTTTCTACTGATCGCATCATGAATAGCTTTAATTTTGCTTTCACTTTTGCGGAGTCAATAATTAATGGAAATCAAGTAAATTCCGACGATGTTTTGCAGCATTTTATAAAAAATTCTTTAGATTGGATTGGTGAAATTCTTCCAAAAAACAGTATAAATGCCGATGTGCTTGATTTAAGACTTAGGGCATTAGATTTAAGCAATTATATCTCAAATCCTTCTCTGGGGACTTTTGTACCAATTTTGCCTTATAAAGATTATGAAAAATTTGTTTCAAAAATCCTTGATTTTATTGGTGAAGTCAATATAAATATTCGTGATTACGAAGCTCAAATTACAGCCAGAAAACAATCAGAATTAATTATTGACACAGCAAAAACCCTGAATCAAAACATCATTGATTCGGGAAAACTACTCAGCAAATACATTGATTCTAATGCTGATTTTCAGCAACAAATGAATTTTTATTATAGCTCAATTACCTCGCAAAAACAAGCAGAATTGAAAATCCAAAATACTCAAATTGGGATTTTAGAAAAATCAATGAACGACCAACAGTCGGAAGTAAATACTGCTATTCTCAACTATAAACAAGCTATAAAAGACCAACAAGTAGTTGATACCATCAAGTTTGCTCTTGATATTGTAGGAACAATTTTTGAAATTGGAGGTTCAATTGCCGAGCCAGCCGAAGCCTTAAAAGCACTTGGCTCTTTGGCAGAAATTGCTGGTCAAATCAAAAAACTACTTAAAGTGTTGGCTGCCGTAGGAAAAGCAATTAATACTGTGGTCAAACCTGGCATTGCAGAAATGCAAAATGCAAACGAAACCCTCGATGACCTTGATAAGGGTGGATTTGATATTTTAAATAATTTGTCGTGGGATGATGCCGCCGAAAACCTTAAAACAATTGTTGATGGAGGTCCTTCGGGCGATATTGTTGATGGTCCAAAAAGTATTTTGATTTCTTCATTCAAAATCTTGGTTCAGAGAGGAAAAGCCATGATTACTGCTCAGGCACAAGCTCACCAACTTTCACGAGATATTTATTTACAACAAAGACAGCAAGACATCAATGATGCCCAAGCCGAACGACTAAAGGATTTGAAAGGAACGCTTCAAAATGCGTCTATTAAAAACCTCGACCTCTCAACCATTGACCTTGCTGGACTTACTGGAACCCTCGATTTCTTACGAAATCAAATCTCAGGAATGTTGTCAAAAGCATTTACTTTGCAAGACCAAGCATTGCAGTACCAATATCTTCAACCAGCAACCGCCATTACGGACTTTACTTTGTTAGGTTTCAAAAAAGCACTTTCATTGCAAGCTGGTAAAACAATTGATGCTAAATCGAAATTGCAACAAATTCAGACTTCGATAACCACACCAATTGATTTTATAATGACAGATGTTGCGGTGAGCGACCTTATAAATGGAAATACAAAAACTATACATATTCAGCCTGACAATAATTTGTTTTTAAAATTTGTAACAGCACGAGTAAAATCTGTCGTTGCGAGTGTAAAAGGAGTCAAATCATTGGCAAATCCTACTGGAAACTATCTTCTTACGCTCAATTGTGTAGGACAACCATTTTTTGACCGAAACACTGACCGAAATACTTTGGCTTTTAATACACCTTCACGTAGCCGAACTTATGAATATGCAGTGGGTACAGATGCTCCGCAATTTACTGATAATGGCAATTCTTGGTCAGATGATGTAAACCCTATTACGCCTTTTTCAACTTGGCAAATAAGTTTTCCAAAGACAAAATCGAATGTCGGTATTGCTTTTTCGGGGTCTACTATTGATATAAAATTGACTTTTGTATTAGACACTCGAATCATTGACCAGGCTTCTGCCATTCGTCGAGCTGTTCGATCATTTACTGTGACGAATGCCATCGCTGCTCCAAGTGTTGCTTCGGGAGTAATTTTACCTTCAAAACAAGAATTAGTAACAACGATGTTTAATCAAGGCTCTGGACTTAATGGTTGGGACGTTGTTTTTAGTATGACAATTGCTCAAATTAATAATGCGTTGGCAACACAATATGAAGATTTGAAAAATAATGGAAGTTTTGCCAATAAAATTCATGCGGTGGTGCTTACTCACCCAATTGATGGTGCCACGGCAACTTCAACTTTTGACTTGAAATATGGACTTCCAAAATTGACTTTTCTTGAAAATGACCTGCTAAATGTTTCACTCGAAATGGAAATTCCAGAAGGTACATTGACCAAATGTTTGCAATTTCATGAGAATCCCCCGCAGTGTGATCCAACGATTGCAGTAACAAATATGACGCTAAAAGCCATCATTCCGTTGAGCATGGCAGATGGTTTAGTAAAAAGCGATGGTGGTGGAAAAGTTTATAGCGTTATTCTTGATATGTCAAAAGGAACATTTACGGCAAATAATATTCAGTTGAACGATGTCGAACAAGTTGAATTCAACAAGGCTTTGGTTGCTTATTTTACACAAAATGAAGTAAAATACATCATAAATTCATTGGATTTGTCGAAATACTCAACATTAGATGACCTTCGTCCAAACCAGTTTAGTTTTAAAACCCTCAAAACTCCAGGAGGAAATCTTGTTCTCCAAATATTTATTCAAACAAATAATCGTAATTTATTAAATTACAGTCAAACATTTTTGAATAACATTCCCGAACCTATTCCACAAGGTTTTCAGTGTAGTTTAATGGTAAGTAGTAAAATTTGGTTTGCAAATATTTTGGCACAAAGTATAAGTAAAAGTGGTTGGCTATTGTCTGGAGTGGACCCCGGAGCTACCAATAAGGCTTGGCAAGCAAAATTTACCTCGGGCTTAATTTCCGGAGCTGTTGATTTAAGTGCATTGAATGGTTCGTTTTCAACAGAATCAAGTATAACTGAAACATCTTACTCAATGGCTGGTGGACAGGCCGATTTCTCTATTGCAAACATGCTAATGAAACCAAGAACAGATGGAAAAATTGACCTTTCATTTAGTAGCCCAGAAAACCCTTCAATAAATCAGCATACTAAAACGACTATTTTTTCACTTTTTGGAAGTAGTACATCTGAAAGTGATAGGGCTTTCCAAATTTCATTTACATTAAACATTAATGCACAATTGCCATTAAGCGTAACTGGAACAGGGCAAGAACAAAAGATTGAAATTGCCTTGACAAATCAATCTGTAAATATTGAAGCTCGTACTTCTGGTGGTGGACCTTGTGGCTGCGATGACCTCGAAGCTCAAATAAATACCAAATTAAAAGCTCAAGTTCCAGGCGAGGTTACCTCAAAACTCAATATTGATTTTAATCCAGTATCAGTTTTTGCCTTAAAAAACTTGCTTTTTCCTGCAAAAAACTTCATCAATCTGCAAGAAACTTATGTGCCAGGTGATGTTTTGATTTTAGGGAATTTCACGAGTTGATAATTTTATCAAGCTGTTTGACTTTTAATAGTCGAAGAGCTTGATTTCGTTGGATAATAATTTTTGGAATGGTAATATTTACTCATGATAGAACCAAGCCCGACGGGCTTCAACTTGAATAGCCCCGAAAGAATTTCGGGGGCTAAATTGCAATAAATCACCCCAACCACGAAGTGGTTGAACAAAACCTTCAAAAGTAAGTTCAACCACTTCGTGGTTGCGAGTAAGATTTATTCAACTTTTCCATCAATTTCATTAATGGCTATTCAAGTTAAAGCCCGTCGGGCTTAAAAATTAATATTTAAACCAACCTCAAAAACCATGCTCAAACTACAATTTGAAAACCAAAGCGGCGTACCCAATAATGAGGTATTCATTACGCCATTTAGCCCAGCATCGGGCGATAAATATGCTATTACTTTTAATAACAACCAAAGCCAACTCACGCAGTTTCATTCGCAAAGTCTTGAAGCTATTGGTGAAGCTGGGCTTGACGTTTCCTTTGTAAATTCGGGCGTTTTTTATGTTTCTTTCATCAAAAAATGGGACAATACATTAACTCCAAATTTAAACACTACACCTTCGCCGGTAGATACAAACGACCAATGGTACAGAACACATTGGGACAAATTTGAGCTTACAATGATAAATACCGATGGCGACCAAGGTGATATCACAAGCATTGATTTTATTGGAATTCCGATGCAAATGGAGAGTTTTGCTAATACTATTTCACAGCAATCATTGGGCTATCCTATTGATAATCAAGTGATTACAAAACTTGGCTTGAAAAACCCAAAGGCAATTATTACCGATGATGGAACGCCCACAGGAAAGCCTGTACGAGTAATTGGACCCTCACAATACCCCTATCCAAGCATTGGAAACTGGCAGAGTTTTGGGGAATATGTGCAGGATATTAAATCAAAAAATCAATCTACAAAACTCAAATTTCAAAATGCTCGTTCGGTTGATAAAAATACAAATTGGCTTTTTACTTATGAGTTTGATGCCGTTGTCAATGAAAATAATGGCATTAGTATGAGTGGAAAAATCACAGCATTAAACACAATTTCAAATGTATTTAGTACACCATCTGACACATTGACTGTTGAAATTTCTCCTGATTCTGACAAAGGCACTTTTCTTAGTTCATTTCTATATTCAGGACACCCCGACCCAAATAATGTTGTTTTTTGTGGAAATTGGGAAGGCTTTTTTGCAGATAAATTTCCTTTAGAAAAAGCAGATGGGCAAGCAAGATTAATTGGAGATTTATCTACAGGTTTTGCTTATGGTTTTGTTGGAAGTTGGGTAAAAAACCCTGCCACTGGCAACTTCTTTAAAGACGATTCAAGTTTGAATTGGTTTGCCAAAACTCAAACTTTAGCTTTGACTGAACTACAACCTGACAAACCCTTTTATAGCGAATTTGAAAATATTATTTTTCAAGAATCCAAAGCGACAGTTTATGGTTACCCCTACTCCGACCGCCTGCAAAAATACGCTGTTGCTGTAAATGTTGTCAAAAACAATGGTACTCCAATTGATACTTTAAAAATTACTATTTTAAAACCTTAGCATAGCTTAAGTTCGGGTTCTCGGCAATTCAATTACACTGATGGCAACCGATTATATCGGAACACTTTCCGACCGAGGTTCAAAAACCTTTCATTTCGTAAGATTTGAAGGGTTTTTGCTTTTTTTATATTCACGCAAAATTTTCATTTTTATTACAAAACATTTCTCGCCTAATATTTTAATTAAAAAAAATAAGTTTCATTTTTTTTTTAATTAACTTTCGCTTAGAAAAGTTCAAATTAACTAATTCCGAAATCTATTCTCTATTTAATCTTAAACTGCCAATGAAATTTCTACAATTATTCAAAATTATGGTGGTTATTACATTTCTGGGACTTAATCAATTTTGCCTAGCCCAAAGTGTAACCCTCGACCCCAACAGTGCAACTGCTATTGTTGATGCCAAAAGTACAACCAAAGGTGCTTTACTGCCCCGAATGACACTTTTGCAGCGAAATATCATTCCACTTTCAGAAGGTTTGCAAGTTTACTGCACCACCTGCTCGCCATCAGGACCCTATTCTTATAATGGCTCTGCGTGGTTGGCGATGTTTCAAACTGCCACCGTTTCGGCAATAACCTATACCGTTGGGCAAGCAGCACAAGGCGGCAAAGTTTTTTGGATTGATGAAACAGGGCAGCATGGTTTGGTGGCTGCTAATACAGACCAAAGTGCCTCTTCGCCCTGGTATAATGGCTCAACGAATACAAAAGCTATTCGTGAAGGCATTTATGGCGGTGAAGTGAATACCGAAAGGATTGTTCAAAGCTCAGGTTATGGAAATTTTGCAGCATCTTTAGCATCCCAATTTGTTGATGCACCAACTGGTTTTGGAGATTGGTATTTGCCCTCAAAAAACGAACTCAAACTACTTTTCGATAACCAAGCTGCACTTGGCATTACTTTAAGTGGGAATTATTGGAGTTCGACCGAATTGAGTGTTTCGCAAGGAAATATTGCTGATAGTGCCTATCAAATTAATTTTAGTTCTGGCGGTGCAGCAACGACTGTTTTGAAAAGTACGACTAATAAAGTAAGAGCAATTAGGAGGTTTTGAATTAATGTAGAATTAAGAATGTAGAATTAAGAATTATCGTTTTAGATAAAACATATAATTTTTTAGTAAACACCTCATTATCAATATTTTACGAGAAACCACAAAGTGTTTTTTTCTAAAAACAAATCGCTATTAGCTAACAGCATTCAAAAACAAAAAAACTTATGAAAAATATATATAAATCAATTTTGGCAATTTTATTTGTCGTTTTTTTACAACAAAATACTCAGGCACAAGCTACTCGTACATGGGTTTCGGGCGTGGGCGATGATGCAAATCCTTGTAGCCGAACTGCCCCTTGCAAGACTTTTGCAGGAGCAATTTCAAAAACTGCTGCCGCTGGCGAGATTTCGGTGTTGGATCCTGGTGGTTTTGGTGCTGTTACTATTACAAAATCTATCACTATTAATGGAGAAGGCACTTTGGCAGGAATTTTAAGTTCAGGAACAACTGGAATTATAATTAATGCTGCAAATATTGAGGTAAGGTTAATAAACCTATCTATACATGGTGCTGGTACTGGCTTGAGTGGCATCAGAATTCTTGATTCAAAAAGCGTATTAGTAGAAAATTGCACTATTACTGGCGTGACACAAAGCGGCATTAGTGCTGAAAATAGTACTGATGGCGTAGTTTCAGTAAAAAATACTGTTATTTCTTACTGCACACTGAATGGCATAAATGTTGTGCCAACAGCGTCAGGTTCAACAAAAATGGTAGTTGATAATTGTAACATTCTTGGCACAGGTACTGCCATAAATGTTGCCCCAGCAGCTACAAAAATTGGACTTATAAGTTTAAATAATTCAGCTTTGAGTTTCAATACGACAGCAATTAACTCTTCAAATGCTACCTCTACGGTTAGGCTTTCAAACACCAGTATTTTGGATAATACTACTGGAATAGCCGTAGGTTTAGGTTCGGTGATTTCTTTTGGCAATAACAAAATTGCAGGAAATACAAATAATGGAGCAATCATTGCTATTTCAGAGCAATAGTTTTACAAAAAACCACCATCAAAAGTCCAAATGCTATTCAATCATTTGGACTTTTGATGATTTTCTTCACACAAAAATAATATCTTTTATTTTTAATTATTTCTGCAATCCCTTACATTTATATTAGTTTTCCAAAAACTTGTAAATCATTTTTTTTACTAAAAAAAACGCTAATCGTCATGGATTCAACTTCTACTTCTCAACAGCTAAAAAGTGTGTATTTTTTTCAAAACAATCTTTTAAGAAATCACAACAAATCTACTTTTTTATTTTTTATCTTATTAATAATCAGCACTTTACAAGGATATGGACAAACTTATCACAATTTAAGTTCTGGGAGTTTTTCTCAAAATTGGGCTAATACTGGACTAATAACTACAAATGACGATTGGAGCGGAATACCAAGTATCAGAGGTTTTTTGGGACAGGACATAACTACTGCTACTGGCATCAATCCCGGAACTCTTTTAGGTGTATCCGGGGTAGCAAATGACTTAGATGTTATAGCCAATCAGACTGCCACAACACTTGGGACTGGTGGTGTCGCCGAATTTCAAATTACAGACCCAACGATTGCCCTACAAGGTTCGGGTACAGCCGATGCTCCTCATATCATAATTTATTTGAATTCTTCTGGCAGACAAAATATTGTGTTTAGTTGTAATTTAAGAGATATTGATGGCACTACCGATAACGCAATACAACCAATTGCATTTCAATATAGAATTGGCGGTACAGGAAATTTCACAAACTTACCAGCCTCTTATATAGCCGATGCTTCTACTGGTCCAAGCCTTGCTACTTTGATAACACCTATTTCATTCACTTTGCCTGTAGCTTGTGAAAATCAAGCAAATGTAGAAATTAGAGTCATCACAACAAATGCCGTTGGTAATGACGAATGGATAGGAATTGATGATATTGCAGTAACAAGTGATGCTCAAAGTCTAACACCAAATCTCAGCATCAACGACGTAACCCAAATCGAAGGCGATGCAGGAACAACAAATTTTATTTTCACAGTAAGTCTTTCAACTCCCGCACCTGCTGGTGGCGTAACTTTTGATATTACAACTAATAATAATACTGCCACAACTGCCGATAATGATTATGTTGCAAAATCGTTGACTGGTCAAACAATTCCGCAAGGCAGTTCAACTTATAGTTTTACGACAGTTTGTAATGGTGATGCTACTATCGAACCCACCGAAAGTTTTTTTGTAGATGTTTCAAATGTTGTTGGTGCAACCGTTACAGATGCACAAGGACTTGGCACAATAACAAATGATGATGTGGCGATTACCCCTATTCACAACATTCAAGGGGCAGGAAATACTTCTCCATTGGTCGGACAAAGCCTTTCTACAAGGGGTATTGTAACAGGAGTAAAATCAAATGGTTTTTTCTTGCAAGAACCTGACGCAACAGTAGATGCCGACCCAAATACCTCCGAAGGAATTTTTGTTTTTACGAGTTCTGCTCCGCCTGTTGCAGCAGCTATTGGCAATAAAGTTCAAGTTACAGCTACGGTTGTGGAATTTGTGCCAAGTACCGACCCTTATCAACCTGCACTTTCGGAGCTGAGTTCACCAACAGTTTTGTTGCTTTCTACAGGAAATCCTTTGCCTGCACCTATTACTTTAACTACAACTTTGCCAAATTCAACAGGTGGAATTTATCAACTCGAAAAATATGAGGGCATGAGAGTTACAGTTGCTTCATTGACAGTTGTTGCTCCTACCGAAGGTTTTAAAAGTGAAGCAAATGCCACTTCTACAAGCACTGGGGTATTTTATGGCGTTGTTACGGGCAATGCTCGACCTTACAGAGAAACTGGTGTCATTGACCCAAACCCTGTTCCGAGTGGCTCGATTCCGCCGATTCCGAGATATGACGGAAACCCCGAATTGATAAGAATTGACAGCGATTCTCAAACTGGTACAATTGCAATAAATGTTTCGATTGATGCGGTGGTGAGCGGTATCACGGGTCCACTTGATTATTCTACGAGATATTATACAATTTTGCCTGATGCTTCTTCTCCACCTATGGTTACAGGAGGTGGTTCGGCGATTCCTGTGGCTGATAAATTGAGTACACAATTTACTGTCGCCTCTTATAATTTAGAAAGGTTTTTTGATACCGTTGATGACCCTGCTGTGGGCGAGGTAATTTTGACAGCAACTGCTTATGCCAATCGCAAAAATAAAGCATCGTTGGCAATCAGAAATATCTTGAAAATGCCTGATATTTTGGCAGTTGTAGAAATGGAAAATTTAACAACCCTGCAAGATTTATCTGCAAAAATAAGTGCTGATGCCATTGCAGCAAGTCAAACTGACCCTCAATACCAAGCCTATTTGGTAGAAGGAAATGACGTAGGAGGCATTGACGTTGGCTTTTTGGTAAAAACAGGCATAACAGTCAATGAAGTGGTGCAAGAATTAAAAAATACTCATTTATTTTCTCCAACGATGGTAGATGACGGACTTTTAAATGACCGTCCGCCATTGAGATTGTCGGCAACAGTTAATCATCCTTCTGGAAAATCTGTAACTATTACGGTGATAGTCAATCACTTACGTTCATTGCTAAGTTTGGAAGCAACCACTCCTGGCTCGAATGGCTGGACAACCGACGGTGAAAGAGTACGTGGCAAAAGGCAAAAACAAGCAGAAGATTTGGCAAATTTGATTCAAACAAGACAAACAAATAACCCAAATGAAAAAATTATTGTTTTAGGCGATTTCAATGCTTTTCAATTCAATGATGGCTTTGTGGATATGATAAATGTGATAAAAGGAACGCCTACGCCTGACAACGAAACGGTTGTGCCGGGCGATGGAATAGATTTGGTAACACCAGATTTAGTTTCGCCTGCAATTACAGGAAATCCATATTCATATACTTTCAATGGCACGGCTCAAATCATAGACCATGTGATGATTTCAGGTAATTTAACAAATAATTTTGCCAAATTAGAATACCCAAGAATAGATGCAGATTTTCCTGAAATTTTAAGAAGCGACCCAAATCGCCCCGAAAAAATCTCTGACCACGACCCTGCTTTGACAACTTTCAATTTTTGTCCGCCATCAAATACATTTATTGCAACTGGCGTAACCGTAAGTTCAACTGCCATTTGTAGCGGTGCAAGTGTCTCATTATCAGCCACTTGTGCAACTGGAATTGTAACTTGGTATAATCAAATGACAGGTGGAGTTGCTCTCGGAACAGGTTCTCCTTTCGCTCAAAATCCAACAGCAAACACAACATATTATGCCGAATGTGTAGATTTTATTTGTGTGAGTGATAGAGTGGCAACGAGCACTGTAACTATTATTACAGCTCCATTAAGTGTTCAAGTTCCTTTTGCAGTAGGACAAGCTCAAATGCTTTTAGATGCAGATGGCAATTCTACTCTATCAAATAGTCAAACAATTACATCTTTGGTGAAAATCCCACCTATTTCGATAGCAAATTTGCCCTTAGATGTATTATGTACACCTACTTTTTTTGATGGTTTTGAAAATGGTTGTTTTACACCAACTTGGTCAGTTGGAAGTGGCTCTCAAACTTTTAGTGTGGAAAATTCAAACTCAGCACAAGGTACATATCATTTGCAAGGAGTGGGTGGAGTAAGCACTCACTTAGGGGGCTTATCTACATCTATTCCAAGTGCAACACCAAGTGAAATGAGTTGGTATATTTATCCGCAAGGTACCGGGGCAACAAATTATGTGGTTGTCGGTAATAATGCTATTTCAGCCACCAATAATATGTTTTTCCAATATTGGCAAGGAGGCAATAATATTAGGTTTGTATCGTCTTATACCTTAGTCGTTCCTGCCACACCAAATGCTTGGTATTTTGTTCAACTCAAAAACATTAACTTTACGACCCATACTTTTGATGTTTATATAAACAATACCCTTCAAGCAACAGCATTTCCATTTCGCTCAAATACGGTAAATTATGTTACAAAAATTCATCTATATAATTTCAATAATGGCACGGCCAAATGGGATAATATTTTAGTAGGTGCTGCTCCACTTCCAAGTCCAACTGGCACTTCAAATCCAACGATTTGCAGCAATACAACTACCTCATTATCAGCAACTTGTGCAACTGGAACTGTAAATTGGTATGATGCAGGAGGTACGGCTTTACAAGGAACTGGTTCGCCTTTTGTAACACCAAATTTGACGGCAAATACAACTTATAAAGTCCGTTGTGAAGATGGTGCTTGTATGAGTTTATTTGTAGATAATTTGGTAACAATAAATAACGTTGCAGCCCCAACTAGCACATCAAATCCAGCGATTTGTAGCAATACAACTACCTCATTATCAGCTACTTGTTTATCTGGAACTGTAAATTGGTATGATGCGGGAGGTACAACTTTGCAAGGAACTGGTTCGCCTTTTGTTACACCAAATCTTACAGCAAATACTACATACAAAGTTCGCTGCGAAGCAAATTGCAACAGCACTTTTGTTGATGTAACAGTTAGTATAAACCCATTACCATCTCCAAATGTAGTTTCAAACTCTCCACTTTGCGAAGGTTCGATTCTTAATTTAAGTGCAAGTGGAGGTGTTATTTTTGCTTGGACTGGACCAAATGGCTTTAATTCAACTTCTGAAACGCCAAGTATCAGCAATATTTCATTATCAGGCGGTGGTACTTATACCTTAACTGTAACTGATGGAAATGGTTGTAGTGCCACGGCAACTTCAAGCGTAACCATTTATTCAAGACCATCGCCAACTTCTTCAAGTAATGCCCCCTTAGTGATTGGTCAAACGCTTAATTTGAGTTCGTCTGGTGGTGTGAGTTATCTTTGGGCTGGACCAAATTCATTTACTTCAACGATGCAAAACCCAAGTATTTCCAATATTACTTTAAATAATATTGGTGCTTATACTATCAGTGTAACAGACATAAACGGATGCACGGCTACTTCAACTACTCCAGTTTTGGTTTTGGAAAACATAGGAAGCAATACACCTTGTGTTGGGGGAACACTTAATTTATCAGGAACTGGTACAGGCGATTATCTTTGGACAGGTCCAAATTCGTTTTCTTCAACATTGCAAAATCCGAGTATTTCGAATGTAACTATTGCGAATGCAGGTGTTTATACTTTTACTCTTGATAATAGTGGACGACTGGTAACTGTTACATTAAATATTACAATAAACCCTTTACCAATACCAAATATTACAACTAATTCGCCTTTATGTGCTGGATTAACACTCAATTTAAGTGGAAGCGGGGGAGGAAATTATTTATGGGAAGGACCTAATTCGTTTTCTTCAACATCACAAAATCCGAGTATCACTAATACAACCACAAATGAAAGTGGAACATATACCTTAACAGTAACTGATGGAAATTCTTGCTCTGCAAGTGCTACTTCGTCCGTTATTATCAATGCGATTCCATCTGCTCCAACTATTTCTTCACCAAGTCAATTAATAGTTTGCTCACCAACAACTTTGACCTTGACAGCAACTTGTACAACTGGCACTGTAATTTGGTCGAATGCTGCCACTGGCACAAGTTTGACACTTTCGGCGGTCGGAACTTATTCGATAACGGCAACTTGTACTTCGCTTGATTGTGTAAGTGATGCGAGTGCGGCAGTTTTACTTGAAATAAAAGCAAAACCAGTTCCTCCAGCAATTACACCACCAAGTTCCTTAGTTGTCTGTTCACCAACAACTTTGACTTTAACTGCAACTTGTAGCACAGGAAATGTT
>JANNDY010000016.1:0-22494 GCA_031378345.1 Emticicia sp. | reverse complement strand
AATTGCCAGATTAGGTGGCTGGGGTGGTATTCCCTCCCAAAGACCCGCTGGAGTTATCACTCTTTACAAAGGACTTGACCGTTTCAACAATATGTTTGAGGGTTGGTCAATCCTTTACAAAGATGTGGGTACACCGTAGCTTGAAAAAAGGAGGGGAAAATTAGAGCAAATAACTTGCATCTCTACCTCCACATACCATTTTGCCGTCGGGCTTGTCATTATTGTGATTTTCATTTCAGCACTAACCTGACGATGAAAACTACCGTCGTAGAATCCATTTGTCAAGAAATAAATTTTCAAGCTAACTACCTGACCAACAAGCGATTAGAAACAATTTATTTTGGTGGAGGCACTCCCTCCCTACTCAATTTGAATGAGTTGTATGATATTTTTGAAACAATAAAAAAGCATTTTACCTTTGCCGACGACATCGAAATCACGATGGAAGCCAACCCCGATGATATTACAAAAGACCGTTTGGCGATTTTACAAAGGTTTGGTTTTAATCGCCTAAGTATTGGCATTCAGTCGTTTGATGACAATCATCTGAAATATTTGAATCGCATTCATAATGCCCAAAATGCCGAAGATTGTGTGCATCTGGCTCAAGAAATGGGCTTTGAAAATCTTACGATTGACCTAATTTATGGCATTCATCCTTTGCTGACTTTACCAAAAAAAGAAAAAAAAACTCATACAGAATTCACTAAGGGCGTTCATCAAATTTGGAAACGAGATTTAGAAAAAGCGATTTCGTTGAATGTTCCGCATATTTCTTCTTATTGCCTCACAATTGAACCAAAAACTGTTTTTGGAAAATGGCTTCAGATAAATAAAATCCCACCTATTGATGAAGAATTTGCTTCACAACAATTTGAAATTTTGGTGAATACTTTAGCATCAGCGAATTATGAACAATACGAAATTTCTAATTTTTGTAGAGATAATCAATATTCTCGGCACAATACTTCCTACTGGAAACGCCACGAATATTTAGGCGTTGGACCTTCGGCACATTCTTTTAATGGTATTTCTCGACAATTTAATGTTTCAAATAATGTCGAATATATCAAAGCAATTACGCTTGGACAAGTGCCTGCCGACTACGAAATTTTGACTCCCGAAGAGAAAGTAAATGATTATATTATGACAGGTTTACGCACCAAATGGGGCTGCGATTTGGGCGAAATCGAAAAACTGGTTGGGCAGAAATGGTTAAAATCAAACGAAGAAGTGCTTCGTCAAAATCTTACTCAAAACCTCTTAACCCTTGATAATCAACTACTTACGCTTACACAGAAAGGGAAATTATTTGCCGATAAAATTGCGAGTGATTTGTTTTTAGTTTAAAAAAATAATTGTAGTTTTGAATATTAATTTTCTCTTTTAACCATTAAACCCTTAACCAAAATGAAAATTGCAAGTAACATTATCACCTACCTCGTAGCATTTATTTTTTTAGTAATTGGAGCAGATTATTTTTTCAATTATATTCCAAAACCACCATTAGAAGGCAATATTGAAAAATATATGGGGTTAATGTCGGGTGGTTATATGGCTGTCGTAAAAGCATTAGAAATAATATTTGCAATTATGCTTTTTGCCAATTTTAAAAGACAATTAACTTGGCTTTTGTTATTACCAATTGTCGTAAATATTCTGATGTTTGAGGTATTTATTGCAAAACAGCCTGGCCTTGGAGTTGTACTTTTGGCATTAAATTTCTTTATGATTTATGTAAATAGAGATAGCTATAAAGGTATTATCTGATTTCCAAAGTAAAATAAAAAAGCACGTAATTGACTTATAATTAGACAGTTACGTGCTTTTTTGTTTCATGCAGAAGCAAATCTTTTCACCAAAAACCTCATTAATAAATTAAGCAAAATATTGACAATAAATCCTATAAAAAAAGAAACAAAAATCGAATAGTGAGGTAGCAAAATCGCTTGTTAAAACAAAAAAGTAGCAAAACCCACATAGCCAATAAGCATACCTTTCAAAATCGTGGAAGTGCCATAAACTCCTTGCGTATAGTGTGTAAATGCTGCCAAAATAGCTGTAACGATAGGGAATGGCGTCAAGATTCCACTCCATGTTGGTCCGATATATTTTGCCAGAAATGTAAGTAATACTACAAATAAAGTAACAATAATCATTCTCAAATAAAGGTCATATTTCAGCGAAACACCATGACTATCTTGTTGTTTTATTTTCGGAAAAACTTTTAATCCGAGAAGGCTCAAAACAATGGCGAGAATGTACCACGCATTCAAATTCATCAAAGATTCAAAGGCGTTGAATGTTACCGAAACAAGCAAAAATGCCAAATATGCAAGCAAAATACTCACATACCACCTAAATTTGATAGCTGAATACATATAAGTCAAAGTAAACAAAAGCACACCAATAATGCCAATCATCACGCCTTTGATGCTATGAACTGTAAAATCTACTCCTTGCTCCAGCGTGAAAAACAACATTATTGGTGCAGCCGACCAAGGCAAACTGGCAAGAATTCCCCCTACTTGGTTTCCCCATTTTTTACTTGCCCATGTTACACCCCCAATCACGGTTGGCATAATTACCAATTTTATCAGAAAAGTATTCATTTTGCAAAAAAACAAAAAACTTGTCACAACAATCAATATTGTAACAAGTTTTTTAAATCATTTCGCCAAAATCCTTACTTCACACCGTTCACAACTCTGGGAATCGGAATAATTTCAGTTTGACGACCATCTATGTAACGAAAGCCTTTTTCGTCAAAAAAACCATCTTCTTCGAGCATAATTCTTACAGTTTTTTTCCATTCGACAATTTCAACAGCAGCATTGAGCTCAATAGAATAAGCAGTATTCATATTTAAAGGAAAATCGCCACTACCAATTGTTTTTCCTTGATTGTCCCACATACCAATTGTAGGCCCAGCGGCGTGTCCGTGATTGCCAATTGGATGAGTATAAATCGTTCCTTTCAAACCTTCTTTTTTTGCTTGTTCGAGAGCTTTCGACAAAATTTCATTGCCTGACATTCCTGCTTTAAAATTTTGAGTCAAGCAGTTTTGTACTTGATTTCCTTGTTTAAAGGCATTTTTCAGAAAATCTGGAATATCAGTTTCTCCCGCACGAAGCACGTAAGCATGTTGCTGTTGGTCGGTATTTAGACGAAGATAAGTAATGCCAAAATCGCAATGAAGCAAGTCGCCCGGTAAGATAATTTGCTTTTCCGGACGCTTAGAAAATGCACGTAAATGGTCAAAATTCTCAGGGTCAAGTCGTTGAATATCAACCGTTGGGTGAAACCAAGTTTCCAAACCCAAATCGGTTACTCGTTGACGCATCCACCAAACTACGTCATCGGTCGTTGTAATTCCAGGCTGAATTACTTTGTCTGAAAATGCTTCCTGAATAATTTCATGCGAGATTCGGCAAATTTGTTGGTAAATCACCATTTCTCTTTCTGTTCGAGTTTCGAGCCAATTTACAGCCAAATTTGAGGCTGAAACTACTCTATTTTGATATTCGGCAGGCAATTTGTCCATAAATTCTTTTTGCTCGGTATAAGTCAAACCATCAGCATGAGCATAAAATTTCGAGAAATTCAAGCCTATCTTCTTTGGATTTTTATCTTTAATCGTTTTCATCAAAGCGTCCCATTGGTCAGGATTTGTGTTCAAATCCCATTCGCCTTTTAGTAAATTTCCGACGTCGTAGCGGGCAATTGCCCAACGTTCAATGCCTTCTTTTTCTCCTTTATCAAAGAAAACCATAATCGTTCGACGACGAGCCGACAACCAAACAGCGGGCAGCATGGTTTTCATTACTGGGTCTTCGTTATATTCTCTCGAAATTAAAATCCACATATCAATGCCTTCTTTTCTCATCAATCTGGGCAAAATATTAGTCATTTTGTCTTCCAAAAGTTCGTCAATGACCGTAGCCCGCTCCCGCTCGGATAATATTTTGGGAATATTGTTTTGGGCAACACAGATTAGATTTGTTAGGCAAAAAGTTAAGAATAGAAGTGTTTTTTTCATGATGAAGCTAGGTTTATTTTTTACTCAAAGATAAACCTCACAATTCAAAAAATGGTTGTTTTATCAAAAATATTCAAAGAATTTTCTACATTTGGCTAATGAACAATCAACACGTCATTACCTTATGAAATATTTTTATAAAAGCTTATTTTTTGCCTTACTTTTTTTTCAAAATCCCTTTCTTTTTGCTCAAAATAAATCCCAAACTGTTAGGGGAACTGTCATTGACCGAGTAACTCGACAGCCTGTTATTGGAGCATCCATTTCGGTTGTTGGCACTACGCAAGGTGCAAATACCGATGTTTTGGGAACTTTTTCAATACCAAATGTAGCAATTGGTCGCCGTTCGGTCAAATGTACTTCGATTGGCTATGAAACTTTTTCAAGCGAAGAGTTTATCTTGAATTCGGTAAAAGAAGTAGTTTTGACCATAGATTTGAAAGAAAGTACAGGCGAACTGCAAGAAGTAAAAATCACCGCCTCACAAAATACAAGTCGCCCTGTCAATGACTTGGCTTATGTGAGTGCAAGGTCATTTACGGTAGAAGAAACTGAACGAATTCCTGCTTCGGTCAATGACCCTGGGCGTATGGCTCTCTCCTACCCCGGTGTGAAAGCTGGGCGTGATGAAACTGAAAACAGAATCATTGTGCGTGGAAATTCTCCTTTCGGAATTCTCTGGCGTTTGGAAGGAATTGATGTGCCAAATCCTAATCATTTTGCTCTACCTGGGTCGAGTGGAGGTGGAATTACGGTTTTTTCTGCTCAATTAATGAGTCGCTCAGATTTTTTTACAGGCGGAATGCCAGCCGAATATGGCAATGCCCTTTCAGGTGCTTTTGATATTCGTTTTCGAGAAGGAAATCAACAAAAAAGAGAATACCGTACTAAAATTGGACTTTTAGGATTAGATTTTTCGACCGAAGGGCCGATTCAAAAAGGTCGTTCATCTTATTTGGTCAATTATCGTTATTCGACTTTGGGCTTGTTGAGTCAAATGGGTTTTTATTTGGTGGGCGAGCGGGTTAGCAATGTCTTTCAGGACTTGTCGTTTAACCTTGCAATTCATAGCAAAGATGGTAAAAAAACAACTACTATTTTCGGTTTAGGTGGTTTAAGCGAAGAGCATTATATGCCTGTGGAAGCTCCTGAGAAGCGTATTTTAGGCAAAGCAGATAATTATGAAGACAAAGTTAAACCATCGAACATGGGTGCAATTGGAATCACTCATACCGTAAATATCAACGAAAAATCTTCATTAAAGTATGTGGTAGCGGCAATTGGAAGCTATCAAAATAGAGAATATGATACCTTAAATTTAAAAAATGTTCGTTACCGCTACGAAACTCAAAAATACCAAGATGCCCGTTTGGCAGCTTCAGTAGCTTATAATTATAAATTTAATGCCAAAACCAGACTAAAAACAGGTGCGATTTTGAATTTTGTTACATTCGATTTTTTCAAAGAAACTGCTCCTCGTACTTCTATTTCAGACATCACCCAATTTAATGCAGGACGACAAACTTCGGTCAATGGCAGCGGAAGTACGCAAACAAGTCAGGCTTATACACAAATCGTTCAGAACTTAGGCACAGGTTTAACAATGAACGCTGGGCTGCATTTGATGTACTTATTTTTGAATAAAACTTCGTCGGTCGAGCCACGTTTTTCTATACAATATCGCTCTCCAAATGCTCATAGCCTTAGTTTTGCTTATGGTTTGCACAGTCAAATGTTGCCAATGAGTGCTTATTTTTATCAAAGAAAAGATACGCTTGATGGTAAAATCGTAATAACAAAAGCTAACCAAAATTTACTATTTCCTCGCTCCAATCATTTTATTTTGAGCTACAATTATGTTACACCTAAGTTGTGGAAGTTTTCTGCTGAGGTTTATTATCAAATTCTCAACCGTGTGCCTGTTGAGCCAAAAGCAGGTTCAACATACTGGATGTTGAATTTTGGCGAAAGTTTCCCCGAAACACCAACCGTCAGCAAAGGAAAAGGCAAAAACAAAGGCATTGATTTGTCGGTCGAAAGGTTTTTCTCGAAAAAATATTATTTGCTTATCACAGGCTCAGTTTTCGATTCAAAATACCAAACTTTTGATGGAAAAATCTATAACTCGGCATACAACGACAGATTCAGTACCGCTTTGACTTTCGGCAAAGAGTTTTTATTCAAAAATGGTTCGGTTTTTCAGCTTGGCGGACGTTCAATTTTTAATGGTGGTTATCGCTATACGCCTATTGACGTAGCAGAATCGGCAAAACAAAAACGTTATGTAGCCTTAAAAGGTGCAGATTATGCCGCACAAGCACCCAATTATTTCCGCATTGACGGTCGCATTTCGTACCGAACCAATCGCCGAAAATCTGCTTCGGTAGTATCGCTTGATGTGCAAAATGCCATAAATCGCATCAATGTTACGAGTATTCAATATAATAGTGTTACAAACAAACTCGAACCTCGTAAAACAGGTAGTGGTTTTGTGCCAATATTGAGCTATCAGTTAGATTTCTAAATTCTAAATTGATATATTTGTTAACACTCTTCAAACTTCTCAAGTAAATGAACAAAAAAATGACATTATTATTCTTATCAGTTTGTCTTTGGATTTGCTCATGTGTCGAACCATTCAATCTAAATATTGATAGCAATTTAATGCTTTTGACAATTGATGCAACGCTCACCGATGCCGACGAAGAGCAAGTCATTTGGATAACCTAATCGGTTAATTCTACTGGTTCGGTCATTGCCTTTCCTGTTCTAAAAGCTACTGTCGAGCATTTGGTAAATGGCATAGAAAAAATTGCTTTCATAGAAAAAGGTTTAGGAAAATATGCTTTACCAAAAATATTCAAAATCAAGGCAGAATCTACCTACAAGCTATTTTTTACAAAAGCAATTGGCACAAAATATGTGTCACAAGAGGATAGTCAAAAATTTACCTCCAACTGGCATACTTGACCATTCGATAAACCTTGACCCAGTAGGTATTTGGTCCGCCGATTGCTGCCTGTATTTTGAGTTTAAATCGTACACTTATCAAGCCAAAAGGCTGGGTTGATTGATCATCAAATCCTTGATAAATACAACGTTTCCAAGTAATTCTTCGTCATTAGTATTAGAAAAATCAAAATAAGGTTTGACCTTAAAACTTTGACTTTTCATCTCTGAAATTGCTTGATAGGTAATTTTAATTTCAATCTTTCCTCAAAATCGTTATATTTGTCAAAAATACAATTATTCAATCCTTCCATAGTAATGAACAAAAAATTTACGCTATTCACCATAGCAATAGGTTTATGGGTATGCTCTTGTGTAGAACCATTCAACCTAAATATTGAAAGCACTTTAAGAATTCTAACAGTAGATGCCACACTAACCGATTCTGCAGATGAGCAAACAATTTCGATAGCTGAGTCTGTCAATTCCAATGGTTCGGCATATTCTTCGCCAGTTCAAAAAGCATCAGTTGAACTTTTAGTCAATGGCACAGAAAAAGTTACGATGACCGAAAAAATTGCTGGAACTTATGCTTTGCCAAAAACTTTTCAATTGAAAGCCGGAAATTCATACAAATTATTTTTTACCAAAGCAGATGGCACAAAATATGAGTCAGGAACAGACAAATTGACTACAGTTCCTGAAATTATTGGCGTACATGATGAATTTAAGTTAGATGCCATTGAAAGAGGCAATTATACCGACCCGGGCAACATCGTTTATCTTGATACCCAAGACCCGCCCAACGACAAAAACAACTATTTATGGTCATGGAGATTGTTTGAGCGACAATCTATATGTGTTACTTGCTATGAAGGAAGATATTTTTTAACACCAACTCCTGCACGTTGCCGAGTAGAAAGGGCTTTTACGGGTGCTGTTTTTGATTATAATTGTGATGGAAATTGCTGGGAAATTCTCTCCAATGAAGACCTGAATGTTTTTAGCGATATTTATTCAAATGGAAATCCTATTACAAATAAATTAATTGGCAAAATACCTTATTACAATGTAAAAGGTGCTTTAATTGAAATCAAACAACAATCCATTTCTCCCGAAGCTTATCGCTATTTCAAATTGCTTGCCGACCAAATACAAAACAATGGAAGTTTGGTAGATACGCCTCCTGCAGCGATTATTGGAAACATTAAAAACGTGACTCGCCCAGATGAAGCAATTGCAGGTTTTTTTATGGTAACGAGTGTCCGACTTGTGAGGCATTGGATTGATAGAAAAGGAGCAATTGGCAAAGGATTAACTCCTGTTGGGCTTCTTGACCATCCTCTTACGCCAGAACCCGCAGGCAATGACACCACTCGACCACCTTTTGCAGCTTGTATTTTAAGTAAAACACGCACACCAAGCCAGCCAATTGGGTGGGTAAATTAATGAATGCTAAATGGTTAATGATGACCTACTTTTTTTGATTAACCCACATAAAAATCAAGTTCCTTTGACAAATTTCAAAATATGAAAAAAATATATTTACTCTTTTTTATTCTTGCAAGTCTATCAACTTTTGCTCAAGATAATTATGGATTTCATCGCTTTAGTGGTTATGTAAAAGATACTGTTGATGGCAAGCCACTTTTGAAAGCTACTATTAATATTGACTTTGGAAAATTTGGTACATTGACTGACGACAAAGGTTTTTTCAGTATTTCATTGCCAACGGGCGAACACGCAGTTTCGATAAAATATGTTGGCTATCGGCCGACAAGAGATATAATTTTTTCGAGAGGTGGAGGTGTTGAACGAAATTATTTTATTCGTCCACTCGAAAACGAATTGGAAGAAGTAATTGTATCGAGCAAAGGTGCAGAATCAAATATTCAGCGGCCCTTAATGGGAGTTAACCAACTGAGTATCAAAGTATTACGTAAACTTCCTGCCGCCATTGGTGAAGTAGATATTCTTCGTGGTTTGCAGATGCTTCCGGGCGTTACAAGCGTTGGAGAAGCATCAAATGGTGTAAATATTCGTGGTGGAACAACCGACCAAAACCTTTTATTACTCGACGATATTCCGATTTTTAACCCGACCCACATGTTTGGTTTGTTTACAGCTTTCCCCTCAGAAGCTGCCTCAAGTGTAGAGGTTTATAAAGGAAATACGCCTGCACGTTTTGGCGGAAGAGCCGCTTCGGTGATTGATGTTTCTCTACAACAACCTTCATTAGATAAATTGAAAATTAGTGGTGGAATAAGTTTTGTTTCCAATCGCCTCACAGTTGATGCACCAATTATTAAAGATAAATTGGGCGTTATGATTTCGGGAAGAGCATCTTTTAATGATTTTTTATTGCCTATTGTAACACCAAAATTGAAAGATATTAAAACAAATTTTGCTGATTTGGTAACAAAAATCTTTTGGAAAGTAAATGCCAAAAATACTGTTACGGCTTCGGGGTATTATAGTAAAGATTTTTTCCAGACAAAACTTCTTGGCGGCATTGGGGCAATTAATGCCACTTCTACACAATATGATTATCGCAGTAAGAGTTTTTCGGCGAGATGGTTTTACGCCATAAATTCAAAATTTAACTTACAAACCACCATCGTTTCAGCAGATTATGTACCAAAAACTTTGCTTCCCGAACTCAATTCAGATAATAAAGTTGTACTTCTTTCTGGCGTTCAATACAAGCAAGCAAAAACAAATTTGAACTACTCTACCAACAAACAAAAAATTGAAGTTGGTATAAGTGGCACTCGCTACGATGTGGACCCTGGTCAATTAATTCCGGGAACAAGTCGAAGTGTTTTGTCAATAACAACGCCAAAAGAACACGCCCTCGAAACTGCCATTCATGCCGAAGATGAAATAACAGTTTCGCAAAAGTTGACAGTTTCCTTGGGTGCAAGATACTCGCAGTTTTTTAATCTTGGCCCGGGAAATGTTCAAATTTATGCCGCTGGAGAGCCAAGAGATGCATTTTCGGCAAGAGATACAATTGCTTATGGTGCAGGAAAAATAATGAAAACTTATGGCGGAGTTGAGCCAAGAGTTGGCTTGAAATATTCATTAAATGACCAAACTTCTATAAAGTTTGGTTATAATTTGATGCGTCAATATATGCAGGTCGTAACAAATACCACAACTCCCTTGCCAACTTCTCGCTGGAAATCTTCGGATTTAAACATCAAGCCACAGGTAAGTACATTATTTTCTGGAGGGCTTTTTCATAACCTCAATCGTAATATTTATGAATTTTCGTTGGAGGCATACTACCGCCTAACCAATAATATTATTGACTACAAACCTGGTGCCGATTTTTTACTGAGCGGTTATCCTGAAACCCAACTTTTGCAAGGCATCAATCGCTCTTATGGTTTAGAAGTAATGTTTTCTAAGAAAAAAGGCGAAGCAACAGGTTGGATAAATTATACTTATTCTCGCTCACAAAATAAGGTTTCGGAAGGCACAGGTTTTGGCGAACAAATCAATTTTGGCAATTGGTATTCTGCCAATTATGACCGTCCGCACTCATTCAATGCTTCAATTATCATCAATCAAGGTACTCACCACGATTTTTCATTTAATTTTTCATATAGCACTGGTCGTCCTTATACGTTACCTGAAGGTTTTATTGTTTATCAAGGGCGTAGCTATCCTTATTATGGTGTTAGAAATAATGAGCGTTTGCCCGCATATCACCGCCTTGATTTTGCATGGAATATTTATCAACCGAGCATGAAAGACAAGCGTTTTAAAAGTCATTTTACTTTTACAGTTTTCAATCTTTATGGCAAGAAAAATGCTTACTCGGTCTTTGTTCGTAGCAAAGGAACAGCCATTTCTACTTATAAATTAGTAGTTTTTGGAGCTCCAATTGTTTCCTTATCATATAATTTTAAGTTTTAGAAAAAAAGATTTGAAAGTATGCAAGACTTTGTCATTTATAACATCAAATATTCTGACCATGAATTTCAAATCTTTACTCATTTCTTGTAGTATTTTTGCATTATTTTATAGCTGCAAAGGCACTCAAAAAGGGCAAAAGTTGCAAGAAAAACCTTTTTTTGTGAAAAATAATTATGCTTTAAATCTAAATACTGCAACGTCTGATAGCATCGAATTTTATTATTCTGGATGTTCGGGATTTTATATAAAATATCAAAGTGAAGGTATAATGACTGATGTTTTTTTATCGAATATTGGCCCGATAGCTGAGGTTGCTGTGAAAAAACTAAAATCTGATACTGCCTTAATTGACAGTTATTTCCAGAAAATATTAAGAACAAATACTGATAAAAATGGCACTGTCAAAGCACTTTTAGCTACACATACACATTACGACCACGTACTTGACTTCCCTTATTTTTACCAACAAAAGCTAAATTCTGATAGCCTTATTGTAGTAGGAAGTGCTGGTGTGAAAAATCTGTTAATTGCTTCTGAAACTCATTATGGAAAGAAAATCAATCAAAAAAATATCTTTTCTATAGACTCAAGCATGGCGTCAGATGCTACAAATTTAAGGAAATGGGTCTATTCCAAAAACAAAAAATTTCGAATGCTCCCAATAATATCGGAACATGCCCCGCATTTTTACGGGATAAAACTTTATAAAGGAAGTATTGAAAAAAATATAAAGGATATTCCGACAAAAGCTGGCGACTATAAGGAAGGTCAATCACTCTCCTACCTGATTGATGTGCTTGGAGAAAATCAAAAAGTTGTATTCAGAATTTTCATTCAAGGTTCGTCAAGTACACCGCCAATGGGATTTCCTCCAACTGAGGTTTTGAAAGAAAAACCCGTTGATGTAGCTATTCTTTGTGTGGCTTCATTTCAATATGTACATCAATATCCCGAAGGAATTGTAAACAAATTAAAGCCAAAACTATTGATTTTATCGCACTGGGAAAATTTTTTTCAACCACACAAGACTTTAGAAAAAACTGTGCTGACTGTGCCATTTACAAACATTAACCTCTTTTTGGAAAGACTTGATTGTGAAATGAAAAAACAAGACATTAAATCCAAGTATATTATGCCTAATATTTATACAAGTATGAAGGTGAAGTTTTAAAACTCCAAATAAGGCTCAATTTTCTGAATTGTAGCTTCGTCCAAAACCTTGATTTGCTTCAAATCTTCGGCAGATTTAAACGCTCCATGTTGCTCTCTGTAAGCAACAATTGCCTTTGTTTGGAAGAATTTTAAGTACGGATGCTTGAAGTCTGCAATAGCTAAAGTATTGATTTTCAACCTTTTAACACCACTTTTTACCGAACCATACTTCAATAATTCATCAATTACTTCGGGCGGAAGTCCATAAGTTTCTTTGACTTGTACGGCGTTTACGAAGCCGCCAAGCATATCTCTAAATTTGATAATTCGTTTGGCATAGCCTGAGCCAATTCCTGGAATATTCTTCAAAACCGTTGTATCGCAGCTATTAAAATCGAATTTTATTGGTTGCTTAGAGGCAGGTTTAGACGTTACAATTGGCTGCGTTATTGATACATTTGTAGATTCATTGCTTGCAGTTAATTCAGCTTGTGGTGTATGACTCGACTCGTTTTCAGCAGACGGTAAAGTGATAAAAGGCTCCAAACGTTCGTATGTTTCTGGCAGCACACCATAGATTTTGGCAAGGTCTTCTTTCTTTCGAAATTTTCCACCTTTGCTACGATATTTTTCGATGCGTTCTGCAATAAATTTTGGAAGACCCAGCTCTTCAAATTGAGCTACTGAGGCAGTATTCGGGTCGAAATTGAAGTTTTTATAGCTTTTTGCTTTAGAATCATATTTATTATCATTATCATAATTTTGCTTATAATTCGATTGATTGGCATAATATGGCTTTTGATTATCAAGCGAAACTGTCAAACTATCAAGCATTTTTGGCGAAGAAATGACCAAATTTTGTTGTTTTTGACTAAAAAATATATCTGCACCAAACATCAGCAAAATCACCAAAAATATTACCCCAAAAGTAAGAATCACGCCTTTTGCCTCAGCGGGCGACATACTCAAAAGATTACGAAAGAAGTTGGTGAGTTTTTTCATTACAGCAGTTTAAAATGAAATAATGGCAAAATTTAAGGGAAAGGCAAAGTATTTGCAAGGATTTCGTTAATTTTGTGAAAAAATAATTTAATTTATTGAAAATTAGAAGTCTTACGTTAAAAAAATATCATATAAGTAACAATAATGAGTCAACCAGTAGTAGCAACCTCTCTCCAAGACATTATCAGCCATGCAAAAGAATATGGCTTTGTGTTTCCTTCGTCCGAAATTTATGACGGACTTCAAGCCGTTTATGACTATGGTCAGAATGGTGTTGAACTAAAAAACAACCTAAAATCCGCATGGTGGAAAGCCATGACACAACTTCACGACAATATTGTGGGCATTGATGCTGCAATTTTTATGCACCCACTAACTTGGAAAGCATCGGGACATATAGATGGTTTCAACGACCCAATGATTGACAATAAAGACAGCAAAAAACGCTATCGTGCCGACCAACTTTTGGAAGGAAAAGCCGAGCAATATGCTACTGATGGTCAGGAAGAAAAAGCATCTGCATTGCTTGCCGAAATGGGACGTTTGCTAAGTGCCGAAGATTTGGAGGGCGTAAGAAACTTAATTATCGCCGAAAATATCATTTGTCCGATTTCAAAAACTTTGAATTGGACAGAAGTTCGTCAGTTTAATTTGATGTTTAGCACACAAGTTGGTTCGGTTGCCGAAGATTCGAGTTTGATATATCTTCGCCCCGAAACTGCACAGGGAATTTTTGTAAATTTCTTGAATGTGCAGAAATCAGGTCGTATGAAAGTGCCTTTTGGCATTGCCCAGATAGGAAAAGCATTTAGAAATGAGATTGTGGCTCGCCAGTTTATTTTCCGTATGCGTGAATTTGAACAAATGGAAATGCAGTTTTTCATTCGCCCCAATACTACTACAAAGTGGTATAATACTTGGAAAGAAACTCGTTTAAAATTCCACAAAGCAATTGGTTTGCCTGCCGAAAAACTCAAATTTCATGACCACGATAAATTGGCACATTATGCCAGTGCAGCGGTTGATATTGAGTATGAATTTCCTTTTGGTTTTAGAGAAATGGAAGGAATTCACGCCCGTGGAGATTTCGATTTGAAGGCACACCAAGACCTTTCAAAGAAAAAACAACAATATTTTGATGCAGATTTAGATGAAAATGGTAAACCTTACGGAAATTATATTCCTTATGTAGTCGAAACTTCGGTAGGTGCTGACCGCCTTTTCTTGGCAACATTCTGTAATGCCTTCACCAAAGAAACCATCGTGAGCAATGAAGAAGGCAAAGAAGACAAAGAAAGAGTTTACTTGAAACTTCACCCAGCACTTGCCCCTATCAAAGTAGCGGTTTTGCCTTTAGTGAAAAAAGATGGTTTGGCAGAAAAAGGTGAAGCAATTGCTCAATTATTAAAGTCATCTTTCCGCACAGTTTACGACGATGGCGGTGCTATTGGCAAGCGTTATACTCGCCAAGATTTAATCGGAACCCCATTTTGTATTGCCGTAGATTACCAAACAATGGAAGATGATACGGTAACGATTCGCCACCGTGATAGCATGGAACAAGAGAGGGTTGCTATAAGTGATTTGAAAGAAAAAATAGGCTTCCAGGTATCTATGGAGAGAATTTTGGAGGTTATTTGAAGTTTGTTAAAATAATTTTATGAAATATTTATCCTATTAAATCAAATTCTATGAAAGAGGTAGTGTTTAAAATAGAGGAAGACCTTGAAGAAGGAGGCTATATTGCAGAAGCATATATTTCTGAAAATGACCATATTATTACGCAAGGCGAAACCATCGATGAATTAAAAAATATGATAAAAGATGCGTTAGAATGTCATTTTGAAAATCCATTAGAAATGCCTCATAAGGTGATTTTGCAATTTATCAGACAAGAGATTTTTGCTTTTTAATTTATGATACCAAAAGATTTAACTGGCAAAGAATTGATAAAACTTCTACGACAATTCGGTTATATTGTTGTACGATAAAGTGGAAGTCATATTAGAATCCAAACAGATGAAAATGGCAGGCACTCTGAAACTATTCCGAATCATAGTCCAATGAAACAAGGAACGCTTATGCAAATCTTAAAAAACATTGCGACACATCTTGAAATAAGTTTAGAAGAATTAGTAGAAAAATTATTTTAGCATAATGCCCCGTTTCCTTTGACTATGCTTAGGAAAAGGGGCATTTTCAATTCAAACCATCACTATTTGTAGCATCATAAACCGACTTAATAGCAGCCATTTCTTTCACCAAAAAAGTTTGTAATTGTTCATTAAAATCCTTTTTATCTTCTTCCGAAAGTCCTTCGTAAATTTCTTTCAACTCTTGATTTATTGCCGATTTTTCAGCTTCGGTGGCAGCATTCATGCCTCGTACATGGTACGATTTTAAATTAAAATTCTTCATAAAGTCTTTAAAATTAATCTATTACTTTGCCCCTACTTTAAAAGGTGGTTCAAAAGTATTTACTCCACGAACTTTCACTTTTCTACTGTAAATTTTATCATTTGAAGAAGCATACAAGATATCAAAATTCGCTCCTCCAAAGCATAAATTTGAAACCTGTCCATTACCAGTTGTAGGTACAGGAATAATGGCATTTACTCGTCCTGTGGCATCCATAACCTGAATTCCTGAGCGAGAAGTTACATAAATACGTCCATCTCGGTCGCATTTTATACCGTCCGACCAAGCATTTTCGGCAGTATCAAGCACATGAAGCCAGCCGTAGCGTTGTTTATTTGTGAGTTTCCCATCAGGCAAAATTTGATAAATCCAAACCCAATGTGTGGCAGATTCTGTTACATAAAGTTGTGTTTGGTCTGGTGAAAAAGCCAATCCATTGGCAAATTTTATACCCTCATCCACCACTATTTTTTCACCATTTGGACGAACCAAATATAACTTGCTTGGTCGCTCACTTCCATCGGGTTGTGTTAAATAAATATTTCCGTTGTAGGCTACTGCAATATCATTTCCACCCAAACTATCTTTTACTACTTTTGGCGTTAGATTTTTATCATAAGAAATTATTTGTTTGACAGGATAACCTCCCCACGAGCTTGTAATTGTTACCATTGTGCCATCTTTGGCAAATGCTGTTCCGCTTGCTCTTTTCGAGTCAATGGGCAATAAAACAACTTTTCCATCAAGACCAATTTTATATGTTTTTGCATTCGGAATATCTTCAAAAATTACCTCTCCTGCTTCATTTGAGGCTGTTCCTTCTGTAAAATTATAGCCATCTCCCACCAATTCCCAGCCTTCATTTGGTAGTAAAATATCACTAATAAATGGATTTTTTGAAATTCCAGCCTTTACAGGAGTTGGGTAATCTTTCCACAAATAACGCATCACTTTTGGAAAAATAGCAGTTCCATGCTTGCCATTATGACCACCTTCACCCCATTCGTGAGCAACTTCATAGCCCGAAAAAGTCAAGGCACGCTCCATGTATTCGTTTGCCTTAAACCAATCTCCAAAAGGATTATTGAGGTCATTTGAGCCATCTTGCAAGAAAACTCTCATAGGTTTTGGCTCATACTTTCTAACTAAAGTCAAATAACGGTCGCCTCCACGAAGGCTTGTATAAGTACCAATAGCAGAAAAAACTCTTGAAAATTCGGTAGGTTTTTCCCAAGCTGCCGTGAAAGCACAAATCGCTCCACTGCTTGAGCCTCCTATGGCTCGGTCATTACCGTTTTTTGATAAAACAATAGCTCTTCCGTCGCTTGTTTTTTGTTTTTCAACTTCAGGTAGAATTTCCGTTAAAATAAATCTTGCATAAGCATCGCCAAGTCCATCGTACTCGAAAGTTCTGTTTAATCTATCAAGGGAAGTTTCGCTATTTGCAGCTCTTACTTTCCCCGGATTTACAAAAACGCCAATCGTAATAGGCATTTCTTTAGAATGAATCAAATTATCAAAAACAGTTGGGGCTTTCCACTGAATTCCATCTTGATTTACATAAACACAAGCGGGTTTATCGGGGCGATATTGTGCAGGAATATAAATCCAATATTCACGCCAAGTGCCGGGAAAAATTTTGGAGTTTTCAAAAGTCAATTTAATGATTTCTCCTTTTGGAACGCCAGCTTGTTCGATAGATGCTGGGTCTTCAGTATAATTTTCAGTGGGAACTGTTTGGGCAAACAGCCCCCCAGCTCCCGATGGGGGAACTAAAAATAAATATACGGCAAAAACTAAGATTTTTTTCATGGGAAGAAGATGGTTTAAGTGTTGAAATTACACTAAATAATTTTACCTTCAAAAAGTTTGGCTTAATTATTGAAATGTTAGTTTTCAAATAAAAAACTCACCTTATAAAAACCAACAAAAATGAACATTTACGAATACAGAGCAGAAGCAAAAGATTTTAAAATCCATGATTTTATTGCTGCACAAAATAAGAAGGAAGCTACCGAAAAAATTCAAAAAACTATCGCAAAGTTGGGATATAGGAAACCGCAAACTTTGAATTTGTTCTCGACGAAATATTAAGAAATAAAGGCGGAGTGGAACTCCGCCCCACAAAAATCTACGGATTTATTACAATTTTCTGTATGCAACGACTTCCATCTTCACCAATCACTACAATAAAATGAGTTCCCTTATTAAGGTAAACATCGGGGCGAATTTTGATGATGCCAAACTCATCTTTTTTCCAATTGAATGAATATTCTTGACCAAGCATATCATAAAGTTTTATTTCTTTTTCTTTGATATTTCTTGTGTAAAGTTTCACAACATCGCCCGTTGTCCAAGGGTTTGGAAAAATGGTACAAGTTGGCGTTGTATCAGTGAAATTGACTTCTATTGGGTCAAGATATTTCTTAGTTCCGTCTTTGTCAATATAAACTAATCGATAACAAGAATTTCCACTAAGTGGCTGACTATCAAGCCTTTCGTAGTTACTACTTGTACCATTTGCTTTTATTTCGCCGAGTGAAACCCAAGTTTTACAGTCGGCACTTCGTTCCAAAATAAACTTTTCAGCTTTGATTTCAAACTTGGTCTCCCAATTGAGTTTCACCATTTTGTCGTCAGTTTCTTTTCCTGAAAAAGATATTTCGGTAAAATCATTGGCAGTTGCACCATTTTCTGAAAAATCATTTACATCAAATTGCAAGTAAAAAAAGTCTTTTGCAACTTGATTTCCCACAACATTTTTATAAATAACTATGCTGTTTCCTTCTGCAAAATTATCATTATTTTCAAAGCCACAATCTTCATTTTTGCCATCATAATGAACAATATTAAAGTCATTAATTGTTAGATTTGGAAGACTTGTTGCCGTTTTATAGTCACTCAATTCAGTGTTTTGATAATATATTCTAAGCGAAACTGGTTTTTCAAAATTCTTTAAAAAAGCACTTTGAAAATCAATGTAACGTGCCATAAATTTAGTGTCGTTTTTAGTAGCAGGTATTGCCCCACTTCCTCGTCCATAATGCTTAATTGAGATAGAAACTTTGCCCAAATCAAGTCCATTTGGATTGACAGAAGCATACAATTTTCCTGCATTGTCATAAATATCAAACCATTGATTTCCCTTCACGGCTTCGGTCGAAATTTGTAAGCAATTATTAAAATTGGCTTCAAAAGTGGCAATACATTGGGCAACATTTACCTTTATTTCTGACCTGCTACTTTCACAGTTTGCTGGACTTTTGGCACTTACAAAATAACTCGTAGTTCCATCAGTTTTTGTGTCTGAAATTGGTATATTTATCGCATCTTTTGCCGTATTTGAAGCATACCAAAGCAAGGTATTTTCCTTGTCAGTTGTTGCTGTGAGGGCAATAGTTGGAGATGTTCTACATAAATTCAAATCACTTACAAGAGGCTTTATTGGAATGGCAGAAATAGTTAAATCAAATGATTTTCGCACACTTTCACAGCCAAAAGTGCTTATTTGGCTTACAAAAAAAGTAGTTTTTCCTACTTTATTCACATCTACTTTTGGGATAGTTTTACTTCCTGTTGTACTTGAAAAAGAATCATACCAAAGGACAGTATTTGCAGCTGTAACTGATTTTTCTAAGTTGAACGCAACATTCTGACAAATAGCTTGATTGGTAACTTGTGGAACAGTTGGCACAGGTTTAACATCAACTTTCAAATCATCAGTATTTCGGAAACACACATTCTTTTCATCAATAAAAAAGCCTATTCTCCCTCTGTATGTAGCGGATTCGCTCACATTTGCAATACCTTCTTTATCGGTTAAAATATTGGAGTAAGTACTTCCTTCTTTTTTCTGCCAAACATAAGAAACCACTTTTCCAGTCAAAGTCAAACTGTTGAAATTTAGTTTTGTGGCATCCCCTTCGCAAAGATTAATATTTGATAAAGTACCAATGATTTGATTGACTGTCAATATTGCTTCTTCGGAAGTAATCGAACCTTTTTCATCTTTAATAATGCAACGATATTTTGACAAATTTGGGTTAATTCCATCACCTATATTACTGATTTTCAATGAGTTAGCTGTTTCGTTGGCAATGTTTGAGAAGCTCGTTTCTGTTGGCTTTTGGCTTTGCCATTGGTACGAAATTGCACTTGAAGCACTTGCTGTTACATTAAAAGTTACCGAATTTCCATCACAATCTGCTTGCGAAATTGGCTGCTTTGTAAACCTTAATACTTGAACAACAACTTTTTGAATAATGCTTGCAGTGATTGCCGTTCGAGGTCCAATACAACCATGATCAGACAATTGTGCTACATAACGTGTGAAAGTTCCGACAGTAGAAAAACCTGGTGCAATAGTAGTAAAAGTAGTAATTGTTGGAGTCGTAAACCATCTCAAAACTTGCCCTTCTTTTGGCGTTCCATCTGCCGAAAAAATTAAAATTGTACCTTCATTTACAGAAATTGGTGTTGTATTTAAAGGTGCTGGAGGAGTTGCCCCAATTTCAACTCTAATTTCGGCACGAGGGCTTTCGCAACCTTGGTCTGTGCGGTCGGCAACATAATAATAGTACGTTCCCGAAATAGCTGTACTTGGCGTTGGAGCAGTATTTGAAGCGATTCCGCCAGTTGCTTCAGAATACCAAGAAAGGTTTTGTATTGGACTATCCACCTTCAATTTTGCAGCATTTGCAAATTGACAATAAAATACATTTGTAACGGCTGGTTTTGGAGGAAAACCACTTACGATTAATTGTGCAGCGTCGGTTGATTCGGTACATTCAAATCCTTGTGTATTGAATTTTATTGAACAACGGTAATAAACGCCTTTGTCATAAGTTACATTCGTAAATTTCAAGTCATTTGAGTTGCTGCCAGAAATACCATTTCCGTCAGTCAAATTCGTCCAAGTTCCGCTTGTTCCGGGGCGAGTTTGCCATTGATAACTCAGCACATTTCCTGTAATGTTGAAGTAATTTGGTAAGTTAAAACTTGTATTTCCTCCAACACAAACACCTACATTTGGCAATAATCCAATGACAGAATTTACGGTTAAAGTAGAAGGATTTGAGAATAAATTTTGTCCGCCATAACTAACCATACAACGGTATTGTGAAAGGTGCGGGTTATCAACATCTCCCACATTTGAAACAACCATCGTGCGTGCATACCAGCCTTTTATGCCATTGGCATCTTCAACCAAATTGACAAAATCTGCCTCATTTGGGCGTTTACGCTGCCATTGGTAAGTAATTGCGGTCGTTGGTGCTGCTACGCCAACAGCCATATAAACCGAATTTCCTTTGCAATCAACTTGACTTGGGGGTTGTGAAGTTATATGAAAAAAATCTAAAACTTTTGCAATCACTATCAATCGTGGGCTTTCGCAGCCTGTCAATGGGTCGGTTTGTGTTACCCAAAAAGTATAAGTACCAAGTGCTGTGAAAAATGGTGCTGTGCTTGTACCTACTCCGCCCGTTGCTTTGGTGTACCACAAAATCGTTCCGTTTGGCACCGTTGCTCTTGCCGAAAACACCAAAGTTTGAGTCGAAATGACATCAAAAGTAAGATTTGTTGGAAATGAGACTGAATTTACTGTAACCGAATAAGGTACTGAAGTTCCTGAAAAATTGCATTGTGTTGAAGCACAAGTAACTGAGTATGAGGTGTTTACGCTTGGAGAAACTGTAATTGTTAAAGTCGTTTGTCCGCTCGACCATAAAATTGTTCCGTCGCAATTATTTGCTGTGAGTGTGGTTGAAATTCCTGAACAAATTACATTATTCCCAGAAATGGTTGGCATTGCAGCAACCAAAACTGTGAGTTTTGCTCCATTTGTATCATCTTCGGTAGTGTATCTTGCACAAGTTGAGCTCCCAACGATGAAATTGAATTTGCAACGATAATATTGTTCATCGGCATTGGTAGCATTATTGATTGTCAAAGTTGTAGTTGTTGCCCCTGCAATGTCAATCCAAGTTCCCGAAGTTCCTACCCTACTTTGCCATTGATAACTTTGAATTGTGCCTGTGGTGCTTATTGTTGTTAAATCAAAAGTCGTATTTGTACCTTCACAAATTGATTTATCTGCCAAACTTCCTGTTACCGAATTGACTGTTAAAACAGCAACATTTGAAAGAACTGAGCAAGTTGAATTTGACACAATTACTTTATATTCTGTCAAATTTGGATCGGTGACACTTCCTACACTGCTGATAGTCAATGAGTTAGTTATTGCTCCCGAAATATCTATAAAACTTCCATTCGGAATTTTTCTTTGCCATTGAAACCCTGTTGTTGGACTTGCACTTACTGAAAACGTTACCGAATTTCCATCGCAATCTGCTTCGTTTTTTGGGTGGGTTAAAATAATTGGGTAATCATTTATGGTAACAGAAATTTGGTTACTTGCATTGCTCGTGCAAGTTCCGTCAAAGCAAGTTGCGGTATAATCAGTTGATAATGAAGGGTTTACACTAATTATTGAACCTGTTGAGCTGTTACTCCATGTTACCAAACCGATGCAACCAGTGGCTGTCAAACTTGTACTTTGCCCATTACAAATTGTTGTAGTTCCACTAATTGTTGGTGCAGGAACTGGCGTGCCTCCCGAAGCAACGGTAACAATTGCATTTGAGCTTAATGTACTCACACAATTATTTATAGAACAAGTAGCAGAATAACTTCCTGCCGCCGAAACTGAGAGTGTGCTTCCAGTTTGTCCGCCTACCCAAATTACCAAACCACTACAACCGCTTGCCGTTAGTAAGGTTGATTGTGTTGGACAAATAACTACCGAAGCAGGCGTAATTATTGGGGAATTTGGAATAAAATTTATCGTAACTTTTATAATTGCCGAAGTAGATTGATTACAAGAACCCGAACCTGTTCCCGAACAAGCATAAACTACTTTGAAATATTTAAAAATAGGACTTACAGTAGCATTCGACAAGGTTTTTGTAAAAGAAAGTCCGCCAACTTGCTCGCTTGTATATGTGCCAGAA
>JANNDY010000063.1:0-2043 GCA_031378345.1 Emticicia sp. | reverse complement strand
CAAGCACAATTTTAGGAAATATAAAGGGAGAAACAGGAGATTCAAATATTCCTTTGCCACAAACTGGAATGTTTCCTTATGGCGTTTCAGACGAAAACAGCAACCCTATTTGGGGTTTGCAGTCCTTCGATACGGCTTTTCAAGAAACTTTTGCGAATTACAATCTTTTACCACCTATTTTAGAAACTGATGGAAATAAAATTCTGAAAGTTACGGCAGGTGCTACTGGTTTTGAGTTGGTTTCTGATAAACTACATTACAGAAACAAGCTAAGTGGTTCTTTATCTTTGCAAACCGTTACATTAGGCTCTGAAACTTTAAAAAAATGTCAATTACCTAATCATAACAGCGTTTCAATTGAATGGAACACCCCAAATAGCGTTTTGAAAATGTTAAAAAATTCAATGCGTTTAGATTTTCCGAGAACAATTTCAGGACTTCCATTCACGATAACGCCCATTTATTTAAGCGAAGAACCAAACGCCCCAGCAAGTTATCAAGCCACTTCTATTCAAAATGGAAATATTCATGTAAACACCATAACAGGTGAAATATGGCTACCAAACAGCTATACAACAATGGAAGGGGCTGTTTTAACTTTTGTTTATACACTTTAAAAATAAAAATAATTTTAAAAAGGTTTTTTATTCAAATCACTATGCAACCATTAACAAAACTAAAACCATACGAGCAAAAAGAAATAATAAACGGATTATTATTCGATGGTTATACCTACTCATATATTGAAGAAAAATATGGTGTTTCGCATGAAGAAATAGCAAAACTTTTAGATGAAAAAGCATTTAAACCATATTTACAGGCATATCCAAAAGAACAGGAAAATGAGGAAGGTTTACACAAAACTACTTTCTTTCAATGGATAAAATTTTGTCTTTGGGCTTGTTTTGGTTCTTATTTTTTAATCGTGCTTATACAAGGTGTTTTAGGGGGGTTTTCTTGGGGCAACATTTCAAGTTCTTTGCTTTACATTACACAGCCATTATCGAAACTTGTTTCTTTGTCTTTGGGTATGGTTTTTATTCTTTTGGTTAAATACTATCTTTTTCCTATTCTTTCAAAGTTCATCAATTATAAAGTAAATACGGTTTACTTACAAGATGAATTTATGAAGGCAGACAGCAAAAGCAAGCTAAACTTTTTGGGTATTATATTTCTTTCATTGTGCATATTGGTTGGGCTTGTGTTTAGCAGTTCGGCACAAAGCAAACGAGATTCTGTTATAAAGTATGCTTATAAAGAAATCGGAGTTGTGGAACACGGTGGAAATAACAGGGGCAAAAAAATTGATTTTTATCGTAGTATAGCACTTGGTAAAACTGTTAAAAATTACTCTGATGCATGGTGCGGCTACTTTGTGGCTTATGTTTACCGTATGGCAAAAGTAAATTTTAAAGTAGGTTTTTCACCACGTGCAAGGGACTGGTTTACTGATGAATCGAAAATTGTTTGGAGGAGAAATTTTAAGTACGGCTTATTTCAGCCAAAACCACAACGAGGGGACGTTATCGGTTATGTTTTTCGAGCAGGAACAATAGGACATATAGAAATACTTGCAGAATGGAAAGAAAAGTATTTTTTAAGTATTGGTGGTAATACTTCAAACTCAAATACTGTTTACCGAGATAACAATAATATAGATGGTGTAAAGTACAAAAAACGCTTGCGAAATACCGCTTATGTTATTTCAAATCATATTGATTAATCTAAAAATTTTATGCAAAATGTTAAATCTTTTTTCATTTATTACTTTCTGCCTTCCTTTGCTGTTTTGTGCATTATTAGTGCAAATGGGAATATACTTAGTTGTGAAAACAGCACTCAAAAGGCAGGTACAGCCGTTGCAAACAATGTCGTTGAGCAAATCACACTTAACAACGAGATTCAAGGCTTACAGCGACAAATTGAAGCACTCGAAAGTAAGGTTTTTAAACTTGATTCTGCAAATACCGTCCTTGATTCCTTACGTATCAAGAATATTTATGATAGTCCTAATAAGTCTAACGCTCAACATTTCGGGGAACT
>JANNDY010000131.1:0-61578 GCA_031378345.1 Emticicia sp. | reverse complement strand
AACAGCTTTGTCAGTTAGTCCAAGCAGTTTAGCACCAGCGGCAACAGGTACAGCAACGGCAACTTACACAGTTACGCAAGCAGACATCAATGCAGGTGAAGTGAAAAACACCGCAACTGTAACAGGCACACCACCAACGGGACCAGCAGTAACAGATGTATCGGATAGTGGCGATGAATTGGTAGATACCAATGCAGACCCAGACACCGACCCAACGAATGACCCAACGGTTGTACCATTGACACAAAACGACCCACCAGTTGGCACAGAAGACATCAACAATACGCCAGTAAACACGCCAGTAACAGGCAATGTACTGACCAACGATGATGACCCAAATAATGACCCACTGACGGTAAGTTTGATTCCAAGTTGCACTACGCAACACGGTACGGTAACCTTGCAAGCCAATGGCAATTATACCTATGTTCCGACGACGAATTTTGTAGGAACAGACAGTTTCTGTTATTTGCTTTGCGACAACAAAGGAGCTTGTGATACGACCAAAGTAACGATAGAGGTCATTCCTCCTGTAACTACCAATGATGTAATCGGCAACGACGATGCGAGTCAAACACAGGTCAATATGCCAGTAAAAATAGTAGTTTTGGCAAATGACGAAGACCCACAGGGAGATAAGATAGGCTCGGTAACGAAGCTAACGAATCCAACTAACGGAACGGTGGCATTCAACCCAGCAGACAGCAGCTATACTTACACGCCAAACAGCAATTTTGTAGGCGAAGATAGTTTCAAATACATCATTTGTGATGTAAAAGGAGCTTGCGATACAGCAACGGTAACGGTCAATATCATTCCATTGATACCAAACAACGACCCACCAGTTGCTCTTGACGATGCCAACAGCACGCCAGTGAATATACCAGTGGCTGGAACAGTAGCCAAAAACGACAACGACCCTGATGGAAATACGCCTTTGGCATTTACCAAAATAAGTAATCCAACCAACGGAACGATAGTCTTCAATCCTGATGGAACTTATGTCTATACGCCAAATCCAAATTTCACAGGCAACGACCAAGTAGTGTATAAAGTTTGTGATGCAGGAACACCTATCGCTTGCGATACTGCCACACTTTACTTGACAGTTTTACCAATTACACCTGTTCCGCCTGTTGATATTGCTATGAGCAAAACGGTTGTCGGTTCAACAGATTGTAAACGTCAAGTAGGTGATGTGGTAACGTTTAGAGTCAAAGTTTTCCGTCAAGATTTGCAGAATATAATGGTAAGTGGTATTGTTGTAAAAGATAGCTTATCGCCATTCTTTGAGTTTGTATCAGCAACATCTACTAAGGGAACATTTGATGCAAATACAGGACTTTGGAACAATATCGCTTTGACAGTTGGTGATACTGCGACCTTGAATGTAAATGTAAAAATCAAAGCCAATTTTTTAGGCGGTTTGATTTGCAACGAAGCATGGGTGATGGCTATGAATGGCATTGACTTGGATTCGAAAGCAGGTAATAAAATAGAAAGTGAAGATGATTTTGCAAGGTCTTGTATCAGTGTACCTATCAAGATTTGTAGTGAAAGAGAAGAAAAAGTGCTTCTTACAGCACCTATCGGCTACACAAACTACCAATGGTACATGAACGGACAGCCAATTAGTGGGGCAATTTCACCAACTTATTTAGTTGCTACATTCGGAGCTTACACAATTAGAGTTGATAATAACCAATGCCCGAGTGGTGGCTGTTGTCCAATTTATGTCGAAAATTTCTGTGAATGTAAACCAATTATTTGTGTACCATTCATTATTCAAAAGACAAAGAAAGCAAAATAAATTTTGTAAGGTAAATAAAAGGTCGTGAAGCATTTCACGACCTTTTTTGTTTTATTTAAGTATATGGTATAAAAATTGCTAATTTGTATTTATAACCATGGTTTTATCTAAATACTTCAAGTAATAAATGAATGATTTTCCAATTTTTAGACAATTAGACACGATGGATTGTGGTCCAACTTGTTTGCGAATGATTGCTAAACATTTCGGAAAAAACTATTCTTTACAAACACTAAGAGAGAAAATAGGTATTAATCGTGAGGGGGTTTCTATGGCAGCTATTAGCAGGGTTGCCGAAAATTTAGGTTTACGTACTTTAGTAGTTAGGGTAGGATACGAAAAACTTATCAATGAAGCACCAGTTCCATTTATTGCCCATTGGAAACAAAATCATTTTGTAGTTGTTTATAAAATTCAAAAAAACAAGGTATTTGTTGCAGACCCTGCCGAAGGTAAAAAAGTTTTTAACAAAAAAGAATTTATTACTAACTGGGCAATCAACCAAATGGAAGATGAGCCTGCTGGAATCGTTACCCTTTTTGAAGTAACCCCTCGTTTCAATGAAAATGAAGATGAAAAACAAGTTGGTTTGAACTTTGGAAGGATTTTACAATACCTTTTCAATTATAAAAAATTACTCGTTCAACTTTTCATAGGCTTGCTGATGGGTAGTGCCATGCAGCTTGTTTTACCTTTCCTTTCACAAGCAATTATTGATATTGGAATTAATACTCGAAATATTAATTTCATCAATCTCATTTTGGTAGGTCAATTGGTACTTTACGCAGGCAGAACTGTTATTGAATTTATCCGAAGCTGGATTTTACTGCACATCAGTTCGAGAATCAATATCAATATTTTGTCCGATTTCTTTGCTAAACTTTTAAGATTACCCTTATCCTATTTCGATACCAAGCATCAAGGCGATTTACTTCAACGCATCAATGACCATCACAACATTGAAAGTTTTTTGACCGATACTGTTATTAGCACTATTTTTGCCATTTTCAATTTTATTGTTTTAGGATTTACACTTGCCTTTTTTAATCTCAAAATTTTCCTTTTGTTTTTATTGGCAAGTGCCATTTATATAGGTTGGGTAGTGATTTTTCAGAAAAGACGAAGACAGATTAATATCAAAAAGTTTGAAATTGGAACGAAAAACCAAAATATTATCTTACAAATTATTGATGGTATTCACGACATAAAACTCAATAATAGTGAGCAACAAAAGCGGTGGGAATGGGAAAATATCCAAGCTCGTTTATTCAAATTAAATATTCAATCGCTCGGAATCAAGCAAATTCAATATACTGGAGCTTTATTTATCAATGAAGGAAAAAATATTCTGATTACATTTTTTGCTGCCATGTCGGTTTTGAACGGAGAAATGACGCTCGGTATGATGCTTTCCTTGCAATATATTATTGGTCAATTGAATAGCCCGATTGAACATTTTATTTCGTTTATTCAATTATACCAAGATGCCCAATTGAGCCTCCAACGCCTCAACGACATTCATCAAGTAAAAGACGAAGAACCAGAAGACAGCCAAAATATCACCGAATTACCATTTTATCGAAATATTAGGGTCGAAAATCTTTCGTTTATCTATCCTGGAACAACACTAAGGATTCTCGAAAACATCAACCTTGTTATTCCCGAAGGAAAAACTACTGCAATTGTAGGTACAAGCGGTAGTGGAAAAACAACACTTTTGAAACTTTTTTTAAAATTTTATGAAACAACTTCTGGTCAAATTTATATCGGAAATGTGCCATTAGCTCGCATTAACCATCACTCATGGCGAGAAAAATGTGGGGTTGTGATGCAAGATGGATTTATTTTTTCAGACACAATTGCCCGAAATATCGCCGTAGGGCAAGATTATATTGACATTGACCGACTCTATCATGCTGTCAGGGTAGCCAATATATTTGAATTTATCGAAACCCTTCCTTTAGGTTTCAGTACAAAAATTGGTGCAGAAGGCAATGGGCTTAGTCAAGGTCAAAAACAACGAATTTTGATAGCAAGAGCTGTCTATAAAAACCCAGATTTTATCTTTTTCGACGAAGCAACAAATGCCCTTGATGCCAACAACGAAAAAGTAATTATGCAAAATCTCAATGAGTTTTTCAGAGGAAAAACAGTAGTAGTGGTGGCTCATCGCCTAAGCACGGTTAGAAATGCAGACCAAATTATTGTAATTTCTAAAGGAAAAATCACCGAAAGTGGAACAAATGAAGAGTTGATTAATCTAAAGGGTGAATATTATGAACTTGTCAAAAATCAATTGGAATTAGGAGATTAGGTAAGTAGGCAGTTTTAAGTTTACAGGTCACATTTTTGATAAATATTTATTATTAATGGAAATTAAAGAAAAAAAACTAAGGTATTCCCCAAGTGATTCGGTGCAGGAAATCATCAATTACCAGCCTGCTTGGCTTGTAAGATGGGGAACTATGTTGTTTTCTGTTTTCTTTCTTGGGCTATTTGGGGCTACATTTTTTATCAGTTACCCCGATGTTATCAGAGCTACCCTAAAACTCACTTCTTCTGAAACCCCAACGTCTGTTATTCCTAAAATAAATGGAAAATTGGTGCGATTATTTATTAAAGAAAATGAAATAGTAAATAAAAATCAAGCACTCGCCTACATCGAATCTACGGCAAATCATGATGAAATATTGAGCCTTTCGGTGCAGTTAGACACGATTCAGAAAAGTGTTCAACAAGGGTATTTTTCAGCTTTGAGTATTTTACGTAAAAATAGTTATACAAATTTGGGGGAAATCCAGCCAGATTACCAAAGATTTGAACAGACACTTACTCAATTGCAAGCCTTAACTTCCAATGGTTTTTATGCCCAAAAAAGAAACTTTCTCAACAAAGAACTTTCAGATATTGGTTTTATGTCAAGAAAACTTTCGGAACAACAGCAAATCTATCAGAGAGATTTTAATTTAGCTCAAAACGAGTTTTCTAAAAAACAAAGATTAGCTCGGCAAGGTGTAGTTTCTTCGAGTGAATTGTCTGATGCAGAAAGTCGGTTATTGGCAAAACAAATTCCACTCAAGCAGGTAGAAGCCCAACTAATTAACAACCAAAGTGAACAAACAGGTAAGCAAAAAGAACTCTTAGAATTAGATAAAAATTTGTTTGAACAAAAAAATACTACCTCAGAGTCGCTCAAAACCCTAATTAGTGCCATCAACGCTTGGAAACAAAAATATATTATTTCAGCTCCAGTTGCTGGAAAAGTATTTTTTCAAACAACGATTCAAGAAAATCAATCTGTTTCGCCCGACCAAGAACTTTTTTATATTGGTAGTCCAAAAGCTAAACAATATGTAGGCAATGTAAATATCCCACAAGATAATTTTGGAAAAATTAAAATTGGGCAAAAGGTCATTATTCGCTTCAATAGTTACCCTTCTGAGGAGTACGGAACTGTTGAGGGAGTGATGAGTTATATTTCGGAAATTCCTGCAAAAGACAATACTTATTTAACAAAAATTTCCTTACCTAATGGCTTATCAACTTCTTACAATAAAAAACTTATCTTTCGGAACGGAATGTTGGCAAATGTCGAAATCATTACTGAAGATAAAACCCTTGCCAGTAAAATTTTGTACCAATTTCGCCGAACATTTAATTGAGATTTGATGGTTTTAACAATCGAAAATATTTGCCAATATCTTTTAGAAAGCAAGCTAATTGACTTAAAAAGTATCATCGAAGGCGATTTATTGGTTAGAGATGCTTCGAGCCGAAATACTAATTTTTTGGTCAATCAGTTTAACGAAAATGGTCTGAAAGTATTAATCAAACAACCTGATATTACTGATGAAGATTATGTAAAGTCAATGGAAGTAGAAGCCGAAATTTATCGAATTATTTATTCTGACGAAAATTTTGAGCAAATTCGACCATATTTACCTCATTTCAAGTCGTATGATGCCCAAAATCATATCCTCATCATGGAGCAACTTACGGGCGTTTGCCGAATCTTCGATTACCTTTTTCATGGGCGAAATATTCCTGATGAAAATATGATTGAAAAATTTTCTGATAGTTTGGCCGCCCTACACAATATTCCCTTAGAAAAATTCAATTCCTACACAATACAGAAAGCGTATCCATGGTTTTTAGATGTGGGGCAAAAGAGCTACAGAAACCATATTAAAAAAAACGAAGTGGAGGTTTACAGTTTTCTTGCCGACATACTTGAAAACGAAAAATGGATGCAAAACATTTCTGAAACTCGAAGGATGTGGCAGAAAAAAAATCTGATACATTTAGATTTACGTTTTACCAACTGGATGATTCCGTTTCGGCATCAGCCAAACACCAACAGCCCGATTTGGTTGATTGATTGGGAAATGGCGGGTAGGGGCGATGCTGCATGGGATATTGCCTTTTTGATGGGCGAATGGATAAGTCTCGGAATGTTTTATAGCGAAAATCATCCTACAATTTATCCGAACGTTGAACAGATAATTACAAAGCAAATCAATAGTTTCTTGAAAATTTATTTAGAAAAAAGAAATTTTTCAATAGAAAATAAAAATATATTTCTGAGAAGACTTCGCAGATATTTACCAGTAAAAATTTTATTGATTGCTTACGAAATGGCTGTTGATTACCCAGAAGATGGAGAAACACCACAATTCCATATCGAATTATTCAAATTTATGATGCAAAATCCCCACCAAATCAAGAAAAAATATTTTTATTTTATATGACAAATCAAACCGAATACATGGATGCGGCTAAGAAAATAGCAGATAACATTTGCCAGCAAACCTATTGGCTCGACGACAAATGTAATTGGACTGGTATTTTTCATCATAGCCAAATTGCTAATTCAGAGGTAGTTTTAAGGGCTTTGCCAAGTAATTTTTATACAGGTTCGGCTGGCGTAGCCTATTTTTTATCGGCAAGTTATCATGTTTTTTCAGACGAAAATTATAAAAAAACGGCTCTGGGAGCATGGAAAAAAACCATTGACCAATTACCAAAAATCAAATCGGAAAAGGTTGGTTTTTACGAAGGGCTTGGTGGCATTGCCTTTTCGCTTGTGTATTCGGGTGTATGGTTAGAATCTGATGAAATCCTTAGAACAGGATTGGATTTGGCAAAGCATATTTCAACATTTATCAATCAATCAAGTTTTGATGTGATGGAAGGTTGTGCAGGCGGAATCATCGCACTTGCGGCTATTTATCGGCTTTTTCCAAATGAAATATTGAAAAAAGCAATTTCTGATGGGGGTGAATATCTTTTGAAACACGCCCAAATAAATCAAAAAGGGCTTTCATGGAAAACCCTTTCAACAAAAGGACCAAACCTAACGGGCTATTCGCAAGGCAATGCGGGTATCATTCATGCACTTGCAGAAGTATATGCAATCCATGCAGAAAATCGCTATCTCGAAGCAATTGAAAAGGCTGTTTTGTACGAAAATAGTTTTTATTCAACAAAATTTAGAAATTGGAAAGACCTTCGAATACTCCACCAAAAACACGCACGAAAGAGCCGAGTTTATGGGACAAACGCATGGTGTCATGGAGCATCAGGGATTGTGCTTTCGAGACTCCGAACTTTTCAGCTAACATCTTTGGAGTTTTTGAAAGAGGATATTTTGAAATCGACAGAAACAACTACTCAAAAAAAATTTGAAAACATAGATGTTTATACGCTTTGCCATGGTTTTACAGGTGATTTATTACAACTTTGGTCATTAGAAAATTTTTTAAAAAAAGATGAATTAACTCAAAATCTTCATTTCGGATTTTCAAAACTTAATACTGCCATACAGACAGATGCCTTACCCGATACCAAAACTCATTTTTTACAAAATCCATCCTTTATGCAAGGTTGGGCTGGAATTGGTTATTTTTTATTATTACTCCAAAAACCAGATTTACCAAATGTTTTAATGATAGGCTTAGATCAATAATTTTTTTAAATCTATTGTTTTGGCATACTTTTTGACATTATTGAATTACTTAAAAAAGTACAGAGTAGATTAGAAAAAGGATTGTTTTATATGCTAAGAACTTTAAAATATGCCCATTTAATGTTTTTTTTTAGAGTAAAATGCCCTAAAACAATAAATGGCACTCTTTTTGAGTACCATTTATTAGAATAACAATTTTAAAATCTAAATCTTATTTACACTTATTAGATTTTTTTGATTTTTTTGATTTCTTTGATTTGCACTTGTTTTTGCTCGACTTGCTTGATTTTTGATTTCCCCATCCATAACCACAACCACATGGTCTTGGAATATAGCAAGTACCACCTTTAACTTCCTCTGAATTTAATACTTCAAGAGATGCGAAATTTGAGAGATTTTTTAACATAATAGTAAAGATTTTAAAGATTTTATAAAATGGTTCACTCAATAATTTGGTTAATTTTTTAATTAATCGCAGTTATTGATGTGTTCAATAGCGCAATTAATATGCCATTAAAATGAATTTTTAAAATACTTTTATTTTTTTCTTAAAGTATTGGCTATCAATTACTTACATATTATTGCAAAATAATATGTTTTTTTTTGTATCCGTTGGCTCAATTTTTGCTATATATTCCATGTGCTATTTTATTGCTAAAAAAGGCTTTGGCACACTTTTTGTTCATGAAATCCAATTCTTACGGATGAAAAAAAAATCTCCATATTTTCTCCTTTTTTTGCTCTGGCTATTTGCCCAATTTACGGGCTTTTCACAAAAAACACCTTCTGGAAAATCTGACGTTTTGAAACTATCTCTTCAAGAATGTATTAGTCGAGCTAAAACGAATAATTTTCAAAAAAAACAAGCTCAAAATTCAACAAAAATCAAACAAACGAATTTATTGATAGCTCAAAACGAACGATTGCCCAAGATTTCAGGCAATATGGTAAATTACCTAAATTCGGGAAGAAGTGTTGATAGATATACAAACCTTTTTACTGAAGAAACCATCGCCAACCAATCTTATGGAATTGATGCCGAACTTCCGATTTATAGGGGTGGACAAATTCAGAACAATATTTTGATTAAAGAAATTGAATTAAAATTAACAGAAAACGATATTACAAATATTGACCAAAACCTCTCAATCGAAGTATTAAAAACTTTTTTGGGGGTGCTTAATGCAGAAGAACAATTAATAATTGCCAAACAACAATTGGAGGTTTCATCAAATCAATTAAGCAAAATAGAATCATTCAGCCGTGAAGGATTGTCTTCTCGCATGAGTATTTTAGAATTTAAAGTGCAGGTTGTCAATGATGAGCTGCAAATAATTAATGCAGAAAATGAGTTTTCGTTATCAAAAATAAGATTATTGCAAGTAATGAATGAAACAAATGTAAACGATTTTCAGATTGACCGTAAATCTATCGAAACGAATTTGATTCAAGCATATAAAACCCCAATAAATTCAATTATTATTTACGCAGTTTCAAACCACCCAAGTATAAAAACCTCGAAAGGATTGTCAGAAATAAGTCGTTTAAATACGAGTTTGATAAAAGCATCTTTGCTACCAACGGTAGGCTTGGGCATTAGTTTGGGTTCAAATTATTCGAGTGCGGCACCCAAAGAAAGGTTTATTAATGATGGAAAAAACAAACTTATCGAAACCGCTACAAATGATTATGTTTTGGTAAATAACAGCAAAATCAACCTGATTTCGTCAAATAAAGTACCGACAGGATATATCAAAAACGTGGGGTATTTTGACCAATTAGGTCAAAACTTCAATAAAATTATTTATCTCAATTTGAGCATTCCGATTTATGATGGTGGAATCTCAAAAAAACGAATTGAAAATGCTCAATTAAGTCAGAAAATTGCCAATATTCAAATCCAAGAGTCGGAATATAAACTAAAACAAAGCATCGAACTGGCATATAAAGAGATGCAGTCTTCATTTAAACGCCTTGCAGCTATCAATAAACAAGCAGTTGTGATTGAAGAATTATTTGAAATTTCTAAGAAACAGTTATTTGAAGGCGTAATAAATGCAACTGATTATGTTATTCTGAAAAGCCAATTTGACAGAATCAAACAAAACCAAGTGCAGTATAAATATGATTATATTCTCCGTACCAAAATTTTAGATTATTATTCGGGTGTGTTGTAAATTCATTATTTATTAATGTCGAACATTTTTAAAATATAATAGCTATTTTTGCCAAAAAATTTTGAATATGAAACTTGAAGTGAAACAAACCAAAATGCACAGATTTAACCCAAATTTTTTCAACATTCTATTGTTCCTATTCTTTTTCAATATGAATGTGAATGCCCAAACAAAAAATGCAACGCCTCGAGAAGTAAAAATTACGAATTCGATTCAAGGCACAACGTTGCCTGCTCTCACCGAAACTCAACGTGATTCAATTCAGAATCCAACTGAAGGATTGGTTATTTTTAATAAAATTGCTAAAAAAGCACAATATTACAACGGTGTTGCGTGGGTATTTTTTCATACCGAACATTATATCGGAGAAGTTTTTGGTGGCGGAATTGTCTTTTTTATAGATGCAACTGGACTACATGGGTTGATTGCCTCTCCTGCCGACCAGCAAAGCGATGTCAATTGGGGATATTTTGAAAATCAAGTAGGTGCGGGTGGTAGAGTGATTGGCACAGGACCTTTGAATACCGAAAAAATTGCAAAGGCAAGTAAGGCAAGAGATATTGCTGGCTATATTTGTTATAATTTGGTTTTAAACGGCTATGATGATTGGTATTTGCCATCGAAAGACGAATTGAATGTTTTGTATCAAAACCTAAAAAGTAACCACATTGGAAATTTAGGCGATAAACGTTATTGGTCGTCGTCCGAAACAGATTTTAATAATGCTTGGCTTCAAAATTTTAAAACAGGAGAAATTATCGAAAACCATGTAAACAAACCTGCAAGTGTGAGAGCGATTCGGTCGTTTTGAAAATGAGCGTTTTAAGATTCTACCATTCATAAATTTAATCGAATTTATCAAAACTATATTTCAAAACAAAAAGACAGTAGAGTTGCCCCTCAATTGGAGTATTTAGCACCTTGAAAACAAGCGACAGAACCAGTCCGAAGTCATTCAATTTATTTTCTCGCCAAAAGACATTTAATATATTTTTGGCATTTTCTGGCTTTAGAAGTGATTTTCTAAAAAGTTGGATTTCACTGATATTTTCTTCCAAAAGTTTTCCATAATTTTCTTTTAAATATTTTTCATAGTTTGGTTTGTTTTTTAAAGTATTTCTAAAATATTTTTTTAATTCTTTAGAAGATATTTCACAAACGGTGATGCTTGCCAGCAATAACTCAAGCGTAAATTCGAGTTTTTGATTTGCCTCTTCAAAGTCTAATTCTTCTGTTTTTTTTGCTATTAAATTTGTTAGATTGTTCAGAAAATTACAAGTTGAATTCTTATTTTTCTGAAAAACATAAATTTCATCGGAGTGTTCGATAAAAGCAATGGGAATAATTGAATAAGGTTGAAAACCTTTAAAAAGTTGTTTTGGAGCATCAAAAGTTTGATTTTTTACGGCATCAGGTTTCAATAGCTCGCTGAATAGCTTTTCGATTTCCTCAGAAGTAAGGTTTGATTGAATAAATATTCTAAACCTACATTCAAAGCGATTATCGAAAAAGATAAAAAAGTGTTCGACTAAATGTTTTTTTTTAGAAATCTCAATAATTAAATCTTTGAAGATTGTATTACTGTTTTCCTTTGGTAAATAAAACGAAACACCCTTAAATAGGGACTGAATTAGACCTATTTTGCTCATAATATAAATTTTTCTTTAAAGTTTTTAACAACTTCTCCTTTTCCAAAACCTTCACTGTTAACCAATGAACGCTGATTTACTGAATTGTTAATATATTTGTTCTTATTTTTCAATGTCGAAAAAGTATAGACGAGTTCTGTTAAAACTTCCTTATCGGCTTGGTAAAACCAGTGTAGCGTAGTATCATTGGTAGAAAGTTGGGTATGATTATCCATTCTAAAATAAATACCATCTTGTGTCCATTGTCCCTTACTTAATTCTTCAATAATAAGTTGATTTAGCCCACTAAGGACTTCAATTTTTTCAGAAAAACCTCCTCCGAACAAGTTATCAGTAATCGTTGCTTTTTCGTAAAGCTTGTTTTCAAAAAAGAAAAACACCTCGCTACTGAATGGATTAAGGTGTCTTACTGCAATGGAAACAATATTTTTATAAGCACTTTCATTTTCTACTCTATTGCGATTATCATGTTTAATACTTTTTAAGAATTTAGGATTTGAGAAAGGTATTAATTTTAAGTAATTTTTTTTGAGTCGAAATTTTAAATCAGCATCATCAAATCCGTAGCCCACCATGCTTTCGTCATAACCCCTTATTTCTAAAAAATCTTTTTTCCAAACACATATTCGTCCCAATGCGTCCTTGAAGTTATTTTCACCAAATTGTTTTTCTTCGACAGCCATATAAAACCCTTCAGCCATATTGTCGAGTATTAATTTGGCAAAGCCCTTGCCAATAAAGTTATCGGCATCAATATTTACCAAAATATCACCCGTCGCTAAAGTAAATGCCATATTTCTTGAATGACTAAAGTGATAAGATTCTGGCTCAAATGTTTGAAAAAACTTTAATTTTTGGTTCTCAATTTCTGGTATCATCGTTAATTTTACCCAATCACTAAGTCCATCGGTAGAATTATAATCAAGAAGAATAAACTCTATATTTTCAGAATCATTGAAAGCATTTTTGATGTTGATTGGCAACGTTTTTTTTAGATGCATCAAGCGATTCATGCAGGTAATACAGAATGAAATTTTGAACATATCTTTAGAGTATAATTTATATTTTGTATTATGGAATGAATTTGAGTTTTAAAGAAGAAAAACATGCTAATTAAGTTTGCTTTTAGATTTAATGGCAAGTTGATTAGGAGTTATCCCTTCCTTTCTCTGAAAAGAGTGAATTAAACCTATTGGTTGTGAATATCCAAGTAATGCCGATACTTGATAAACTTTCTTTTTTTCGTTTAATAAGATTTCTTTTGCGAACGTTAATCGGAAATTTTCATAATATTTAAAAATAGTTACTCCTGTTTCTTCAAAAAAAAGTTTGTTAAATATTTTAGTACTCATATTAAATTTTGTTTTTTACCACTTGCTTGATATTGCTATTATTTATTGCATTTGTTTAAACTCAATAGCAAAAATGTCTTATACTCAGGTGATTCTCTATAAGTCAAAATTACTAAAAAATGGCGAATATCCTATAATGATTCGCCTTATTAAAGACCAAAAAATTAAGTATTTGTCGGTTGGTCATAGCAGTACAGAGGAGCTGTGGGACTTTAATAAACAACGCCCCAAAAAGAAATATCCCAAATTTAAAGAACCCCAAATTAATATTGAGAAAAAAGAGAATGAAGCCAAAATGCTTTTGTTAAAGTTAGAAAACGAGCAGATAGATTTTAGTTTGGATGAGTTTCAACAAAAGTATCGAAGTGTAAATAAGCAATTTAGTTTTTTATACATATTTAGATGAGTTAGTTCAAAAGTTAATTGATACGAATAGGGTAGGGTATGCCAATTCTCATAAAGAACTGAAAAGAATTCTCAACCGATTTCAAAATAAAGATTATTCTTTTACCGAAATTAACGCCAAGAAGGTGAAAATGCACCAATTGGTTTGATATGGTGTTCAGAAACAAGTAGAGAGCAAATTGAATTATTAGAAATGCACAAAGACGGCATTATGGTTGCGAAATATTGGACAGAATTGCCACCCAAAAAAGAATTAGAAGCAAGATTACATCAAGCTCTAATGGCAGCAAGAGATAGAATTGTAAATAGGTAATTTTTGAAATAATTTTTGTAAAGTATCGAGATTTACCAAAACTCTCGGCACTGCCCAGAGAAATTAAATGGACAAATAATTTATTGGTTGCAAATCAAAAACTCTCGCCAATGGTGAGAGAATTGCCTCAGGATGTACGAAAACCACAAAAAAACCAAGTATCGGTATTTTGCTCTGAAATGGAAATCGGTACGCCGAATCGAATTGACACCGTAGTTAGGATATGCCCTAAGTCGTAGCCTTTCACCTACTTTGATAGCAGATTATCAAACCAAATTATCCGACAAAAAACTCTTGCAAGCTAAATGGCAAGAAATTTTGGATAGCTTGTGAAATGATTTTCAATAAATAAATACCAAGATTCTCTAAAAAAAATGTACTTTTAGCATGCTTTAAAAAATATTTATGAAACTTGCATTACTCAAACAAACAAAAGCCCTTGATTTCTATAAAATTGAGCAAGACGATATTGATGAAATAGTGGAAATTCCATTGTTTTTATCAAAAGTATCGGCTGGTTTTCCAAGCCCTGCCGAAGATTATGTTGAACTAAAAATTGATTTCAATTCTTTTTTGATAGATAAACCTCATGCTACTTTTTGTGTAAAAGTAAAAGGCAATTCGATGGAAGGTGCAGGAATAAAAGATGGTGCTATGCTCATCGTTGATAGGTCGAAAGAGCCTACTGACGGAAAAATTATCATTGGCGTAATTAATGGTGATTTTACTGTAAAACGTATAAAAAGAATCAAAAACGAACTATATTTAATGCCCGAACACCCTGCTTATGAGCCAATTCTTGTGAAAGAAGATATGGAGTTTCAGGTACATGGGGTAGTAACTTATATTATAAATAAAGCCTAATGTTTGCACTTGTTGATTGCAACAACTTCTACGCTTCATGCGAACGTGTCTTTAACCCTTCATTAGAAAACAAACCTGTGGTAGTCTTGTCGAATAATGATGGGTGTGTGATTGCACGTTCCAACGAAGCCAAAGCATTAGGAATCAGAATGGGTGAACCTGCCTTCAAAATTGAAGAGTTTATCAAAAAACATAATGTAGCTGTTTATTCATCAAACTATGCTTTGTATGGCGATATGTCGGACAGAGTAATGAAAACTTTGAACGAATTTGCTCCACAACTCGAAATTTACTCAATAGATGAAGCTTTTATTGATTTGAGTAATATGCCCTATATAGACTTGTTTGACTATTGCAAAATGATTCGGCAAAAGGTTAAACAATATACTGGAATCCCTGTTTCGATAGGCATTGCCCCTACAAAAACACTTGCTAAACTTGCCAATCGGTATGCAAAAAAACACCGCCGAGAGATGGGTGTTTGTATTTTGGATAATGATGTTGATACCCTTGTAGCCTTACAAGCTACCGAAGTTGAAGACATTTGGGGAGTTGGTCGTCAATATGCAAAATTGCTTCAAAGTAATAATATATTTACTGCATACGATTTTGTGAACACTCCTAAGAATTGGATTCAAAAACACATGAAAATCGTTGGTTTACGCACCCACCAAGAGCTAAATGGGAAATCTTGCATTTCGTTGGAGCTACAACCCGAACCCAAAAAAGTCATACTAAACTCTCGCTCGTTTGGAGAAAAACAAACAAGTATAGGCGTTATTAAAGAAGCTGTTGCCAATTTTGCAGCACGTTGTGGCGAGAAACTACGCAAGCAAAATAGCTGTGCAAACTTGGTTCATGTATTCATTCATACCAACCCTTTCAAGCCAGACGAACCTCAGTATTATAATTCGAGAATTATTCAGCTACCGCTGGCATCTGCCCACACGCCCGAACTCATTGCTGCTGCTCATCTTGCCTTAGACTTGATATTTAAAGACGGTTTTCAATATAAAAAAGCAGGAGTAATGGTAAGTGGCATTGTGCCTGACAATCAGCTACAAACCAATCTTTTTCATGAACCAAAAAATACTGAGAAAGACCGTAAGATAATGGCAAAAATTGATGTATTAAATAAAATGATGGGGCGTGATAAAGTGAAGTTTGCGGCACAAGGTTTTGGGCGAAAATGGAAACTTCGCCAAGAACATAAATCTCAATGTTATACAACTCGAATTGATGAAATATTAATAATCAAAGACCATGTGTTTTACCCTTAATGCCAAAGCAAAAATTGAGGATATTCAGCAAAAAAAAGGTTTAAAAGTAGTAGAAATACAAAAATACGAGCCAAATACAAAAATTAATGGCTTTACGCACCCCACTTTGCCTGTTGTTACGAACGAACAAAGCGATACGATTCAATTTTATTCTTGGGGCTTGATTCCTGCTTGGGCAAGTGCCGAAAAAACTGACGAACTCTCTAATCTCACGCTCAATGCCAAAGCCGAAACCATCTTTGAAAAGCCATCTTTCAAAGATTCAATCATGACAAAGCGATGCTTAGTTTTGGTAGATGGTTTTTATGAATGGCGACATGAGGGCAAAACCAAAATTCCGTACTATATTTCATTAAAAAACAACGAAACGTTTGCACTTGCAGGCTTATGGAGCAAATGGACTGACCCAATAAGCCAAACACCAAAATTTACTTTCTCTATTATCACTACCGAAGCAAATCCTTTGATGGAATATGTGCATAATTCAAAAAAACGTATGCCATTGATGCTCACCAAAGAAGCCGAAACCCAATGGCTACAAAATAATCTCTCAAAAACCGACATCATAAACTTGATGAAGCCTTTTGATGAATCTTTGATGAAAGCAGATACGCAAACTTTGAGGCTATTCTAAAAAATAAGTAGTTACAATTTTCATCGTAACTACTTGATTATCAAGCTCCCGAAGCTGGGCTCGAACCAGCGACCCTCTGATTATCAGAAAGGTGTCGTTATACTTTTTAATGTTTTTTAATTCTTATAACTATTTGATAATCAATTAGTTATAAGAATTTTATTTTTTACCACTTGCTTGATATTGCTATTATTTACTACATTTGTTTAAACCATGTTTAAACCGAGTTTAAACTCAATAGCAAAAATGTCATCTACTAAAGTGATTCTCTACGAGTCAAAATTACTAAAAAATGGCGGACATCCAATAATGATTCGCCTGATTAAAGACCGAAAAGTTAAATACTTATCAGTTGGTCATAGTTGCCATAAAGACTTTTGGGATAAAGATAATGAACGACCCGACAAGAAACATCCCCAATTTAAAGAACTCGAAATCAATATTGAGAAAAAGAAACATGAAGCAAAAATGCTTTTGTTAAAATTAGAGAATGAAGGGAAAGATTTTAGCTTAGATGAATTTGAGCAAAAGTATCGAAATGTAAATAAGAAATATAGCTTTTATACATACTTAGACGAGTTAGTTCAAAAGTTAATTGATACGAATAGGGTAGGATATGCCAACTCACACAAAGAACTGAAAAGGATTCTCAACCGATTCCAAAACAAAGATTTTTCATTTACCGAAATTAACCATGCCTTTTTAAGAAAAATTGAACAATTTTTAAGAGAACGAGGAGTAGGCGAAAATTCTATGGGATTATACTTTCGTACAATGAGAGCAGTTTATAATAAAGCGGTTGCCGATGGAGTTGCAAAAAAAGAGAATAATCCTTTTCTTGATTTCAAAGTTTCAGCATTTAAAGCAAAAACTCAAAAACGTGCGATTACAAAAGAAGATGTGTATAAATTTATTGCTGTTGATGTTGAAGAAGGCAGTTATCCGTTTCATGCCAAAAACTTCTTTTTATTTAGCTATTATTGCTCAGGAATGAATTTTATTGATGCTGCTAACCTCTCTTGGTCAGATATTAATTCAAAAGGAGTTTTGCATTATGAAAGAATCAAGACTGGAGATATATTTGATATTAAATTATTAGACCCTGCCGTTAAAATTCTTGATTATTACAGACTTTTTCAATCTGATAATTATATATTCCCCTTTTTAAATAAAAACAAGCACACAACACCTGTAATAGTTGATAATCGTTTGAAGAAAGTAAGAAAACGAATCAATGCCGAGTTAAAGAAATTGGCAGTATTGGCAGGAATTGAAACAGATTTGACAACCTACGTGGCTCGACATACCTACGCAACCGTAATGAAGCGTAGCGGAGTATCATTGGCAATGATTTCTGAATCTATGGGGCATGAATCTGAGAAAACAACTATGGTGTATTTTGATTCATTTGAAAAAGACGAACTTTACGAAGCATCTAAAAACCTACTATAAATGAACTTAGAACAACAATTTCAGCATATTTCTACGCTTATTTCAGAAGCGAAAAGTCGTGCTTACCACGCCGTAAATACCGAATTAGTAACGCTTTACTGGAATGTCGGGGAGTATGTCAGTAAACAAGTGGCTGCCAAAGTTTGGGGTAAGTCGGTAGTGAAAGAATTAGCAAATTTTATTCAACATACCGAACCGAATATTGTTGGATTTTCTCCTCAAAATATTTGGCGTATGAAACAATTCTATGAAACTTATCAGGATTCTCAAAAACTCTCCACACTGTGTAGAGAAATTTCGTGGACTCATCATTTATTCATTATTGGATTAAAAACTTCTGAGGAAAGAGAGTTTTATTTGCGTATGACTATCAAAGAAAAATGGTCAAAAAGAGAACTCGAAAGACAGATAAATTCTTCTTATTTTGAGAGGGTTATGATTGCAAATCAAAAACTCTCACCACTGGTGAGAGAATTACCACAAGACGTAACTAACTCATTTAAAGATACTTACGTTTTAGAATTGCTTCATTTGCCCGAAAAGCATCTTGAAAAAGACCTCAAAAGACACATTACTCAAAATATCAGTAAATTTCTATTGGAATTTGGACGTGATTATGCTTTCATGGGCGAAGAATACCCGATTCAAGTAGGCGACCAAGATTTTGCCATTGACTTGGTTTTCTACAATCGAACGCTTAATTGCCTTGTAGCGATTGAACTGAAAATTGAAAAATTCAAGCCCGAACATTTAGGGCAGCTTAATTTTTATCTCGAAGCACTCGACCGAGATGTTCGCAAGCCTCACGAAAACCCAAGTATCGGTATTTTGCTTTGTAATGGAAAAAATGATACCGTAGTAGAATATGCCCTAAGTCGTAGCCTTTCGCCTACTTTAATAGCAGATTATCAAACAAAACTGCCCGATAAAAAACTTTTACAAGCCAAATGGCAAGAGATTTTGGATAGTTTGGAGGAAGTGTAGTTTATTTGCTAAATTGTGCAGACATTGAGTTTATGCAAGTAGAAATGATGAGATTTACCTAAAGTTTGTAACAATAAATGTGATTACTTAACTTTGATATAGAATATCTTGCCCAATAAAACTAAACTTATCAATTAATATACCAAAAATCAACTATGAAAAAAACTATCCTTTTGCTATTTATTTTACTTTCAAGCCTAACTTTTGCACAAAGAAAACTGCCGTATCCTATCGTTTTGATTCATGGCTTGGGAGGTGGCTCGGAAAAAACTTGGACTGAGTTTTCGGCTTATCTCAAAAACACGGCTCAACTTTCTGTTTGCCCTGTACCGCTTAATCTGCAATTTAATAATAATCGTACAAACCCTAAATTTGAAGTAGGGTTTGGTTTTGATAAAATCGGAAATTATGACGTTTACATACTCAATTTCGACTGGAGTACAGTCAAATCATTGGGCGGTGATTACTCGCTAAACAATCAATCTGCCATTATAAAGCAAGGGGCAGCCGTGGCTTTTGCCATTACCGAAATAACCAAGCAATCGGGTTGCCAAAGAGTAATGCTCTTAGGGCATAGCATGGGCGGACTGGCGGCACGAGAATATTTGCAGAATCCTTACCTTACTCACCAACAAAACCTTGTAGCCAAACTCGTAACTATTGGCACACCCCACGCAGGTAGCAATATGGGTATTGGTGGCGTAAATATTTCACTCATCAAAGACATTGATATACGCTCGGAGGCGGTGCGTGATTTGCGTACAAGCTACAAAACAGGCAAACAAGGTGTATATTTGTTTGGTGGCTACGAAACCCCCACATTCATTCAGTTAGGCTGGGGCGTTGATGAATTTTATAATTTAGATGTCAATTGTAACGGTCAAACAGGTGATTTAATCACAGGATTGAACCAACGAGATTTGCCGCCTTTGCCCGAATACGCTTGCATCATTGGCGGACCAACTATAAGCGATGGTATTGTAACTGTTGGTAGCCAAAATTTAAAAACCATTTATCCAAGTGCCAAGATAGACTTGATTTACTACAATTGCAAAAATACCATTATACCATGCCATTTGTTAGAAACAAAAGACGCATTTTTAGAAATGATGCAGGGAATTGACGAAACCAAAACTTTGCTTACTCCTATGATTGTTGGGCAGGAAATTTCGGGATTTTTTCAAAAACAACCAAATGGTTCGGCAATTGATACTGATGATTTCGGAATTTTTATTCCATCAAAAGGAATTTTTAATGTTTCGGCAAGTTTTGCCAATGGTGTAAGCCCAACCATTAGGCTACATGAAGCCAATGGTAATTTTTCGTTTGACAAAACCGTACCTCTCAATAATGGAAATACCGCTATTGAAGTAGCACAGGCAGGAACTTATATTATTTCGCTAACTGGCAATTCGTTGGCAGGATGGGCAAAGTACAACATCAATACAAGCATAAATGCCGTTGCCGCTTGTGATGCCCCTACAAGTATAAATATTTTAGCTAATACTTACGGACCTGTCGGGCAGCAACCAAATCAACTTTGCGAAGGATATGTAGGAACGCTTGTGGTTGGAAGTCCTGCTTTGGATACTCCAGGAGAATACGACAATTATTCTTGGAGAAAAGACGGCAAAGAGTTTGCTTCAACTACCAAAAACAATACTTCGTTTTCGGGTGCTGGAGCATACAGCGTTGAAATTACTAAGTGTGGGAAGAAAGTTTTGTCGAATATTATTATTATTACTGCCATACCAAACCCAAAACCAACACTTAAATATGAGGCATTGACCGATAAATACTTGCTAACATCGAGCCATGAAGCAAATCAATGGATTTTGAACGAACAGCCACAAGGAAAGGCAAGGGTAGGAAATACCAATATCACAAATTTAGAGGGTGTTTGGTATGTGCAGGGCTATACGGCAGGGTGCACTAATGTATCGAACAAAATAATTATCAAAACCGAAAAACCAAGCATCAAAATTGTAGGTAAAGACGTGGTTTGCGAGGGTGATACGGTGAAACTCGAAACCGACAAATTATTCAGCAAATATGTATGGAAACTCGGCAAAGACAGCATCGTTACGAGTATAAATAAACTTTCGGTACTGAAAACACAAGATATTAGCGTAGTGGCGTTTCGTGGAACTTCTCGTAGCCCAGAATCCGACAAAGTAAGTATCAAAATAAATGTCTTACCCAAAAGCATAACAATTTTCACAAACAGCATTGTTACTTTCGATAATGAATTATGTGAAGGGAATATTGCCGAAATTTCGGTAGATGGTCCACCATCGGGAGCAAAGGGCGAGTATGACAATTATTCTTGGAGAAAAGACGGCAAAGAATTTGCTTCAACAAGCATAAATTATACCACGTTTTCGAGTGCTGGTGCATATAGCCTTGAAATTACGAAGTGTGGAAAAAAAGTGGTTTCAAATACCATTGTGATAACTGCCAAACCAAACCCAAAACCTACGCTCAAATATGAAGAATTGACCGACAAATACCTTTTGACATCGAGCCATGCAGCAAATGCGTGGATTTTTAATGGTGAACAGCAAGCCAAAGCAACTTTAGGCAGTACCTATACCACAAACTTAGAGGGTGTTTGGCAAGCAATTGGTTATACGGCAGGATGTACGAATTTATCGAACAAAATAATTATCAAAACCGAAAAACCAAGCATCAAAATTATAGGAAAAGATGTGGTTTGTGAGGGTGATACCGTGAAACTCGAAACCGATAAATTATTCAGCAAATTTGTATGGAAAATCGGCAAAGATAGCATAATTACAAGCATCAATAAACTTTCGGTACTGAAAACACAAGATGTTAGCGTGGTGGCGTATCGTGGAATATCGAAAAGCCCCGAATCCGAAAAAGTGAGTATCAAAGTAAATGCTATACCAAAAACACCGACATTGAGCCTTTCGGATGCTGGCTTAACATCAAGCAATTCAAGCGGAAATCAATGGTATAATAATGGAAATATCATTGCTGGAGAAACTCAGGCAGTCTTGAAAAACTTTTCGTCAGGCACTTACTTTGTACGCACAACCGAAAATGGTTGCAGTAGTCAATCTACGGCTTTTAGTATTACTGCTAATGAAAGCCCAGAGTTTACTACAATGAAAGTTTATCCAAATCCTACTTCCGATTTTATCGCAATAAACTTACCAAATCAGGAAGCCTATTTATTACAAATTATGGACTTGCAAGGTAGGGTAATTGCCACAAAAAAAGGCAGTAACGAAACTCAGATAAAAATTGATTTAGCAAACTATCATACAGGGCTTTATTTGATTAGCTTGAGTAGTAAAAACAGGGTGTTTGTGTCAAAAATTGTTGTGGAATAAATAAAAATTAAAAAAATGAAAATAACAGAGGAAGAGTTTGAAGAAAAAAAAGACTTATTAATACAAGATTTTTTAGGGATTACTAAATTCGCAGAACTTTTCGTAGAATCGAAGGATATACCCAAAGAAGAGCGAATTCAATTTTTATGGAAAGCAGGAGCGTTGGATTTAATTAAGGGTTCAGAAGAATTAAGCGAGTGGATATTAAGAAAATACGAAAAACAAACATTATTGGAAGTTGTTGAAGATTTATCAGATAAGATATATTTACTCTATAAGATGGATTATGAAATAAAATTTGAAAATTTCAACAAACAACTGAATGATGCACATTTTATTGGCAAGGGAAAAAGTGAACTTTATTATGAAGAAACAAATAAAATAAATCTACTATTAAATGAACCTCGAAATGAATTTATTATCACTTTAGGAAATGAATTAGTCGGTGATTTACCTAATATGATTGACAATTACATAGAATTACTCGAAAGGAAAACGCCAAAAGAGAATCGCTCAGAAAAAGATAATTTTTTAATGCGAAATAAGTCAATGGCAAATCAATTCATGGGTAATCATTTTCCAAAAGATTATTGGAAAAGTGAAGAAATCTTACAAAAAATGTTCGAAAGGGCTGAGTTAGTAGGAGAAAAATCACGTAAATTAATAGAGGAAATAGGAGAAGAATTGATAGAATTACATTATCTAAAAATATACTTTGAAAGATTAAAAGGGTTGAAAAATGAAATTGATAAAGAAAATGAATTTATAAAAAAGTCAGATATTTTTTGGCAAGGTAAAAATGAAACTGAATTTGTGCAATTAGTATATGCTTTACACCAGTTGAAACTAATCAATAACAAGAATAGTGAAGTAACCAATATTGTTAAATCATTAGCAGCATCATTAAATTATGATTTAGGCAAAAATTGGGAATCAAATTTTGGAAAAAGCATCCTTAACAGGAATAGTGATTATCAACCAAAGATTTTTGAAAATTTAGAATTAGCTTTCCAAAAATATTCACAAGAAAGAATCGAACAAAAACAAAAAAACAAAAAAAACTAATCCCAGTTAGAATCCCAGTAGGATTCTGAATACTTGCTGATAATATAATTTTGTGCTATAATTAAATAAATAGCACAAAATGCAAATCATAGTAACAACAGCAGGTGAATTAGCCACCCTAATTCAGACCTCCATTCGCACAGCTCTTGCCGAGCAAACTACAAGTACCCACAAGAACTCAAATGTCAATGAGTTTCTTTCTATTGATGAAGCTGCCAAGTTTCTCAAAATCCCGAAAGCATCGTTGTATCAACTTACTTCAAAGCGAGAAATACGCTTTGTAAAACGCTCACGAAGGAATTTCTTTAAAATTTCAGACCTCGAAGCATGGCAAGAAGAAGGACGTAAGAAAACACGTGCCGAAATTGAACAAGAAGCCATGCTTGAAATGAGTAAATCAAGTCGCAAACGATGAGCGGGCTTGCCGTAGCTTATTGGCAGAAGGTTTTTGATAAAACCCTGCAAAGTATAGAAAAAAAACTTCATAAAAAACTTGACCAAATAGATAAATTCCATGCAATTCCGATGGAAAACCTAAGCGATTGGCAGCACAAACAAATGAAGGAGTTAGAAGAAGAAACGCAAGAAATGATAGCTTTTTTGGAAATAAACAAAGCAACTCAAAAAAGCTATCTCACAGAAAGTGCCGAAGTTGCTGATTATGTTTTACAACAATGGCTTGAAAATCAGCAACTTAGGCAAGTAATTGAACATAAAGACAAAGTAATAGATGTCCTTTTAGACAGATATTCAAAAACATTAAAAATAAAATCAAATGAATATTTTACTTCAAAGAGCCGAATCAATGTTCGGCAACAAAACAAGCAATAGTGCATTACCTATTTTTGATGCTAATATGAAAAAAGTAATGGCAACTCGTCAGAAAATACACGACCGCAGTATCAAAGCAATTGAGTTTTCACGTCCAATTATCTCTCGTGGAAACATGGGGATTATTTACCCAAATACCATCGCAGTAGTGCAAGGCAAGAAAGGCGTTCACAAAAGTCGTTTATCCGAAACTCTCTGTATTTGTTTGCTACATATCAATCAGGCTATTTGTCAAATTGGTTTTTCGAGGGAATTATTAAAGAAAATAATGTTGCTCTATGTTGATACCGAACGCAACCAAAATGACCAATTACCTTGGGCAATGCAGCAAATACGAAAGAAATCAGGCTATCCGATTGACTTAAACCCACCACAGTTTGATTTTATTTCTTTGGTGGATATTTCAAGGAAAGACCGATTTGAAACGCTAAAAAACTACATAGAATTCAAGCAAAAAGAGTTTCCTGACTACCAGTTTGTTATTGTGCTTGATGTTGTTACCGATTGCATCGAAAACTTTAATGACCCCAAAGAAAGTTTAAAGCTAATTGACTTGATGAATGAGTTAATCAACCAAAAAGATGTAACTTTTATTTGTGTCATTCACGAAAACCCTGGCGGAGAAAAGGCTCGTGGGCATTTAGGAACTGAAATTATTAATAAAGCAAGTCAAGTGATACAAATTGCTTTTGATGGAGATTCAAAAGAACTCATCATGTTGAAGTTTCTTCATAGTCGAAACACCAAACAAATTGAATCGGTCTATCTTCGCTATGATGATGATGTCAAAGGTTTGGTAGAAGCCGACCCTGACCTGATTAAGCAAGTACAAAATACAAAGCAAGAAAAAGCTCCCATTGATAAAGTTGAAGTTTGGTTAAAAAGCAATTTGATGGGAGAATTGAGTAGAGAAACATTGATTAAGCAGCTAAGAGAACATTTTGATTGTGGAGAAAAAACAATCGAAGAAAGATTGAAATCATTAGTTGAAGATGATTTTCTGAACAAATCTCGCAAAGGAATTAATGTAATGTACGGAATAAAAGTCAATTTCTAAATCTCTTCGCATTTCGCAACGCCTTATATATGCTGTTGCGAATTGCGAAGACCAAAAAAGACTAATAAAATGAACGAAAATAGATTTGAAAGTCAATCAAAATCGCAACTATCAAGGCGTTTTAAAGTAAGTTTACCAACATTTAATAATTGGTTAGCGTTGATTCCAAACTTGAATCTTATAAAAAATAAAAGGATTCTTACACCAAAACAAGTTGAAATGGTCTTTTCTCACTTAGGAGAGCCACCCGATTAACTCATATTAACTTGAATTAACCCTCATTAATTCAGATTAACCGACATTAACCCTAATTAACCCAAAAGTGGTTGATTAGGGTTTTGTAGTTTAGTGCAACAATTAAATAACATAAATGTATGCACCCAACAATGCGAACAGGTAGAGCATTGCAATTAGATGAAATTGCAAACTCCCGAAACAAAGTAACATTAGGCTTTAAATGTAGCCCTCAATTGAAAATAGGTTTAGCTATGGAAGCAGAAAGATTTAGTATGAGCCTTTCGGAGTACGTAGAATCTTTGGTTGAAAATCGAAATGCTCAAAACCAAGAACTGCAAGTAATTCAAAGTAATAATGGAAATTCAGAAGTTTGGCAACTTAATGCTCAAATTAAAGAATTGGCAAGAAAACTTTCATTTTACTATGAAGAGCCAATGATGAAAAAAGCATTTCAAAGTTATAGAGGTCAGATTATTCCATACACCGATAAAGATGGAATACCACGAAGAGATGCAATAACAAGCATGGAGGATGTTTATAAAATTTTGTTCAAAACCAATAAACTTGATTAAGCGATGTTTACACAAACAGAAAACCCGTTTGGTGCGATAGTACCGATATACAATTCTCCTCTAAGAATGGAATCAAGTTATTCCAATAATTCATCAAATATTTGGAAATGGATAGTCGCTTTTATTATTTTAAGTGGTGGATTTCTTCTTTTTTTAGTTTGGAAAAAGAAAAATGAAGAAGAAATGATACTTTCAAATAAATTAGATGATGATGAAGAAGGCTTAAACAAAACCAAAAATGTTTAAACCATGTTTAAACCGAGATTTTGTTTAAACCAAAATGACAATAAAAAAGCCTCATAATCGTCTGATTATAAGGCTTTTAACTCTGCTCTCGAACTTGGGCTCGAACCAAGGACCCTCTGATTAACAGTCAGATGCTCTAACCAACTGAGCTATTCAAGAATAATTTTTTATTTTATAATTTCGATCTTTATTTCTTCGATTCAAAATCATATTGCAAAAGTAAGGCTTTTAGCTTTTGAAGTCAAGAAAAAAAATGATTTTTTTTCAAGTAAGCCAATTTAATGGTTTTCCGACCTCATCAAACACATTATTTGATGTTTCACCGATATTTAGCTTGCCATTTTCTGAAAAAACTTTTCCTTCAAATATCTGGGCAATTTCCCACGCACTCACTTTTCTATAAATCGGTTTGAGCGTTCCGCCAAACTCTCCAGCCTCTACCGTTGGATTCCATTGAAATTGTGCATCTACAATTGTGCCACGAGGTGCCATAATAGGCGGACGAGTTCCAAATCCTCTCATATCATATTCTTCGGGGTGGTCGAGTCCAAGGCTATGACCAAATTCATGTGCTGCAGTCGTTGATTCTCCTAAATTATCGGTAATGAGCCAATGACCTGCATTTTGTCCTAAGCCAAAACCCATGAAAGAGCGTTCAGCTATATTCTTCTGTTCGATTCTGATAAAATTATTTCGATAGTTTCGGTTTTTGGCAGCTAATTCAAGGGCTTTGATATTATCAACTATTTCAAAATCAATATCAAACTTTACATTAAAAACATCTTCTTCAATTTTTACTTTGCCATTGGCTGAATTGTATTGTTCCGAAATTTCGGCAATAATTTTTTGAGCAACATCATCGGTAGCACAACTTCCATAAAAATAAAGTTTTGCCGAAACAACAATGGTTTTTTCCTCAAAAGAAAGATGTGCAACTGCCGACATAATTATTAGTGTGTAGCACGCTCCAAAATCAAATCTTTGATTTTTCGGGCATCGCCTTTGGCAAAATTCTGTATGATAATTTCATGCTCTCTTGCACGGGCTTTGATGCGAATAGTAGCAAAAAATATACCTGAGTCAATCTCAACTCCTGCAATATCGTTGTAGAAAACAAAGTTTTCGCTGCTACTAAATACCTTACGTTCTTTAAAAGTAACGCCTTTTTCACCGAAAATTACTTCATCGGGCATCAAAGGGTTTTTGATGGTACTTGCTGAAAATCTTTCGTTCATATCTTTAATAATTGAAGGTTTAAAATGGTACGAATACAACTTTTTTTGTTTCAAAGAACTCTTCGGTGAAATAATCTGATAAATTGTAAAGCTGATACTTTCCACCAAATTCTTGTAATTCTTCTTCTAAATCGCCACCTTTTAAGTACAAAATACCATTTTTAAGGTCGTTTTGCTGCTTTTTAGAAACTTTCTTTTCTACCCAACCATAAAAAGGTTTTAATCTCGTAACGGCTCGACTGACAACAAAATCATAGTCTTTTACAACGTTTTCGGCACGTTCGTGTTGAGCTGTCAAATTTGTCAAACCAATTGCTTGGGCAACTTCTGTAACAACTTTTATTTTTTTTCCGATAGAATCAACCAAATGAAAATGACATTCTGGAAATAAAATTGCCAAAGGAATGCCAGGAAAACCTCCGCCAGTACCTACATCCAAAATTTCGGAGCCAGCCTTAAACGCCATTACTTTTGCTATGCCCAAAGAATGTAAAATGTGCTTTTCGTATAGATTTTCAATATCTTGTCGAGAAACTACATTGATTTGTGCATTCCAAAAAGTATATAATTCTTGTAACTCACCGAATTGCTTCAACTGTTTTTCAGTAAGATTTGGAAAATATTTTGTTATTAAGGAAACGTCTGACATATAAAAACTCGGTTGGCTAACGCCATTTAATTTTCTTAGGATTTGAAAAAATCGTGATAAGTCCAAAAACCAAATAATAACCTGCATAAAGCAAATCATAATATGGGATTTTCCACGAATTAACGGTATTATTGAGTTTTTTATTAGCTTTTGCTAACACAACCCATCTGGTTATGAGCCAAATAAAGAAAACAAAAGTTATCAATCGCATCCAATCATTATACAAATAAAAATCTTGGAGGTTATTATCGTCTAATAAATAATTGGGAATTCTTGACCATTCGGGTGCTTCAAACCATTCAGGTTTGATGAAAAACACTGGCAAAAACCATAACCAACAAATCAAATGACTGGCAGCCAAAAGTCCTAAAGAGATTTTATCACGCAGTTTATAACGCTTGCCTACGGATAAATGTCGGCGTTTTTGTGTAATCCATTCTTTCCAAGTTTTCTTTGGTACAGACGTTATATGCGTGTCTGGGTCGAGACAAATCGCTACGTTTTCTTTATTGGAGGCTTCGTTGATAAATAAGTCATCATCGCCACCCAAAAGTCCGTGATGGCTTGCAAAACCATTGGTTACCCAAAACAATTCTCGGCGATACATCAAATTTCGACCAATGCCCATGTAAGGCATTTTTGCCAAAGCAAACGAAAAATACTGAATAGCGGTCTGGAAAGTTTCGTAGCGAATCAGTGAATTGAGGCGAGAATCTTCAAATTCGTAAGGAGAAAAGCCCAAAACGACATCTTTTTCTTGTGTCATTTGAGCAATCATGCTGTCAATCCAATGCGTGCTTGTTGGGCGACAATCGGCATCGGTCAAAAGAATGATTTCTTTGGTTGCTTTCTTGATTCCCATTGTTACGGCATATTTTTTTGCTGTAAAATGCGATGGAAGGCTCTCAATTCTAACGAAACTAACTTTTTTGAAGTTGCCTTCATTGAAAAGTAGGTAGTCATAAGTACCATCAATTGAACGGTCGTCGGCAATGATAATTTCAAAATTTGGATACTCCTGTGCTTCAAGCATTGGAATAAGCTCTTTCAGGTTTGAAAGTTCGTTCCATGCTGCTACTACAATAGACACACTTGGCTTGTCTTTCGGAGAATCTTCGGGAACAAAATCAAAATGTGAGAGCAGTTTAGTGAATATTCCGAGAATAAATCCCAATTGAATAATAACAGCCAAAAAGAAAATTATAGGTAAAAGATATTGCCAAAGCACTATTTTTAGAGGTTTAGGTAAAAAACTGAGCAAATATACAAACCTTCACGCAAACCTTTGAAGGTTATTATTAAAAATCAAGGAATAAATACTTGTATTCACCAAAATGAAGGTTGAAATTTGCTCTATGAAATACGAATTGCAAAAAACTGACTCCCAAACGAAAGCTCGTGCAGGGAAAATGACCACTGCCCACGGCGAAATTTTGACACCAATTTTTATGCCTGTTGGCACTGCTGCAACTGTAAAAGCTGTGCATCAACGTGAATTGGTGAATGATGTAAAAGCCCAAATCATCTTGGGAAATACATATCATTTATATCTCCGTCCAGGACTTGATATTATGGAACGTGTGGGCGGATTGCACAAATTTAATGGTTGGACAGGTCCAATTTTGACCGATTCGGGTGGTTATCAGGTTTTTTCTTTGAAAGATATTCGTAAGATTTCGGAAGAAGGCGTAAAATTTCAGTCGCATATTGATGGTTCACGACATTTATTTACGCCCGAAAGTGTCATGGACATTCAACGAGTAATTGGTGCAGATATTATCATGGCTTTTGATGAATGTGCCCCGTACCCGTGCGATTATACTTACGCCCAAAAATCAATGGAAATGACGCACCGTTGGCTCACTCGTTGCATCAATCGCTTTGATAGCACCGAAGGAAAATATGGTTTTGAGCAAACGCTTTTTCCGATTGTGCAGGGAAGTACCTACAAAGATTTACGCATAAAATCTGCCGAATTTATTGCCGAACAAAACCGTGATGGTAATGCCATTGGTGGCTTGGCGGTAGGCGAACCTGCCGAAAAAATGTACGAAACCATTGATTATGTCAATGATATTTTGCCAAAAGACAAGCCTCGCTACTTGATGGGTGTCGGGACACCCGAAAATATTTTGGAAGCAATCGCTCTCGGAATTGATATGTTCGACTGCGTAATGCCTACCCGAAATGCTCGAAATGGCATGTTATTTACTACCCAAGGCATTATTAATATCAGAAACGAAAAATGGAAAGATGATTTCTCGCCCATTGACGAAACCCTTGGCGGTTATGCAAGTACCTTTTACTCAAGGGCTTATCTTCGTCATTTGGTAAAATGTGATGAGATTTTAGCGGCACAAATTGCCAGTGTGCATAATTTGACTTTTTATTTATGGCTCGTTGGTCAAGCCCGTGAGTATATTTTAGCGGGAGATTTCTTGACTTGGAAAAATGCAATGGTGAAGCAGGTGATGCAGCGGTTGTAAATTATTTTAAAAAAGTTTATGGAATTTCTTTTTGTTTGCATCTATACATCAAACAATCTAAATATTAAAACAAAATGCTGAGACTACTAAAACTTATTTGCTTGATACCTTTGCTATCGCAGGCACAACAATTGGTCAATACTAAAATCGAAAAAGTTACGCTTTTCTTGAATGGAGCATATATTGAACGTTCTGCCAAAATTCCACTAACGACTGGAAAAACTGAGTTAGTTTTCAAAGGAATTTCTCCACAAATTGATAAACAGAGTCTTCAAATTAAGGGTGAAGGGAAGTTTACGGTTTTGTCAGTAGTTCATCAATTAGGTAATTTGTTGGATAAGTCGAAACAAGAAGAAATTACCAAAGTTGAAGCTCAAAAAACACTTATTGAAGATAAAATTAAAGTCGAGAAAAATAATTTATTGGTTTTTAAGCGTGAAGAAGAAATGCTACTTAAAAACCAAATTGTTGGCGGAACTTATGCAGGAATGAAAGCCAATGATTTGAAAGAAAGTGTTGAATATCAGCGAGTTAGGATGCAGGAAGTTTTGACAAAACAATTGGAGTTTGAACGAAATCTAAGAAAATTAGATGAAGAATTACGAAAAGTAAATCAGCAATTGACTGAAATTAATGGCTCAAAAGATGCCATAATGTCGGAAGTTTTGGTAACAGTTTCTGCCAAAGAAAACGTGCCAAATTCAGCTTTTTTAGTTAGCTATTTTGTTCAAAATGCAGGTTGGACTCCAACTTATGATTTCCGAGTAGAGAAATTGACCGAACCGATTAGCATTACCTACAGAGCAAATGTGTATCAATATTCTGGTGAAGATTGGAAAGATGTAAAACTCTCACTTTCAACAGCAAATCCTCGTCAAAATGGTGTTGCTCCTGTGTTGAAAAACTGGTTTTTAGGCGTGAAAAATGATTACAGCGAGTATTTGGATAATATCAATTTACCAAGTACAGAATCAATATCCGAAGTTAGAGGAAAAGTAATGGCAAAAAGTGATGGGGGAGCTTTACCTGGTGTTTCAGTTATTTTGAAAGGTAAGTCCTTGGGTGCAACAACTGATATAAATGGTAATTATAAAATAAATATTCCCCCCAATTTACTGCCCAATGAAAAAGTTTTAATCTTTTCATTCGTTGGTATGAAAAGTAAAAATGTCAATATATCTTCTAATACAGTTGATGTAGTTTTGGAAGATGACACAAAAGAACTCAATGAAGTTGTTGTAGTGGGCTATGGTACTCAGCAAAAAAGGTCTTTGACAGGTTCAGTTACTAAAATACTGAATAGCAATGGCAAAGAAACGTTAAGGTTAGATGTAGAAGAAAAAGAAGCCCCAACCAGCCAATCATTTGATATTTTGATACCTTATTCTATTCCGTCGGATGGAAAAGTATATGCTGTGGAGATAAAAGAAGATGAAATTCCAGCCACTTATGAGCATTTCTGTGTACCAAAAATCGACCTTGATGTTTTTCTCAATGCAAAAATCATTGATTGGGAAAAATACAAATTACTTGAGGGTGAAGCCAGTTTATTTGTTGATGGAACATATGTTGGCAAATCGAAACTTAATCTTTCAAATAAAGACACCCTAAATCTTTCGTTTGGAAGAGATAAAAATGTATTGGTAACACGAACAAAATTGAAAGATTTTCAAAAAAGACAATTCATAGGCAGTTCTAAATCAGAACAAAGAGCTTATGAAATTTCGGTAAGAAATACTAAAAATGAAACAATAAATTTAGTGCTTGAAGACCAATTTCCAATTTCAAAAATAAAAGAAGTAAGCGTAGAGGACAAAGATGCTCCCGAAGCCGAAATCAATGAAGAAACTGGAAAAATAATTTGGAAAAAGAAGATTTTGCCAACAAAAGAGCAAAAGTTTACTTTCAAATATACCGTAAAATCTCCAAAATCTGGGTTTGTGGAAGTGGAATAATTTTGTTTTGATTGAATTTAAATCCCCCTCTCTTTTTTTAGTACAGGGAAGGGATTTAGGGGTGAGGTGAATTGTATACTACAACCTACTAACAAACCCATTCCCCTCGATATAAAACCGATAAGGTAAATCTGCTCCTTGGGTAATACCAATGCGAGTGGTCGTAACGAGTTGATAATCAATACTTTGCGATTCAAAACAATGAAAAATATCGGAATCCATCGACAAAAAATTAAAGTCCATCGTGATGCCCATTGCTTGCACCAATTTGGCTGGCCCACTGCACAGGTTGCGTAAATCTTTGGTTCGGCGGCGTTCTTGCATCAGTTCAATTCCTTCCGTTGGTTCTAAGGCACGAATCAGCACAGCTTCGCCAATGCCCGCTGCTCCGCTGACGATATTGAAACAATGGTGCAGTCCATAAATAAGATAAACATAACTCACGCCAGCACCTTCAAACATGGGAGCATTGCGTGAAGATTTTTTTCGGTAAGCATGGCAAGCTGGGTCGTTTTGGAGATAGGCTTCGGTTTCAACAATGATACCCGTAGTTCGACCTTCAATGTCTTCATGTACAAGCGTACACCCGAGTAATTGCTTAGCAAGTGTCAATGTATCATGTTTTTCGTAAAATTCTTTGGGAAGAACGTTTTGCATCTGTACTTTTGAGAAATAATAGATTTTTCATGAAAAAACTCCTCTTTTTACTCTTATTTAGTAAACTTTGTTTTGCTCAAAATGATTCGATTACTATTAAAAATGCCAATTGGACATCAACCGATTTAGGCAACAGAATTACATGGAAAAGTATACATTTTAAGCAAAAAGAACTATTTAACGGCAATCAGTCAATTAATATTATTGAAACTCGCTTGAATAATCGTAAAATAAAGTTTGGATTTTTAGCGGCAGATACTATGAAAACCGACCCCCAAGCCAAGCGACTTTTGTTGCCAACCAGCAAGATTGCAAGCAAACACGATGCTTTAGTTGCAGTAAATGCAGGTTTTTTCGACACAAAAAATGGAGGTGCTGTTGATTTCTTTAAAATCGGTGGAACAATTATTGATACAACTCGCATAAAAGATGTTCCTCGATTGCCTTTTCATTCAATTTCGGGAGTTACAATTAATAAAAATAAAGTAAAAATCATCAAAGGTGGTCAGGCGGTAGGCTGGGAGCGAGGCTTGAAAGTAGCCAATGTGTTGCTTACTGGCCCATTGTTAATGCTTAATAATGTTTCTGAAAATTTGCCCAAAACACCTTTCAATGATAATCGCCATCCTCGTACTTGTGCGTGTGTAACAAATGATAAAAAACTGTTGTTGATTACAGTAGATGGTCGAAGTTCCGAGGCTTATGGCATGACATTGGCCGAATTGACATATTTGGCAAAGATTTTGAACTGTAAAGATGCGATCAATTTTGATGGCGGAGGTTCAACAACCCTATATATTAAAGGTCAGCCCGAAAATGGTGTAGTCAATTATCCATCTGATAATAAGCTATTTGACCATGCAGGCGAGCGTTCTGTAAGTAATATTTTTTATATAAAATAGAGATTAGACAAGAGACATGAGACAAAAGATTATTGCCAATTTTTTCTCTTGTCTTTTGTCTAAAATCTCATGTCTTTAAAAGCAATTGCAACACGTTCAATATAAATATCGTCCTGAAAATCTAACAATTTCAGAGCCAAATAAGTACAAACCCGAAGATTTGTATTCGGAAGAAATGGTACTGAATCTCGGTCCACAGCATCCATCTACACACGGAGTTCTACGCTTAGAGGTTGTTACTGATGGTGAAACTGTTGTTGATGTGGTTTCTCATTTGGGTTATTTGCACCGCTGTTTCGAGAAGCACGCCCAGAGTTTGCCTTTCAATCAAATCATTCCCTATGTTGATAGAATGGATTATGTGGCTTCCATGAATTCGGAGTTGGCGTATGTAATGGGTGTCGAAAAAATGCTCGGAATTGATAAAGATTTACCAAAGAGGATAGAATATATCAGGGTTTTAGTGGTAGAACTCAACCGAATTGCTTCACATTTTATTGCAATTGGTACTTATGCTCTTGATATTGGTGCAGCAACTCCCTTTTTGTGGATTTTCCGCGACCGTGAGCATATTTTACGAATGTTGGAATGGCTTTGCGGTGCAAGAATGTTGTATAATTATATTTGGGTAGGTGGACTTTTTTATGATTTGCCAGTGGGTTTTGAAGAACGTTGCACCGAATTTGTTGATTATTTGAAACCAAAATTAATCGAACTACAACAATTAGTGATTGATAATTATATTTTCATAAATCGAACTGCAAATGTAGGTGTTTTACCTTTGGCAATGGCTGTAAATTATGGTTGTACAGGCCCAGTTTTGCGAGGTTCTGGTTTGAAATGGGACTTACGAAAAGTAGATGCTTACTCAGTTTATTCAGAAATTGACTTTGATATTCCTGTCGGAAAAGGTGAAGTTGGAAAAGTAGGCGATTGTTGGGACAGAAATAATGTGCGTGTGCAAGAATGTTGGGAATCGCTCCGAATTATTGAGCAATGTTTAGAAAAACTAACAAAAGAACATAAACGTACCAAAGATTTCGATCCTCAAGCACTTGTGCCAAAGAAAATTCGCCCACCAAAAATGGATTTTTATGCTCGTGCTGAAAATCCAAAAGGAGAATTAGGTTTCTTTTTTCGCACCGATGGACGCTCAGACGTTCCTGTGCGAGTAAAAGCAAGAGCTTGTTCGTTTAATAACTTGTCAGTTTTGCCCGAATTATCAAGAGGAGGAATGATTGCCGATTTGGTAGCAGTCATAGGCTCGTTAGATGTTGTGATGGGCGAAGTTGATAGATGAAAAGTTCAATTTTAGCCCCTCTCTTCTTTTTGGAGAGGGGTTGGGGTGACCGACGCTTCGATGTGGTTTTTTACAAACTTCCTTCTAACCACATCAATAACTGCCGCAATAAATTTCGGTTTGTCGGTGGACCACATGATTTTTATTTCTTCCCAAAACGTAGTTTCACCATCTAAAAACTTAAAGATCTGTGAAGGCGGATTTCGCTGATATAATCTACCAAAAACCTCGCCAGCAGGCAGCCTTTTTTGTTCCAAAACATTCAAAAGTACACTCGAATATAACAAAAAACGCTTCTGAAACCAAGACACCTTTATGACTGGCGAGCCATTTTTTTCTAAATTTTCTACGATATTTTTCAAACGCTTTTGAGTATTCTGAAAAGTATAACCAGTAGCAGGATTTGTGTATCCACCAGCAGTTCCGATTCTGACAACGTGTTTGCTTGGGAACTCATTAGTAGCTTCATCACTCATCGGAATTATACCAAACTCTGATTCAATTACTTGATAATCAGTAACTTGTAGTTTTTCTAAAATGTATTTTTTTAATTCTAAATCGTACTCGTGTTCCTGCAAAAGTTTTTCGGTAAAGAGCGTGTATTCAATCATAGCTGTATGTTCATCGAAGGGAAGTACATACATAAAGCGACATTCGTTGTATTGCTCAATACCAAAATCCATCATATCTGGCAAGTTAGGATTAAAGACAGGCTTATCGCTTTTGATAATTAATCCTTTGAAATGTTGCAGAAAATTATGATTATTTTTGTTGTCAAGTTTTAGTTTGAAAGTACTATCAAAAATGTAGTTTGCTTTAAGTTTTTTTCCTGTTGAAGTTGTTACAAAAGCACAATTTTCGCTTTCGTCAATGTTTGTAATTGACTCTTTCAGCCACTCAATATTACCTACTTTTTTTAGTTCATTAATTGTAAAAGAGTAGAAATCAATTCCTTTCAGTAACTTATAGTTATAGTTACCAATATTTAAAATTTGAGATTGATTATTGTTATCACAGAAGCGAACAGACGACCAGCGTTTATAAAGAATATGCTCAAAAGTATTATCTGTATTTCCCCAAAAAGCCCAGGTTCGGTCGTTTTTATCTTTTTCTTGTGGCTCAATTATAAGTATAGATTTATGAGCTAAAGTGCTGGTTTTCAAGTAGTAAGCTAACGAAAGCCCTGCCATTCCTCCTCCGCAAATGATGTAATCAAAACCCCTAACTGACCCCTCGGACTGCCCTAAAGGGGAGCGAAAATCTGTTTCTTTTTTTTTCATAGGATAAAAAAGCCCTCCCTATTGGGGAGGGTTGGGTGGGGTTTTACACATGAACATGTCTCTCTGCATGGTAACTCGAACGTACCAAAGGGCCAGATTCTACATATTTCAAACCACGAAGTAAGCCTTCTTCACGATACATAGCGAATGTATCGGGGTGAATAAAGTCAATAACTTCGTGGTGCATTTTGGTTGGCTGCAAATATTGACCGAGTGTTAGAATATCTAAACCGTTTTCGGCTAAATCGTCCATTGCTTTGAAAACTTCGTCTTGGGTTTCGCCCAAACCAAGCATAATACCCGATTTTGAACGTTTTCCAAATTCTTTTGTTCGACGGATTTGCTCCAAACTACGGCTATATTTAGCTTGAGGACGCACAGTTCGGTAAAGTCTTTCTACGGTTTCCATGTTGTGCGAAACCACTTCTTGTCCTGCCGAAATCATGCGATAAAGTGCTTCCCAGTTGCTTTTTGTATCAGGAATGAGTGTTTCTATTGTAGTTTTGGGCGAAACTTCTTTCACAGCTTTTACAGTTTCGTACCAAATCTCAGCACCTTTATCTTTCAATTCATCACGATTGACAGAGGTAAGTACAGCGTGTTTCACTTGCATTAATAAAATTGCTTCGGCTACACGGCGAGGTTCGTCAGTATCATATTCATTTGGGCGACCTGTAGCAACCGCACAAAAAGTACAGCTACGGGTACAAATATTTCCCAAAATCATAAATGTTGCCGTTCCTTCTCCCCAACATTCGCCCATGTTTGGGCAATTACCAGATTGACAAATGGTATGAAGTTTATATTCATCTACTAAACCACGAACTTTTTTGAAGTTTTCGCCAATCGGCAATTTTACTCTCAACCAGTCAGGGCGACGGCTGCGTTGTTCGGTACTTACAACGGGCAATTCTATCATACTTTATTTTTTCTGTTTTCTATTTCCAAGGTAAATTGTTAGATAGCCCGATGTATAAAAACGAGCATTTGTAGTCAATTGATTGGATATGATTTCGGGAGTTTTACTAAAAATTTCTGAGGTAACACCAATTTCAAAGCCTGTCAAACTATTACCAAAAGTATTCATGTCAATATTGGCGGCAATTTTTGCATGAAGTCCAGGATTTAAGGTCATTCCCTTAAAAAACTCTTGCCAAATTCCTGCCGAACCTTGTATTTTGTTTATATCTTTATGTATATTTGGGTCGTACTGTACGACCTCAGTAGCACCTCGCCCTGTTTTATCATACTTAATATAGTAGGGTTTTTGTAATCCAATCGAAGGTCCACCTGCTACAATAAGACTAATACCGATGCCATCTTCCCCATTTTTCTTGAAAAAAACTACTTCTCTACCATATTCGGGACGAACTGAGAAAAAATAATTTCTTTTACCAAAAATAAAGCGATTGGCAATGCTTGTTGGCTCAGATTTTTCTTTTGGATGCTTAATATTTATTGCTTCAATTGCTACATAACGGTGCATAGGGTGCCCATTCATGATGCCAACAGCTTTTGAGTGTCTGACTACAACACCTCCTAACAAACCAGAATTTGTATTTGTAGTAACCCCATATGCAAACATTTTATAATCTTCGCTCGTTTTTTTTGGGGCTGAAGTGCCTCGCTGTGCATAACTACAGACTGCCGTAAGTAGTAAAAATATGCTAAATATCCTGACTTTCACAATTCAATAATTTAGATTATCTCATTAATATATAAATATAAACGTATTTTTTTTAGAAATCCTCATTAAACTTAACATTTTTATCTGCTAAAAGGTTTGTAATTTTTGAATAGAACTTATTTTGTACTTATTTTGAAAGATTTTTAGACAAATATTAAAACTAAAACCAAAGAAATGCCAACTTCAAAAATTATTTATTTAGGTGATTTACGCACGAGAGCTACTCATTTGCAATCAAATGAAACTATAATAACTGATGCTCCAATAGACAATAATGGAAAAGGGGAGGCTTTCTCACCAACCGACTTGGCAGCTACATCATTGGGGAGTTGTGCCATGACAATAATGGGTATTATAGCTCGTCGTGATGAAATAGATTTTACAGGCTCGGAAATTGGAATTACCAAAATAATGTCTGCCGAACCTCCACGCAGAATTGCCAAAATTGAAGTAAACTTCATTATGAAAACTCACGAAGCTCTTTCAGACGAAATAAAGGCAAAGTATATAAGAGCTGCTCATACATGTCCTGTTTCGTTAAGTTTGCACCCCGATATTGAGCAAGTTTTTAACTTTGAATGGGTGGTTTAAATAGGAAGTATGAGATTCGAGAAACGAGTTTTTTTTAATTAAAGTAAATTCTCGAATCACGTATCTTATATCTTGCTAATTATCTCATCAAATCTGATATTAAAATGTGAGGCATCATAGACTGATTTGCCATTTTTGATGATTAATATTTGGGGAGATTCGTGCTGCACACCAAAGGTTTCGGCAATTTTATTTGAAATAGGTCTTAATTTCAATAAATCCAAATAATAAGGTTTCAAATTTCCTGCTTCTTCATCTTTCCATGTACGTTCTAACCGAGCTAAGGTAGTATTGCTTATTGAGCAAGTTGTACTATGTTTCATAATCATAACTGGTTGATTATGAGATAGTTGCATGATTTCGTCTAACTGATTCTCTGTGTTGAGGGGTGTCCAATTCATTCTAAAAAAACTTTTTGTTGCTTTGCATTTATAACAAAGCAAAGCAACAAAAAGTTTAGGTTAGGCTAAAGAGAGTTGCCTTTCCCTATCATTCATATTAATTCTAAAACCTTTGAGAGCTTCTTCACGATTATATAATCCTTTGAGTTCTAAATCTTCCATACATTCTGCTATGGCATTTAGAAGGTTTTCAACATCTTTGATAGTTTGATATAAGCTAAGGGAGATTCTGAAACCTGAATGAGCAACAGGAACAATTGGCGAAGTTGCTGCACTTATAAGGAAGCCAGCGTCAATAAAATGTTTTGATAACCGATATAAATTTTCGGGATTTCCGCCTGCAGCCAAAAAGAAAAGCGGGGTATGTGCATAGTTGCATATAGGTAAGTTTAATTGTTTTGCTTTCTTCTTGAAAAAAACAATTAATTCATTTAATTGAAGTTGTTTTTCATAAATCTCGTAAGATAAATGAATATCCGCTATTGCTGAGGCTGCCATGATACCCGCATGAGGTGTTGGTGCTGAAGTTGTAATGGCTATATTTGCATTCTCGACATAGCTTTTAGTTTCTTTATCTGGAAATATTAATGCTGCACTCATTGCACCAAATCCTTTGTTAAGAGCCGCTATGACATATAGTTTTTTATGTTTATCCATATTATGTAAGGCACAACCTTTCCCATTTTCTCCAATCCAACTCATTCCATGTGCATCATCTATATAGCAATAAAAATTATCATAAGTATTGAGTAGCACTTTTAAATCTTTATATGGTGCCGTATCACCATGCATAGAATATACACTATCCGCCATATACCACACATTTTCATAAGTTTCTCTCAACGTTTTGATTCTTTTTTCGAGAACTTCCATTTGATTATGCTTTATTGTTTCTATGTATTGTCCATTCGCTTTTAATAAATTCACTGCCATCTTTACCGTTGAATGTGCAAATTGGTCAATAATAATAGCATCATTTGGTCCAACTATCAAAGGAATATAAGCCATATTACCCAATGATGTACAAGAGGATATGATGGTTGGTAAGCCAAAAATCTTCTCCAATTTATCTTCTAAAGCATTATAATGTTCAAATGATACATAATGCCTTGATATAGAAGTTTGAAGTCCATATTTCTGTATTCCCTCAATGGCTGCTTGTTTTACTCGCTCATCTACCTCTAATGCGAGGTAGTTATTGCACATAAAATTTGTCAGATTTTTACCATTAATCTCAAAAGATTTTCCCATGGATTCGTTATGAACCCCTCTCATTCGCATTAAACCAAGCTCTCTCCCTTTAGAAATTACGTCATTAAAAAAGGACATTTGTGTATTATTTTTTTTCATTTTATAATGGGTTTATTTACTTACGGAAGTAAAGTTCAAAATCTATGCCATTCTAAAACTTAAAGACTTAATTATCAAATATTTATAAATATTTTTAAAGATTATGCTTGAAAAACTCATTATATTTGATTTTTTAAAACAAATTATTAATTTTTGAAGTTTTATATTATTTAATTCTACGTTCTCATTTTGTATTTCCTTATAAAAATAAATAAAGAGGGGGGGGGGCGTTTAGTCAATTATAAGATTTTTAATTTGACAATAGTTCTTTTTTTTATTTATATTTGTCTATAATTTACAAGCATTTCTTTTATGTATGATTAGGGCTGTTGTCATTTCTCTTTTTATTGTTGTTGCTTTTAATTCTTACAGTTTTGTATATGATGTCCCCATTTTATACAAAATAATAGGTCATGGACTTTTTATGCCTTCCTTAGCAATATTTTATGGTGTTTGTAGAAAATGGCAATTTGGTTTAATAGATAAACTCATATTTTTATGTTGCTTGATAGGAGGTATATGTGATGTTGTTATTTTCTTTGATTTGAATGAAAAAGGTGAGTTTCTACAAATTGTTTTCAACTTTTTTGTACATTTAGTTTTTATAATAATCTTTAGAATAGAAGGGGCTTATGTTTTTAATATTGCTAAAACTAATATATTAAAGGTTCTTGTTCCGGCACTCATTACATTTTTTTTCTTTGGGTATGTACTTATGACAGCCCTACCTAATTTGATTTACTTTGTAGCAATATTATATGCAGTAGAGATTACTATATTAGTTGTACTTGGCTACTATCGCCCAGTTAAAGACAAAAATTATTGGGTAGTTGCCTCTGGGGTTACAATTATTATGCTCAGAGATATTCTTTACTGTTATTTTTTCTATATTTATAAAGGGACACATCCTTTATTGTATGTACCTTTATACTGGACTAATGCTATAGGTTATTTTTTAATAATTTACGGTATTGCACGTAATCAAAATTTTATCAATATAAATTATGAGAAAATATCTTTAAAAGCAATCATTAGTGCTTTTAAAAATGTCTTTCATGTCTATAAAAAGGGACAAATAAAATCACAAGTTTATGAAACTTTATTTATGCCGCATAGAAAGTATATAGCTCAAAATTTAGATGAAGCATAAAGAAAGTTCAATAAATACTCAAAGCGTTTGTAAATTTACAAACGCTTTTTTTGTGTTTTTTCAAGAAAAATTCTTGAAATTTGCACATTTTTGTTACCTTTATTCTTCAATTATTTAAAGCCACCACTTTCCTATAAAACCAAAGAAACCCTAAAACTAACGCATGAGCCTTAATACCGACAATATACGCCTTGTATTTGGACTAAAACTCAAACAACTTCGCCTTGATAAATCAATGTCGCTCACCGAACTTTCCCAAAAATCGGGGCTTTCGATGTCTTACATCAATGAGATTGAAAAAGGAAAAAAATACCCAAAATCTGACAAAATTGTTGCTTTAGCTGAAGCAATGGGTGTTGATTATGATACGCTGGTTTCGCTCAAACTCAATAAAAAACTTGAGCCGATTTCGGAATTGCTTCGTTCAAATTTCTTGACCGAATTACCCTTTGAAATTTTCGGCATTTCGCCTGCCGATTTACTCGAATTGCTGTCTGATGCTCCCACCAAATTGAGTGCTTTTATAAGTACAATCATCGAAATTGGTCGTAGTTATAATATGTCAGTCGAGCAATTTTACTTTGCAGTTTTGCGGTCGTATCAAGAAATGCACGACAATTATTTTCCAGATATTGAAGAAGAAGTTGATAAGTTTTTGACAGAAAACAAGATTTCTCCCGAACAACAAATTGATGAATATTATCTTTCTAATCTTCTAACAGATAAATATGGTTTCACAATAAAGTATTTTGACGAAGAAGATTACCCTGATATTGTTAATATTCGCTCGGTTTTCTTACCAAAAACACATACTTTGCTCATAAATAAGCGAATTACGTCTGACCAACGAGCTTTTACTTTGGGGCGTGAGTTGGGTTTTTTGTTTATGAAAATCAAAGACCGCCCTTATACTTCGTCTTGGGTTGAGGTGAAATCTTTCGACCAAGTTTTGAATAATTTTAAAGCATCATATTTTGCAGGGGCGATTTTGATTCGTAAAGAAAAATTGATTGAAAAATTAGAAAGTCTATTTAATCAAACAACTTGGAACGACAAAACCTTGATTGCTTTGACCGATTATTTTCAGGCAACGCCCGAAACCCTTTATCATCGAATTAGCAATGTTTTACCCAAGCATTTTGGCATTGATGGCTTCTTTTTCCTACGTTTTGAATCTCCATCTGGAAAAAAAGAGTACCATTTGACCAAAGAAATGCACTTATCCAAAAAGCATAATCCGCACGAAACTCAAAAAGAACATTATTGTCGTCGCTGGATTTCGTTGAATATTTTGGATGATGTTTCAAACTTACAACAATCAGAAAAATACAAAGAACCTTTGGTTGGTGTCCAAATCTCAAATTATGTTGATTCCGAAAATCAATATTTTGTTATGTCAATGGCTCGCCCGCTAAATATCATTTCGCACCTTAATATTAGCGTAACAATGGGTTTTGAGTTGAACGATAACTTACGAAGCAAATTTAAGTTTCTTGCCGACCCAAAAATTCAAGCAAGAGAAGTAAACCAAACTTGTGAGCGTTGTAGCTTGTTCGATTGTAAAGAAAGAGTAGCCGCGCCAGTGATTTTGCAGAAAAAACGCCAAATGGAAAATATGAAAGCCGCCCTTAAAACAATGGGGGCTTAGTGCTACTATTTAACCGTGCCTTTGTGTCTTCGTGGCTCATTTTTTTTGCCTCAAAGCCACAAATGCACAAAGAAAATTCAAATTCCGATTCACTTTTTTAGAAAAAATAACGAACTTGCATACTAAATTTTGTATTTTTTAAGTTTAATTACAAGAAACAATCATTAAGTTATCACATTGAATTATTCTATGTCTTGAAATAAGATAAATAACTGACTATCAAGTGTTTATTCTACGTCAACCAGCGAAACATTCGTCATTCGTCATTCGAGTAATTCGTCATTAATATATACCTCAAACCTTATATGGTACAAACAATTTTGCTTCAAGTTGATTCTACGGCAACTGCCGCCAATACACAATCAATCAATTATTTAAGTCTTCTGTTAAAAGGGGGCGTTGTTATTTATCCCATCTTGTTTTTGCTTTTTGTAGCAATATTTTTCATCATCGAACGCTACCTTTTCATAAAAAGTGCTTCAAATATTGATTTTGGATTTTTGAGAGCTTTGAAAGACAATATTTTGAGAGGAGATTTGCGTACTGCGGCAACCCTTTGCAAAAGTACGAATTTGCCCATTGCCCGAATCTTGGAAAAAGGCATTACCCGAATCGGTCGCCCAGTAAAAGATATCGAAAGTGCAATGGAAATTCAATCGAATTTGGAGGTTTCCAAAATGGAAAAAAATATGGGATATTTAGGTCTAATTGCTGGAATTGCCCCAATTTTAGGCTTTATCGGTACAATTTTGGGCATTATTCGTATTTTTTATGACATCGGTACAACAGGAAATTTTACTATCGAAATCATTGCAAATGGTCTTTACGAAAAAATGATTTCGTCATGTTCGGGACTTGTAGTTGGCTTGGTTGGTTACATTGGTTATCACGGAATTAATATGATGATTGATAAATTTGGCATTCATTTACAAGCAACCGTCATGGATTTTCTTGATACTTTGAATGAACCTGTGAGATAAAATGTAGAACGGGTTTGTAACCCGTTTTGAGAGAACCAACGGGTTAGGAAACCCATTGTACGAAATTTTAGCTATTTTTTTAGAATGAAACTCAAAAGACAAAGAAGATTTGAAGCCGAAGTATCAACATCATCATTGAACGATATTATGTTCTTTTTGCTGTTATTTTTCTTGATAATTTCAACATTGGGTAACCCAAATGTGATAAAATTATTGTTGCCAAAATCTTCAAAATCAACACATGATGTAAGCAAACAACCTGTTTCGCTTACAATTACGAAAGATAAAGTTTATTATATCAATAGTACGCCTGTGCCGTTTCCACAGTTGGAAGAAAGATTAATTGCTGCGGTTCAAGGAATGGAAGAGCCAACGGTTGTACTTCGTGCCGAAAGTTCACTGACCGTGCAAGACTTGGTAGATGCTATGTCGTTGGGAGCGAAACTGAAAATCAGAATGGTGCTGGCAACGGAGTTGAATAAATAATAGTATTTTGTAGAGCCGTTGCACTACAACGGCTGTCAATGTGATGTTTGCCATTAATTCTTGCCTTTAGACGTTGCGGTGCAACGTCTCTACCAATCAATTCAAATAAATTCCATTTTCTTCAATCCTAATTATTCGCTGGAGATACAAAGCTCCAACTGCTTTTTTGAAGGTTTTTTTGCTCATTTCTAACTGATACATTATATAATTCGAATCGCTTTTGTCGGTAATATCCAAAAAACCTTCGTTAGCTTTGAGTTTTTCTAAGATTCTTTGGGCATTAGGTTCAACATTTTCGTAGCCTTGTTTTTGCAAACTTACATCAATTCGACTATCTTCTCTTAAATTTTTGATATAAGCCTTAGTAACTGTGCCGATTCTTATTCTTTGAAAAATCTCATTTTCGTAAAGCAAGCCTTTGTATTTTTGATTGATAATAACATTTAGTCCCATATCGGTTTGTTCAAAAACCAAAATTTCAACTTCTTGACCGATTTCTAAATCAATATTTTCTTTCTCAAAATAGCGATTTACTTTGCAAGAACCAACCAAGCGGTCGGTTTCTTTATCTAAATACAAATAAACTACATACCATTTGCCCTCTTCCATCATTTTGTTTTGCTCACGAAAAGGCACAAATAGGTCTTTTTCTAAGCCCCAATCTAAAAAAGCACCGATTTGAGTAACATCCATCACTTTCAAACAAGCAAATTGATTGAGTTGGATTTTTGGTTCGAGCGTAGTCGCAATAACTCTGTCTTCAGAATCTTTATATATAAAAACCTCAATATCATCGCCTACGATAGCATTTTCAGGAATATATTTTTTTGGAAGAAGCACATCGTTTTCTTCGTCATCGCCCAAAAACATTCCGACTGTTGTGCCACGCAAGATGCGTAAAGTATTTTTTATTCCGAGATGAAGCATGATTTTAATGTAGAATGTTGAGTTTAGAATGTAGAATGCAATGTTTCGTAATGAAGTAATGTTTAGTTTAGAATGATGTGTTTAGAATTAACTCGAAACTCTACATTTTAAACTAAACTACGCCATCTCAAACTCATCAACTCGTACCCTCGTATGGTCTAAATAGCTTCGGATTCTACCTGTGGCAGTTTCCAATTCTTCGGTTGATGCCAAGAAAACGATGCGGAAATGGTCGGGTTTTATATAATTGAAGCCAGTTCCTGACACAACCAGTACTTTTTGTTCGCAAAGTAGGTCAAAAGTAAACTGTTCGTCGTCTTTGAAAGAGAATTTTCGTAAATCTATTTTAGGAAAAAGATACAAAGCACCTTTTGGTTTCACACAAGTTACGCCTGGAATATCGGTCATTTTATAATGCACCAAATCTCGTTGTTTGCACAATCTACCTGTTGGTGCAACCAAATCATCAATGCTTTGATAGCCTCCTAAAGCTGTTTGAATGGCATATTGGGCAGGAACATTGGCACATAAACGCAAACTTGCTAATAGTGTAAATCCTTCAACGAATGATTTTGCACGGTGTGTTGCTCCACTCAAAATCACCCAGCCACCACGAAAACCTGTTGCACGGTAATTTTTAGAAAGTCCACCATAAGTCATCACAAAAACATCATCGCTCAATGATGCCATCGGAATATGTTTTGCTCCATCGAAAAGAATTTTGTCATAAATTTCATCGGCAAAAACAATTAAATTATGTTCGGCGGCAATCTTCATAATACCTTCTAAAACATCTTTTTCATAGACCGCACCAGTAGGATTGTTTGGATTTATGATAACAATTCCTTTCGTTTTGCGAGTAATTTTTCTGCGAATATCGTCCAAATCTGGATTCCAGTCAGACTCTTCATCACATAGATAATGCACTGGTTTTCCACCAGAAAGTGCCACAGAGGTTGTCCAGAGAGGATAATCGGGCGAAGGAATCAAAATTTCATCACCATCATTGAGCAATGCTTGCATCGTCATTACGATGAGTTCGGATACACCATTTCCAATAAAAATATCGTCAATCGTTACGCCATGCACGCCAATTTGTTGGGTATAGTGCATGATGGCTTTTCGTGCCGAAAAAATACCCAAATGATGCACATAACCTTGAGCATTTCGGATATTCATAATCATGTCATGTACGATTTCGTCAGGCACATCAAAGCCAAATGGAGCTGGATTTCCAATGTTCAAATTGATGATTTTTTGCCCCATCGCTTCTAATTGTTGGGCTTTTTCAAAAACTGGTCCACGAATGGCATAACTCAAATTATTGAGACGGTTGCTTTTATTGATTGGATTTTGCATCTTCAAAGGAATAATTACTACACAAAATTAGTCAAAAATCATGCGTGTTTTTGTTTTTGGGCAATAAAAAAGGTCAAACTCGCTTGAATTTGACCTTTTTTGAATGTTTTTACAATTTTTGGCTCAATTATCAGCTTTTTCGTTCAATTTTTCTAAGAGCATTTTATTGAAATTTGCTTCTGTACGTTTCAATTCTGAAAACTGACGTGCCGTAATAGTTTTCAAGATTTTGCCCATATATTCTTCTTCCAAATCAAGTTCTTTTCGACGAAGTGAAATGATTTGTTTTTGTGAAGAAATAATTTTATCGTCAGGTGCTGCGAGAGAAGTTCCTTCTTCTATTGTGCGACGAATGTTTTTCTTGAAGTCAATTTTCTTGTTTTCGTATTCATTATAAACCGCCCAAAACTGGGGAGATTGCTCAGGCGTAAGATTCAAACGCTCGGTAATCATTCCAATTTTTGCCGATTGAATTTTTTGCCCACGTTGTCCACCACCCTGACGATTTTGTGCTTTAGAAAGCATCGGTAACAATAATAATATATAAATTAGTTTTTTCATTTTTTAAATATCTTCTTCTAAATCTTGGTTTTCTAAATGCTCTAATATCTCTTGTTTGTCAATTTTCAAACCTTCTAAGGTTTTTGAGTCTAAAGTTTTGACAATTTGTACTTTTTCGCTTGCTTCGTACTCTAAATAACTCAAATCTTGGGTTTCTAAATAATTTTTAATATCGGCATTGCTTACTTTTTCAAGAGCTAATTCGGTTTTGTCTTTATTTAATTGGGGAATGGCAAACCAAAGCCCAACCATCAAAATTATACTTGCTGCTGCCGACCAACGAACAGTATTTTTTTGGAACCAATTTACTTGAATAACTTTAGCTTGCTTTTCGAATGTTTTTGAAAGAATTTTCTCGGTCAAAGTTTCAAAATAACCTTTTGGAACATTGAATATATTTTCCTTATCAAACCTTTCGATGCCAGAATTGACTTCGAGTTCTTGGAAATAATTTTCAGGAATTTTGAAAACATTTATTCTTTCTAAATCTTCTAAAATGATATTTTTGCTTTCAATTTGGTCGATTTTACTGAATATTTTAGAAGAAAGCTCTTCAAAATAACCTTTTGGGGTTGAAAAATTATTCTGTTTTTCTAAACTTAAACTCGGTTCTTCAATTCGTTGTTGAATAGACAAAGCAAGACCATCAAAGTAATTGTCAGGAACTTTGAATACGTTTATTTTTGCTATTTTGTCTAATTTAATCATTATTTTTTTTACTAAATTTTCCTCAACGATACTTTGACAAATATATTTTTGGAAGGTTTAATTATTTTCAAGAAAAACTTGCTATTTGTTTTGTTAAAGAGTCTTCAATTTTCTTAACTGCTAAGTGATAAGAGGCTTTCAATGCACCTACGGACGTGCCTGTAATTTCCGAAATTTCTTCGTATTTCAAATCGTCATAATATTTCATGTTGAACACAAGTCGCTGTTTATCAGGCAGTTGCAGAAGAGCTTTTTGTAGTTTTAGCTGAATTTCATCGCCCGAAATATAGTCTTGACTAATCGAACTTTCGAGGGTATTGAGCAAATCAAGGCTATCGTCATTGTCAAGTGGAACATGATTTTGGCGGCGTTTTTTTTGTAGAAAATTCAAACTTTCATTGGTGGCAATGCGGTAAAGCCAAGTATAAAGTTGAGCATCACCACGAAAATTAGGCAAAGCTTGCCATACTTTGATGAAAGTTTCTTGCACCACATCATCAGCATCGTCGTGGTCAATGACCATCTTGCGAATATGCCAATAGATTTTCTGCTGATATTTTTTTATCAGTGCTTCAAAAGCTTTGCGACGAGTCTCAGGGTTGAGAATATCGACAATTAAATCATTATCGTTTTGCATTTTTTACCACTTAGTTACGAAGAACACAGAGTCTCACTAAGTGTTACTTCGTGTTCTCTATATTCTTCGTGGTAAGAATTTATTGTTTTCTTGCAATAACTTTCAATGCTTTTTCAACAATTGTTGCTGCATTTAAACCATATTTTTCCATCAATTGAGCTGGAGTCCCCGACTCACCGAATGAATTATCTACTGCTATGTATTCTTGTGGTGCTAAGAAATTTTTTGCTAAAGTTTGTGCAATCGCATCGCCCAAACCACCATTCATTTGATGTTCTTCGCACGAAACCACGCATTTTGTCTTGCGAACAGACTTTAAGATAGCTTTTTCGTCTAAAGGTTTAATAGTATGGATATTCAAAACTTCCGCACTGATGCCTTGAGCTTCCAAAATCTCGCAAGCTTGAATCGCTTCCCAAACTAAATGACCTGTGGCGATAATACTTACATCTTTTCCTTCCGAAACCATCCATGCTTTTCCGATTTCAAATTTTTGGTCAGGAGAAGTGAAAACAGGCACAACTGGACGACCAAAACGCAAGTAAATTGGTCCTTCGTGGTTAGCTGCTGCGATAGTTGCTGCCTTAGTTTGGTTAAAATCGCAAGGATTTATGACCGTCATGTTTGGCATGGCACGCATCATTGCCAAATCTTCCAAAATTTGGTGCGTTGCTCCATCTTCGCCCAAAGTAAGACCAGCGTGAGAAACTGCAATCTTAACATTTTTGTCAGAATAAGCAACTGATTGGCGAATTTGGTCATAAACACGGCTCGAACCAAAATTGGCAAAAGTTGTGGCAAAAGGAATTTTTCCGCCGATGGTCAAACCTGCCGCTACGCCTATCATATTTGCTTCAGCGATACCACATTGGATAAAACGCTCAGGATTTTCTTTGATAAAAGTATCAATTTTTAATGAACCTACTAAGTCGGCACAAAGTGTTACTACATTTGGATTTGTACGACCAAGTTCGGTCATTCCTGCTCCGAAGCCAGAGCGTGTATCTTTTTTCTCGGTAAATGGATATTTTGTCATAACCCCTATCCCCTAAAGGGGGACTTTTATTGATTTTAATTTATTTATAAAATATTTTGCACTTGGGCAATTTGGGTGTTTGGCGGCATTTTCTATTGAAAAGCCTTTTCGGATAACTGCATTTGCTAAAGCGGGTTTACTTCCTTTATATGTTTTCGAGCAAATTGTATTGATAAATTTTTCTGGTTTTTGAATACTTTCAGGAAAATCTATTTCGTTAAAAGTACCATTCAAGTTCTTAATCAGTTGATTATCAGCTAAATACCAATTTTCAACTTCACGAACTGCAATGGTAATAATCATATTTTGATAATCGCCAACTTTTAGTTTTGAGGTTTTACAATCGTTATCACCATCTTTCAAAACCACTATTTTTTCACAACCTCTCGCAATCATTCCTTTATAGTATGCTTCAATTCTGCCGTCTTCCATTTGTCTATTTCCACCTGTTGGCTGAATAGAAACCAATTCTAAATCAAATTTTTTAAGTAATTCGATGAACTTTGTTGATTGCAAAATATATTCATCGGATTCGCCTTCACAAATAAACCCTACTTTTAACCCCACTTCACACCTCCTTCAAGAAATTGATTTAGCCACGCTTCATCAATCGGCAAATCATATAATTCGGTCTCAGTATGTTGTAAAATTTGGGTTTCACCTTTTTCCTTACGAACAGTTATTATTTCTTCTTTTTTAAGTTGAGAAACAATCGTTTGTGAATGGGTATTCAACCATATATAATGACCATGTTCTTCACAAGCCCATCTAAAGAAATTTACTAATTCTTTCTGCACAAATGGATGCAAACCATTCTCAGGCTCTTCTATGCACAAAAATTGTGGCTCATCAGATTGGTAAACGGCTGTTAGTAAGGCGATTATGTTGTAAGTTCCGTCGGAAATGAGTTCTTTGTTAAATGGGGCTTTGTAATTTTTTTGATGAATTAAAAGATTTTCATTACTACTGAATGCACTTTTTTGCACCTCAATTCTATCAAATTCTGGGATAAATAAATCAAGCCATTCGCTTATTTCTTCTTTTTTTTCTTTGTCAAATAGAATCCTTCTTAAAACTTTTTCGAGGTTATTTGTATTGAAATTTAGTTTTTTATCATCAGTGAAATTTTGCCTATTTTCTTTCTTTGTTGAAGTAAATATTCTGGAAAATTGATTTTGATATAAATTAGAAATCTTTATCTTTTGTTTAAGAATATTATTTTCAGGTAAACTTTCTAAATCAATTGAATATTTGATTTGCTCTTTTTTAGGAATTTTATTAAATGCTATTTCTGCCAATTTTGATAATTTTTTATCTTCAAAAGAATCTATTTCTAAATCCCAATCATCTGTTAGAAAATAAAAATACCGAGTTGATTTTAAAAGATTTTTATTTGAAATCGTTTCTTCACCGCCAAATAAACTTATTGCATTTTTATTTTCTGAATATTTCAGATAAAACTCCAAAGCTTCAAAAATATTAGACTTACCACTTCCATTTGGTCCGACAAAAACGGTAAAAGGATTTGGCTCGTTGATGGTTAAATCAACAATAGACTTGAAGTTTTTGATATTTAAAGACTTGAATTTCAATTAGTTAATACATTTTAATTCCCTTTAGGGGTTGGGGGTGGTTTTCAATAATCCCCCAAAGTCTCAGGCAATTGTGCCAATGCTGCTACCAATTGTTCGTCGTTTGGTGCTACGCCGTGCCATTTGTGGCTTCCCATCATAAAATCTACGCCAGCACCCATTTCGGTTTTTAGCAAAATCATAATTGGCTGACCTTTTCCCGACAAACGTTTTGCTTTACGAAGTCCAGTTATTACTTGTTCCATGTCATTTCCGTCGGCAATTTCCATTACATTCCAACCAAAAGCTTTGTATTTGGCTTTCAAATCTCGGTTGTTCATCACTTTTTCGGTCGGACCATCAATTTGTTGCCCGTTTAGGTCAATTACTGCAATGAGGTTATCTAATTTGTGGTGTGGAGCGGCTTGTGCTGCTTCCCAAACTTGTCCTTCTTGCTGCTCACCATCGCCCATGAGGCAATAAATGGTTGTTTTTTCACCATTCAATCGCTTTGCTAAAGCTGCACCGATTGCGACCGATAAGCCTTGTCCGAGCGAACCCGACGCAATTCTGATTCCCGGAAGATGCTCGTGCGTAGTTGGGTGTCCTTGCAAACGAGAATTTATTTTTCGAAAAGTTGCCAATTCTGACTTATCAAAATAGCCTCTGTGAGATAAAACACTATAAAAAACAGGCGAAATATGACCATTTGATAAGAAAAATAAATCTTCGTTTGTACCGTCCATATTAAAGGTAAGAAAGTTGCCTTTGCCTTTTCTATTATTTATTTTCATTTGTTGGAAATAAAGTCCAACAATCAAATCGGTACAACCTAATGAGCCGCCCGGGTGCCCTGACTGGCAGCCATGCACCATTCTAACGATGTCCCTACGAACTTGTGAAGCGATGTCTTGTAATTCTTTGGTTTGCATTTAAAAATAATTATTAAGTGTCAAAAATACAATTAATACAAATATAGATGAAAAATATAAAAAAGGAATGATTTTTATAGATATTTTGCAAAAGTACGCAATACATCTTGCTTTATAAAGCCAAAAACCTCACGATTGCGAGGTTTTTGTTAAAATGCGTATTTTTTATGAAAAATCTTCTAAAATAGTTTCGGAAAAAATGCAGGAACAGTTTTAATGTATTCGGCGTATTGAGATTTTGTTTCTACTAATTTTTTTTCTAAGAGTGTAACGCCTGAGACTCGCATCAATAAAAATGACATGAGTAAGGGACTGAAAATATAAATATATCCTTCGTTTGAACAAGCAAAAAGGAAATATCCCCACCAAAGTAGTGCATCTCCGAAGTAATTTGGGTGGCGAGTTAATGCCCAAAAACCTGTTTGTAAAACTTTACCTTTATTGACAGGATTTTTCTTGAATTGCAATAACTGCCAATCGCCAATTGCTTCAAAAGAAATACCAATAATCCAAAGTGTGAGTCCAACAAAATCTAAAATTGAGAATGAAGTATTTTGGCTTGCTATTGCTGGAACAAACACCGAAGAAATTATCCATAAAAGCACGCCTTGCAGTAAAAAAACTCTCAGGAAAGATACCCACCACCAGTTGTTTTTATATTGTTTTCGCCATTCTTGGTAACGGTAATCTTCTCCATGACCGATATTTCTGAATGCTAAATGAATACTCAGTCGTAAACCCCAAATCGTTATCAAAATGCAATAAATTAATGATTTTATGTCAGAAAGTCCTAATTTTTCACGATAAAACCACGCAGCAATGACAAAGCCTGTTCCCCAAAAAATATCAATAATGCTTGAATCTTTAAGATATAGACTCAGCAACCAAAGCACCGTTAGGCAAGACATAATTACCAAAAAACCTTGTCCAAATGGATATGGTTGAAATGATAAAAATACAGCGGTCGCAATCGCAAATATTAGTAGAATTATTCGTGCCATTGATTATACATTTTAGTTTTTCAATATCTGCTCACTATGTCTTTTCGACTCAACTTTGCTTATAATTTCAGAGATAATACCTTTTTCGTCAATGATAAATGTAGTTCTGACTACTCCCATGTAAGTTTTACCAAAAGTTGTTTTTTCTGCCCAAGCACCATAATCATTGCAGATTTTTAGGTCAGTATCTGCCAATAAATCGAAAGGTAGTTGGTGTTTTTCGATAAATTTTATGTGCTTTTTTTCACTATCTGGACTTACGCCCAAAACTACAAAACCTTGCTTTTGTAATGTCTGATAATTATCTCTCAAATTACAGGCTTCCGTTGTGCAAGTTGGGGTGTCGTCTTGTGGATAAAAATACAAAACTACTTTTTTGCCAAGAAAATCAGACAAATTAACGACGTTTCCGACTTGATTTTTTGCTTGAATTTTTGGTGCTGGATTTCCTACTTTCAGAGACATTTTTCTTAGATGATTTCTTTTTTGATGATTTTTTTGAAGACTTTTTAGAACTTTTCTTGACAGTTTTTTGCGTTTGAATATATTCATCAATATTGACTTCATAAACAGCCAAATTGCCTACATTATCTGTTACTTCCAACTTCAAATCGCCGCTAAATGTTTCGGCTTCATCGAGTTTTATTGACCAAATTCTATTCGATTTATATTCATAATCCATCAAAACCCACTGTCCATTTACATAACAATTAAAGGTTTTTATGCCTGAAAGTGCATCAGAAATAGAAAAACGAATATCAGTCGAATCAATTCTTGTTGGGCGAATACTTGGTGCATCATAGTCAGAAATTGCTTGAAAATCGCCTAATTCCTTGGTTTTGAACTGAATTTGGTTGCCTGACCAAGTTCCACCTAAATATTTTCGTCCATCATTTACATAATAAACACTTGTTTTAGGTGAATTTGCAACGCCCGAAGGTGTCCACGTTACATTGATGAAATCTTTTAACGGAATTTTCTCAGAATTTATCGAAATAAGATTGCCATTAACAGCCGTTTTTAAATATAAAGTATCATACAAAGCACTCGCAAAATCAATTTGCAGATTCGGTTCAGTATAGAAACCACCACTTTGAGGCAAAATCTCTTGCTTGATACCAATTCTTTCAGAACTATTTTCAACCTGTACAAAATCAGCAATTCCTTTATTCAAATCATGCAAATAGACCGACTCTTTTCCTCTCGTATATGCCAAAGGCACGGATGTCGGAATGCCTTTGTATTGCAAAATAGCGTTGGAAGTTTTAGTATTTTTTGCTCGTATCGCAAGTGTATTTTCAGTAATAGAAGTTGAAATATTTCCTACATAATTACTTTCGTCTGCCAATTCTTCAACGTAATTTTCGTTGGGAACATCGCCTTGAATCGAAAAATTCATGGTAGAAGTATTGCCATAGGAATCTCGCAATCTTATATAAACTCGGTGCAATTGCCCATCATTTACATATATTTTGCCTTGATTTTGGTCTGTTTCATAAATTGAAAGGCGATTTCCGTCAGCAACATAACATTTCTGAATCTTTACACTATTGGTTTCTGCTACTTCGTAATCTATGTGAACGTTTATGTCTTTCGAAATGTCGAAAGGCATTTTCTCCAAATTCAATTTGTAGGTCGTAATGCCATCAACTTGCACCTCCAAATCAGTAACCCCCATTCGGAATGGAGAGGTTTGGCTACGGTCATAAGCATTGAGTTCGAGTCCAATAATTCCGTGTGCTTTGATTACTGTTGGAAGGGAATAATTTCCTTCTGAAACACGACTTGGAGCAATCGAAACTCGCCCAAATTCGCCATTTACCCTTGAATAAGCATTCAAAGTTTTCAGGATAACTCGCTCAATAATAGGCGATTGCGAATCTTGAATTTCACCAAAACCAAACTTCAGTGGATTGATAGCATTTTCTGTTTCATCACGAATCTCGAAGTGCAAATGTGGACCGCCAGAAGCTCCTGTATTACCCGAAATAGCTACGATTTCACCTTTTCTGACAGGAATTTCGTTGGGTGCAGGTGTCAATTCAATTTCCCAAGTTTGTTGGTTATATTCTTGTTGGCGAAGATAGGCTTCTATTCGGCTACTATAATTTTTCAAATGTCCATAAACCGTCGTGTAACCATTTGGGTGAGTAATATAAAGTACATTTCCGTAACCGCCCCGCATTACTCTTATGCGTGAAACGTAGCCTTCGGCGGCGGCATAAACAGACATACCTTCTGCCCCACCCGTCCTGATATCAAGTCCTGCGTGAAAGTGATTGGTACGTAAATCTCCAAAACCGCCTGACAACGAAGCCTGTTGCCCAGGTTGAATCGGGAACATAAAATAGCCTTTTGGGTACTCTTGACTTTGATTTGCCTGTCTTCTCTGTGCAAAAGCAAAGTTAGAAGAAGTATCTGAAACCAAATATGTTACGAGCAAAAGTGAACTTAGTATTCGTGTGATAATCATAAGCACCCCTAACCGATACGTCGGACCGCCCCTAAAGGGGAATTTTTGTTTTTTGTTAGTATTTTTATTCATTCGCTCTTCCCCTTTTGTCATTTTTTTACTCCCCTTAAGGGGCTGGGGGGTGGCTTTATTTCACCTCAAACTCCAACATTTTTTCGCCTTCAATAAAGCAACTCAAAGTATCGCCAACTTCTACTGATGCGACTCCTGCGGGTGTTCCAGTAAAAATAATATCCCCAGTTTTTAACGTAAAATATCTTGAAACAAAAGCAATAATGGTGTCAATTGGGTAAAGCATCATTGACGTATTCCCTTCTTGTCGGAGGCTTCCATTTACATCCAAATGAAAATTAAGATTTGTAAAATCTGCAAATTTACTTTTAGGCACAAACTCCGAAATAGGAGCAGAGCCATTGAACCCTTTTGCCAAATCCCATGGCAAACCTTTTGCTTTGAGCTTCGACTGAATATCTCTTGCTGTAAAGTCAATGCCAATCCCGATTTCGTCATAATATTTATGAGCAAATTTTTCTTCGATATTTTTACCCATTTTGTTGATTTTAACTAAAATTTCAACTTCATGATGAATATCTTGCGAGAAATCAGGGTAATAAAATGCTTCTCCATCTTTCAAAATCGCTGATTCAGGTTTTGTGAAAATAACTGGTTCGTCAGGACGTTCATTATTGAGTTCTTTGATGTGTTCGGCATAATTTCTGCCAATGCAAATGATTTTCATAGGAAAACTGGTGTAAATTTGAAGAAAAAGATTTTAATAAATTATCATTTTTTTTGCCTTTTTAAGCGATATTGTTTACAAAAATACGTAATTAATCCTTTGAAAACATCCTTTAAATAACATAATTTTTACCTAACTCATATTTATTAACGTATATTTGTAATACTTATGACAAATATTTTGTCTAAAACACAATCTAAATAAAATTAAAATGAAAATCTTTTTTAAATCTTCGATTATTGCAATTGCATTAGTAACGCTTATTTGGGCTTGTCAGCGAGTGCCACTTACTGGGCGTAATCAATTTGTTGGTTTGGTGTCAAACGAGCAAATGATTCAGATGAGTTTTGCTGAGTATAAAGGATTTATGGACACCTCAAAAGTAGTAACATCGGGTACGAAAGATGCCGAAATGATTGCTCGTGTGGGTGGAAGAATCAAAACTGCGGTTGAAAACTATTTGATACAAAACAATTTTAGTCAAGTACTTGATGGTTATCAATGGGAATTTAAGTTGGTACAAAACAAAGAATTGAATGCGTGGTGTATGCCGGGCGGAAAAGTATGTTTTTATACTGGAATTTTACCAGTTTGTAAAGACGAAGCAGGCGTAGCGGTAGTTATGGGACACGAAATTGCTCACGCAATAGCAAGTCATGGTCGTGAGCGTGCAAGTTCGGCAATGGCTGCAAGTGGCTTATCACAAGTAGGGGCCGTTGTAGCTGGTGTTTATACGGGTGATCAACAAGTAATGGAAATTGTAGGACAGGTTTTAGGAGTTGGCTCTCAAATTGGAGTTGTATTGCCTAATAGCCGCAAGCAAGAATCAGAAGCTGATAAATTAGGCTTGATTTTTATGTCAATGGCAGGGTATAATCCTCAAAATGCAGTTGATTTTTGGAAAAGAATGGCTGAAGTTGGTGCAAAATCACAAAAACCTCCAAAGTTACTTTCAACTCACCCCGCTGACGAAACACGTATCGCTGATTTGAAATCTCAATTGCCACAGGCACAAAAATACTATCAAGCATATTTAGGAAAGTAATTTCTTATTTTCAAAGGGTGTTGAAAAATCTTCAACACCTTTTTTTTTGCAAAAATTTGGAAACAAGTATTCTTTATTTACTTTTGTACTTGTATAGACAAGTTTGATAATGTTGCTGAAGGAAAAAAAAATAGTAATAATCGGTGGAACGACAGGCTTAGGTTTGTCGGCTGCAAAAGCATTTATTGAAAATGGTGCGAAGGTTTTGGTCGTAGGACGAAACCCGGAAAGTTGTATGTCAGCCGAAATAGATTTGGGCGAAAACTCCCGTGCTATGAGTGGAGATGCTGCAAAAGAAAAAACTTCTGAGAAAGCTATTGAGTTGATAATCAATGAGTTTGGTGGTTTTGATGGGCTTTATCATGTAGCTGGGGGAAGTGGGCGGAAATTTGGAGATGGACCATTACACGAATTAACTTTGGAAGGTTGGAACAAAACTTTTGAGCTAAATATGACATCTTTGATGTTATCAAACCAAGCAGCAGTCAAGAAATTCTTGGAAATGCGTAGAGGAGGAACAATCTTAAATATGGGGTCAGTTTTGGGGCAGTTTCCTTCACCCAAATATTTTTCTACGCACGCTTATGCTGCTACAAAATCGGCAGTAATTGGCTTTTCAAAATCAATTGCCGCTTATTATGCCCCAAATAATATCCGAATCAACGTTTTAGCACCTGCTTTGGTCGAAACGCCAATGTCGCAACGAGCCTCAAAAGATGAAGAGATAATAGAATTTGTAAAAACAAAACAACCGCTCGATGGAGGCAGAAATGGTCAAGTAAGTGATTTAGATGGAGCAGCAGTTTATTTTATGTCTGATGTGGCGAAATTTACAACTGGGCAGATACTTTTTGTTGATGGAGGATGGGGTTTGTTGTAATCACCCCCAGCCGACCCATCGGACTGTCCCTAAAGGGGAGTTAAAGTATAGATGGAAATAATTACAAAACAATATAAATCACCCTTTAGGGGTTAGGGGTGGTTGGAGGGTATTATGTATGAATAATTTCATCGGAATTGATCTTGGAGGAACAAACATCAAAGGCATCATCATTAATGAAAATGGCGATATGTTGAAGCAGCATTATATTCCGACACACGATTCGGGAGATGCTTCTTGGCGTCCAAATGTCAAAGAAATGGTCGTTTTCCTAAAAGAATACCTAAAAGAACCCATTTTAGGTATCGGACTTTCTGCCCCAGGTTTGCCTAATGAACAAAACCAATGTATTGCCTATTTGCCTAATCGCTTAAATGGTTTAGAAAATTTTATGTGGGGCGAATATTTGGGCGATGCTACTTATGTGTTGAATGATGCACATGCAGCGTTGATGGCAGAAGTGAAATTTGGCGTAGCAAAAGACAAGAAAAATGTAGTTCTGCTTACGCTCGGCACAGGTGTTGGTGGCGGAATTTTGATAAATGGGCAATTATATCAAGGACTTTCTCAAATGGCAGGGCATTTAGGACATATTTCGGTCAATGCCAATGACGATACAAAAAGTATAGTTGGCATGGTTGGAAGTTTGGAATATGCCATCGGAAATTATTCGATTGAAGCCAGAACTCATGGAAAATTTACTTCAACATGGGAATTAGTGGAGGCTCACCGAAAAGGAGATTATTTTGCTACCTATATTTGGCTTTCGTCAGTCCGAAATTTGGCGGTTGCGATTAGTTCTTTGTCAAATGCACTTTCGCCCGAAATGGTAGTTTTGGCAGGAGGACTTACCCTTGCCGATGATGCTCTTTACGAACCACTAAAATCATTCATGGATTTATACGAATGGCGACCTGGTGGCAAAAAAACTGAAATAGTTCAGGCGTATTTTGGTGATATGGCAGGAGCAATCGGTGCGGCAGCTTTTGCTCAATCAAAGTTAAACTACTAACTGTGGTGAAAAAGTATAATTATCTGGTTATCAATTATTTATGAATATAATTCAAGAATATCTCAATAAATCTCGCCAAATAATTGATGTAGTATCAAGGCAAGAAGAACAAATAAAAACCGCTGCTCGTTGGTTTGCAGATTCGATTTTGGCAGGCAGAATGGTACACGTTTTTGGCTCAGGACATAGCCGAATCATGGTCGAAGAAATGTGGCCACGTTACGGTTCTTTTGCAGGATTTAACCCAATTGTTGAACTTTCTTTGACTTTCCATAACCTTGTTGTTGGTGCAAACGGTCAGCGACAAGCCATGTTTCTTGAAAATGTATCAGGTTTAGCCGACCGAATTTTAAGGAATTTTGATATTACCGAGCAAGATACCGCTCTTGTTATTTCATCGTCTGGCTGTAATGTTGTTCCGATAGAAATGGCCGAAATTTTCCAAAAAAACAACATAAAAGTAGTGGCTTTGGTTACAAAACAGCATTTGGAAGCAAGTACAAGCAAGCGAACTGATGGAAAAAAACTATCCGATTTTGCCGATTTAGTGCTTGATACAGGAGCTCCCATGGGCGATGCAATGGTAAAGGTTCCAAATTTAGATACACCTGTTTCACCAGGTTCGACTGTTGGTGGAGCATTATTGGTCAATAGCATCAAAGCCCAAGTAGCTCAATATTTGACTGAAGCAGGGAAACCTCCAAAAGTGCTGACGGCTGGAGTTTTGGTTGGCACACAACGAGCGACTGAATTATTTGAAGCAGCTTATGACGAACACGCTCATCGGATTGCTAAAATGTATGAAAAAAATGGTATCAAATCTTATGTTTCTGAACAAAAATGATACAATCAGTAATTAAATTATACGACCGAGATTTACAAAATCTTAGAAAAGAAATCGAAGCCTACGAAGACGAAAACGATTTGTGGATTGTGCGTAACGAAATCAAAAATTCGGCAGGAAATCTGTGTTTACATTTAATGGGGAATCTCAATCATTTCATTGGGCATCAACTCGGCAATACTGACTATGTTCGTAATCGCCCATTAGAATTTTCAGATAAAAATGTGACAAAAGTAGAACTAATTGCTAAAATTGAAGCCACAAGTATCATGTTGAAAGAGATTTTACCAACACTTTCAGATGAATTTTTAGCCCAAAACCATACCAAAGAATTTTATGGCGGACATGATACAAACGAGTATTTCTTGATTCATCTTTTCGGGCATTTCAATTATCATTTAGGGCAAATAAATTATCATAGACGCTTAATTGGATAGGTTTTATGAAAGATGAAGGTTACTTAATTATTGGAAATCCTTTTAATAACGGCGATTTTAGTGATGGTGTTTTTGTTTATTGTCTTTTCTTTTGGATGCCCATTCTGCTTGTGTATCGGGGTTTAACAAATGAGCCATATATTGAATTATTTGAATTATTATTTGGGGGTATTTTGCTGTTTATTGCATTTGTTGTTGCATTTTTAGATTTAAAAAGTAGAAAAACTATTAAAATATCACTTAACCAAATTTATATAAAGGATATCCTAATTCTACTTTGGCACTCTGGAAAACCTATCAATATCAGTTTGTCTTTGCAGGTGTCTAACTTGTATTGCGTTTAACAAACCATCATCAGAGTTGAGTTTATTTAGTAATTTTTTGGCAAAAACGAGTTTAATATCAGG
>JANNDY010000126.1:0-62579 GCA_031378345.1 Emticicia sp. | reverse complement strand
GATACATTTCGTACCTTAGTGCTGCAATTTCAGCTTTGTTGATTTGTAAAGTGAGCATTTTTTTGATTGTTTTGTCGCATCAAAGTTGCTCACTTTTTTACTCAAATAAAATGTGTGTTTTTACCCTGTTTAAAGTATATTTGTTGCGGTACAACACTTACAATTTTACGCAAACTTTCGGGCGAAATATGCTTGATGTCATAATTGCCAATAATGATATTGCCACTCGTAAGCGGATAAAGATTTTGCAACAAATACATCAATGTTGATTTCCCCGAACCACTTTCACCAATAATTGCCGTAATTTCGCCTTTTTGTATCGTAAGTGTCAGATTATCAAATACTTGCACCCTTGTTCCGTACCGAAAATTGACATTTTCAAATCTAATATCACCCACCATTTCGGGCGTAAGTAGCATTTTATTTTCTTCCACTTCTCGTTCCAAATCAATAATTTCAAATAAGCGGTCCGCTGCAATTAATGCTTCTTGAATCGTCCTGTTTGTGCCAATCAAACTCTGAATCGGTCCTGTAAAATAACCAACCAATGAGTAAAACGATAATAATTCTCCAGGAGTTAGTTCTTGCTCGATAACAAAATAAGTACCCACCCACAAAAGCACAATGGTAAGTAAACGAGTAATAAATTCGCTCGTTGAACTAATATATAAGCTCGAAATACTTGATTGATAAATTGTTCGGAGTAAAGCAACAAAACGATTTTCGGTTTTTAGGTTCATCATATCCTCAATGCCAAAACGCTTGATTGTGGCAACCGAGTTGAGCGATTCAACCAATTGAGATTCTAATTCTGCCGAATTTTCCATCAATTTTCGTTGCTGTTTCTTGTTAATCCGATTGACAATGAAATAAATAATGAGGTAGAAAGGAATGATTGCGAGCATCAATAAAGCCAATTTCCAGTAGTAAGTAAACATCAAACCGAACGAGAAAATGACGATAAAAATATTGACCGCCAAACCTATCAAAACATCATTGATAAATACCCTAATCTTGACGGCATCATTAACTCTCGAAATGATTTCGCCTACTCGCATGGTGTCAAAAAACTGTTGCGGTAGCTTCAATAAATGCTTATAATAGCCTAAAATCAGTCTTGCATCTATTCTCTGACCTGTTTTGAGAGCAAAAACTGATTTGATAGCACCCAAAACCACTTGCAATAACAAAATCAAAACCATGCCAACACTTAGCAAATTGAGCAGGTTTTTATTACCTTCAACGATTACATTATCAGTGATTTTTTGAATATAAATAGACATCGAAAGCCCCAAAATTGTATAAACTGCCGCCCCGACAAGAGCCTGTAACATAACGCTTGTATGCGGACGTAGCAATTGCCAAAAACGTTGAATCGTAGAAATTTTCTGATTACCAACTTCAAATTTTTCACTTGGCAATAAAAGTATTAAAACACCCGTCCATTCTTTTTGAAAATCTTCTAATTTGAGTTTTTCGAGTTTTCCCATGCCCGGGTCCATGACTGTAATATGCTTATCTGTTACAGCATAAATGACCACATAATGCTGTAGGACTTTATTTTTGATAACATGAGCAATGGCAGGTTTTGGGATTTTTGAAAGACTTTCTGGTACGCCTTTTACACCTTTGGCTTGAAAACCTAAGCGTTCGGCGGCTTCTATCATACCCAATACGTTTGTGCCTTTTTTGTCGGTATTAGCATATTGTCTGATGCGAGCAATCGGGATTTGTAGCTTATAATGAGCAGCAACCGATGCCAAGCAAGCCGCTCCGCAGTCAGTTACATCATGTTGTTTAATATTGGTTTTTGCCAATTTGAGTAGAATTTGTGTACAAACGAAAATAGGCTATTTTCTTGCCAAATACAGAAAAAGTGAAGGGTAAAATATGAGTTTGAAGGGTATTTAAACGTTTGAAAAACAAAAGCTAATCCTCAAGTTTTTCAAACAATGATTTGAAGCTACCCCATTGATATTTCTTTTGGCAGATTATTAAAAAAACTACGAAGGTTAGTATTCCAACAATCGTCCAAAATGTTGCATCATACTCTTTTATTGAATAAATGGTACTCGTTTTTAATGCTGATGATGGATAAGTTACTAAAATAGCCGAATAAAGATTATTGATAACATGAACACCGATAGCCAACTCTGCCCCATCATCCATAATAGTCATTATTCCCATTGCCAAACCCATGAAAATATAGCTTAGAATAAATACATATCCGAATGCTTTTATTTCTGGATTTGCCAAATGTAAAGCACCAAATAATATAGATGTAACCAAAGCCGCTACCCAAGGTCTTTTTGTTGCCCAAGTAATGCCTTGCATCAAATACCCTCTACAAATCATTTCTTCGCCAGTAGCCTGAAAAGGAATCAAGGCTAAAGAAATAAGTAAATACTGAAAAAAAGTAGTTTTATCAAACGAAAAAATATAAAGTGATGGATTGAAAAACCAATTAAGTAGCTCTAATAAAAATGTAATACCACCAAAACAAGCCATTGCCCAAAAAATGCGTTTCCATCTTATTTGAGTAGCATTAATGAGCGTAAACCCCGAACGCTTGTGTACCCATTTAAGCACCAAAAATGTACTAATAACCATCATGGCACTTGGCAATACTAATTGCAAATAACTCTGATAAGTACTTGGTTTAGCCTTGAAAAAAACAATGAATGCAGGAACGCTAAATATGCTTGCCAAAATAATCACATATATAGGTACAAGTAGATAATTGTACCATTTATTTAAGCCTTTGGGAGTGGAAAAGAAGGTTTTTGTAGACATACTTAATTAGAAGTAAACTTATTTTAGGGCGGCACTTTGGTATTTGATATTTTTTTTGCGGATGCCGTTTTAAAAATGACTGACACGTTTGCGAAATAAACATTTTGCAAAATAGGGGTTCAACGAAGTTGTAACTGTTTGAATTTCTAATTCTTATTTACTAAAAATAAGAAGAAATAGTTCATCAGTTTAATAGATTGTATATCAAACTTGAATTTACGATTTATAAATTGTTTGAGATAAATTTTAAGGAATTTAGAATGTTATTTTATTACTGTTTTTAGCCGAGTCCGCAATCTTAATCAGTTAAAATCCTTAACTTTGGATTTTTTGTTGCTAAAAATAATCAATTATTCAAAAAAACATCTCAAACAATTTGTTAACTATAACGCTATTTCGCCCGCAGCCGAACCATTACTGCCTAATGAGTTGGCTGCACTTTCTATTGCATTTCCAACAGCTCGTATAGCTGCTTTACCTGCCTCGGCAATAGCACTCCATGTTATAAATGGATTACTTCCCCCATCAGTTTCTTTTTGTTCGTCAAGATTCATCTCAACCGTACCATAATTTTCTAACGCTAAAGTTTGCATAATTTTTCAAATTTAAGGATTAAAATTCATAAAACTCCTAATTGTCTGCAGCAAATTAGTTAATGCAAATGTGTAGGTTCGCTACCAAAGAAACAAATTTTATTGGGAGTAAAATAAGCGTAAAAAGGGTGAGTTAGTCCTTTGAATAATATTCTTGTAAAATTTTATTTTTTTGTTTCAATTTGTATTATTTTTACGAAATTTAATCTTTTGCTAACATTCTATTTATAACCGTACTAACCTATTAAAACATGCAAAACCTTACAAACAAACTCCGCACCTTACGAGAAGTACATGGCTACAAACAAGAATTTGTAGGCAATCATTTAGGGCTTTCACAAACAGGCTACTCAAAAATAGAAGTCGGCGAGGTAGATATAAGCGTAAAAAATCTACAAAAATTGGCTGAACTCTACCAATTATCACCAGAGCAACTTTTAGGTTGGGACGGCAAGGTTTCAATAGGTACTGTAAATAATCATAATCAAGGCGTAGTGGTTAATCAAGGCACAATAACACATCACCACGAACTTGATAAACGCCTACAAAATGTGGAAGAAAAATTAGAAACAGTGCTGGGTTTATTGGGCAAAACTATTTGATTTATACCTTCGGGTTTAGCCAGTCATCCACTTTGTCATAAAGTAATTGGTACAAACTTCGCTTCGTAACCACAAATCTGGCTCGTAGTGTCATTCCCTTTTTGAGTTGGGCAGTATAGCCATTTTTTAGCTTTAAAGTAGTTTTATCTAAACTGCATTTTACTTTAAAAACTGGTTTTTCTTGTACCAAAATAAAGTCTTTGGCAATATCAACTATTGTTCCACTAACCAAACCCCATTCATTATAATTAAAGGCATCAATCTGAAAATTAACAGGCATATTTGGCTTTAATAAACCAATATCATAAGGGCTAACATGACACTCAACTAACAAACTCGAATCAGGCGAAATGATACAAAGCACTTCGCCAGTTTGCACATAACTTCCTTCGTATTTGCCAACAATTTGCTGTATATTGCCAATAATTGGCGATTTTATGACATACAACTCTTTTTGTTGTTGTAGTTGTTTGGCACTACTTTCTAATTGTTTTAGTTCTATTTTTAACTGATTTCGCTCTGCTTGCCATTGGCTTATCTGACGATTAAAAGCTGTTTCATATTCGGCTATTAATTTAGTCATTTCATACTTTCGGGCATCTAATTCTCTACGAGCAATTACTTTTTCTTTGAAGAGATAAGTATCTGCATCTAATTCTCGTTTGACTGTTTTTTGATGAAAAAGGTTCTCTTGCAACTGCGAACGAAAAGTATTCAACTGTTGTGTATAAATGGGTGTTTTGGTGGTGTATTTAGCAAAAAGATTACTCAATTCAATATTTGTAAGGTTGTCTAAATCTGTAATCAAATTTCTCTTTTCTTGCTGCTGAAACTGACTCAAACTCAATTGCGTTTCAATGTCTTCTGTTGTTACCGTAAATAGATGTTCTCCATTCGTAACTGTTTGGTTTTCAGCAACATTTACCTCCGTAATTCTACCCGAAACCAAAGATTTTATTTCAGTTTTTTCTGCCTCAGTACGAATCAGCCCTCCACTTTTTACCGAAACATCTACAAAAATTAAAGGTAAAGCAGCAAAACAAGCAATAATTGCAAGCAAAAGCATACTATAAATCAACTGACTACGAACCGTAACTTTTGGTAAATAAACTTCGGTCGTATTTTCAATAATTTCAGTTGGGAAGATTTGATTTTGCATATTCTGTTATTTGTTCAACATTCAAAAACGAATATAATGCCAATAGTTGGAAATTAGAAAGGGTAAAAAATGAGTTAAATTCGTATAAAATAAATTTTCATTTAGTAAGGGTAGTTTCTCGTGGAAAATTCGTACTCGGACCAGTGGCAGCCGATGCCATGTATAATGGTGATTATCGCAGTTATAGTGGTGGTGGGAATTTGGTGGTGGAGTAACGATTTTAGAAACAGAAATGCCCTCAAATTAAGTTTTGAGGGCATTTCTGTTTCTAATCATTTCCTAATTCTCGTGTTTTAAGTTTTTTTGACCGTAAAATAAATTAAAATTCAACCATACAACTTTTAAAGGTATCTTTGCGTCTTTATTCAAGGATGCTTTAACAATAAAAAATTTTAATATTTCTAATGAAACACACTATACTTTTACTATTACTTTTTCTCTTTACTATAAAAGCAAATGCTCAGACAGCTCCGGGTTTTATAGATGAAGAAGTGCATAATTTTGGTTGGAATGTTCCTGTTGGCTTAACATTTGATGCCAATAGTAATTTGTATGTTTGGGAAAAAGCTGGAAAAGTTTTTAAAGTAGAAGGTGGTGTTAGATATGAGTTAATTGATTTGCAAGAAGAAGTGCTTAATTATTTAGACCATGGGCTAAATGGTTTTGCCTTAGACCCTGATTTTACTACGAATGGCTACATTTACTTATATTATGTTGTTGATAGAAAGTATTTGTTTAATTTGAATATCCCAGATGACCAAATGGACGCTACCATTGCCCGAATTACACGCTATACCGTAAATACTAATGATTTTAGAAGTGTAGATTTGAATTCAAGGCTAATACTTGTTGGCGAAGATAGATACACAGGTATTCCAATTGTGATGGATAATCATGGTGTTGGAAGCCTCGTTTTTGGAAAAGATGGAAGCCTAATGGCTTCGATTGGAGAAGTTGCAGTGGCAAATAACTCTGTAAATACCGAAATTACATCTTCCACTGCTTTTCCGTATGCAACTACCGCTGTCAATGATGGAATAATGACTATCAACGAAAGAGTTGGACCTTATCGTGCTCAAGTATTGACTGCCATGAATGGGAAAATTCTACGCATAGACCCAGCCAATGGTAATGGAATTCCTTCAAATCCTTTTTTTGAAATTGCAAATAATCGCTCGGCTAAGTCAAGAGTTTGGGCTTATGGCTTACGAAATCCATTTCGTTTTTCAGTAAAACCAAATACAGGAAATACTGACATAAATGCTGGAAACCCCGGCACTTTGTACATAGGTGATGTAGGCTGGACACACAGAGAAGAAATAAATGTTGCTACTTCGGGAGGAATGAATTTTGGCTGGCCCTCTTATGAAGGAATGGATTATGAAAATACACAATACCAAAGTCCAACATATTTACCTGTGAATCCTGTTAAGCCTGCGGTTCAATATAGAGGCAATTTTGCTCAAGGAATAGTTGATGGTGAACCTTATGACGTAGGTACGCCCGAATTTACTGGTGAAAACTTTACGGGTGGCTCTTCAATTGGAGGTATTTGGTATGACAAAACAGCTTATCCTATTGCCTATCAAAATACTTATTTTCATGCTGATTACATACCGGGGTGGATAAAGAGTTTTAAGTTTGATGCCAATAATAACCCAACGGCAGTGCTTCCAATTCTTGAAAATACTAATCCCACTTGCTTGGCTATTAATCCTTCTGATGGTTTTATTTATTATACAAGTATTTTTTACCCCAACATTAACCAAATCCGAAGAATTAGGTACGATGCCAACGCTAACCTAAAGCCAATTGCTGTCGGAACAGTAGATGTTAATTATGGAAATGATCCTTTGACAGTTAATTTTTCTGCCGCAGGTTCTTCAGACCCAGAAAATGGAACTTTGAGTTATCTTTGGGAATTTGGTGATTTGGGCTCCTCAACAGATATGAATGTCAGTCATACTTATTTTGGTTCGAGTACAGATATAATCATCGCAACATTAACAGTAACTGATGATGCAATGAACACAGACACAAAGCAAATAAAAATTTATTTTAATAATACGCCTCCAATAATTAACTCAGTTTCGATAAATCCAATAAGCAGTTTTCCCAATCAATCTACAAAATTGTATTTAAGTGCTGATGCCACAGATGCCCAAGATGCTGAAACTACTTTATTATATGAGTGGTCTACAATTTTAGTTCATCATACACATACGCATTATCAATCTTATAGTTTTGATAAAAACACTACAACAACGCTTACAGAAGTGCCTTGTGATGAGCCACATCACTATAAAATCACTTTGAAAGTAACCGATAGTAAAGGTTTATCTTCTCAATATGTTAAAGAGATATATCCCTTTTGTAATTCAGCTGATATAGTTGCACCCGAAATTCCAGTTTTAAATGCTTCGGCTGTTACTGAAACCTCCGCAGATATTAATTGGAGTTTCGTAAATGATAATAGCGGAGGAAGTGGAATAATGGGCTATGAATTATTCAAAGATGATGTTTCGTTGGGCGTTTTCAACCCAACAATAAATACCTTTAAAGTATATGGACTGAGCCATACACAAATATATAAATTTAGCATAATAGCTATTGATAATGCTGGAAATAAAAGTAGCAGTCCCTCACTTTTTATAGAAGCAAAGCCACCCTGTTCTAATAACAGTGTTTATGCCTCAAGTTTGAGTATAGAGTCGTCTATCGCACAATTTGGTACTATTTATACAAACCTTGCAGTTAATTACAGTCCAATTTTTATGAATGGTATTAGCTACCAGAAAGGTATAGGCGTACATGCCTATACAGAAATTGTATATATTGTTCCATCAAATGCAAAATATTTTGTAGCAGACCTTGGTCAAAATGACCCAGAAAGTGTTATTTCTTGTGGGTCTGTAACTTTTAAAGTTTTTGCCGATGACCAAGAACTTTATAGTAGCCCAATCATGAAAGCAAATTCAGAATCTCAGCACATAAAGATTGATATTGCTAATAAAAATTCAATTAAATTAATGGTTGAAAATGCTGGAGATAATGATTTTTGCGACCAAGCAGTTTGGGCAAATGCGATATTTAGTATGTGCGAAACAACCGATATTGAAGCCCCAACCTACCCAAGTAGCTTGATTTGGACTGCAAATAGTAGTAATTCTGGAGATTTACAATGGAACGCTTCAACCGATAATGCAGGTATTGCCAATTATGCTGTTTATATGGACAACGTGCTTATTGGAACTACAAGTAATCTGAACTATAGCTTTACTAATTTAAGTTTAATTAACCATGTTTTTTATGTTCAAGCAACCGATGTCAATAATAATGCTTCGGTGAGTAGCCCGATAACAGTTATCATTGAAGGCACAAACCCTTGTCCAAACACAAAAATACTTAATAGTAATAATAATATTTCAAACCTGACAACAACTTATCAAGCGTCAGAATTGGTAACTGCAAGTAATTTGATTTTCCAATCAAATGTTATTTATAGAGCTGCAAAAGTTATTGAGCTTTTGCCAGGATTTAGCATCACCAATAGCACTTTTGTAGCAAAAATTGAAGGCTGCCAATAGATAATAGTATAAACAAAAATGCCCTCAAAATTCAATTTGAGGGCATTTTTGTTTGTATTCAGAAAAACTACAGTTGCTTTTCGCCTTCCATTGTTGTTCCTTGAACACTTAGTTTTACTTTTATGACAACCTTGCTTTCGTTTCTAATAAACTCTGCTTTTCCACCATAGCCAACAACTTCAAAAATATCAACTTCTGCAGTTGGAGCAAGTGGAGCAGAACCTTGTCCAACGGCTTCTCCCATAAGCTTGCCATCTTGGAGGGTTACAATTAAATCTTCAATAGGTGCGTCTTTTAGTTTGTACTTACCAACATATTCTTTTAAAACCAAAGTATCAACAGCAGCAACTGTGCTTGTAGTTGATATAGTTTGAGCCGAAACCCCAAAAGTGGTAGCTATGCCTACGGCTAAAAGGAGAACAATTTTTTTCATTATTAATTAGTGGTTTTGTGAGTAACAATCAATGTAAAATAACGAAGTTAATATAAAAAAAGTTTGTTTTTTAACTATTTTTCAAATCTATTTTATATTTAAACAAGAAAACTTATCAAATGACAGTGTTTTTATATCAAATTAAGCCATTTCAAAGACTCACTTACTTCTATGGCAAATTTCAACAAGGCATTATTACCGCTCAAATTGAGTTTTCGACAAATATTTGCTCGATGATTTTCTACAGTTTTGGTGCTAATGAATCTTTTAATCAAAAGTATTAAAGTTTTTTTTACATTAGCAATTCTAATCAAAAATGAGGGTTAGCACCTATTTTTTGAGGATTTGCTGCAAAAGTTTACTACTTGGAAATACAAACAAAGTAAAAGGTACAAAATTTATAGGTTTCGACAAAATCTGTAATTTCTGTCATTCAAAAAATACAATCATTGTATATTTGTCGTTAGATTTAAAAATAACCGAGTCAATAATGGATTTTTGGAGTAAAATATTATTCTTTTTTAGTGCTTTGGGGGCATTCAATGGGCTTTTACTCAGTGCTTATTTTATCTTTTTTACACCAAAAAAACACTTATCTAACTACCTTTTAGGAGCTTTGCTATTGGTTCTGAGCATAAGAATTGGAAAATCTGTTATCTATTATTTTGACAATAGTTTGCCCAAAATATATCTACAAATCGGACTTTCAGCTTGTTTTTTGATTGGACCTTTTTTATATTTTTTCATAAAATCTGAAATTGCACAAATCAGGAAAATGCCTAAAATATGGCTTTGGCTTATTACATTTTGGGTGATTCTAATTTTTGTTGTAGGCTACATTTATCCCTATCAAACATTTCTTCATGCTTGGTGGGATTGCATCATTTATCTCATTTATACGCAGTGGGGACTTCATATCGCATTTTCGGGTTTTTTATTGGTCAATATTCTTAAAAAAATCTTTCACAAAGAAAATGTAAAACCCTTTGAAAAATGGCTTCTGACAATTTGGGGAGGCATTTTAATACTCTTTTTCTGTTATTTATGGGCGATTTTAAATATTACCAAAGGCGTCTATATTTTAGGAGGTGTTAGTTTTTCATTCATACTTTATTTGGTAGTTTTTGTACTGATTTATCGAAAAAAAATGGACGATTTATCCTCATTTTCTACTCAAAAATATACCGATAAAAAGCTCAATCAAGAAGATGCACAATTGATGGTAGGGAAGTTAGAGAAAGTTATGCAAGAAAAGGAGATTTTTAAAAACCCGAACCTGAAATTGAGTGACCTTGCCAAAGAAATCAACGTTTCGGGGCATCAATTATCTCAACTTTTAAACGATAATTTAGAGAAAAACTTCACCCTTTTTATCAATGAATACCGCATCAACGATGCCTGCAAAATCTTATCCGCCAAAACTAATTTGACGATAGAAGCCATTGGCGATGAAGTAGGATTTAATTCAAAATCTACATTTTTTGCTACTTTCAAGAAAATCAAAGGCATGACTCCGAATATTTACCAGCAAAATATTTCTCCAAATTTATAAATCCGTACTACGGAATCGTGGTTCTTGGACAGCCTTCTCAAAAGTTAATTGGTTATTTGTCAACGAAATGAAATTGTTTCATTTTGGCAAACGATAATTAATTTAAAATGAAAAAAACATTCTTCTTTTTTAGTCTTTTCTTTTCCGTTTTTTCGGCAATTTCCCAAAATCTAAACCCTTCTACTGAAAGAGAGTTGGTAGAAAAAACGATAATGCTTTACATAGATGGTCAGGCAACTGGTGATTCCGTAAAAGTTGGAAAAGCAATGCACGCTTCAAGTAAATTAAAGGTTTTCAGAGATGGGAAATTTGAGGAGATTCCTAAAAATGAATATCTTGTTGGCTGGACAAAACATGAAAAATTTCACACTTTTAAAGCTAACATTGTTTCGATTGATATTACAAATAATATGGGCAGTGCCAAAGTCGAAATCAGTAATTCAAGGAGTATGTTTACTGATTATTTTACCCTGATGAAAACCAATGAAGGCTGGTTTATTGCAGATAAAGTTTCAACCAATTCGCCCCACAGAGTTTTTGATGTAAAGCCTGAAAAAGAAACAATTTTGGAAGGTTTAAAACGTCCGTGGAGTATCGCTTTTTTGACAGAAGATGAGGTTTTGATTTCTGAAAAAGAGGGCGATTTGGTCAGAGTTAATTTGTCGAAGAAAGAAAGAATCAAGATACAAGGCTTTCCAACGGATTTGGAAGATAGTCTTGGTGGTTTTGGTGATAATACGGGCAAATTTGAAGTTTTGCTCGACCCTGATTTCAAAAACAATAAGTACGTCTATTTATCTTATGCTGCAAAATCATCCAAAGGAAGAACAACAAAAATCATTAAAGCAATTCTCGAAAATGATGCTTTGAAAGACATTAAGACACTTTTTGTGGCCGAACCTTACACTTCCGAGCGTTTTCATTATGGCGGAGGAATGACTTTTGGAGCTGATGGCAAGTTTTATTTTACGATTGGTGAAAGGATTTTTACAGAAAAAGATGAACCAGTAATTCCCATTGCCCAAAATTTGGAAGACAAGCGAGGTAAGATTTATCGAATTAATTCAGATGGAACAATTCCGAAGGATAATCCAGATTTTGGAAATAAAGCAACACCTGGTTTGTACGCAGTTGGTATTCGAGCGGCACAAGGTTTGACGGTTAATCCTATCTCGAAAAAAATCTGGTTTAGTGAGCATGGCACAAACCAAGGCGATGAAATTAATGTCTTAAAAGCACAGGCAAATTACGGTTGGCCCATGAAAACAACAGGTAAATATCGCTTTGCTGAATTTTCTCCAAAACCTATTGATGGTAATGTTTATACCGACCCTGTTTGGTCGTGGTTGCATACCGTTGCCCCTACAGGTTTACATTTTTATAAAGGCACTGAATTTACCCTTTGGAATAATGATTTATTAGTTGGAGGGCTATCGAGAGGCAGTTTATGGCGAATAAAAATCGAAGGCGATACGGTGAAAAGTGCAGAAGAATTATTTGTAGATGACCGTATAAGAATTCGAAAAGTAGCACAAAGTCCTTCGGGTAGATTGTTTATTCTGACTGATGAAGTGAATGGAAAATTGATTAGAATAAAGAATGTACCTGTGTTAAAATAAATTTCATACTTCATAAATTTCAAAAAAATGAAACGCATTTTCTTAACTTTTGGCTTAATAATAAGCCTATTTTCAGCATTTTCTCAAAATACACCTACTGAAAGACAATTAATTGAAATCACCATTGAATGCTATTTTGATGGTTGGGCAACAGGAGATAGTACCAAGCTGGGAATGGCGATGCATTTTTCCTGTCATTTAAAAAACTATAATAATGGAAAATTTACAGAGTTTACACGCTCTCAATACCTCAATCTATTTAAACCACACGAAAGAAGTAAAAACATTAGTACACGCATCGTTTCGGTTGATATTACCAACAATATGGGTACTGCAAAAGTAGAAATCAGTACTGAAAAAGATTTATATACAGATTATTTTAACCTCATGAAAACAAATGAGGGATGGTTTATTGCTGATAAAGTTTCTACTCGAACACCGCATAAAATTGCGGAAATTACTCCCAAGAAATGAGTTTTATCAAAGGATATCAAGCCATTTTCAATGAATTGCTTACTTTTATAGCAAATTTTAGTAAGCTATTATTTCCTGTTAAATTGAGTTTTCGGCAAATATTGGCTCGGTGATTTTCTACGGTTTTTGTACTAATAAAATTTTCATCGGCAATTTGTTTGGTTGTTTTTTGGAGGGCTATTTCTCTCAAAACCAACTTTTCCATTTTTGTTAAATCTCCAATAAGTTCATTGTTATCATTCAAGAAAAAAGTATTTTTTGATGCATCCATAGAAATATAATTTCCTCCAAAACTAATAGCTCTGATAGCATTTACTAAGTCATTGACAGCATCGTCTTTGAATACATAGCCATGAATACCCAGTGCCATAGCCGCACGAATGATGTCGGGGTCTTTGTGCATACTGAGAATAATAATTTTTATGTTTTTGTGCGATTTGAGTAAAATTTTAGCAACCTCAATGCCACTCAGAAGCGGCATATCTAAATCCAACGTTGCAATATCTGGATGTAAAAGTTCTATTTTTTTCAAGGCTTCTTGACCATTGATTGCCGAACCAATAATCTCGAAATCTGCCTCATCTTCGAGTGTGTCTTTCAAGCCTTTCAGAAACAAAGGGTGGTCGTCTGCCACAAAGATTTTTATTGTTTTCATGCTTTTATTGGAATTTGAATGTATAATAAAGTACCAGAACTCTCTTCCGATATAATATTTATTGTGCCTCTGAGCAATGCAACTCGCTCTTTGATTCCCAAAATCCCTTGTCCATTTATTTGAGCATTCTGATTAAACCCAATGCCATCGTCTTTAAAAGAAATGTCTAAAAATGAATCGTTTTTAATGATTTTAATGTCAATTTTAGTCGCTTTTGCATGTTTTATGACATTTGTGAAACTTTCTTGAAGGATTCTGTAAATATTAATGTCGTTTTCTTTTTCTACAAAACCATCAACAGATTGCTCCATCAAAAGTGATATTTTTAAATTAGAAGTGTCTTTCATTTTGGCTGCCAAAGTCTGAATTGCTACCGTCAAACCCATCGTACTCAAAATCGGTGGACGAAGATTATAAGACATAGCACGGGCATCGTCGAGGGTTTCGGTGGTAATATCTAAAAGTAAATGAAGCGTATCTTGAACATTTTCAGAAATACCTTTTTGCTTTAAAGTTCGTAAAATTTTGTTTCTGATTGTAAGTAGATTCTGCCCCAAACCGTCATGAATTTCTACTGCCAAACGCTGCCTTTCGGCTTCTATATTTGTAATGAGGTTTTGCGAGTATTGATTCAGTGTTTCTACCAATTTTGCTTGATAATAAGCATTTTCTTCTTTAATAACTCTGAATTTATCATTGACCGCTAAAGCCAAAAACACTGATTGTGTAACCACAGCTAAGTGCATAGCATAGTGCGTAATAAAAATTCCTGGCACAAGACCAATCAAAAACAATTGAAAAATTGAACCAAAAACTATCAAGCAAACGGTGGCTGCCAATCCAAAAAAATAGGAAGAAAAACCTTGTTTTTTTACGGTAAGAATTGAAGCAAAAAGTAATAAAGCAACGAGCGAAGTGGTAGCGGACATCAGAACAATAAAGGCATTGAAGCCCCACGGATGAATAAATGAAAAAGTTAATATACTGATAATCAGCCAAGTAGCATACTTAAAAGTATTGTACGCCCAAGGTGCTAATGTTTTTAGATTGAAGAAATTTGAAGTAAAACGGTTATTGAAAATAAATGTAAAGCACATCGCAACGGCAATTGTTTCGTTGCTCCAATAGCCACTTTCTGGGAAAATATATTGATAAATAAAGCCATCAAAATAGACAAGACACAAGGCAGAGAAAGCGACTTGCCCCGTAAAAATGAGATAAATTTTTTCTTTTGTAATTAGAAAAAAAGAAAAATTTAGCAATAAAATCAAAAATATAATACCATAAATGATGCCCAGAAAAAACATTTTCTGGGTGTCCCAATCATGGAAACTTTGGGTGTTCAGAAGCTGTGCCGTTAGGTTCATTGGTTGCCCATTTCCAATAGATTTTAGGTAATATTGGGCTTGTTCGTTGGGCAATAAATTGATTTCAAAAATGGGTGTCGGGTACTTTATTTTTCTTGCAGAAAATGGCAAATATTCACCCAAAATAGTAGTTTCAATTACTTTATTATTCACAACTTTATACAAAAACATACTATCATTTACAATGCTTTCAAAAACCAAAAACAAGGATAAATCATCATCAGAGGAGTTTTTTAATGAAAACTTGAGCCAATGATTCGTGTAAGTAATGCCAATGTTCAAATTTGAAATGGGCTTAAATGGTATAGCTTTTTTTGACAATAATTGATTGATTGTGCGTGTTTGTTCAGTATCTTTATACGCCAAAGCAACTGATTCTAATTTAAGTTTTTCTGTACGATTACCCACAAGTGTTACTTGCCCTTTTGTAAAAAAGGATAGTAATAAAAATTGGAAAAATAAAAATTTGCGAAGCATCGAAATGGTTTCTTTTGCTCAAAAGTATTAAACTTTTCTGCAAAACAAATTATGTTACCCCAAAAATGAGTGCTAACACCTATTTTTTTTTAAAAAACAAAACCATAATTTTGTGTCGTTAAACGTCCCATCAAAAATTATTAAAAAATGAAAAATTTCATTGTGTTATTTCTGCTTTCTGCTCAATGCTTTTCTTGCCAATCTACCAAATCTGATACATGGGAAGCCTTTACCAAATGTGCCTCCAACGATTGTATCAAAGAAGCCATGGATGTAAAAGATGCTTACTTAAAAGACCCAAAAGCACTCTTAGCTCAGTTTCAAGCAACCTACGAAAAAGGAGAAGACCACGTAATTGGCTGGCTGTATATGTTTCGTGAAAATGTATTGATTAATCCAAAATATGGAAGCGTTGAGGAGCGTTTGGCGATGCAAAAAGCAATGATTGATGCTGCAAAACCCTTTGAAAATGACCCAAAAGTGAAAGAAATGGCACAATCTATCATCAATGAGCTAAATATCGTAGATGTAAAAATGGGCAAAATTAATGACCCAATGGCGGGCGAAGAAGGTCCGATGGAAACTTGTTATTTATTGGCGATGAACAAAGATTCAACTTCGTGCAAATTATCAGTCGCTGCCAACGGCGACATAACGGGCTTTTATAGCGTATCTATTTATGAAAAAGATGGTCAGTTTGGCATTATCAAAGGAAAACTGATGGGTAGTGATACCGTGTCGCTTAGTTTCAAATATATGCAAGAAGGCACGGTTTCGACCGAGCAGCTAATATTTGTGTCGAAAGAAAATAAACTTATCAATTTGGTGAGTGATGAGTTTGATAATGAAGGCAGAATGATTTTAAGCAATCCTAAAAAATTGAAAGCTGGCGAAACCCTTACAGCGGTGGATTGTGAGAAAATAGATGGTATTGTGAAGTATATCAAAGAAGAAAAATTGAGTTTTTAATATTCAACCAAAATCATGAAAACTAATATTCTACTATTCATTCTCTTATTTTCAGAGATAGCTTTTGCCCAAAAAACAGAGAAACTACCCACCGAAATCAATGCTTTTATTCCTGCTGGATTTGAAGTATTGGATTTTGCCCAAGGCGATATAAATAATGATAAACTGACAGATTATCTATTGGTCTGTAAAAGCAAAAAAGAAGCCGAAGATGGCGGTTTGCCTCGCCCAATACTATTGATTTTGCAAGATGCCAACAAAAAATATAAAATAGCCAAACGTAGTGATAAAATCATTATGTGTGCTGGTTGTGGCGGAATCATGGGCGACCCTTTTTCGGGAATTGAGATAAAAGATGGTAGTTTTGTAATTCAACATTACGGAGGTTCATCGTGGCGGTGGTCGAAAGATGCTTCTTTTCGATTTGATGTTTCCACAAAAAACTGGTTGCTTTCTTCCGAAAAAAACATAACTTTTCATGCCTCCGAACCTGAAAAAACTGCTCGTGAATACAGTATTCCCGAAAATGAATTTCTAATACCCAAAACCTTTGATACTTATACTGGCGAAGATGAAGGGCAAGTTTCAAACTGGAAAGTAAAAACTGAAAAAACTCTTTTCCATAGCCAAACCAATGAAAAAACGGCAAGAAAAGCCTTTTTGGTGAAAGGAAACAAGGTCGAAACATTCGTAGAAACCAAAAATTTCATTTGGGTTGAATACCCAAAAACTGACGAGTTTAAACGTGGAACGCTGGGCTTTATTTTGAAAAAAGACTTGGAAAAAATGAAATAAATAACCTACCGTTGTCTGTGTCCTCACAGGCAATGCGTTATAGTCTGTGAGGACACCGACAATGGCATAGATAACGGTATCTCTAAACAAAAACTCAAAATGAAAAAACTTTCAAATGTTAGTAAAATAATCTTTTTCCTTCTTTTCACCCAAACCCTCCATTCTTTGGCGGGACCTCCTGCTCCCTGTAGTAAGTGTCGTCCACGACCAGGAGGGCGACCAGGGGGGCGTATTGCCGCAGAAGAAACTTTATACCAATCAAAAACCCTGCAAACGTTTAATTTAAGTGCCTTGAATTTAAAGGAAACACCACATTCTGCGGCAAAAATGGCATCAGCTATTTCTATTGATTTAGCAGATTTTAATACGATTACAGTAGCGGGTAATTCATGGTTGCTCTATCACGGGGGCGACGCCTCTTTCAGTATGAATATCGGAATAGCAAATAACACATCGCCCCAAACTTGGACTTTACCCGCTAATCTTTTGACCTATTTTACGGGAGCAGGCAGAAGTGATTTTGTTGCCACCAGTAGCGTACCAGCCCCTTTACAGATTGTAGGGGCAAACAAAACCATGCTAACTTACTATCTGGACAACGCAGACTTTCCCATGAAAGTCTATGACCATTTCGATATAAATAGTAGCGGCATTGACCATATCGGTACGAGTTATGATTTAGAATTTGGCGATGATGATACTTTTGATGAACCCAATTATGAATTTTCAGATGTACCCTTAGATTTGGGAGATACTTATTCTTCAACCATTGAAGAGGAAGATTATGTTACCAATCTAACGCTTACGAAATATGTACAAACCTCAACTGCAGATGCTTACGGAGTAATTACAACGCCTGATGGCACTTTTAACTGTCTGAGAATGAGTCTTAATACTCAAAAATTTACTCGCCCCAACGAGAGTACGGCTTATACTTTGGTTTCAACCACCAATCAAGTCAATTTTGTAACGAAAGAAGGAGCGTATTTTAATGCCGAAGTTTCGGCAACGAGTGGCACGGCAACGTTGAGTAATTTTCAGTATCGAAAAATTGTGCTAACTTCCTTATTATCAGAGTTTAACGATGTAAAACTCAATAACAACGGCAAGGGTGTAACCATCAATACTGACGATGCTTTAGCTCACCATTCGGCAATTTTGGATATTAAAAATGACAGCTTGGGCATATTGATTCCAAGAATTGTGAAAGCAAATCGCCCGAATTTACCTGCTATGGGGCTTTTGGTTTATCAGACTGATAACACACCAGGTTTTTATTATTATGATGGAACGGGTTGGAGAGTTTTGGGAAGTTCACCTTCGGCACGCCTTGCCTTCGACTCCGCTCAGGCAACGGCAACGGCTGGGGACAGGGTGGCTGAGCGAAATCGAGGCCACACTGGGCAACTACAAAACGGTACAACTTTTATCAAATTCGACCAAATTCAAGAAAATTTCAATGATTTAATGATAAATCTTCAACTCGAAGGTGATTGTAATGGGCTTTATATTTCCAAGAAAACCAAAGAAGGTTTTGAGGTAAAAGAATTACAAAAAGGTAAATCAAATGTGAAGTTTTCTTGGTCAATCAACTAAAATTACCTCCTGAGAGGTATGTTTTTGGTAATATCTTAGACTTAGATTTGTAAGTTATTTCAAGAATCATGTATGAAAAATTGGAGTTGGTTGCTAAGTGGCATATTATTAGGTTTATCGTTTCCATCTTATGACCCAATCCCGACGGGCATTTTGGCATGGTTTGCATTTGTGCCTTTTTTGTTGGCAAATCGTGAGCAAAAACCTTTCAAAATTTACTTTTTGCAAGCAAGTTTATCGGGGTGATGATTTTATTATTTTTTACTATATTTTCTATTCAAGAATAGGTCTAAAAAAACAAATTTTAAATAACTAAAAACATGAAAAAAATACTCACAATACTTGTTTTAATTTTCCCCCTCTGGGCAGCTCCACTTTGGGGCGGGTGCTTTGCCCAAACAGCCTCGTACTTTGGTCGCTATGCAGGTGGTGTAGGCACAAATCAAAACTCACTGCAACGTGCCTCAGCCATTGGCTATAATGCCAAAGTTTCGGTAGATGATGGCTTGATTTTGGGTGATACTTCCCTTGTAAAAGTCGGAATCGGGCTTTCAAACCCTCGCTATCGCTTAGATGTAAAAGGGGTTTTTAATACTCGAATGGCTTATAATAGCCCTGTTTATAAGATAAATGACCGAAATTTCTTGGAATTAGACAATCAAGGGCAATTTATTTTGAATTCGTTTAAGATGAAATACGAAAATGTAAATCAATGGTCTGATAAAGTTTTTGAGAAAAATTATTCCTTAATGCCCCTTGATAAAGTTGCTCAATTTATAGTGTTGAACAAACATTTACCCAATATTCCGTCTGCCGAAGAAGTGGTAAAAAATGGTGTTTCGATGGACGAAATGGTTTCAAAACTCCTCGAAAAAGTCGAAGAATTGACCCTTTATACCATACAGCAACAAAAAGAAATTGATGCTTTGAAAAAGAAAATGCGAAAGTAAATTCCAAACTCAAAAACTCAAAAATATCAAAAATAGAGATCAGTTTTTTGCGGTTATAACCAGTGCCATTTTATATGGGCTTTCCTTTCCATCTTTTCCTGAAATCCCAACAGGATTTTTGGCATGGTTTGCCTTCGTACCTTTTCTGCTACTGACAAAAAAAGATATTTCCTTAAGAAAATATTTCTTCCTATTATTTTCTACATTTCTTATAGGAATATGTATAGGCTTTTGGTGGACTCTTTTTTATGACTGGAAAGCACTATTGATTTGCTTAGTCACACAAGTTCCAACTATTTGCTTACCTTTTTTGGTGCATTTTTTCATCAAAAAACGACTTGGATTTTCAAAATCGCTCATTTTATTGCCTTTTCAATTTACATTTATTGAGTGGCTTTCACAGCAATTTCCACATCATTTACAAGTATATTTATTGCCCTACTCGCAAAGTAATATGACTTGGTTTGTCCAATTTATTGACATCACAGGAATGTGGGGCATCACTTTTTGGTTAATGGTGATGAATGTGATAATCACTAATTTGTTATTATCCTATAAGGAAAAAAAATCTTTCACAATAGAGGAGGGCTTGGGAGCGGTTCTTTGCCTATTTTTCCCTCTACTTTACTCGCTTTGGGTAATAAAAATTCAACCAAAAAATGTGTTGGGGAATTTGAACAAGAAGACAAAAGTTTCGATAATTCAAACCAACATAGACGCTTATGCAAAAGGAGATTCGACCATTTCTCAGAAAATATTTGATGAAGTAATTAGTTTGTCAGATTCGGCTGTCCGAACTGCTAAGCCCGATTTGATTGTACTGCCAGAAACGGCAATTCCGATTCCACTTTTTCAAGATAAAAATTTGCTTGATTTTACCAAAAAAGCCATTGCTTCTTGGCAAACTTCGGTGGCAATAGGTTTTGTAGAATCTCCAGATTCAACCAAACTACAAAATTTCAAAAATAATGCCTTAGTTTTCACACCACAATTAGCCATGTTTTGGGACTCGCTAAAAATAAAACCTACTGATGTTAAAGTTTATCAAAAAGAATACGGTTTGCCTTTTATGGAATTGATGCCATACATTCCAGATTATCCTTCACTTGCTGGCTCAACAATGTTACGTGGAAATGAGCCTTATACATTTTCATATTCCAACTTTAATAATGATAAATTTAACGTCGGTCTAACAATTTGCTGGGAACAAATGTACCCCAATAAAATTGCCGAATTGGTCGATTCTGGGGCAGAATTTATTGCCTTAATGAACAACGATGCGTGGTTTGGTACTACGCCAGGAGCAAAACAATTAGTGAGTTTTACCAGATTACGAGCCATCGAAAATCGTAGAAGCATTGTCAGATGCTCAAATGGAGGCATTTCGTGTTTTATTGACCCTTTTGGAAATGTTTCAGGAAAACTTCCGTGGTTCACCTCAACTATTGGTACAAAAGAAATATTATGTGTGCAGAAAAAAACTTTTTACACAAAGCACCCCAACTGGTTTCCTACGTTATGTGCTATTATATTTATATTTTTAGCCAGTTTTATTCTGTGGAGAAAACCTAAAAATATTATGCTTTAAATTATCACAATCTCAATTTATATTTGCAAACCATGAAAGCTAAACGACATAAAATTAGAGTAAATGACATTATTACATTTGAAGGAAATTCTAATTATACCACCATTTTTTATAATGACGGTACGTACTTTTTTTTCAGGTTATTCACTCGGTTTTTTTGAAAAAAAATATAAAAATTCAACTGATTTTTTAAGAATTCATAAATCAACTATAATCAATAAAAATTACTTAAAAAGTGTAGAAATAGAAACCAAGAACGGCTACGTGCAACTTATAAATGGTAAACGCTTTGAAGTTTCTCGCAGAAGAATACAAGTTTTAGAAGAATACATTTAAATGCCATTTTCATTAGCAAATCTTATCAGCTCAGACGTGGTACTTGTGCCAATTTTGAAGTGAATGTTTCTTCTATGGGTTTTAATAGTGAGATAACTAAGATTTACTTTTTCTGCAATTTGATATGAATCTAAGCCTTCTCTTATATACTTTATTATCTCCTTTTCTCGCTCGGTTAAGTTAAGTTTTTTCGATAAATCGTCTTTACTGATGTCTTCTACGCCCTTATTTATTTTTTCATCAAAACAATTTTTCCCTTCCAAAACTGCTGAAATGCCATGCAAAAGCTCTTTTTTTGAAGTGTTTTTCAAGATATAACCATGCACACCAATTTTTTTTGCTTCTTTCTGCATTTGGAAATCAGCATACATTGTCAACAAAATAATTTTTACGGAAGGAAAATCTTTTATTACTTTTTTAGAAAGTTCAATACCATTTTCATCTGGAAGATTGATGTCGAGAAAAATAAGTTGAGGAGAAAGTTTTTGGATTTCAAAAAGCACATTTTTACCTTCAAATACCTGTCCCACAATTTCGATTTCAGACTCTGTACTTAACAAGCTTTTCAGTCCATCATTAAATAATTGATGGTCGTCAATCAGAAGGATTTTTATTTTTTTTGTTAGGCTCATACGGGATTTCAATGGCAATCATAGTCCCTTTTTCAGAAGACTCTTTACTGATTTTTCCATTCAAATAATCTACTCGTAAAGATATATTTTTTAAGCCAATTCCGGTAATTTCTTTGTCAGTTTTTCTGAACCCGCAGCCATTATCTTCTACTGAAAGATATAGAAAATCTTCAAAATATATCAAATTTGTCTCAATTTTGCTTGCTTTTGAATGTTTTTGGGCATTATTCAGCAATTCTTTGACAATTCTGAAAATACTGAGTTCGGTTTCCCAATCTAATTTTCTTTCATTGCCCGAACTCAAAAAAACAATATTATTCAAAGAAATCAACTCTTGAATTGCCCTCTTCAAACCTTTCTGTAAAAATAAAACTGGCATCAAATTTTGAGAAATTTCTCTTAAATCTTCTACCGCTTTATCGGCAATTTTCATTTCCATCAAGAGCTGATTACCAAACGTTTCGTTACTTTCGGAAAGTTTGTTTTTCAGCATCGAAAGCGTACTTCCCAAGTCATCGTGCAGATCTTGTGCAATTCGTTGGCGTTCTTGTTCTTGAGCTTTGATGATTTCGTGGGCAGTTTTTTGTTTTATTTCTGTCAATTGGTGTTCGGTTTCTTCTTTTTCCTTCGTAAAAACATAAACCAAGCCAAAGCCAAAAACAATAATTTCGTAAACCGAGATAGGAAAAGGCAAAGCAAAAGCCTCAAAAAATAGGGGTAAAATTTTAAGGGCTGAAAACAAAAAATAAGCAACCAAAAATATACCGGGAACAATAGCAAATAGGTACAAATAAGCTACTTTACTTTTCTGTGAAATTGACCACACACATAAGGAAATTAGCAATATTCCAAGAAAAATAAGCGAAATTCGAGAGATTAAAGGTAAAAAAGGAAGTACGGGAAAAAACAAATAAATGAAAGCAAGCAATACATAATAACCAATTATTACCAAGATTAGTTGGTTGGAAAACCTTGAAAGTTTGCTTGGTAACGACAAAAATTGTCGAATAAATATTAGCTGCACAGACGCTCCAAGCATCGAAATACCATTTGAAAACTGCGGAGAACCTAATAAATTATTAGGAAAATTAACATTTAAAAATCCATTATTGCTCAAATAAAAAATCAAAACTACCAAAATATAAACTCCATAAATTATATAAATTGGTTTTGAAGAATTATAAAACAAAATCAAACCAACAACAAACGAAAATAGCATAAATCCAAGCAAAATTCCGAAAGTTAATTGATGTTTTTTTTGATTCAAGAAAAAGGAATTTTCATCAAAAAGCGTAATCAAAGCCCTCGAAATATTATGGTTTTTTGCCGATTTTATTCTTAAAAAAATACTGTACTGAATTGAAGGTTTTATTGAAAATGGATAAACAAAATTATGAAATCCAAAAGGTCGTTTGTTACTTGATAATGAGTAACTTAACTCATTTTTTTGAATCAAACTATCGTCCATAAAAAGGTATAAATCTGCTTTTTCTAAAAAAGTTTGGTCTAAAAATAATACAAATTTGTTTTCAATTGAATCTGCGTTTTTCAAATCAAAATAAATCCAATTTTCATCTGTTCCATAACCAAAATTTGCTAAATTTTCGACTTTTTTGAACCATTTTTTCGTAAAAATTAAATCTTCTATTTTATTGAATTCGATGTTTTTTGCTTCAAAAATATTGCCTTCCAAATGCGTTTCTAAAACATTACCTTTCACAACAAAAACTTCGTTTTGCTGTGCTTTCAAATCTCCAAAGATTAAAAAAAATGATATAAAAAATAAAATATACTTCATCTTGCAAAGTTAAGAAGTATTTATTGACATTAAAATTACCTCCTGAGAGGTATATTTTGTGAAAAAATCTAATAAGAAATTTGCAAAAAATTAAACCCCAAAAACATGAAAAAAAATAACAGTATTTATCCATTTGTTAAGAAAACATTATTTTCTTTTTTATGTTTTTTTGCATCATTTCAAACTTATGCAGGGGCTTGTAATAGTGTATGTAGCCCATGCGATAATTATTATAATTGTAGAGTGTCAGCAACTAAAAAAACACTTCTACAAGTAAAATATTCAGATTTGACATTATTAAATCTCAAACCATCTGCCGAAAAGTCAGTAGCAGCTACTAATACTGCAATCACAATAACCCAAGCAGATTATCAAAATATTGCACAAAATGGGAATTCTTGGATAGACTTTAGGAGTTTTAATTCTTCATTTACAATGAATATCGGTACAGTCAACACTTCAAGTCCTCAAACATTCACTTTACCGAGTAATTTACTAAGCAATTTTATTAATTATAGTCGCTTAGATTTTATTAATGAATCATCTATCGACCCAAGTTTGCAGATTGTAGGTTCAGATGTAGCCGCCAGAAAACTGTTTATTGACAAAGATGAAAATGCAGTTTACCAATATTATCATGTCGATATTGCCGCTGATGGGGTTTATGTTTTGGGTACGAGTTATGATTTATATGACCAATCAGATGATAATTTTGACGAAGAAGTTGATTATGAGTTTTTGGACGCACCTTTGGCTTTAAATGATGTCGTTACAAGTATTAAAGAAGAAATTGATTTTGATACAGATGTTTGTTTGATTCAAGAAAAGGAAATTAAAACAGTAAATGGTTATGGTATACTTGTTTTGCCCAGTGGCGGTACAATAGATTGCTTACGAATGGGAATTGTACGAGAAAAACGAACTCGTGCCAATGGAAATGACCCCTTTCCAGTAAGTCCAACAAGTACTATAAATGCGATTGCTTTTTTAACCAAATATGGGCATTATTTTCAGGCCGATGTGTCAGCTACTTCTGGTGTAGCAACCTTAAATAATCTTACTTATCGGTTTGTACAAGCAACCAATACACTTGAAGAAACTAACAGCGTAAGAATTAATAATGATAGCAAAGCAGTTGCCATCAATGCAACTGATGATTTTGCACATCATTCTGCGATTTTAGATATTCAAAGCAGTAATAAAGGTGTTTTGATTCCAAGAGTTACACAAGCCAATCGCCCAGCAAATCCTGCTGATGGTCTGTTAATCTATCAAATTGATGGAACAAAGGGTTTTTATTTGTATAATGGTTCTGTATGGGAAAGATTATTAACCGATTCACCGTCGCAAGTTTCTATGAAAGTCGAAACAGACCAACTCCTGAGAAAAGCTGTTGAAGAAACTAAAAGTGGCAAATCAACACTTAATAATGGAAGTGTTTTTGTGAAATTCGACCAAATTCAAGAGAATTTTGAAGATTTGATGATAAATATTCAACCCGAAGGCGACTGTAACGGGCTTTATATTTCTAAGAAAACAGAGGGCGGTTTTTGGGTGAAAGAGTTACAGAAAGGGAGGTCTAATGTGAGATTTAGTTGGAAAATTAATTAAAATATATAAAATGTTCGTGATTTCGTAGGAATATCCAATATGGACGTTCAGGGTTGAATTTTTAAAATGCTCTACGGAAATCATGGATAAATGTAGTTTTTTAATTATTTTGAAATCAATTAAAAGCGACAATCAAAAAGCTACTTTGTATCATCAAGGTGGCTTTTTTGTTTAAAATATTTTCAGAGGTTTTAAAATAATATAACTAAAAAAATAACAAAAACAAGATAAAATAACTACAAAAATTTGTTATTATAAATAATATATCTATTTTTGCCAAAAAATAAAGATAAAATACAAATGGCAAAAGTAACCGAACATCTGCAAAGCAACAACGGAAAACCTATTTTTTCTATCGAAATAATTCCGCCAACCAAAGGCTCTAACATCAACGATTTGATGCTTGCCATTGAGCCAATGATGGAACTAAAGCCGCCTTTTATTGATGTTACTTTTCATCGTGAAGAATATTTTACAAAACAACTTCCCGACGGCACTTCCAAAGAAATACGAACAAGAAAACGCCCTGGTACAGTAGGCATTTGCTCGTCAATCATGCACAAATTCAAGATTGACCCTGTGCCTCATGTGCTTTGTGGTGGTTTTACAAAAGATGATACCGAAGATTTATTAATTGACCTAAATTATTTGGGAATTGACAATATAATGGCATTGAGAGGAGATTTTGCTAAGCCATACAATACTTTCAAAGCAAAAAAAGACGGACATCAATTTGCCAATGAGTTGGTCGAGCAGATTCAGTTAATGAATAAAGGCAAATACCTGCACGAAGATGCAGAATATCTAAACGCAAGTGATTTTTGTGTGGGTGTTGCTGCATATCCTGAAAAACATTTTGAGGCAAATGATTTGGAGGAAGACTTAGAAAACTTGAAGCGAAAAGTAGCCGCAGGAGCAGATTATGTAGTTACACAAATGTTTTTTGATAACCAAAAATATTTTGATTTTGTGAAAAAATGCCGTGCAGAGGGCATCACGATTCCGATAATTCCGGGTTTGAAAGTTTTGGCTACCAAAAAGCAATTAGATATTTTACCAAGATTATTTTATTTGGATATGCCAGAGGCTTTCAGAAAAGAAGTTTTTGCATGCGAAACCGACAAACAAGCCAAGCAATTGGGCATTGAATGGGCGATTCAACAATGTCGAGAATTGATTGATTTTGGCGTGCCCGCCTTGCATTTTTATACCATGTCAAAGTCTGATACCACTATGGCTGTGGCGAGAGAGGTATTTTAAAAAATGATAGATGATTTTTGAAATTGAAATAAAAAAGGCGAACTATTTATTCAAGTAGTTCGCCTTTTTTATTTAGTGATAATTTTTCACGGCAATATCATAGAATATCCTTTCCCCTGTAAAGTGCTAAAAGTTAACATTGCCGATAGAGCAACTTTTATGTTTTCATTGCGTGGTTCGTCGGTCAATTTTCTTGCTCTAAGCGATTGTCCACATACATAAAACTTCACGCCATGCTTAGCTAACTCGTTTATTATCAAAGTATTAGGGTTGTTTATGCCATATTTTTTCTTGTAGGCTTCGTCAGTCATTATGTTGGGCGTACCTAAAAAATGGAATACCCCTACCACATCAAGATTCTCTTTTGGAATACCAGCATCAAGGTGCATATTGACTAAACGAGCTAATTTTTCAATGCCATCATTGACAGAATCAGGCTTAACAGAACCCTTCGACAAATCAACAATTATCTTATATTTCATTGATTTATCTGCCATTGGAGTTGCCTCTGGCACTTCAAACATTCCACCCCCACTTTTGATAACAGGAAATATTTTCTGTTGGGCAAAAACGATATTTCCCGAAAGGAAAATTAAGCAAATAATAAATAGTTTTTTCATATTGATAAAAAAAAGCCCTCCCTTTTGGGGAGGGTTGGGTGGGGTATTAAATATCTATTTTTGCATACTTTGCATTGCGTTCAATAAACTCACGACGAGGAGCAACTTCATCGCCCATCAACATTGCAAAAAGATGGTCAGCTTCGGCAGCCGATTCGATGGTAACTTGCTTCAAAGTACGTTTTTCAGGTCGCATTGTTGTTTCCCACAATTGCTCTGGATTCATTTCTCCCAAACCTTTATATCGTTGAATGCCCACATTTTCTTCTTTCCCGCCACCTGCCAAGCGTTTTACTGCAATGGCACGTTGTTCTTCTGTCCAGCAATATTCCTCTTCTTTGCCTTTTTTGACCAAATATAATGGAGGTTGAGCAATATAAATATAACCTTTATCAATCAATTCTTTCATATAACGGTAGAAAAACGTCAGAATCAAAGTTCTGATGTGGCTACCGTCAATGTCCGCATCGGTCATGATAATGATTTTGTGGTAACGAAGTTTGTCAGTATTCAAAGCACGCTCATCGCCATCTCGTCCGATTTGGACACCCAAAGCGGTGAACATATTTTTTATCTCTTCGTTTTCATAAATTCTATATTCTTGGGCTTTCTCTACGTTCAAAATCTTACCACGCAAAGGCAAAATTGCTTGAAAAGCACGGTTTCTGCCTTGTTTGGCACTTCCACCTGCCGAATCTCCCTCAACTAAGTAAACTTCACAAATCGTTGGGTCAGACTCCGAACAGTCAGCCAATTTTCCTGGTAAGCCACTGCCAACCAAAACGTTTTTACGCTGCACCATTTCACGGGCTTTTTTAGCGGCAATACGTGCTTTTGCTGCCAAAATAACCTTTTCTACAATGATTCTTGCTTCTCTTGGATGTTCTTCCAAGTAATTTTCAAGCATTTGAGAAACGCATGAACTCACGGCTGTCGTAACCTCACTATTACCGAGTTTGGTTTTAGTTTGTCCTTCAAATTGTGGTTCTTGTACTTTGACCGAAATAACGGCAGTCAAGCCTTCACGGAAGTCATCACCACTAATTTCGATTTTTTCTTTTGCCAAAATACCCGACTTTTCAGCATAACTTTTCAGTGTACGAGTCAAAGCCATTCTGAAACCCGAAACGTGCGTTCCGCCCTCATGAGTATTGATATTGTTTACAAACGAAGATACGTTTTCGCTGTAACCAGTATTATAAAGCATGGCTACATCGACGGGAACGCCATCTTTCATGCCTTCCATAAACATTGGCTCAGGAATCAAACGCTCACGACCTGCATCAATGTATGAAACAAATTCTGCCAAACCACCTTCAGACTTGAAAGTATCAGTAAGAGCTTCGCCTTTTTCGTCAATTTCACGCAAATCTTTCAAAATCAAGGTAATTCCCTTGTTCAAGAAAGACAATTCACGCAAACGATTGGCTACGGTTTCGTATTTATATTCTGTAACCGTAAAAATAGTATCATCAGGTTTGAAAGTTACCTGCGTTCCTGTATCATCGGCAGTGCCAATTTCACGAACGGGATAAAGTGGTTTTCCGATGCTATATTCTTGCTCAAAAATCTTTCCTTCTCTATGAACTTCTACTCTAAAAGCTATCGAAAGTGCATTTACGCAGGAAACACCCACACCGTGCAAACCTCCCGAAACTTTATAAGTATCTTTATCAAATTTACCTCCAGCGTGAAGCACCGTCATAACAACTTCTAAGGCAGATTTTTTCTCTTTTGCCATCATTCCTGTAGGAATTCCACGACCATTATCTTTTACTGTTACCGAATTATCTTCATTGATTGTTACATTAATCGTATCGCAATGCCCAGCAAGAGCCTCATCAATTGAGTTATCAACAACTTCCCAAATAAGGTGGTGAAGTCCTTTTACACTAATATCGCCAATATACATGGCGGGACGTTTTCTTACTGCCTCTAATCCTTCGAGTACCTGAATATTCTCAGCACCGTAATCTGACCTTGATTTTTGAGGCTCAATGCCTTCCTGATTTTCTGCCATATTTTATTTTTTATGAAATTTGGTCAATAGTATTTCGCTATTTATTGACGTTCACAATATTTTGTATAATTTTAGTGTAAAGATACAAATTTTTATCGAAATTTGAAAAAAATAATTGAACAGATTATGTTGAAGTTTAATCATTTTTATGTTTTTTAAATGCTAAATAAACTTCAATTTTCCTACCTTCAAAAACACAAATTATGAAAAAGATTTTAATGCTGACTTTGATGCTAACTTCCTGTCAATCAACATTTTATATAGTACGGCATGCCGAAAAAGTTGATAATTCTGCCAATCCTCCTTTAAGCGAATTAGGGAATTTTCGAGCTAAAGATTTGAAAAATGAACTATCGAATAATCAGATTTCAGTAATTTACTCAACTAATTATTTACGTACCAAAAACACTGCAAAACCATTGTCAGACACATCGGGAGTTGTTACCCAAATTTATGCTGTAAGCCCTGCAGATTCAATGCGAGTTTTTATTGAAAAATTGAAACAAATTAAAGGTAAAAAAGTATTAGTAGTTGGACATAGCAACACCACAAAATATGTAGTAAATGGGCTTTTTGAAAGAGATACTTTACGAAACGATATTGCCGATAATGACTACGATAATATGTATATTGTACGCAGACAGTTTTTTCCAGTAAAAAAAATACGTTTCTTTGCAAAAACTTATGGAAAAACTTCGCCTCAATAACATCTTTTGGACAAGTTTTTGCGTTTAATAGAATACATGATTTTTATAATGAGAGAAAAAGAGTGTTTTTTTATATTCACTCATTCGCTCATTCACAACATCGCACGGGCGACCCCGTCACTCATTGAATTATGAAAAACCTTCGCAGATTTACTTTAATTGCCTTAGCTGTCGTTACAATTCCTTTTGTAGCCTTCAAATACGACGACCGTTATTTCGAGATAGCCAAGAATTTGGACATTTTCGCTACGATGTTTAAAGAATTAAACGCCTATTATGTAGATGAAATAAATCCAAATAAAGCCATGCGTTTGAGCATCGAATCTATGCTCAAGCAACTTGACCCTTACACCAATTTCTTTCCAGAAGACGACATCGAAGATTATATGACCATGACAACTGGGAAATATAATGGCATTGGTGCAACGGTTTCGCACCGAGAGAACAAACATGTTGTGGTGATGATTTATGAAGGCTCGCCAGCCGACAAAGCAGGAATGAAAATTGGCGATGAAATCGTAAAAGTTGACGGCGTTGATGTGGTTTCTCGCAAAGGAGTTGATATTGGTCGTTTGATGAAAGGTCAGACAGGAACAACTGTAAAAATGTCAGTAAAACGCTTTGGACAGAGTTCTCCGCTTGATTTGGTGGTTGGACGTGATATTGTAAAAACCCTCAATGTGCCAAATACAGGCATGATAAATGACGAAGTTGGCTACATTCAACTGAATGATTTTACGGCAACCGCTGCCAAAGAAGTAAAGGCAGCTTTTGTGGATTTAAAAGGGCAAGGTATGAAAAAGCTCATCATTGATTTGCGTGGAAACCCCGGTGGATTATTAAATATGTCGGTCGAAATTTGTAATGCTTTTCTTCCAAAAGATCAATTAATTGTAGAAACTCGTGGAAAAGTTGCAGAATGGAACCATAAATACATGGCTTTGGAAGCACCATTGGATACCGAAATGCCCATCGTTGCCTTGATAAATAGCCAAAGTGCATCGGCTGCTGAAATCGTAAGTGGAACACTTCAAGATTACGACCGTGCTGTGTTGATTGGTCAGCGTTCATTTGGAAAAGGCTTGGTGCAAACCACCCGTGATTTGACTTATGGAACAAAAATGAAAATTACCACTGCCAAATATTATATTCCAAGTGGAAGATGTATTCAGGCATTAGATTATAGCCATCGCAACGCCGATGGAAGTGTGGGACGTGTGCCAGATTCTTTGAAAACAGCTTTTAAAACCAAAAGTGGACGTACAGTTTATGACGGTGGAGGAGTGGACCCCGACATCAAAACCGAAGTGCCAGTAATGGCAGCCGTAACAGCAAATTTATTGCAAAAAAATGTGGTGTTCGACTATGCCACCAAATATTATTTTGAGCATGCCAATCAAAAGCCTCAAGAGAAATTTTCTTTGAAAGAGGCTGAGTATCAGGACTTTATAACTTGGCTTAAAACCCGAGATTTTACTTATACAACTTCAATGGAGCGAAATTTGGATAATTTGGAAGCCTCTGCCAAGAAAGAAAACTCATTGGATTTGGTACAAGAACAATTGAAATCTTTTCGTGAAAAAATCAATCAAGGCAAGCAACAAGATTTAATTAAGAACAAAGAAGATATAAAAGAGCAATTAGAAGCTGAAATTTTGAGTCGTTATTATTACCAAAAGGCAATGAAATTCGTTGCCTTCGAGCGTGATAAAGAAGTTCAAGAAGCCTTGAAACTTTTCAAAGATTTACCAAGATATAATGCGATTTTGAAAGGGGGGAAATGACGGGGTCGCCCGTGCGATTCTGAGTTAAGAGCGACCGTCGCTCGGTTCTGAATTCTGAGTTTTTTCTCAACAGAATTATAACTTTTTTTAGAAAAATGATACAACTTTTTCGATTTTGTTGTATTTTTGCAAGGATTTAAAATTTAACTATATACGATTATGTTCGGCTATCAATATCCCACTTGGGTTCCGCTTTTGTTTTTTGCTGTTTTGATGTTAGCTTCTTATGGAGTTGGCAAATGGTTAGTAAAAAACGACAGAGATTATAAAGGATTCTGAAATTAATGTTAAATTGTAAATGATAAATGTTGAATGGTTCGCTGTTGCGATAAAAATTAAACATTTATCATTAAACATTCATCATTAGAAAACCCCTTCTTCCAAGTGTAAAATCTTTACGTTTGGAAGTTTTTTTGTTAGAAGTCGGGCAACGATGCTACTTCGTGTGCCATTTGAGCAAGCTACGATGATTGTTTTGTAGTTTTGTAATTCTTGTAATCTCTCCAAAATTTCGTGCGGTGGAATATTGATTCCTCCGATATTAAAATCTGCAAATTCTGAAATTTCTCTTACGTCCAAAAGTATGGTTTTGTTCTTAGAAAGTAGCGAGTCTAAGTCATTTTGAGTTATTTCTGTGAAATCAGGCATTGGTTTGTTTTTTAAAATAATCCTGCTTTTGAAATACTGTAAATAAATGCTGAAAAAACATAAAAAATAATTATTAGAACCAAATTTACAAATAAAATCCAACGCCTATTTCTACTTATTTTTAAGTAGAAATAGATTGATAGAAGCACATTGATAACCATTTGGATTGAAAAAACACAATTGTCATAATACTTAACACATTCTCCTCCAACTAACCCATTTGTACATAAAAAGGAGTTTATTATCATAAATAGTATAATGGAAAATGCATTTATTGAGAATAGCTGTATTAAATTTAATCTTTCTAACTTCATTTTGAGTGATTATTACATGAAAAATGCCATAACTTGACAAAGATATGGCATTTTATTCATTCTAAATTCTTAACTCTACATTCTTCACTTATTTATAAAGTACATCTCGCTGTGCTTTGATTTTTTCGTCAGTCAAATAATCGTCAAAGTCAATCAATTTATCAAGGCAACCTTTTGGTGTTAGTTCGATTACGCGATTTGCTACTGTTTGTGTGAGTTGATGGTCATGGCAAGTGAAAAGAATGTTACTTCCAAAATCTTCCATTCCTTTGTTGAGTGCCTGAATAGATTCCAAGTCTAAGTGGTTGGTTGGCTCATCGAAAAGCAAAACATTTGCTCCCGAAAGCATCATGCGTGAAAACATACAACGTTGTTTTTCTCCACCCGACAAAACCGTACATTTTTTCAACGCCTCTTCGCCCGAAAATAACATTCTGCCCAAAAAACCACGTACAAAAGTTTCATCTTTGTCCACCGAATATTGTCTAAGCCAATCAACTAAGTCGAGGCTTCCGTCAGAAAAATATTCTGTATTTTCATTTGGCAAATAAGTGCTTGTAATCGTAATTCCCCACTTGAAAGTACCTCCAGACGCTTGTTTTTCGCCAGAAAGTATCGAAAACAAGGCAGAAACTGCCAAACCATCTTTACTCAAAAAGGCAATTTTGTCATTTTTTGCTACTTGAAAAGTCAAATTTTTGAATAAATAAGTACCATCTTCTAATTTATAACTCAGATTTTCGACCAATAAAATTTGGTCGCCCACTTCACGCTCAGGTTTAAAACCGATGTAAGGATATTTACGAGAAGAAGGTTGAATTTGCTCAATGTTCAATTTTTCAATCATTTTCTGACGAGAAGTTGCTTGTTTAGACTTGGCAACATTCGCAGAAAAACGACGAATAAATTCTTCTAATTCTTTCTTTTTTTCTTCAGCTTTTTTGTTCTGGTCAGATTTCTGACGAGCTGCTAACTGACTTGATTCGTACCAAAAAGAGTAATTTCCACCATAAATCGAGATTTTTTTGTAGTCAAGGTCGGCAATGTATGTACAAACATTATCCAAGAAATGCCTATCATGAGAAACAACAATTACAGTGTTTTTGCAGTTCATCAAAAAACCTTCGAGCCACAAAATAGAATCAATATCTAAGTTGTTGGTAGGCTCATCGAGCAACAAAATATCAGGATTTCCAAACAATGCTTGTGCCAACAAAACCTTCACTTTTTCCGAAGGATTCATGTCCGACATAAGCGTAAAGTGAGAGCCTTCCTTAATTCCCAAGCCCGAAAGCAAAGATGCAGCATCAGATTCGGCATCCCAACCATTCATGTCAGCAAATTCGGCTTCCAAATCTGCAGCACGATTTCCGTCTTCTTCCGTAAAATCTTCTTTGGCATAAATGGCATCTTTCTCTACAATTATTTGCGATAGACGCTCATTTCCTCTGATAACGGTATTCAAAACTATTTCATCATCAAAAGCATTTTGATTTTGATTCAAAACCGACATTCTTTCGCCAGGGCCCATGCTCACATTGCCAGAAGTTGGCTCAAGTTCGCCCGAAAGAATTTTTACAAATGTAGATTTTCCAGCACCATTTGCACCAATAAGTCCATAGACGTTACCAGCAGTGAATTTAAGATTAACCTCTTCAAAAAGAGTCCTTTTACCAAAACTAAGCGAGATATTTGAAACTGTAAGCATTTCTTTGGAATTCTGAGTTCTGAATTCTGAGTTCTGAATGTTGCTGATATTCAGAGTTTAATCCATCAACTCTAATTTTGATTTTTAATAAAAAATTTTTTTATAGTCGAGCCAAAAGTCTGAAAGACTTTAACTTGAATAGGCACAAGTGAAACTTGTGGGAAAAATATATTAGAGAGCAACAACCGTGAAGCGGTTGAACTTCTTTCATTGTTAGTGCAATTACTCAGAAAATTCCCTCATCGGCGAAGCTGAAATAGCCATTATCGCTAAAAATGAGGTGGTCAAGCACTGGGATGTCGAGCATTTTGCCAGCTTCTTTTACTTTTTTTGTTAAATCTTTGTCAGCTTGACTTGGTGTTAAATTTCCCGAAGGATGATTATGCACCAAAATTATTGACGAAGCCAAATGTTCGATAGCTGCCTTGAAAATCATCTTTGGGTCGGCAACGGTTCCAGCCACTCCGCCGATACTAATTTGTATTGGTCTAATGATTTCGTTGGCACGGTTTAGCAATAAAACCCAAAATTGTTCGTGCATTAAATCCATTAAATGTGGCCTTATGGCATCATAGGCATCGAAAGATGAACCAACTTTTGCTTTTTTAAGCACATCACTATCTTTTCTTCGTCTTCCAAGTTCAAGGGCTGAGGCAATCGAAATGGCTTTTGCATCGCCAATTCCCTTAAACTTCATCAAATCATTGATGCTCAATTTGGCAAGTTCATTAAGGTTATTGTTGACGCTTTGCAAAATCAATTTTGATAAATCAACTGCCGACAAATCTCTCGAACCCGAACCAATCAAAATCGCAATTAACTCGGCATCAGAAAGTGCTGCTTTGCCTTTCAACATGAGTTTTTCACGTGGTCGGTCTTCTTCTGCCCAAGAAAGAATGTTGCTAATCATCTTTTGAGATATGAGATATTAGACAAAAGACAAGGGATTAAGTAAAAGTACAACAATTTGAATTTCTCATATCTTTTGTCTAAAATCTCTTGTCTAAACTCTAAATTAAAACAAAAAATGCTCACGGAGAAACTTGTTTCCATGAGCAAAATATTGAACTCTTATGCGGTCGGCGTTCCGAAATTATGCTGCTAATGCGGCAATATGCTTTGCTAAACCTGATTTCAAGTTTGCTGCTTTATTTTTATGGATAACGTTCTTACGAGCTAATTTATCCAAAGCCGAAGCTGCTGTTTTGAACAATTCGGTAGCGGCTAATTTGTCGCTAAGACCACGTAATTTTCTTACCAAAGTACGTGTAGTTTTGTGCTGATAACGATTTCTCAAACGCTTAGTTTCGTTTGCTCTGATACGCTTTAATGCTGACTTATGATTTGCCATTGTATTTATAAAATAATTTGTCTATTCTAAATTGGAGTGCAAAATTAAGGAAATTTTATTTAAAAAAAAACTTAGTTTAAAAATATTTTCATAAAAACAAGGAAGGCATCGCTCAATGCGATGCCTTCCTTTATTAGACGGGTATGTTTTTCTTACTTTATCTCTGAATTGATAACTAAAACCTTGTCCCAATTAGCTTCGTTTGTTTTTGCAAATGACTGATATTCAGCACTTTGACGGAATTTCTCTACTTCTGCATCAGTTCTGAAAGTCAAGTAGTGCATCACGTCATATTCTGATTGTGATTTATCTTCATTGAATGTTTTTCCTGCCGAATAGCTTGCAATTTCGGGCAATTCACGTTTCAAGTCTTGAAAACCTGCCATGTGTTGCTTGATTGCTTCTGCCGAAGTGCCTTGCTTGAACTTAAAACAAACAATGCGTTGCTTTTGTGCTTTTGGCGGCGTGTATGCCGAGCCATAGGCTACCATCAAAAACGCAAATAATCCTAATGCCAATGCTGGCATCATATAACCTATTAACGATTTTTTTTGCTGCTTACTCATTTCTTAATTCCGAATAATATTTTGTAACATGGTGCAAATATAACACCATTTATTCGATTATGTTGCATTATTTCAAGAATATATTTGATTGTTTTTGTAAATATATTATATTGCCAAATAATATTTGGTTTTATGCGTTTTTGACGAAATAGATGTTTTTACTTGAAATTTTGATTTTGTTGAATTTAGGTAGCCATTTTTGGTACTTTTCTAAGAAAAACAATAAATATTTAAAATGTAAGTTTAAAATTTAGGCTTTGTGTAAATAAAAGTGTTATTTCCTTAAATTATTAGTGTAGAAATTGAGTTTTTTAGATTTTATGAAAAAAAATATATTATTTTGGGGTAAAAAAGGGTCGAAAATGACAAAAATCAAGATAAAAAGAGTTTTTTCTGAAAAAACAGTAAATTCGTTAAAGAGAAGTATGTTTTTTTTAGGAATTATTACTGTTGTTTTGGGAATTTCTTCGTGGAAAATAAAGTCTCAAAATCAACAACAACCTCCACTCTGGGGATTTTTTGCTCATCAACAAATAAATCGTTTGGCAGTTTTTACTCTTCCACCCGAATTGTTTCGATTTTATAAGAAAAACATAGATTTTGTTACCGAAAATGCTGTCAATCCTGACCAACGCCGCTATGCTGTGAAGGAAGAAGCTCCACGACATTTTATTGATTTGGATAATTACAGTGATTCGTTGCAGAAAGTTTTACCTACTTTTTCGTGGAAAGAAGTTTCTGAAAAAGTCAATGAAGACACACTTCAAAAACATGGAATCGTGCCTTGGCACATCAATTTTATGAAGTTTCAGCTTACGGAGGCTTTTCGCAAGAAGGATGCTCGTAAGATTTTGATGCTTTCGGCAGATATTGGACATTATATTGCTGATGCCAATGTGCCGCTGCACACCACCAGAAATTATAATGGGCAGTTTTCAAATCAGCTTGGTATTCATGGTTTTTGGGAAAGCCGATTGCCAGAAATGTTTTCAGATAACTATGATTTTTTTATTGGCCAAGCAGAATATGTAAAAACTCCACAAAAGCGTGCTTGGCAAGCTGTAATGAATGCCCATGCAGCTTTAGATTCAGTTTTGATTTTTGAAAGAGAGCTTTCAAACAAGTTTTCGGAAGATAAAAAGTTTGGTTTTGATGAACGAAATGGCGTTACAACAAAGACTTATTCGAGAGAATTTTCGACTAAATATCATGAAATGCTCAAAAACCAAGTGGAGCGACAAATGCGTGCTTCAATAAAAATGGTTGGTGATTTCTGGCTCACTTGTTGGATTGATGCAGGGCAACCAGATATAATACAACTACTTGATTATCAAGCAACTAAGGCAGATAAAGAAGCAGAGGAAGTTGAAAAGAAATCATGGTTACAGCGTATTTTTGATGTAAGAAAAGAGGGGGATAATTGAGTTCAAGGTATCAAATAATTTTTATATTTTTTCGACTTTTCTTGATATTTGCTAACAAACTCTTTTGTTCAAAATGATTTTCGACGATGCTCGTCAATTGATTTTTCTTACGTCTTGACATATTGATTTTTAAATTGTTTTGTAGCAATAATTCACCCAAAAGACAACTATTGATGTACTCAAGATTGATAAGAAATGACTTGTTTGGACGAATAAAACCATCGCCTATTCGGTCTTGAATATGCCCGATAGTAGTGGCAACTATCCTTATTTTGCCTATGGTATAATGAATAATTGTGTAATTAATATCAGCTTCAAAGTAAGCCACATCTTTGGTCAGGAGTTTTGTCCTGCCGCCAACATTTATTAAGATTTCCATTTTCGACTATTTTATAATTGCGTGTTAATTTCAGATTCAAGAAGTAGATACACCTACTTCTTGAAATTATTTCGGACACTACTGCATACGAGTGATGACGAGATTGGCTGAAACTGCACGTGTTCCACCAGCAGTTGGATTTACGGTAAGAGCAACTGGGTTACCACTCGGATTTACAATAGTTAAAATAGAATTTGGAGCAATGGTGGTAATCATTGTATGACCAACTATTTGACTTGTTCCTGTTGCACGTCCAACTACGCTGGTTGCAATGTCAGTGCCATTAAGTTGCAAAATAAGTTGCCCTGCTTCGGCGATGCTTACTTGCCAATGAACCAAATAAATGCCAACGGCGGGTATATTAAACTGACTTGCATTTATGCGAGTAATGATGCCATTTGTTGGACCATTCTGAGGAAACTCAATAGGTGAGCCTGCTGCAATTGTAGCTGTATTATCTCCAGGCATCAGTGCATAAAACTCTGCAAATGTTGTAATACTACCTAAAAGATTCCATTTTGTACCTGTCCAGTAATAATAACCAGGCGAAACATTGTTGGGTGGTGTGCCAACGGTAGCTGTATTATAGACCAATAATGAAGTAGCTGGCGAAACAATAGTGCTAATGTCAGCAGTTGATGTTAAGCTCACTCGTGGAATTAAAACACCTTTGTTACTTGAAGCTACATCAAGCATTGCGGAGGGATTTTGGGCATACAAAGCTCCACTAAAAAAGATTAGGCAAATAATGATACCAACGAAAGAGGATTTCTTTTTGAACTTACGCATTGAATTGGTACTTAATGATTCGCATTTAGATGCGATTGCTTCGATGGAAGTAATTGATTTTTTCATTTTGATAATGTTTTCATGTTAGAAGAGAAATGTAAAAAAGTAAAAATGTTTGATTAATAAAGTTAATAAACAATCGTTTTGGTATCGTAAAATATTCGATATGTGTTTTTATTTTATATAAAAAGCGAATTTTTTGTGGGAGAAGCAAAGCTAAGGCACAAAGGTGAAGCAATTAAGTTGAGGAAGTGTTACACAATTACAGGAAAATGTTACATGATTCATACATTTTTTTTTTAAAGAAGAGATGTAAAATTAGCAACCCAAGATTTACTGATTAAGCGGTAGCAAAAAATCATTTAGAGGAGAGAAAGGACAATAACAAAACAGCCAAGTATCAGGAGATAGTGGTTATTAGGGTGAAAAAAGAAGGGGGGATACTTGAGAGATTATTTTGTTTTTAGAATAATATTATTGAAATTTGAGAAAACATTAAAGCAAATGAGAATATTGAATTACAGAGTCATTTTGATTCCAGAAGAAGAGGGCGGTTATACTGCAAAAGTCCCAGCAATTAAAGGTTGCATAACTTATGGCGAAACTGTGGAGGAGGCTTTGGCAATGGCAAAAGATGCTATAGAAGGTTGTTTAGAAGTTTTGTTTGAAGAGGGGCAACCAATTCCAACTGATGATACTTATACTTTGGAATATAATATGCGACTTGAAACAGAAATGGCTTAAAAATGAATTTATCAGCTAAAAGACTCATCAAAATTTTAGAACAAAATGGTTATCTTTTGAAACGAACAAGAGGAAGTCATCACATTTTTTATAACGCCGAAACAAATACAACTGTTCCTGTCCCTGTTCATGGCAAAGACTTGAAAAAAGGAACTTTTTTAGGTATTTTGAAAGAAGCGAACATTGACAAAAACAATCTTGATTGAGTTCAAACCCTAATAAAAACCTTCTTAATAAACATCCAGCGAAGAATTAGCCAGTAAATTAATAGCATCAAACCACCATGTACGAGCGATTGGTAGGGCAAACCGAAGATTGTTGCGTAAGTTTCTCCCAAATGAATTTTGAGCGATTTGGAAACATAAACTCCCAAAGCATCTGCAATAATATATGCTGCGATTGAGTTCATACCAATGATTTTTAAGAAATAAAACCAGTCGCCTTTTTGCTTCACATCAACTATCCAGTAAAAAAATGCTAAGAACAAAAAGCACCACCCACCACTGAAAATTACCCAAGTTGGCGTCCAGATTCTTTTAACATTTGGACAGATGCCAAGAAAATTTAAAATTAATCCTACGAGCAAACCTGAAACGCCCCAAATGACAAATGTTTTTAGTTTTTTACTCGAAATTGTGTCAGATTTTAAGATATTTCCTGCCAAAAGCCCCAAAATCATTGTGCCAAGTGTAGGGATAAAACTCAATGTTGCATAGCCGCCACCATTAAAAAGAAATAGTTTTTCTCTTGGAAAAAGATTCAAAAACCATTGGTCGAATGCCCAAGCGAAGTTGGTATTTTTGTTCCAATGTGCCGCAAAACCTGTCAAGTTATGTTCCCAATCGGGTGTAACGCCCGTATTGGCATAATCAAAATTAATATCAGGTAATGGAAAAAGAGCAAAGGCCAACCAATAGCCAATGATGATAATAATTAGAGTTGTGATTTGTACTTTTTGAGAGCGAAAACCAAGCAAAAACAAGAAAGGATACCCTAAGCCAATTTGTGAAAGTGTATCTTCAAAAGTAAAATATGTTTGATTTTTGTATTGTGAACGAAGAAATATACCTAATAAAATCAATACCAGCGAACGTTTGAGGGCATGACCAAAAACTTTAGTAAAACTACTTTCCTGAGTCAAACGACTCGCAATTGAGTAGGGGAGAACCACGCCAACTAAAAATGAAAATGAAGGTTGAATTAAATCATGCAACGAACAGCCAATCCATTCAACATGGTCTTGTTGAGAAGCCAAAAATGCCCAAAAACCACTTTCGGGCAAAGCTTCTGACACTCGTTGAAAATGCAAGACTTCTGCCATCATCAATAACATGACAAAGCCTCGGTAAATGTCGGCAGAGGTAAGGCGAGTTGGCATAAATGGTTAGTGCTAAATGGTTAATGCTAAATTTTATTTGGACACTTTCATAACCTCACCACAACTCTTCCCATTTGTCCGCCTTTCAAGATTTTTTTGATTTCTTTTGAAAGTCCGTATAGTGTAATTGTCTTTGAAATTATTGAAATTTCGTTAGGTTTCCAGTTTATTGCAAGATTTTTCCAGAGTTTTTTACGCCATTCGATAGCACATTCTGACGAATCAATACCAAACATCGAAACGCCTCGTAAGATAAATGGAAATACACTCGTAGGCAATTCGGGCGATTGTACCAAACCACAAATTGCGACTACGCCATTATAATTCATTGATTTCAAGATAGTTGCCAACATATTCCCACCGACGGTATCTACGCAACCTGCATAAAGACTTTTCAATAATGGTCGGCTCGATTTATCATCAACTTCTTCTCTTGAAAGAACTTCTTTTGCACCGATTTTTAGTAAAAATTCTTTACCTTCAATTTTTCCAGTTACGCCTACAATGTGAAATCCTAATTTTGCCAAAATCATTACTGCCATTGTTCCTACGCCTCCAGTTGCCCCTGTAACAATAATTTTTCCTTTTTCGGGTGAAAGCCCAGCTTGCAAAAGTCGGTCAATACACAATGCGGCAGTTAGTCCAGCCGTGCCGAAAATCATACTTTCTTTGAGTTTCAAACCTCTTGGTAATTTGATTACCCATTTTGCAGGAACTCGAATATATTGTCCAAAACCTCCGTCAGTATTCATGCCTAAATCAAAGCCAGTTACCAAAACTTTGTCGCCTTTTTGGAAATCTGGTGAAATGCTTTCTTCTACAATTCCTGCGGCATCAATGCCGGGCGTATGAGGGAAATTGCGAGTTACGCCCCGATTTCCTGTTGAAGAAAGTGCATCTTTGTAATTTAGTGAAGAATATTTAACTCGAATAAGCACTTCGCCTGCGGGCAAATCTTCGGTGTTTCGCTCAACTATTGCTTGTGAGAAAGTTTTGTCTTCGTTTTCGGTAATTTGGAAGGCTTGGAAGGTTGGCATGGGGAATTTTTAAGCAAAAATACATTGAAAATACTTTTATAATTGCTATTTTTATAGAAATATTTTGAGAAAATCATGAAGAAACTTGTTGTTTTCTTGTTGTTTACTTTTGTTTTTGAAAGTAAATCTCAATCATTTCTATTTTCAGATATTGGAAACAGTATTTTGACTCGACCGAATGTCGGTTATGAATATAGATGGAAGAAAAATAGTATTTCGGCTTCATTGCAATACCAAAGGAATGCAATGTTTTGGCTTACTGAATTTCCAAGTTTTGTAAAAACGTCTGGTTTGAGGTTAGATTTGGCTTATAAATTTTACTTTAAAAACCATTTTTTTCTTGAAAGTAAGTTCAGAACTCAATTTTACGATGCTCCTTTTTTTCTTGATGGTTGGCATGGCGATTCAATTTTCAATTCAAACCGTTCGATTGAATTTGCTGAAAAGATAGGTTTTAAAATGAATCAAAAAAAGAGATTACAGTTCGATTTTGGTGTTGGTGTAGGGGCAAAGTTTACGACTATGCCAGTTTCAATAAGAGATGACGAAAAAATAAATGGTGTAACAGATGCCGAGTTAAAAAGTAGATTTTACGAAAAATCGAAAGGATTAAAAAATATATATGTACCTCATGTTCAGCTTAGAATGTTTTATAAATTAAAGTGATTTAATGTTTTCATGCCAATGCTTTAAAAGTAGCATCAAATCGTTTAAAGTTCTTTTGAATAAATTGCTTAAATTCATCATTTGAATCTAAAGATTGTTCATTAAGAAGGTCTTTCAACATATCTTTGAATTTTTGAGGTTCTTCATTTATCAATTCACGAAGAGCATCTTTGACTAATTGCTTATCTAAAATAGCTGTCATAATATTTATATTTATTAACAAATGTAAAGATATTTTTCATAAAAAAGGGAAGAATTTCATTGAAATCCTCCCTTTTTACTTATTTTTTCAAAAAAAACTATTGCTTTTCTGAATAAGGAATTATCAATTTTTCGCCACGTTGAGCTACGTTTTTGCTCTTTTTATTGGCTTGCATAATCAATGTTTGTGAAACACCATATTTTTCACTTACGACACGAATAATATCTCCCGGTCCGACGGTGTGAACTGCTTTTATACGAATTTTTAATTTCGTAACGCCAACTTTTATGCCGCTTTCATCAACGCCCGGATTCATCGCTTTTAAGGTTTCTTTCTTAATATTGTAGCGATTTGCTATACCAAAGAATGTTTCGCCATCACCAACTGTATGCGTATAGGTTTCGCCACCAGTAGGAATAACTGCTTTAGGCGTTTCTTTTGGCTTCTCAACTTTTGGTTTTTCTACAGGCTTTGCTTCAGTTGGTTTTTTCTCTGCCGAAGCAACACTTTCTTTTTTATCACCAACTTTTGGCACTGCAATTACAGGTAAGTCGGCAGTGCTTGTTGCTGTAGGTTCAGCTTCTTTTTCTTCTTCAGGTTGCATTTTGATTGCATTTGCAACTGAATCAGCAGGGGCGGCGGTCAAATCATCGGTGGCTGATGTATCATCAGACATATATTTCCAGCCGATGTAAAGTAATGCACAAATAATGCCTACAAGTACCAAAAGCACTGCCATTGGTAGGTTTCGTGAAGCTTCTTTTGGGCGTTCATTGCGTTGTCCTTGGTTATCTCTGTCTTCGAACTGCATGGTATTTTGGTTTTTATTTATAAATTAGGAAAATAAGTTCTTTTTCAATTATCAATTAACAATTATCAATTAACAAGAGAATACGTTTTGCTCAATTAAGTAAGTCATTGAAATTAGATTAATAAATTGGGTATTTCGATATATAAATATTTGATAGTAAGCAACTTACGAAAACCAATCAAATAACTAATTTCCAGTAACTACTTACCAGTAATTATAACATTGTGATAATTGGTCATTGATAATTGTTAATTGATTTCTATTTCAAATAAACTCAAACAAGCACCTTCATAATGCTTTGGCAAATCATCAGATTTTGTAAGTGTTGTTAGACCTAAAAATTCAAATCCACAACTTTGGTAATAGTCAATTAGCTTCTGATTGTCGCCCCAAGTATCCATTCGGATAAATTGCTTGTTGTTGTTTTTGCAAAATTCTTTTGCCCATTCAACAATAATATTTACATGATTATTGCCTCTAAACAAAGGATTCGTTACAATTCGATGAATATAAATTGCCGAATCATTGTTTTTTTCTCCCCAAATAAGTTCATCTTCGTGCGTAACAGCAAAAATACAAGCAATAGTTTCGTCAATAATAATCTTCCATTGTCTGTTTTCTTGAATTTCAGTTTCTACGAGCGACCTTTCAAAACCTTGCCAATGCTTATTAAACTTTGTTTTTTGGAAATTTATAGCTTCACCATAAAGGTCAAAAATAGCATCAATATCTTCAATGGTACTATTTAGGATTTTCATGAAAATCAATTATCAATTCTTCTGCAATTCTTCATTCATTTCATCTACCAAATCTTTTAGACCTTCACGGTAAGCTCTTAGTCTTTTGGCAACTTCTTCATCGGCAACGCCCAAAATTTGAGCTGCCAAAATTCCTGCATTTTTTGCTCCATTCAATGAAACCGTAGCCACAGGAACGCCAGTTGGCATTTGCAAAATAGACAGAATTGAGTCCCAACCATCAATCGAATTGCTTGATTTTATAGGAACACCAATGACAGGCAAAGTTGTACTTGACGACACCATGCCGGGCAAATGTGCAGCCCCGCCAGCTCCTGCAATAATTACTTTTAGTCCTCTACGGCGAGCTGTAAGGGCATATTCGAGCATTTTTTGTGGTGTACGATGTGCCGAAACAACCTCTTTTTCATAAGGAATTTCTAATAATTCTAATATTTCTACTGCTCCTTCCATCACTTTCCAGTCTGAAAGGCTACCCATTATTATTCCGACCATTCTTTTTTTAATGATGAATGGTGAATGGTGAATGGTGAATTTTTTTTGAGAAAATGTTTGGCATAAAATCTATCATTTATCATTTATCATTCATCATTTAACATTCATCATTCTATTTCGTCTTCGTTTTTAGTGTTTTTTTTACAAAAATGACTTTTTCTTTTAATTTATCAAAATTTTGGTCAATAATAGTAACATGACCCATCTTTCGGAAGGGTTTTGTGAGCTTTTTTCCATATAAAAAAGGATGAACTCCTTCAACTGCAAGCACTTCATCCATTCCTTCATAGATTGCTTTTCCTGAATAGCCATCTTCACCTAAAATATTTACCATTGCTGCTTTTGAATGTGCTGTTGTACTCCCCAAAGGCAAGTTGAAAATGGCTCTAATGTGTTGTTCGTATTGTGAAACATCATTGGCTCGAATGGTCTGATGTCCGCTATTATGTGGGCGTGGAGCAACTTCATTGATTAAAATTTTACCATCTTTAGTCAAAAACATTTCGACAGCCAAAAGTCCGACAATTCCGAAGGCTTGGGCGGTTTTTGTAGCAATTTCTTGAGCTTGTTGTTCGATTTCTTGCGAAATTTCGGCAGGAGCAAACAAATATTCTACTAAATTGGCTTCTGGGTGAAAAACCATTTCTACTACTGGGAAAGTTTTTATTTCTCCATCAATATTTCTTGCTACAATAACTGCCAATTCTTTCTCAAAATCAATCATTTTTTCCAACACACTTGGTTGGTCAAATCCTTTTGCGAAATCGGCTTTTGTTCGGAGAATTTGTACGCCTTTTCCATCATAACCACCTTTGCCAAGTTTATGTACTGCTGGCAAGAAATCTTCGTATTTGGCTAAATCTGCTTGATTTTCGGTCAAAACAAAGTCTGCCGTAGGGAGATTATTGTCTTTGTAAAATTGTTTTTGAACTCTTTTATCTTGAATTAATCGAAGAATATTTGGCTGCGGAAAAACTGCCTTTCCTTGTTTTTCTAAACTTTCTAAGGCATCAAGATTTACGTTTTCAATTTCAATCGTGATGATGTCGCAATCTTGCCCAAAAGCCATGACGGCTTCATAGTCATTTAGAGAACCTTTGACAAATTCATGGGAAATATATTTGCAAGGAGCGTCGGCATCGGGGTCGAGGGTTTTGATGGTAATATCAAAGTCAATAGCAGCTTGAATTATCATTCTGCCAAGTTGACCGCCACCAAGTATGCCAAGTTTTTTTGTATTATCGAATTGCACGTAAAGTTTTTTTTTATGCAAAGATACATTACAGATTTCGGATTTCGGATTTTGGATTTCGAAAAATTGCCTAAATTTTGTTTGTATGTTATTTTTTTCTCATATTAGCAGTAAAACTATCTATCAATTTTGAAATGGATTTGAATGGTAATCGGTGACACGGCTACTTTTCTCTTGGAGTTTTAGCAATCTAAGGTAGCCGTGCCACCGACGTTGTTGACTTTTGTATAACATAAGCATTCTTACTCCTTCTCATTTTCTGGGCTACTAATAATATTGCCACAACCATCAATAAATGCCCTGAAAACTGAGCCAGTATTTGCTACAAAACCAGGTTGTAAAAGTATTGATTTGCCCGAATCAAGGCTTAGTTTTCCACCGCTATTGATTGTTACTGTTTGGGTAGTAATAATGCCAGAAGATTCTTTGAAAGTTATAGTTCCGTTATTGAAAGTACCCGAATAATTTGGCAAACTCGGTGGACATGGTGTTCCGATCGAAATTACTGCACTTCCTGTGCCTGTTCCTATGCCACACGAACTCGAAATGCTCGAAATGGTGATTGTTTGGGCAGAAGTTACTGCAATATTTGGAGCAAAAATATTTCCTAAATTGCCATTTGTAAAACTGACCGAAAAACTACTGCCATTGCTCAAAGTCATGGAAATTGGCAAAGTTCCACCCAAAATCTCAAAATTCAAAGGAAAGGGTACACCCGAAGCAGCAGTTTGGTTTTGATTAGGTAAAATATTAGCTGCTGTATTTCCGATACTCAATTTGGTTGTCATTGTACTTGTTCCCGAAAACGAAGCACAGCCAGATGTAGCAGGATATACAACTGTAACTGAATATATGCCACTATTTATGGCTTGAAGATTATTGATAACTGGGTTTGCGACTGTACTACTAAAATTATTTGGACCCGACCATGAATAGGTACTTCCAGCACCAAAATTCCCCGTTGAAGGAAGAGGAAATAAAGTAACACTTCCACCAGGGCATTGAACAGAATTTCCATTAAGTGCAATATAAGGTGATACTGTACTAGAAATACTAAGATTTATTGACGCCGTATATGTGCCTGCACAAGTACCACTCACCACCGCACTTAGGGTATATGTACCTGCATTTGTGGCTTGAAAATTGGCAATTTGTGGTAATGCGGCTGTGCTGCTAAATCCATTTGGTCCAGACCAAGAATAGGAACTTACGGTAGGATTATTGATTGGTGAGAATGAAGTATATAATTCTACTGTTGTTCCTGCACAAAAGCTATAAGCATTGCTTTGTCCGATTCTGCGAGCTATAGCATTTAAAGTGGTATTAGCTACCGTAATGGTTCGAGTTGCACTTGCAGTTCCAGTACATGAGCCGCCAAAAGTTACCGTTACAGAATAAGTTCCTGCATTGCTCGGCTGAGCACTACTCAAAAGCGGTGTTGCACTCGTGCTACTATATCCATTTGGTCCTGTCCAGTTATAAGTATAAGTCGCTCCCGAATGTGTTGTATTAAATGTGGTGTATAATTCCAAATTACTTCCAGTACAAAATGCAGTAGCTGTAGTACCAGAACCTTGCAAACGGCTAAGGGCAGTAGCAACTGTCGGGCAGGTCTCTGGTACTGTAATTACAGCACTTCCTGTGCCTGTACCAACTCCACACGAACTCGAAATGCTCGAAATCGAGATAGTTTGAGAAGCTGCAACAGATGTATTTACTGTAACTAAATTTCCATTATTGCCATTTGTACTATTTATTACAAATGATGCTCCATTGCTCAAAGTGATTGAAATAGGTAATGTGCCTCCCAAAACTTCTAAACTCAAAGGGAAATTAGAACTGGCAGCCACCGTTTGGTCTTGATTTGCCAAAATATTAGCCGCTGTATTGCCTATACTCAATCTGAATGTATTTGTAAGCGAACCCGCAGTTGCACATCCAGATGTAAATGGGAAATTGGTAGTTATAGTATAGGTTCCCGAATTGACAGCTTGGAGGTTAGTCAGAGCGATATTTTGAAGTGTACTTGAAAAGCCATTCGGTCCAGACCAGCTATATGTTGAACCCGTGCCAAAGGATTGACCACTCAAAGTGTTAAAAAGCGTTATACTTCCACCCGTACATTGAGTTGAGGATGAAGAACCTGATGAAATATTTTGAGTTGTATTACCAACCGATAAATTTGTAGTTGCTGTATAAGTTCCTGCACAAGCACCACCACTTACTATAACAGTTAAGTTATATGTACCTGCATTTACTGATTGCATATTTGCTATTTGAGGCAATGTGGCTGTACTGCTAAATCCGTTTGGTCCTGTCCAATTATATGAACTGATTGTTCCGCTACTTGGAGTATTCAAATTGAATAATTCAATATTTGTTCCACTACAAAACGTAAAAGAATTGGTTTGTCCTGTTCTTCGAGCTAATAAATTAGGCTGAAAATTAGCAATAGTAATATTTATCGTTGCCGTAACCGTACCTGCACATGGGCTTGCAAAATTGGCTGTAAGTGTGTAAACTCCACCATTTGCAGCAATAGCATTACTTATCAATGGAACTGAGGCTGTACTATTAAATCCATTTGGTCCTGCCCAGCTATATGAATTGGGCTGTGCATAAGATGGATTTGTAGTATTGACTAATAATTCAAAATTACTACCTGCACAATAGCTTGAAGCGGTTGCCCCACCTTGACTTCTGGCTGTCAGTGTCATTGATTTAGTATTTGTTAAGGTAGCTGTGGCTGTTACGGTACTAATTACCCCACAAGCCAAATAACCAACCGTAGCGGTATAAGTACCTGTGGCTGCATTTGTTACTACTGGACTTGCTAATGTACTTGAAAATCCACCCGGACCCGACCACGAATAAGAGGTAATTTGTGAAGCTACCAAGAAAGGAAGTGAAAGAATTATATTAGAACCTGCACATTGATTATTACCTGCAAAACTTGTAACTTGCTCTGTAAATCTAATGGTAGTACTCGTAGGAGCGGTTTCATAAGTAACATTTGTGGTAGCTGTAACCGTTGCTGGGCAACTTCCTCCCATATTTACAGTTACGGTATATATCCCTACACTTGATGCTGAAAAACTCGGTATGATTGCTCTCGATTGATTGCTCGTAAATCCATTGGGTCCTGTCCATGAATAAGTATCAATGTTTGCTAACCCAAATGTTGTGGCTAACGTAACAGGAAAACCATTACAAAACGCACTGCCACCTGCTGTTCCGATTGAAAAAGTAGGTGGATTGGTATTGATAGAAATACTTGTTGAAGCAGTACCTGTACAACCATCGGTATAATTTACATTTAACGTATAAGTACCTAATTTTGAGGCATCAATATTAGAAATGGTAGGAGCAATATCATTACTTGTAAAACCATTGGGTCCCGACCATGAATAAGTACCTTGATAATAAAAGGCTGTGGAAGGGTTTGGAAAGAGTTTGATATTATTGCCCAAACAAACCGAACGATTATCACTTGCAGGGTCGGTATTTACTCTGGTAATTGCAAAAGGTAAAACAGCATTTGAAAAGGTAAGATTTGCTGCTCTCGTTATGGTTGCAGGGCATTCTCCACCCATATCAATTGTGGCATAATAATAACCCGAATTTGCCGCAGTCGCATTGACAATCTGTGGACTGAGAGTAGTTGATGAAAACCCATTTGGTCCCGTCCATGAAATACTATTGATAATACTTCCACCTGTTTGAGCAACTAATTCAACCGTAGAACCCAAACAATTTGCATTGCTCGTTACATTATTAAATTTAACTCTCCTTTCTAAAATCGAAAAAGATGGTTGAGTAGAAAGCGTGAGCGAAGCCGATGTAGTGGCAGTGCCTATACAACCCGTTGTAAATGTTGCCGTTAGGTTATAAACGCCTTCGTTGGCAGCAGAAACATTGCTAATTCTCGGAACTCTTTGTGTACTCGAAAATCCATTCGGTCCTGTCCATGAATAAGTACCAAAGGAATTATTAGAATTGGAATTTAGAGCAGGTGCCATCGAAACCGTATTTCCGCTACAAAAAGCTGTTCCTGCTGCGTTTACATTCGTAATAGAAATACCTGACAATGAAGGTGCTGCATTGTGTCCGACAAAAAGGGTGTTTGAGGCGGTCGCTGTTGCAGTCGCATTGCAAGCATTACCAGTGCCCGTAATTGTCAAACTATAAATTCCAGCTTTGGCAGCACTAAAATTTGAAATCTTAGGTGTAGCAAGCGTACTACTAAAACCATTGGGTCCAGTCCAATTATAAGAAATAGTATTAAATAAGTCGCCGGCATTAGTCCCTATCAAAATCACATCTACACCATCACAAAAAGAAGATTGAACACCTGTAAATTCGGTTGTAGATACGAGAGATGTACTCAAAATAGGGTTTGTAGTAGATGGAATACGAGGCACTGTGACTGTTCGGGTAAAGACATCGTTGCATCCCGCACCCGAAATCGTACCTGTAAATGTGTATTCGCCTGCCTGAGTAACTGGTGCCGAAAGCTGATTGCTCGTAAATCCGCTCGGTCCAGTCCAACTATAATTGGTTAATTCGGCTGGGGCAAATGTTACTGGCATTGAAGCCACCACACTGGCATTACAATTAAAAATACGTGTCGTAACGTTCGGCGTAGGTACCATAGGTTGAGGGGTAATATATGCCACTGAGGTTCCGCTACATCCGCCTCCAAAAACCGCAGTCAATTTGTACGTTTTTCTTTCTTGTAAATTATTGATAGCCAACGTACTGGCATTGCTCGTAAAGCCATTATTACCTTCCCACAAATAAGAGCTTACCGTAGCCGAAGCTGGCGAAAGTATAGGTGTAAGCGTTACATTACCACCACTACAAACTTGATTTTGACTAATACTAACTCTCGGTGAGCCAATCGTAATCTCATAATTTCTTTTGGAAACATATACACAAGCTGCATTATTAAAAGTAATTGTAGCTTGATAAATACCTGCGTTGGCAGCCGTTACATTCGAGATAGTTGGTGCTTGTAATGTACTCGCAAAACCGTTTGGTCCAGTCCATGAATAGGTAACTCCCGAAGTGTAATCGGTTGCAGCTTCGAGTGTCATATTATTTCCTAAACAGAAATTATTGCTTAGATTCAAATTATCCCCTTGCAAATAACTTTTCATAATTGGTATAGGGGTGATAGTCGTCAAAACGGAAGTAGTGGCAGTATAAGTACCCGTTTGCGTACCTGATAAGGTGAGCGTAATGGTATAAGTACCATCAACCGCATTGGCATTTGGTCTTTGCGGATTTTGAACTGTACTGGTAAAATTATTCGGTCCAGTCCAGCTATATGCCACCGTTGTACCACCTGCGGGCGTATCGTGGGTTGCTGAAAGGATGAGCGAATTGCTATTACAAATAGGAGAATTGCTCGAAGCAACGAGATTTGGGAATTGAGCGAATGAGAAATTCGAGATTGCAAGTAAGAGAGAAAATAGGATAATTTTTTTCATTTGTATATAGTTTTTAGTAGTTTAGGTAAAACAAATATAAAAGAAAGTCTTTGTTTTTCTACAATGAAATATTTTTATTCGACTGTTGATTTGAAATATCAATAAACTGCTTTGTTCTTCTTCGTGAAAGTTGAATCGTTTCGTTATTTTCCATTTTTATTGAGCCAGTTTCTATTTCAAAATTGGTAATAAAATCAAGGTTAATTATATATGACCTATTTGTTCGGAAGAAATTGAAGGCTGAAAAACGAGCTTCTAATTTGCCAATATTTGTTGAAGTGAGAATCATAGTGCCATCAGAAAAATAGAGGCGAGTATAATTGATATCTCCTTCGAGAAGGATAATTTTAGAAGGACAAAATTTCATTCGCCCGCCAACGTGTACTAAGTTTTTGGTATTCATGGTAGAAGATTTTTTGTTTAAAACTTTCTACAAAATTGGTGTGAATAATAAAGATGGTGTTATCCCAAAAACGACATTCTGTTCCTCGTTTAGGACAAAAAAAAAGAGGGCTATCGCCCTCTCAAAACTTATTTCAAAAACTCTTCCTCATTTTGTGTTTTTTCTTCCTCAAAATGTACAAAATACTATTCTTTCCATTCACTCGCCACTTTTCCGTATTTTTCTTGGAATACTTTTGAAAAATAAGGTATGCTATCAAAGCCAACTTGAAAGGCAATTTCCGAAACTGTTAAATCTCCTTTTTTTAATAATTTTGCTGCAATTCCTAAACGATAATTTCTTACAAATTCGGTAACGGTTTGGTCGGTAATTGCCTTTAATTTCCTTCGTAATTGTACGGGCGAAAGATTCATTTCATCTGCAAATTTTTCTACATCAAACTCACTTTTATCTAAGTATTTATCAATGATTTTTTTTGATTTTTCGATAAATAATTCATCAACCGTTGGTTCTTTTGCTTCGATTATTGGTTCTGAATGAATGGTTTGAGTTGAATATTTTTCTCGAATCAAAGCCCTTTGATTGACCAAATTTTTTACTCTAATCTGCAATTCTTCTTTGTTGAAAGGCTTTGAAAGATAATCATCTGCACCGTGTTCAAGTCCAGCCAATCTATCCGAAAGGCTGGCTTTTGCAGTGAGCATCACGACTGGAATATGATTGGTTCGTTCGTCATTTTTAATTTTTTCGCATAAACCAATACCATCCAATTTTGGCATCATCAAATCCGAAATTACTATATCTGGTATAAATTCAGTTGCTTTTGCCAAGCCATCTTCTCCATCAACTGCTTTGATAAGCTGATATTGATTTTCAAAAATAGAGGCGATATAATTTCTTAAATCAGGGTTATCTTCTACGATAAGCATGATACTTTGCCCATCAGCTTGGATTGGATTTACTGTATGAGTTTTTTGCTCAATCAATGCTGCATTCAAATTGATTTTTCTTTCAATTTGAACATCAGTATTTGATAGTTTTTCTAATGACGTAAAAGGCAAAACCAAATTAAAAGTAGTTCCTTCTCCTACTTTGCTAATTACTTCAATCGTTCCATTAAGTAAATCCACCAATTCGTGTACCAAAGCCAAACCTACACCCGTTCCTTCATAATTTTTATGTTCTTCGACTTGGTAAAAACGGTCGAAAATTTTAGGCAATCTTTCGGGTGAAATCCCTATGCCAGTGTCTTTGATTACTAATTTCAATTCATTTGACAAATATTCAATTCTTAGTGAAACTCTTCCATTTTTTTCGGTGAATTTGAAAGCGTTTGAAAGAAGATTGACGATTATTTTTTCTAATTTATCAATATCAACCATTCCGATTTGTGTTAAATGGCTTTGAGAATGATTGAAAAGAATACTTTTGCTTTGTGCCAATGACTCAAACGAAGCAAAAAGTTGGTCTAAAAACTTCGCTAAATCAACTTCTTGCAGATTGGCTTTCATTTCTCCAGCTTCCAGTTTTGAGAGGTCAAGTATTTGATTGATAAGTGTTTGCAATCTTTGAAGGTTTCGTTGCATGACGGCAATAATGCCCTCTTGTGGATATTTTTTTTGTAAATCATCAATCGGACCAACCAAAAGCGTGAGTGGCGTACGGAACTCGTGCGAAATATTTGTAAAAAAGCGTGTTTTGAGTTTATCTAACTCTTCTAATTTGATAGCTTTTTCAGCTTCAAAACCTAAGTTTTTTAGTTTTTCTGCTTGTATTTTTACTGATGCTCTGAAATTTTGACTTAAGTAATACACATATACAGCTATTTCTGTTAGTGCAACAAAAATTGCGATTCCATAGATATTTTCAAATTGTAGAATCCCTGACACCCTTAAATTTAAAAAGACATTTGAAAAATTTCCTAATAGAAAAGGAATCGCATAAAAAGGAGATTGGTTTATTTTCTTGATTAAAGTGTAAATAAAAAGTGTGTAAAAAAATGAATGGCTAATTAAATTTAGTATTACCAAGAGTTTCAGAAAGACAGGGCCATAAGCGATAAACAATAAAAGCAATAAAAGCAGATTGATGACGATAAAACCATAAATAGTATGCTTTACCCATCTCGGCAAGTTTCCAAAAGGCAGAATATTCAATGCTAAAAAAGAACCCATGATTGGATAAATATTCATTAATCCAAAGGTGACCTTTTCAGAAACCGTAGGGTCTGTTCCGATAAAATCACCTAAGATATTCAGAGATGCCCAAAAACTAAATGCACGAGCTAAAGTATAAATCGCATAAGCCCTTGATTTGCTGTCTTTTATCACCAAAAAACCTATGATACAGACAATAAAAAGAATCATCCAGGTCAAGCCAACAATCAGACCTAAACGTATCTTGTATGAGCCATTTAGGTCTTCAATATCTCTGGAGCCATAAAGTTGAAGTTTAAAATAGGCACCTCTTTTAGATTCAAATTTTAAATAATAACTTTTGCTTTCGTTGGGTTTGAGCTTAATCGGAAAGTGAGGATATTTTAAATTACTAAATCCCTTGTCTTTAAAAGGCTCAAAAACTAAACTGTCGGCTTGATTATTGATATACAAAGTAGTTCGTCTGACAAGTTGATTATCAAGGAATAAATAAAAAGTTGTGTCCTGATAACTTTCATTTTTCAGGTCTATTTTTAGCCAAGTAGCTTGTTTTGAAAATGGCAATAAAACCCAATTTGTGTTATTTTTTGTAAACGGCTGTTTTTTTATTTGTTCAAACGAAAGTTTTGCCGTTGCATCTTCAAAAATGCTAACTTCTGACGATAGATTCTGAGGGAGTTTGGTGCTTTGTGAAATGACAAATTCCTGCCCAAAACAAGTATTGGCTATAAAAAATGAGAAAAGAAAAAAAAGGTAATTATTTGGGTACGTAAATTGCATTAGTAAAAATAATGACATTAGAATCAGAAATATCATCCTTAAAAATTCTTGTTAGCAGTTTGCTTTCAAGAGTGTCTCAATTAGAATCAGAAAATTCTGCTTTGAGAGAGGAAAATATTTTGCTTCGTCAAGAGAATCTTGAACTCAAATCCCGCTTAGAGAAAAATTCTTCAAATTCTCACAAACCCCCTTCAAGTGATGGCTATGCTAAAAAACCAGCGATACCCAAAACGACAGATAAATCTGTGGGAGGGCAATTAGGTAATGTTGGAAAAACACTTCAAATGGTTACCAGCCCTGATTTAGTGGTAAAATATCACTTAGAGATTTGTCCATCTTGTCAGAGAAATCTTGGCGAATCAGATGTGATAAAAGTTGGTTCATCTCATCAAGTTTTCGATTTACCAGTTGAAAAGCTATTGATTACCGAGCATCAACTGTTAGTCAGTAAATGTACTTGTGGATGTCAAAGCAAGGCTTTTTTGCCTACTTATTTATCAAATAGTCCAGTACAATACGGTCCTAATATCAAGGCATTATCGGTTTACTTGAATACTGATTTTAAAATTCCCTTTCATAAAATCAGTAATTTATTTGGCGATTTATATGGTTATGAATTCAATGAATCAACGGCTTTTAGTGCCAATCAACAGATTTATCAACATTTACAACCAATCGAATCTCAGATTAAGGAAGAACTTTTACAATCCAATGTTCTTCATGCCGATGAGACAGGTCTGCGTTGTGCAGGTTCTTTACAGTGGCTACACGTAGCATCAAATGCCCTGTTTACTTATTTATTTGTTCATCCCAAGCGAGGAAAGATAGCCATTGAGTCACTTCAAAGTATATTACCCAATTTCAAAAACTATCTCATGCATGATTGTTGGGCTTCTTACTTTGGGCTATCTGATGCCAAGCATCTTATCTGTAATGCTCATCTAATAAGAGAACTTCAGGCTCTAATAGAAAAAAACAGTCAATGGGCTGTGTGTATGCAAAAATATCTCTTAGACTTATTTCACCTCTCCAAGGACACTATTCTACCCAAGGAACTATTACCAAAATATGTCCGAGAGTTCCACCAAATTTGCCAACGAGGATTTGCAGAAGAACCAATACCTATTAAAATAGAAGGTAAAAAAGGTAAAATTGCAAAATCAAAGGGCAGAAATCTACTCGAAAGATTATCTGCTAATCAGGACGCCATTCTTTCTTTTGCTTTTCATGAAGGTTTACCTTTTACCAACAACCAAGCCGAAAGAGATATCAGAGCCGTAAAAACAAAACAAAAAGTCTCCGCTTGTTTTAGAACTGTGGCTGGAGCAAATCACTATGCCCGTATTCAAGGTTTTATCTCTACTATCAGAAAACAAAACCAAAATCCTTTCCAAAATCTGAAATCTGTCTTTGAAAAACAGTTTCAATGGGCAGATGCCAAATAATTACCATTGTTTATCCATATTCGCTTTATTTGGAATGGAATCTTGGGAATCCCCACTATACTTAGTTTTTATACTGCCAAATGATAAACCAGTAACTTCTACAGATGGTAAAACGCCTGAAATTTCTTTCCTTTTTGGTGCAATGATTTCCCAGTTTTGTAGGATGTCATTTTTTGTTTTTTTTGCCATAATATTAATTTTTTTTAAAGTTATAATCAGATAAATCACCAACCTAATCCAAGGCAGGTAAATTGTCGCAATATTTTCATTTCAACAGCAATCGAGAATGGCTTTGTTAAATTATGTGGCATTTCGGCTGCATACTTTTTCTTTGCTTCAAAAAGTGCTTGGGCGGGTTGATAGTCATTAGTTATTGCATTCCAAAAAGCATCATGAAACGGTTTTCCGAAAAAATTATATGGCTTTTTTCTTTTCGAGGTATGAGGCGTTGTAGCACATGGGTAGATTGATGTTTGTATATGAACAAAAACGATAAAAATAAATTATCTTATTTGATAAATTTGAATGACCTTTTAAAATTTTCTAAATGAATAGCATCATTAATTGTAGTTAGTTTTTCATCACCTCTATAAAATGAAAGTGAAAAATTATTTTCAACCAATGACGATAAAAAATCAAAGTAGATATATATCTGTTTGTAATACATCATATCCTCAATGGTCTCAATTGAAAAACGTATTTCGTGTTTTGGCTTTGGCATTATTCAAATGGGAATTTACGAAACTGAAGAGAATTTACTAACTTCAAATTCATTTCTTCCATTTTAAAGTTTTTATTAGGACTTTGGGTAATAATAGTTATAAGGTGGTTTCTCACAAAACCCACGTAAAATGTTTGTTGTATGTGCATTTTACTATCTAAATATTGTAGTTCTCTTTTTAGAAAATAAAATGCTTCACCACCAATATAAATGTATTTAAACCTCGCCTCTTCTAATGGAAGTTCAACAACATTGGTATCATCATTTTCACCATCACTTCTAATAACAGCATTAAAAAAACCTTCAAGATATGACGCTTGCTCGTTTTTCTCTATTATGGTTTCTCCCTTTCTTGCCATTATAAAAGTCGGAGACATACTTTCTCCGAACAAATAGGATATTTTTATCAATTCAGAATCTTTATCTATTAAAACTTTCCCTTTTTTAACTTGAAAATATTCAGGAATAGCTGGATTAAAATAAAATAAAGAGTCGATTTCTTCAAAAGTAATTAATGGTTCAGCAAAGTTTTGTAAAAAAGGGTTTTCTCGTATTAATTTATCTTTTTCTTCCTCCGATATTTTTAAATTGTTAACATCAGACAAAGTGTCTGAAATAGAACCCTTTTTTTTATCGCTATCAAACATTTGGGATAAATTAGATATTTGGGATAAATCAGACTTGCCTGTAAGAAAAACAATAATACCAATTACTGAACTTGTCAGACCTATCAAAACTGCAATTGGATGTTCTGAAATTTTTTTCATTTCAAATATTTTGATTATTTTCCAAATATAAAAAATCGCTACAACAATTTCACCTGCTTTCTTCTTAATTTTATTCTACAAACTTCCGACTATTTCAACTCAATAAGTCCATTCTCCATGACTTACTGGAAAACGATTTAGCTCTTCTTTGTAAAACTTCCATTGTGGCAAAAAGCTTTCCATTAAAGCCAAAAAGCGATCGTTATGATGTCGTTCTAATAAATGTATCATTTCGTGAACAACGATATATTCTAAACAATTCAGGGGCTTTTTAGCAAGTTCCAAGTTTATCCAAATTCGCTTTTTCTCGATATTGCAAGTTCCCCACTTGGTTTTCATTTGCTTTACCTGCCAATCATCAACCGTTACACCAATACGGCTTTGCCATTTATCAATGATAGGCTGAATGAGCTTTTTTATTTCTGCTCGATACCACTCATTAATGATGGCTTGCCGTTGCTCTGTGGCGGTATCGGGTCTTACATACAGGTCTATATAGGTCTTTGTCTTAAATAATACCTTAGGCGGTGCATCGTGTTCTATTACTCGCAATAAGTAGCGTTTACCTTGAAAATAGTGGCTTTCTCGCTCTTTAAATTGGCGTGGGGTTTGTCGGTCTTGTGCCACAAAATTACGCTGGTTCTTTCTTATCCAACTAATTTTTGAAATGGCAAAAAGCCTTACCGCTTCATCATTTATTCGCAAAGGTGCTGCAATACGCACCCTGCCCGTAGGCGGATAAACTGCTAAGTGCATATTCTTGATGTCCTTACGAACAACATCAATAGATAGCTGGGCGGTGATATTTAAAACCTTTACTTCTTCCATTATCCTTTATACCCGCTTTGTTGCTTGATAACTTCAAAAATTGGGTCTAATTTTTCGGGCTTATTGAATGCCTCTAATACAGGTTTTACAACCTTATTTTTTAAATGCTTCTCTTTGGGAAGTGTGCCTTCCCAATCATCGTGCTTACCTTCAATAATCGCACTATCTAAGGCAATTGTTAAAGGTTCGTCTTTATCCAAATTATCAAATAACGCTCTTTTGGCTTGGTTATTTATGCTTGTTGGGTACTCCTTGCTTGTTTCAGGCTTTTTTACTTTTATCGCTAAATCAACTATATTTTTCAAATACTCTTCGTATTCTGTGGCTTCTTCATTTCTTAACTTGATTAGTTCGTTAAGCAAAATACTCATTTTCTCGTAATAAATCGGGTTGGTTGGACTTTCTTCAACAATTACTTTTCGCAAGTTATTTTCAATGGTTTCTGCCATTGCTTCTTTGTTCTTTTTGATATTTTCGGGCAATTTATCCAAAGCACTTTTGCCGTCTTTTACCAACAATTCAACCAAACTAAAATCATCAAAAGCCGAAACCTTTTGACTTTCTTCTGCTCCAATGTAGCTATCAATCAAGTGTCGCATCGCTGGTTCGTATTGCTTTAAATCTACCCAATCACCGCTGGCTAACTGAATTTCTTTACGAACACTCTCAAAATGCTTTAAATCTTGCTTAATCGCTGCTATTTCAGCGGGTTTATAGCCCGCTTCTTCTATTTCATCGGCAATATTGGCGTAGGCACGAATAAGCGAAATAACTGCCTTATATAAGGCTACTCGCTTGGGTTCGCTGTCTTTCAGGTCTTCTTTTATTTGCGGATTACCACAGAAATAGGCAATATAATCTTTTGTTTCTTTGGGCGGTACTACGGGTTCGCAAAGGGCTTTTATTGTTTCCAAAGCATCGTCCAAACGCTCTTTGCCTTTTGCCAATCGGTCGCTTAACAAGCCTTCAACGTCTGTTTTATCGTAATCTTCAAAGGCTTTTGAAGTAAAATCGTTATAGGCAGTTTCTAAGCTGCCGAATAGGTCTTTATAGTCAATGATGTAACCATAGTCTTTGTCTTCTCCGTCCAATCGGTTTACTCGGCAAATTGCTTGGAATAAGCCATGATCTCTCATGCTTTTGTCGATATACAAATAAGTGGCACTCGGTGCGTCAAACCCTGTTAGTAGCTTATCAACTACAATTAAGAGTTTCATTTGTGCGGGTTCGTCTATGAAACGCTTTTTTACTTCGTCTTCAAAATCTTCGGGGGTTTTGCCGTTTAGCATTTTTTGGTAAATGCCATACTGCATTATCTTTTCGGTGTGGTTTTCTCCTTCGCCTTTAATATCGCTGTGCGATGGGGCGAATGATGTAACGATGGCACACCTTGTAAAACCTGCATCTTGAAACAACTGGTAATAACGACAAGCATTATAAATGCTGTCTGAAATCAAAATAGCGTTACCCCTGCCGTTTTGCAGTCGCTCACGGGTTTCCATGTCCAGAAGAATGTCGGCAACAATTTTTTGCAAGCGTCCTACTGAGCTGAACACCTTTTTCATTGTTCCCCATTTTTGCTTGAGTTCGGTTTTAGCAAAATCGGTTAAACCCTTTGTCTTGCTATCAAACCACGCATCAATTTTATCTAATGAGGTTATTTTTTGTTCAATATCTCTGGCTTCGTAGCGTAAATCAAGCACCACACCATCTTTTACGGCTTCATCAAATTTGTAGGTATGGATATATTTACCAAAAACCTCAATGCTTTTTTGCTTGTCGGCTTGCATTAATGGCGTTCCTGTAAAGCCAATAAATACGGCTTTTTCGCCTAATAGCTGCCGCATAGCTTTGTTTAAATCACCGCTTTGTGTTCTGTGACATTCATCGACAAACACATAAAATTCGCCTTTGGGCTTGAAGTTTTTAGGTAAGCTACTTTTTAGCTCTGCCAAATAACTATCATAATCTGCGGCTTTGGCTGCCCCAGCATGGGCTGCCCCTTCTTCTTTGTTGCCAAACTTATGAATGAGCGAACATAAAAGCCATGGCGTTGTATCGTTTAGTTTTTCAATTAAATCTGCCCCGCTTTTCGTTCTGATGATGTGTTCATCAACGCCTTTAAAAACCTTTTCAATCTGTTTATCCAACTCGTCTCGGTCGGTTATTATCAGCACCCTTGCATTAGGGTTGTGTTCTCTTATCCATTTAGTGAGCCATACCATTGTTAGGCTCTTGCCGCTGCCCTGCGTGTGCCAAATAATACCGCCCTCTGACCTCACCCCCGACCCCTCTCCAAAAGAGAGGGGAGCAATGTTGTGCTGTGCGGCTTTGATGCCAAAGTATTGATTAGGGCGGCAAAGTTTCTTTTGCCCTCGGTCAAACACCACAAAATCGTGCATAATTTCAAGCAAGCGTTCCTTGTTAAGCATTTCGATAATATTCTTATCTAAAAGATTATCAGCTTGCTCGGCTTGCTCCCTAATGGGTTTTGTGAGTGCTAAAAGGTAGGTATCGTTGGGGTTAAAATCTTCGTTGATTTCTTTCCATTTCAAATAGTATTTTTCAGATGTATCAATGGCGGCATACCGCAAGCCTTCCACGTCTTGACCTGCCATTACCAACTGAATAGTAGTATAAAACGGCTTGATAAAAAGGTGTTTTTGATTGTCGTTGTTTTGGCGAATGCCTTCCGAAACTGACACCGTGCTACGCTTTAGCTCTAAAACGCCCAAAGCAATGCCATTAATGTAAATAACTATATCGGGGCGTTTGTTGTGCTGCCCTCTAATGGTTACTTCTTCGGCAATGGCAAAATCATTGTTTTGTGGGTTTTTCCAATCAATCAGATAAACTGTTTCTTTATTTTGCCCTGCTTCTTCCTTTACGTTGATGCCATATCTGAGGGCTGCATATACATTTTTGTTGGCTTGATAAAGATCATCATTTGTATTGATGGTAACTATCTTTTTAAATTCAAATAAGGCTTTGCTAATGAGTGTCGGACTATAACCTTGTTGGGTTAAATGTGCTTTTAGTAAGATTTCATCAATATTGCTATTTTCTTCCTTTTCCAAATTGCCCAAATAACGGTACTTCAATTGCTGCTGAAATAAAGCAACAATGCGGTTTTGTGTGGCACGTTCTATTTGTCCGACTTTGCTCATACTAATCTTATTTTTCCTGTTAATAGGTTTTGCATCATGCCTAATTTTACTTTTCGGTATTTCTCAAGTTTAGTTTCCAACGCTATTATTTCGTTTTCCATATCGGATAAAATATTAGCAATACGGATTTGTTCTTTATAATCTGGTAATTCAATTTTTATATTTGAAATTGGACCAAGGTTGTATAATGGCGTGAAAGTGTACCAGTAAGTGGCGTGAAAGTGTACCAGTTTTTTAGGAGATAAAAAGCGGAATACAAATGTAATTATTGGTTTGATTTTTCATCTAATTTTTTACGTTTTCTCATAGAATCACCTTGTA
>JANNDY010000081.1:0-2413 GCA_031378345.1 Emticicia sp. | reverse complement strand
CTCGCAGAGTAGTTGTAGCTTCAACGATAACTCCATAACAAAGAAAGGGTTTGGTAGGCACTCACCGCTACCGAAGGTTTCGTTCAACATCGGTTTCATGGCTTGGCTTTCAGCCACCACGAAACCTTAGTTATTGGTGGCAGTTTTATTCTGTCATTGTCAGCTCTTGTCCACGAATTCTAATTCTGTTTTGTTTCTCAATATTTTCTTTTGTTCTTGTAAATATTCTCAAAATTGTAAAGTCTGCATTTAAGTTGTTTAAATGAGCCAATTCCTTGGAATTGATTATTTCTACTTTAAGAATGTAGGATGAGTCAACTCTAAAGTTTTCAATGCTCTTTAGAAAATCATTGTCTAACATAAAAACTGTAGTTGAGTTTGAAGTATTTGTAAAATACTTTTTCTGAATGTCAGCAATTGTCAAAAAATTAAACGATTTAGGTTCTTTAGATTTAATAAAAATTCTTCCTTGAGGTCTTAATGTATCTAAAGTGTTTTTCGGCATATATACATCTGCAATTTTATTTGGGTCAAAATACAAATTCTCTATTTCAATTAGAGAAGAGTCAAGGTAGCAGAGTGGTTTAATTTCCTTTACATTTTTAGCAATATTTTTTGGCTGTTGTCCAATAGCAGAAAATGAAATACACGTGAAAAAAATAAGCAAATTTTTCATATTCTATCGTTTATTTAAAAGTCTATGTTCTTAAAATAGTATGGTCTACACAAAAATTGCCACCAACGAAAAAGTATTTATGAAGAAGGGGGGATTTGGAACTCGTTAGCCCGTAACTGGTGCTGGGTTTTGTTCCAAAGTTGAGTTACTTCCAACTGCTTCATAGTATTCCGTCCGCTGGTGCAAATGTTGATTAATGTACTGATGTTCAATTACTTACGTCCGCCACCTTTTTCATAAATACAATGTTGGCGGCTGCCGCTTTTCTCGCCAGTCAAGTGTCCATTAGCAAAAAGTCTGTCAAGTTTTAGTTCGCAGAAAGTTGTCGCTTGACAGATTTAACAAAGTCCAAGGTAGTATCTGTAATGTCCGCAACTGTTTGTATATCAAGACCTTTTAATAAGGCTTTCGTTACTGTTGTTGTTTTTACAGCTAAGTTTTCTGAATCCCTCGCTTGTTTTATTTTTCTACCCTCAGCTTTCACCGATTCAGCATTACGAGCAATAAGTATTTCTAATGAAGCCTTTTCGTCAGGTGTCATTTTACGACTGTCCAACTCATCAATTGCAACTTTGAGCCAGTCCTCGTCCCAAAACTTAGGGAATTGTATAGGATTTGTAAATGTATGTGTATGTATTGTTTTCATCGTATAAATCAGTTTTTGTAAATCTGTTTGACAATCAGTTTCTTGTAAGGTAAACTTTTCAAGTTCTACTGTAATAAACGTCATTTGGTCGTCAATAAGTTCGCCTTTTTCATTTCTAAGGTTTGAAACGTTATGGTAGTCCTTATAAGAGTTGATATCGTTTGCTAAAATACCTACGCAGTAAATCTTTGCAAGCGTAGAATAGTCAAACTTACCTTTTTTGACTATTGCGTTAAACTTGTGCAAAGCATAAAATTTCATGCGTTGAATAAAACTTGGGGCATCACCATATTGCATTTCTACTATAAAATGATTGCCATTTTCGTCTGTACAAGCTAAATCAAAAATACCACTTCTGCCGTCTTGGGTAATACCCTCAAAGGTATTTTTGTCAAATTTGACTTCTTTTATTGGTATTTCAGATTTGATTAGTGCTTGCAAAGCCTTACGCAAAAATAGCGTATTTGCTTCATTGCCAAAAGTAGCTTTGAAACCGTAATCCGAAATAATCGGAATAAATATTTTGTCGTCCGTATATAATGCTTCCATGAAGCAAATATAAGGAAATTGTTTACTTTTTACTATGCTGAAATAAACAATCCAATCCTTTTAAATTGAATTTTTAGATTTTGAAACAATTACTTCAATAGTTTGGATAAATAGGTAAAATGTAAAAAGAAGAGATTCAAAAATAAGAAAAACTAAAACCGTAATAAAGAAATTCTCATTTAATTCTTTAACACCAGCAATTTTTAGTAAAATTAAAAATGACATTAGGGCGAATGAATATTTCATTAATCCTGTGGATGTTGAGCTTAAATTTTTTAAGTCATTTTGAAGATATTTATTGTAAAATTCATCATTCCTTTTTTCCTGATAAATGGAAATAAATGAAGAAAATTCTTTCAATAAATAACCAAACCCAATAAATACTGAAAACAGCAATATAATTAGTTCTACTTTGGCACTCTGAACTTAGAATATATTTATAACTAAATTTGAGCATGAAAATATTTGATGAAAAAAAATTAATGAGTATCTGAAAGGCTTTGGAAGCTTATTTAAGTGTTATAAAACAGACAATATTGCCA
>JANNDY010000054.1:0-5259 GCA_031378345.1 Emticicia sp. | reverse complement strand
CTGGCACGATTTACAAGAGTATTTTGCCGTAGCTCATCAACATTCTTTTTTTGTCATGGTAATATTTAATTTTAAATTTCTAAATTGCCTTAAAATTATGAATTTTACTCAGGAAAAGCTACCGAAGGTTTAGTTCAACATTGGGTTTTGTGCAAGTTGGGCAGACGGAATAACAATGAGCATTTGTAATTCTGTTTGGCTTTTGTTCGGGCAGGACGTACATCGCTGAACTTTTGTTCTTAATTTCAACTTTATATTTTCAATCAGCAGCGGTTCCGGGCAGACGGAATTCTATTTCCCAACCTGCACAAAGCCCTGCTCGTTATGCGTCATGCTTAGAGAAACTGCTAACCTGAAATTGACTGCAATAAACAAACAGCGACAATGGTTAATAATATAACCGACAATCAGAACTTAACTATGCAAGAAATTATTGGACTTGTTCAGGAACAATATCCTGACAGACAAGATTTGATTGTTGCATTGAACAACTCTAATGGCGGACATTGGAGGGATAAGGCATACTTCCAATTTGTTGACTCCACAAACGCAAACAAGCCAGGAGCAGAATGGCAGCATGACGACTGCATAGTTGTTGACAAGGTAGACATTGTAATTGATTTACTCAAAGACGGACGAATTGGTGGAATAGAATTTATTTCCTTACTTGACTAATAAAATGACACATTAAACGAACAGTTGCAACTTGACAAGACGAAACAAAATATTTATTTCTATCGGGGCAATGATTTTAGGTTGGCTCTTAAATGCATTTGCTTGGACAACAACTTTAGGACATACAACAAACACGATTTGCTTGTTGCTGGGGTTGGGAGTTTTTTTCGGTGGACTTATATTTCTAATTTTAGCTTTACGCAGCCGAAAATAAAAAATGACACTCAACTTGAGCCACACAATAACGAACTTGAAACAAACATTCTTTAGAATTTCAAACAGTTGTACTTTGAACCAGCAATAGCACGAACGCATAACATTGGTATTGCTGCAAGTGGGGCTGGACGTTGAAACTTCGGCTGTTTGCATCGCTGTACTTTTGTTCGGGCAGACGAATATCTATTTGGCTTTTTGTTGTTAACTTCAACTTTAGTTTTTCAATTGGGCAGCGGTTCCGGGCTGGACGTTATAAAATATCCCACCTGCAGCAATACCTGTCCGTTAGCCGTCATTGTAAAAAAACTCGGAGAATTCAAGAATGTAATGCAACTTCCAATAAAATAAATGTAAAACTAAATTGAAAGCAAAAATCCTCTTTTTTCTATTAATAATTACCCAAATCGGACTTGGGCAGAATTTAATGCCTGATAAAATTAGTTTTTTAAAAATTACTCCTTTCGTAGATGGTAAATTAGATGATGGACTAAGAAATCTTCAAGAAAAAAAAATTAATCATTTTTATCGTTTCGACAATCTTGATACAGATTCTATTGGTGTAACATATCGTATGGCATACACATCAACGCATTTGTATTTATACATAGAAACAAAAGCTGACAGTATTACAAACAGAGATAGAGGATTTATAAATGGTGATGGTTTCAAACTCCTGCTTGCAAAACCACAAAAAGATTCTTTAACAGATGAATATTACGATATTGTGTTCTCAGCAACAAAAGATAAAAATTCCTTAGCAAGAAAAAGCATTTGGGATTATAACAGAAAGCAAAACATCGGGAAAAAACTAAGTATTGAAACTCAATTTGAAGAAAAATGTTATGATGGAAAATGCGGTTTTGAGGTATTATTAGCATGGAAAGATATTGAACCTTATCACCCATGGTTTTCTGAACAATTGGGTTATAATTTATATTTCGCAAAAGCAATACCGAATAACAACGCTTTCGGTTATTCGGTTGTAAAAGACGAAGGAATATGGGATGAGGAAATTCCTAAAAGAAACTTCGTGAATATAATTTTTGAGAAACCAAAAACAGTAAACAAAGAATTTATTTCTGCAAAAATTAACAAAAGAAATATCAGTGTTGCTGAACCACTATTCTTAACTTTAATTTCTGTATCCAATAAAAGTCGTTCAAAATTAATCGAAATTGAAATTCAAAACGACTCATCAAAAATAGTCTTCAATCGAAGTATAAATTTAAAACTCAACAAAAAATTACAAAATGAAATATTGAAATTCGACCTTAATGGATTACTCCCAAATCGTTATAATTTATTTGTTAAATCAAATAATAAAACTATTGCCCAATATGATTTTATTGTTTTTCCGATACTCAATTTCGATGAAATGAGAATGAAAATTTCAAATAACAGTAATGCTTTAAAAATTGGAACTATTAACACTTTGTTATTCAAAATGAATCTGATTGAAAATAATTTAAACACACTAAAAGTTTATGAAACAGGGAAAGAACTTTTCGATGAATATCTCGGGTTTGAAATTGAATATTCTCAGTTTTTAAGAGGAATTGACCCTTATCAAGGAATTGCAAAATCTTATAGAAGATCTTTTAAATCAAAATATGACAATACATATCAACCATACACAATAAAACTACCAAAAGACTATGACCCAACTAAAAAATATCCGCTATTGGTCTTTCTTCACGGTAGTGGTCAAGATGAACAAAATTTATTAAAAAGTGCAAGAAGCGGAGGGAATTTTATAGAACTTGCACCATTGGCAAGAGATATTTATCAGTGCTATGCTTCGGATAGTTCGCAGAACGATATTATAGAAGCAATTGAAGATGTAAAACTTCATTTTTCAGTGGATGCCAATAAAATAATTGTAGGTGGCTTTTCTATGGGAGGTTATGGTGCATTAAGAACATTCTACCAACATTCAGATTTATACAAAGGAGTTGCCATATTCGCTGGGCACCCAGATTTAGCAAATGAATGGTTAGGAGAAGGACATCCTAATTTTTTAGACGATAAGTATCTAACCAACTTTTTGAATATTCCTGTATTTATTTATCACGGAAGAAAAGATGGTTCATTACCAATCTCCAAAATAGAGGAATTAATAACTAAACTAAAATCAAAAAGTATTGCAGTAACAGAACGATTAATCGAGAACAAAGCACATGAGTATCCAGACGAGGAAACAAATGATATTTACTTTAAATGGTTAACACAAATTGTAGAAAAATAAAACAACGAACGGCTAACATTGTATTGCCAATATTTGGGCTGACGGAATAAACATCAACATTTAGAATTCTATTTGGCTTTGGTTCGGGCATAAGAATTACTATTTGGCATTAGAATTTTATCATCAGCTTTTGTACTTTTATTTTGCTTTTGTTACAAGCAGACGAATTTCAAATTCCCAAACATCGGCAATACCTCTTCGTTGGCAGAAACCGCAAAACCGCACTCATAGGACTTTATATACGTGTAAACTTAATAGTTTACTTCGTCTATAAACAATATCAAACTGAATTTTTAAATCAAATTTAAACCTTAAATAAAAAAATCTATGCTTTTTGGAAGTGTATTTTTAGGAAAAGTAAAAGAATTAGACAAGCAATTTATTGAAACTAAGTTTGTTTTGATAGGAGTACCGCTTTATCCTGCAAACTCAATTTTTGTAACACATAGTGATTATAACAAAAGGTCCGGTTTTGACTGTATCCCATTCAAACAAAGCATTTTAGCTGGATATTTACGTATTTTCTCATTTTTGATTGGCTTAGGCTTATTATTTGCGGGAGCAATCTCAATGTCGGGTTTAGAAAACGAAGATTCCAACGATTTGTATTTTGTCATTATAGGAATTATTTTATTACTACTTTGGGCTTATAGCTTTTTTATTTTTGGAAAACCAAAGGACGATGAAATTTTAAGACGTAAAAGATTAGGAAATGCCATCGGAGTAAATGCCCTTCCTGAATGGCTAACCAATGAATCTGTAATTAAGATGATAAAGGACATTGAGTATAAAATCTTTAAAATTACAAATGACCCAAAATGGAAAGATAGTGTAGAGAATTTTCATAGAATCCCCAAAGAATTAGTGCCTATTTTATTTGCTTACTATTCATATAAATGCGACTACGAAGTGAACTTATTTGGTGAGATAAACTCAAAAACTCTACAAATGTTTGAAAAAGTTGATTCACAATATGGTTTTGGAACTTTTGACTTCACCTCGCCAGTTCAATAAAACAGTTTTTGCCAAATGTACAATTTTCAAATTTTGCAAAGTATTGGATTTTCGGTAACTTTGCTACATGAAATCAGTTAATCAAAAACAACAAGGAAATCAATACGACAAGATTTTCAAGGAGAACATACAAGCAGTAATTCCGAGTATAATGCAAAATATACTCAAAATTACTGCCGTTTCATCTGAAAAATTACCAGATGATATTCAGCACACCAAAGAACGGAAAGCTGATGTTTTGGAGAAAATTACTGACATACATGGAAATACGTTTGTATTGCAAATTGAGTTTCAATTAGCTGATGAACTCGAAATGGTATATCGTATGGGCGATTATTACCTTATGCTTGAAAGAAAATATAAAATACCTGTTGAACAGTTTGTTATCTTTATAGGTGATGGCGTGCCAAAAATGCCAACTAAATTGCAACGTCCAAGAATGAATTTCGAGTTTCCGCTAATCACATTTTCGGAACTTGACTATGAAAGTTTTCTAAAATCAGACAAACCCGAAGAAATTATTTTAGCAATTTTAGCTAATTTCAAGCAAGAAAAACCTGAAAATGCAATAAAAAAGATAATTCAACGTATTGAAGAAACTTCTGATGGAGATTTTTCGTTGAAAAGATACTTTAATCAGTTGCGTATATTAGCCCAATTACGTAACTTGGAACTAAAATTAAAAGAAATTATTATGGATAATGTAGCAAAATACATAGATGAAAAAAAAGATGTCGCCTATTTGATAGGTTTTGACAAAGGTAAAGAAACCTTTGTAGCATATCTATTGAAAGAAGCTAATCGAACTCTTGACCAAATTGCTGAAATTGCCGAGGTTTCAGTTGAATTCGTCAGATTTGTCAAACAAAAACTTTCTGCAAGTAAGTAGTGCAACAACTCGTGGGACTTTGGATTTGCGACTTTTATTGCTCATTGGACACATCATCGGACGGACAAAAGCGGCATCTGCCAATAACTAAGGTTTCGTGGTGGCTGAAAGCCAAGCCATGAAACCGATGTTGAAAGGAACGGGGACGCCCAGTCCTTCGGTAGCGGTGCGTTCCAACCAACCCCCTTTTTTCTTTTATGGAGTTATCGTAGAGTGGATT